>NZ_JBWXON010000001.1:0-729834 GCF_056678875.1 Pantoea folii | reverse complement strand
GCAGGCAGCGTGGGTATGCCTGTTTCGGTAACAGATAAAACATGTCCGGGGCTGATAAAAGCATCGTTGCAAATACCGGATATCAGCGTCTGCCGGGCAAGAAAACGTTCATGATCGAGACGGGCATAAAAGTTTGCGGTCTCGGTCTCCGGAGCAAACTTATCGCCGCTGTAAGGATGGCGGGGACGATAGTGATAAACCTCCCCGTAAGAGATATTCTCACCATCACCCCGTGTCATATCGGCCTTCACCGACCGCAGCACGCGCTGTGCCTCACGGTGGTTGTAATCCTTTGCTGTCACACCCGCTTCAACCACATTATGGGTCAGATTCAGGTTCCAGACGGATTCATGAGCATTGTCTTCAAGACCCGAGGGACTGTTCAGCGGCAGCGACTTCTGATCGGAATAAGCGCTCTGCGCGTCACCAAAACGGATGACCTCAGTCTGAGTGTCTGGCTGAAGTGCGAAGTAATAGAAAATGCCGATTTCGGACAACAGACGCTGTACAAACTTCAGGTCACTTTCCTGATACTGGTTAATCTGCTCCCTTTTGGGGTAGCCATGCTTCAGGCTGAATTCATATTCCCACCCCTGAAAACCATGCTCATCCAGGATCTGACTGACAACTTCCGGCACCGATTTATTCACAAAGAAGCGATGTGAGCGGTATTGCTTATCCAGAAGCGCAAAGCGGGGTTCAATAATAATGAGATAACTAACCTGGTCTGCGGAACCCGTCAGACGGCGGAAGTCAGTGATATAACCGTGAACAATTTTCTGCGAATCGGGTTCCAGCAGAGAGCCGGTTCTCATGGTCAGCGTTACCGCTTTGCGCAGCATCTTCTCTGGCGAGATGTCTTTATCGGGGCTGGTGAAAAGCACGTCATATTGGTAATTCGCGCTCAGCGTTTCCGTACCGTTCAGACTCTCAACATCAATAACAGCATTGCAGGCGGGAATGTGAAGAGAGTAGCGATTCTGGGTAGACGATAAAACCGATGCTGCGCTAAGTAACATTTCACTTGAGGTCATTGTCATTCGCTCCGTGATGACGGATGGTTCAATCCCTTTCAGGAATGCGGGTTAGATAAGAATTCAGTGTATTGAGTTGAAACGGTCAGGCATTTAATAAAATTAAACGCTAATATCCGCAGCCTATGTAATAGGTGATTTCGTTTCGCTGAAGGGGAACGCTGATAACGCCCGTGTTGTAAACTTTAAAAGCCACGGAAAAGTTCCTGATCGGTTTACGCTTGGTCTGAGTTGTCAGACCAAACTGAGCAACATAAACAATTTCTGAACTGTTGATAATGTCCTCCGTCAGGCAGAGAAGCAGACTGTTATCGGTTCTATATTCTGCTATTCCTGGCTGCTTAACAGAGTTCCGATTTTCTCTTTCAAAGAGGTAAAAATATGAAAATGAATAATTATCAGGTTTTAATACAGTGAAGCATATGCGGCCATCAACTTTGCTGACCAACGTTTTCTGAGAAGGTGTAAATTTATCGCCAATACAACCTGACAATACAAACACCATGAGTAAAGAGCACTTTTTTAATATCAAGGTCGCACCTGAAAAAATCACTTTTTTATTTATGCGTTAAATTTATTTGACAGGAAGAAGTATTTAAAATCAATCAAATTCTTCGACCAAGATAATGCACAACCTCATCCTGTTGCAATGGAATATTCACAAAATCTCCATCTTTAAATTCCATCGCAGTGGAGAAAAGCCTTAGATTCTGTCGATTTCCACTCTGATTCAAAACAAACCTGACAATATACTTCCCCTTAGTTAAATCCATGGAAGTAAAATCGTTTAAGCATACATACTCATTATTGACCACCTCCACAGCATCCCTCCCCACAAACTCTCTATTTTCGCTTTGCCCCCGTTTAAAAATGGTTACATTTCCCACTGTAACATCATCGACGCGCCTGACTTTAAAACACACTTTATTTCCTTTACTTTCAACCTTAGCCACTTCAGAAAACGTGACCTTTTCTCCAATACAACCAGTTATGATAAATGCAACAATCATAGGCAACCAATTTACTCTTGGGATAAAATCATCCTTCAATATGGAAAACCTCAGAGAACACATCTATACCTTTCATCGAGAACAGGCTGGGTACGTTCGTTTGCTAACGATATTTAAAAGTCCGTTTTTCCGTCAACATAATCTCACTCAGAGATGAAGCTTGGTAAATAATCTTCTCTTTTTAATGGAAAATTATAGACCCGACTATTCTTCAACCTTATGGCTGCTACTTTTCTAAAGGATGGAAGTGTTTCCAGCCTGGACAATAGACCATAATGAATAATATATTCTTTTTTTTCTGATGCAGGCAACCAGGATAATGGCATGCAACGTTTATCACTTACTGCTATTAACTCGCTGCCATCGATTTTTTTCCTAAGCCCTGAGCCATCTTTATTTTTTATTGAAATCACACTGAAATAATACGCTTTGTTCTGGGGTATATTTATACATAGCATATCATCAATAACGCTCATATCGGCATCGCGTTCAAACTCGACAGGATCTTCTCACAGAGTACACCCGACTATAGCGAAGCATGTGAATATGACAATGAAATATAATTTCATAGATTTCACCATGGAAAACCTCTTAATGCTTTCATATAAGCTAAACAGGCTTCAGGCTCACTCAACGCTCTAACAGATTTGACATGGTCATACAACCTTAACTCATTCCATCGGCCAAATACCCACTCAGTAAGAATATAGTTATCAGCAATTATTTGAGCCTGTTGCTCCATTGAGTATTCACTCAATAGTCGGCCGTCAAGATCATAAGCATAAGTAGCCATAAAACTGAGCATACCGCGATAGATAACGCTCATAGGCTGATTACACATAAGACGAAGAAACGTCCTCTGTATGAAATTAGTGCGGGTCAGTCCGTTGATAAACGGAACCGCTAATATCCCCGCCCCATGTAATAACTGATTTCGTTTTGCAGCAGCGGAACACTGATAAATCCCGTTTTTTCAGCTTTAAAAGCCACAGAAAACTTCCGAATCGGTTTACGTTTGGTCTGTGTCGTCAGACCAAACTGCGCAACATAAACAATTTCTGAATCGCTTACTGTGTCCTCAGCCAAGCAAAGAAGCAGGCTGTTATCGGTTTTGTATTCTGCTATTTCTGGGTGCTTAACAGAGTTCCGATTTCCTCTTTCAAAGAGGTCAAAATATGAAAGTGAATAATCATCAGGTTTTAATACAGTGAAGCAGATGCGGTCAGCATCTATGCTGAGAGGAGCATTATCTGAAAGCGTGAACCTGTCTCCTGGACATCCTGACAGGAGAAATACGATTACTGACAAAGCCAACCTGCAACTTATTATCCTCTGAGATACATTCACCAAGGGAATCCTCTCAACGCATGTTTATATTTCTGCGAAATAATAGACTCATCCAGGTTGCCGTCCAGCGTGACATAACTACGACGCCGGTACTCCATAAATGTATTATACCCCTCACTCGCCAGTAGAAAATTATCTGCAATAATTTGTGCCTGTTGCTCCATCGGATACTCACTCAGTAGCCGTCCATCCAGTTCATAGCGATAGCTCGCCAGCCAGCTTATGAGCCCCCTGCATATCACGCACATTCCCTTTTGGCGCTGCCATACATGGCTGAGCTCGTGTATAAAAGTATGTCTGTCGGCAAGGTCACTCTGAGCCAGGTCAGCAAAATCGCTCCGGTAAAGTGGCGGACGGTAAAATATTTCTCCCTTAGGCGTCATAGCAACAGCTTCATTTTGCAAACCAAACGGGAGATAGCTGTCTTTATGGATCCATACCTTGTGATAATCAATTTTGTCCCGGAAAACCGTACTGGCAAGCACGATTTCTCCTTTACTCATCAGCCGCAGGCTACCTTCTTTGGCTGCCGCATCTCTTTCAGTTTTGTTCATGAATGAGATTCTCAAATGTCATCAGCACACCGTCCTCTTCGTTCCAGTCCAGGCTGAGAGTGCCAGGCAACTGCCCGCCGGCCTGATATTGCAAAAGCTGCTGACTAAGCACCGGTAGAATCTGCTGGTTGAGCAGGCTATCGACGTTGCGCGCGCCAGTGTCTGGCAGCAGGCAGGCGGCGGTCAGGGCGTCGTACAGCGCCGCTGAAATTTCTGTTGCCAGGCCGTAGTGACGCTGTAGTCGTTGGCTGACCTGGCCAAGCTTCATTTCGACGATGGTGCGCATCGCCTCAGCAGCCAGTGGGCGGTAAATCACCGTCTGGAAGCGCGCCAGGAGTGCGGGCTGGAAATGATCGCGGATAACCGGGCGCAGCAGTTCCTGCAGGTCAGCGTCACTGGCGTCCGGCTGTTCGTCCAGTTTCTGCATCAACGCGTCGCTGCCGAGGTTAGAGGTCATCAGGATAACGGTGTTGCGGAAGTCAATCTCCCGCCCCTCGCCGTCGCGCATAAAGCCCCGATCGAACACCTGATAGAACAGGTTAATCACGTCGCGGTGCGCCTTCTCCACCTCGTCAAGCAGTACCACGCTGTACGGGCGTTTACGCACAGCTTCGGTCAGCACACCACCCTGCCCGTAGCCCACGTAACCCGGCGGCGAGCCTTTCAGCTGGCTTACGGTGTGCGCCTCCTGATACTCGGAGAGGTTGATAGTAATCAGCGATTTCTCGCCGCCGTACAGAGTGTCGGCCAGCGCCAGCGCGGTTTCCGTTTTACCCGTACCGCTGGTGCCCACCAGCAGGAACACACCTTGTGGCCCGTTCTCGGCAGTCAGGCCGGTTTTCGACGCGCGCAGGCGCTGTGCAATGGCGTTCAACGCCATCGGCTGGCCGACCACGCGCGCTTCCAGCGCCTTTTCCAGCTTCAGCAGCTCCGTCTGCTCGTCCTTCATTAAGGAAGAGAGCGGCACGCCGGTCCAGTCGGCAATCACCCCCGCCACCGTGCGTGCGTCCACGTCCAGCGTCATCAGCGGCTCCTCCTGCTGCAGCGCATGAAGAGCGGACTGAAGTTCAAAGCGGCGCACCTGCTGAGAAGCATCCTGCCGGCTGAGAAGCAGCGTCTCCGTCAGCTCACGCTCGGCCACCCAGCTCAGCTCCAGCTGTTCGAGACGTTCATCCGCGGTGGCCAGTTCTATCAGAATGTCATGCATGCGCGCCTCCTGAACGCTGCCGCCCAGTGCTTGATCATCCAGGATAGCGCGCTTCTCAATATTCAGGGCATCCGTGCGGGCACGCAGTTGCGTGATAGCTTCCGGCACCGTGTCCTGGCTCATGCGAACGCGCGCGCTCGCGGTGTCGAGCAGGTCCACCGCCTTGTCCGGCAGCTGGCGTCCGGTCAGGTAGCGACGGGACAGCGTGACGGCGGCGCGCACGGCTTCGTCGGTGATGTGCACACCGTGGTGCTGCGCGTAACGAGACTTCAGGCCACGCAGCATCAGGCAGGCGGTCTCGTCGTCCGGCTCATCAACTTTTACCATCTGGAAACGGCGCTCAAGTGCGGCATCCTTCTCGAAGTACTGCTTGTACTCGCTCCAGGTCGTGGCGGCGATGGTGCGCAGTTCACCGCGCGCCAGTGCGGGCTTCAGCAGGTTAGCTGCATCCGCGCCGCCTGCCTGATTGCCCGCGCCGATGATGGTGTGCGCCTCGTCGATGAACAGCAGCACCGGCTGCTCAGCCTGCTGCACCTCACTAATGATGTTCTTCAGGCGCTGCTCAAACTCACCCTTCACGCCCGCGCCCGCCTGCAACATGCCAAGATCCAGGGTGCGCACGCTGACCGTGCTCAGGCTGGCCGGCACGTTACCTTCCGCAATGCGCAGCGCCAGCCCCTCGACCAGCGCAGTTTTGCCCACGCCTGGTTCGCCCACCAGAATCGGGTTGTTCTTGCGGCGACGCGAGAGGATGTCCACCATCTGGCGGATTTCATTATCGCGCCCATACACCGGGTCAATCTTCCCGTCCCGCGCGTCAGCGGTAACGTCGCGGGTGAAGCGGGACAGCGCTTCTGAGCCGGCAGTAGGCGCAGCGACCGACAACACAGGTGACACACCCTCCTCTGCGTTTAGGCTCCGCAGAGGTTCGTTCGGCTGCAGCGCGTCGGGTCGTTCGTCCGACTGCGCGTCCAGCAGCGGGCGCAGCGCCGTCATCTGGCGCGGGCTCAGCGTGAGGATTGGCCAGAGTGCGTCACAGCGAGTCAGCGAGTGGTTGCCAATGATGGCTGTCAGCAGGTGTACACTTCGGATGCGCTCCTCACCGTCCACCGAGGCCGCCAGCCAGGCCTCCTTCAGCAGGTGGTGCAGGCGAGCCGAAAGATCCGGGCGGCTGCGCACCAGGCGAGGCTGACCGTCGAGAAAGTCCAGCAGCCCCTGCCAGACGCCGTCCATGTCCCACTCATAGCGCCTGGCCATCACCGTGATGTCGCCCTCACCCTGCTCCAGCAGCTTCAGCAGCCAGTGCTCGGGGAATATTTCCGCGTGCGCGCGGGTCTGGCACAGTGAGGCGGCGGCCTCCAGCGCGCGGGCGCAGAAGGGGTTAAGGCGGCGCAGCAACGCTGCAGACTGGTGTTCCATAGGTGTTCTCTCCGTTTCAGGCACGCTACCGCCCCTGGCCGTTAACCGAGGCCCATAAGGTCTGAGGTATCTGTACATCAGTGTGTTTTTCAGGGCTGCACCCGCGCGCAGGCGCACGCCTGAAAAAGCGGACGGCGAACCGTCCGCACGGGCTTACGCGGTGGCGCGTTCGTTCCAGGAATCGGAATGAATGATGTTGCCGTCCTTGTAGGTCCAGGTGATTTTTTCGTAGCGCAGCTCAATCATCTCCAGATGGTTGTGCTTCTCTTTGGAAGGATCTTTAATGTCGTGCATGACAGGATTCACCTTCACCACCTTCACGTTCTCAAGCCTGGTGTTGAAGTACTCGACTTCCTGTCCTGCGTCGCTGATGCGATACCACTTGAACTCCGCCGACTTCAGGGTCTGACCGGTAGTTACGGCCTTGTAGAGGTACGGGCTCGACGAGTCGATTTCCTTGGTGAACAGGAACGGCGTGTGAATGCGGGTGCCGGTCAGCTTGCCGGTGTTGTTGTCGGTCGGGATGTACAGGTTATGCTCCTGTGCCACCACCTCAATGCTGCCCTCGCGGTCCTGCACGTCTACTGAACCCTTGATGTCCGCGCCGCCGTCGTCCTTCAGCCACAGATAAACTGGAATTGCCATGTTGTTACTCCTTTTCAGACTGAGAATGGCCATCATCCTGTGATGACCGGGTGTGTGCGTCCGGCACGCGGCAGGCGTCCGCCTGTGGCACCAGACTGATTTCGACCCGGCGGTTGAGCGCACGCCCCTCCGCCGACTCGTTTGTTGCAACCGGACGATCCTGACCGTAGCCCTGTACCGCGAAGCAGCTCTCCGGCACATCGCCGGTGTCACGCATCCAGTCGCGCACCGCTCCGGCGCGCTGTAGTGAAAGCGCCTGGTTGAGCCGGGGATTGCCGGTGCTGTCGGTATGGCCAGCGACGACAATCAGCCAGCCGGGTCGTGCCTTGATGCCCACCAGTGCATTGATGAGTACTTTGTCGGACCCCGCCCTCAGCGCCGCTTTGCCCGATTCAAACAGCGACAGGCTGTCAAGCCGCACCGTCTGCGGTCCCTCCACTACCTGCTGAATCACGGGTGCTGGCGCGGGGGGCGGTGCCCAGCGATGGATGGCTGCGTTTGCCGGCGCAATGAGCCGCAGGCCCTGATAAAGTCCCACGCCATATCGCAGTGGTTCACCGCTGCGCTGCCAGGCATCCAGCTGCGTGCGGTCATGGATAAGCACATCGCGCGCAAGTGTTTTCGCTGCAACAGCCCCCTCCGGCAGGCTGTGCCACAGCGCAAGGTGATCGGCCACGCTGCGCACGAGGCGCTGGTTATGAATAAAGGAAGCAAGCATGGCCAGCGCCAGAAACAGGCCGAGCATCATTCCGACCCTGCGCGCCGTTCGCAGCGAGCGGCTGATACCCTGCCGCTGTCGCATACCGGACAGCAGCACATCCGGCAGCGGCAGTGAAGGCGGAGACGCATAGTTTTCAGGCGACAGTGTGGTCAGCCCGACGGTATGCTGCTGCCACAGGTTGCCCGACAGCGACTGTACTGGTGTCAGGCAAACGCCGATCTGGCACGAGCTTGCGGTGTGCGAAGCCGCGAACTGCCCCGCATACCATTGCATCAGGCTTTGCAGTCTGAGTGCGTGATGAAAATGCAGGGGATCCCGGGTGATCCACTCCGCCAGCGAAAGGCGGGCGTCATTTTCAGGATGAAACTGTAATTGTTCTGGCGTATAGCTGAACCAGTGCGTGCGCTCATCCACTGACGAGCCCCATATCACGGCACACAATGGCGGCAACCCTTTAAGCACAACCCGGCACTCTGAAACGGCCCTCTGCCATCCACCCTGCTGCTGAACCAATACGTCAGCGGAGGTGTGCTGCCCGGGGATGATTGCCAGCATCACTGAAAGCTGAGGTAGCAGCGCCGGATACTGCTGTGCCAGCCGCTCCACCAGCGCGGGCAGTTCAGCAGGCTGGCGCACGTTCAGATACCACCCCAGCCGGGTCTCTCGGTGGGTCAGTTCACCAAACAACGGTGCCGTATCCCCGATAAGCAGAATCACTGGCCCGCAATAGGTTTCCGGCGGCAGACTGGCATCAATGTCCGGTTGGTGATCAGTAGCATTACGCTGCAAATGCCACAGAAGAAAACCGGCCACCAGCAGCACCAGCACACAGAGCGCCACCGTGTTCAGCGGGTTCAGTCCCGAAAAGCCCACCACCAGCAGGATCGCGAGCACGGCTGCCAGCAGCGTCAGGCCCTGACGTGAATCGGGTCGGACCATTACTGTGCACCTGCCATGCGCGACACCATCTCTGCCAGCGTTGACTCCAGCAGGAACCAGAGCCCGCCAAGCAGCACCACTGCTGCCACCCAGCTCAGCCAGTAAAAGCGGCGTCCGCTGCGCAGACCTGCGGGGCGTACCACCAGCGGCGCATCTTCCGGCAGCGCAAAAGGCGGCACGCGGGCAGCCAGCGCACTCACCACGTCTTCACGACGTTCGTCATCCTGCGCACGGTAATGCCCGACGAACCCCAGCTGCAGGGTGCGGTAAAAGCAGGTCAGCACCGTAATGTCCGCTGCGGGTTCGTTCAGCACGGTGCGGATACGATCCCAGAGCGCTTCACCGCCGTTCAGTGAACCAAAGAAGCGCACCTGCAACGGATCACGGGTCCAGCGCAGCCAGCCATCGTCCTGACTCCCTCTGTTTAGCACTGCCTCATCCAGCAGCACGCAGAAGGCATAAAGCATGTGGTCACGGCTGGCCTCGCTGAACCCGGCCTCTGTCAACGCCTCGCGGGCTGTCTTCACCCAGCCCGCCGCACGTCGGTATAGCGCGTCGCCGTTTTCAATTTGCTGTCCGCAACGCAGCTGGCTGACCATCAGCCAGCCCTGAAAAAACAGACGCTCTGTCAGTGTGTTGGGATTATTCATGAGCGCAGCACCGCGTAGAGTTCCAGTTTCAGCTCACCGAGCGATTCCGGCGTGTAGAAGGTACAGCCGCCGGAGGCCAGCATTGCCCGGGCCGCATCCGTTGAGAGATCCAGCGCGAAATACTGATTTTCCAGGCGTAACGGGATGGCCGCCGGGACGTGAGGCAGTGGGCGGATGACCATACCGCTCAGCGCAATATTCACCACCTCAGAAACATCGTCCTGGCTGCCGGCTTTACACAACAGCGGGAAGCGTGCCTGAAGCTCGTGATTCGGCAGGGAAGAGCGAACGGACAGATAAAAGTCCGCACCTTCGCGCAGACGCGCATCGTGCAGCCTGCCCTTCCACAGCACGCCCTGTTTTTCCAGGTCGATGGCGATAACGCGAGAAGGCAGGCTTGCCTCCAGCAGCGTATCCAGCAGCGTGAACAGCGGCGGGAAAACCTGCTCTGGCGCGTTGTGCCGGTAGGCCGGGATATCGTCCGGCACGTTCTCGAGGGAAAACGTCAGCAGACTCCCCGCAAGGCGCACCAGTTCACGGTAAAGCAGTTCAGGATGGCGCGACGGTGACTGGTACAACTCTGTCAGCACCGGCTCCGCGCTGTTCAGCGCATTGAGTAGCCAGAACAGGGAAACGTCGGACACGGCAAAATCCGCCATGCGTTCGTTGCTCTCGCGACGCAGTTGCATCAGACGCTGACGGCGTGCCTGCAGGCGATGTAGCAGGTCACCCAGCGCCGCGACCAGCGCCGGGCTCGCAGCCAGTGACAGCAGGGGGGGAATAAACGCGGCGTCGCGCATCCACTGCCCCTGTGCGTTGCGCACCAGGCGGGCAACCGGACAGGTCAGGTATGCCGCGTTTTCCTGATGCGCCAGCCGCAGGCGCAGCGCATAACGCTGTACCGCAATCTCGGTACGCTCGTGACCGGCCAGCTCCTGCACGCGCTCCCGGGTGGCGACCCAGCGGCGCGGACGTTCGCTGTCCGCCCCGTTCTCCAGATTACCGCCGTTGGCGTTGATCAGCGGCAGCGCCAGTACCACCTCTACGCTGTCCCGATCCGTCACATCAGTCAGCTCAAAGACCGGTGGCAGTGTGTCAGCCAGATGAGTATCGACCAGTGAGCCATCCGCAAAGCGGACGGCAATGTGCGTTGCATTCAGTTTTGACAGCGCCAGCGCGCTATCATCGAACTCCGCACATAGCACGCCCCAGGGGTGTGCCAGCGTCATGCCAGCGACAGTACCTGCCACATGCGCGTCCCACATAGCCTGCTGCTGGAACTGTTGCGGCGTCAGAAACGCGCCGTCTTCCCATAACGGACGGTAAATTTTCATTCCGGATAGCCGCCTTACGCTTTCGCTTTTGGCATCTGAGATACCAGCGACAGATTGACGTCCATGCCTTCCACCTGGAAATGCGGCACTGCGAAGAGTTTCACGCGGAAGAAGCCCGGGTTATCTTCGATATCTTCAACAATCACTTTGGCATCGCGCAGCGGATGTGAAGCCTGCAACTCATCACCCGGATCGGTCATTTCAGTCACCAATCCACGCACCCAGGTATTCAGCTCCAGTTCCAGCAAGCGGCGATCTTTGGTGGTGCCGATGTTTTCGCGCTGAATCAGCTTCAGATAATGCGCGATGCGTGATAGCAGGAAGATGTAAGGCAGGCGCGCATTGATGCGACTGTTGGCGGTAGCATCTGCGGTGTCATACAGCGCCGGTTTTTGCGCGGAGTTTGCGGAGAAGAAGCAGGCGTAATCACGGTTCTTGTAGTACGAAAGCGGGATAAAACCGAGGTTCGCAAATTCAAACTCGCGGGTTTCAGGGATCATCACTTCAGAAGGGATTTTTACCTGATTACCGGTGCCGAGGTCATAGAGGTGAATCGGCAGATCCTGCACCGCACCACCCGCCTGTGGTCCACGAATCTGCACGCACCAGCCGTTGTTGATAAAGCTTTTCACCATGTTGGCGGCGAAAGCGAAAGATGAATTGGTCCAGAGATACTTATCGTGGTCCGGCCCTTTCACCTCTTCAACATAGTTAAAACTGCGCACCGGCACGGTATCTGGTCCGTACGGCAAACGGCCCAGCACACGCGGCATGGTCAGGCCGATATAGCGAGAATCATCGGTGTCGCGGAAGGATTTCCACTTGATGTATTCCGCACGATCGAAGTAGTTGCCGATGTCCTTGATGGCAGCCACTTCTTCCATGGTTTCTTTGAGGAAGAATGCCGGCCCTGCAGAACCGATAAACGGCATATGGGCCGATGCAGCAACTTTCGAGATATTACGCAGCAGCGCCATATCCTGCGCAGAGGCATCGAATTCATAGGCAGAGATCACCGCGCCAATCGGTTCGCCGCCCGGCGTGTCGTACTCGGCAACGTAAGTCTGCAGGTACAGGCCGCTCTGGATAATTTCCGGTGCGTCTTCGAAGTCCTGACGCAGATCCTCTTTCGACACATCAAGCACTTCCAACTTCACGTTCTGACGGAAATCGGTCTTATCCACCAGCGATTTCAATCCACGCCACACCGATTCCACCTTCTGGAATTCGTCATGGTGCATCACCGCATCCAACTGGCGGCTGATCTGATAATCCAGCTCGGCAATGTGGTGATCCAGCAGGTTTTTATCCAGTTTTTCGACTTTCTCACCGCTGATTTTTAAGCGATGAAGAAACACCTGCATCGCCGCCGTGACGCGCTCGTCAGCGGTGGCATCTGACATCGCCTGATTGTCTTGCCAGACATTCAGGTCACTCAGTGAGCTAACCGGATGGAGATTAATTTTGTCGAACAGCGAGGCGTACACACCTTCCGCTGCAGAGTTTTCAAGCACGGTGGTGCCACCGGAAGACAGGGTTTCATTCTGAACTGACATCAGCATCGTCTCTCATTTAGTCCGTTAAAAGGGGTTCAGCCGTTATCGCTGGCAAGCGCAGAAAGTTCCGCACGCAGTTCGTCACTCAGTGCCGGGTCTTTCAGGATGATCTCCAGCTCTTTGCGGAAAGTGACGTTATCAAGCAGATTGGATTTGAGATCGCGCAGCAGATTACGCATCGCGAGCATCGCTTTGAGTTGCGGGATCTGACGAGCGACCTGTTCAGGTTCGAAGTCTTTGATGTTGCTGAAGGTCAGATTGATGGCCTGTTCACTGCCATCCGCTGACAAGGTATCCGGTACGGTGAGCCGGACTGATGGCGAGAAGTCAGCGAGCACGCTGTCGAAGTTGTTTTTATTGACGTTGACCTTTTCGCGTTCGCTCAGCACGCGATCTTCCTGACCATTACTGAAATCACCGGTCACCAGCAGTTTGAGCGGCAGCTCCATTTTGCGTGCAGCGCCGCCTGTATGAACGTCGAGTTTGATGTTAACGCGCGCTTTGGGTATTTCATTTTGATAAGAATTACTCATATTTACTCCTGTAAGTGAAGCGCGGAAAGCACGCTTTAAGCACACTTTCCTTGTGTGATTCTGCGCGAATATATCTTAGGCTCAATGCGGATAGCAACAGGGTAAGATGATCTTTGTGATCTGATTTATATAGGAAATTTCTTGCTTTTTATTGTAAGTCGTTGAAGTTGAGCGTGGTTAAGGCCCAGGAAGGGTCTGAAAATTTATGGTGTATACACTGTTTTATTAACTGAAATCGTTAAGATAAATCGCAAGAAATATCCTAAAAATTAATGTATTTCAGAGTGTGATTGTTAACCAAAAAAATTACTTATTGGCGGGTTTGGATATGAAAAAACCCGCCGAAGCGGGTTTGAAAGGAGGTTAACTATTACGCTGCAAGTGACTACTGACAAAAGCCCGGCAGCGATCAGAGAGCGGATCGCTAAACACTTGCTGTGGCGGCCCCGACTCTTCGATTTTGCCCTGATGCAGAAACACCGCTTTGTTGGAGACATCACGCGCGAAGCCCATTTCGTGGGTGACGATGATCATCGTGCGTCCCTCTTCAGCCAGGCTGCGGATCACCCGTAACACTTCGCCCACCAGTTCAGGGTCGAGAGCGGAGGTGGGCTCATCGAAAAGAAGCGCTTTGGGCTGCTGTGCCAACGCACGCGCTATCGCCACACGCTGCTGCTGCCCACCTGACAGCTGCGATGGCCACGCGTTGCGCTTTTCATACAGCCCGACTTTATGCAACAGAGCTTCGGCTTCTTCAATCACCTCTTTTTGACTGCGTTTCTGCACATGTACCGGCGCTTCAATAATGTTCTGCAGCACCGTTTTGTGCGGCCACAGATTGAAACTCTGGAAGACAAAACCCAATTGCATGCGCATCAGTTTGATACGACGCTGCTGCTCACGGCTGAGTTTCTCGTGGGGATTGTCAATGGTGACCACCTCATCCCCGACCGCGATTTCCCCGCCTTGCGGCACTTCAAGAAACGGAATACAGCGTAATAGCGTACTTTTTCCGGAACCACTGGCGCCAATCAGTGATATCACGTCGCCATCCTGCGCCGTCAGGCTGATGTCATGAAGCACCTCATGCCCGCTATAACTTTTTCTGAGATGACTCAGGGCGATAGTGGGTTTACTCATTGACGTGCTCCAACATGATAAGGTGACAAACGGCGCTCCAGCAGCGCCACCGCTTTACTGACCAGCACAGTCAGCAGCAGATAAATGATCGCCGCACTGATAAACACCTCCAGCGCGCGGAATGTCTCTGACACAATCGAGTCCGCGATACCGGTCATTTCCATCAGGCTGATAGTGCTGACCAGTGAAGTGGATTTGATCATCGAGATAATTTCATTGCTGTAAGCAGGCAACGCCTGACGCACGGCGAGCGGCAAGGTGATGCGGCGCAACGTCGTGAAGCGCGACATACCGCTGACTTTGGCTGCCTCAAGCGACTGCACGCTAACGGCATTAAGACCACCACGAAGAATCTCCGAGGTGTAAGCCGCATCGTTGAGCACCAGCGCAATCAACCCGCACCAGTAGGGATCGCGCAACAGCGGCCACAGCACGCTCTCGCGCACTGCCGGTAAACTCCCCAATCCGTAATAGATCATAAAAATCTGGATTAACAAGGGTGTGCCGCGGAACAGCCAAATGTAAAAGCGGGCAAAGACGCTACCATAGCGATTCTGGCGCAACAGGTTGAGCAATAACGCTAAAATCCCCCCACCCAGCAGTGATAAAACGGCCAGATTAAGGGTCAGTGGTAAACCGCGTAGCAACGCGGCAAGCGTATGCTGTAAGAACGTGAAATCCATCGTGGCTCCTTACAACCGCGCGCGTTGTTGCCCGCGCATGGCCACTTTTTCCACATAGCGGAAAACAAAATCGGAACAGGTGGTGATGATCAGGTAGATCACCGCGCCGACGCTGTAAAAGAAAAATGGCATTTGCGTGGAGTTGGATGCGGTGGAAATCTGGTTCATGGTTTCCACCAAGCCCGTCACGGAAACCAAAGCCGATTCTTTAATCACCGACTGCCACTGATTGCCCATTCCCGGAAGAGCCGTGCGCAACGCCTGCGGCACAATCATGCGGCGAAACAACATCAGTCGTCCCATACCTGTCACCGTAGCCGCTTCCAGCGTGCCTTTCGGGATGGCGTAAAATGCGCCACGAAACACACCACTCTGGTAAGCACCAGAGATCAATCCGATGGCGATAGCCCCGGCGACAAAACCGTTAACATCAAACGGCCCCTGCATGCCTAATGTTTTCCCGACGAAGGAGACCACCTGACGTCCGCCGAAGTAAAACAAATAGATCACCAGCAGCTCAGGGACGCCGCGAAACAGCGTGATATAGCCATTAGCGAGGCGCTGTTGCCAGCGCGCACCACCAATTTGCATCCAACAGAGTAGGCTGCCGAGCACTGCGCCCAGCAGCCATGCACACAAAGAAACGGTGACGGTCACCGTGGCGGCGTCAAGCAACACGCCGCCCCAGCCTTCGTCACCAAAACCTAACAATTGCCAGTCAATAGTCATAAGCGCTTAGCATTACTCCGCAGGCGCGACGTTCTCGCCGAACCATTTTTCTGATAGCTGTTTCAGCGTGCCATCTTTGATCATTGAAACTAAAGCCGTATCCAGCGCCGCTTTGAGCTCCGGGTTGTTCTTCTGAATGGCAATCGCTGAACCCTGCCCTAACACGCCGCCGGAGAAGCCGTAACCGGTGCTGTTCACGGTATCGGTGTGTTTTTTCACATAGGCATTCAGGTTGGTGCGTGACGCCATTACCGCATCAACGCGACCGTTAAGCAGGTCAGCAAAAGTTTCCGGGCCAGCCTGATAGGTGCGGATGGTGGCAACGTCAGCCAGATATTTGTTGAGGAAATCAGCCTGAATAGTCGCGACCTGCACCGCGATGGTTTTACCTTTGAATTTCGCTTTCAGCGCATCGATGGCTTTCGTCATGCCCGCCTCATCACCCGCCTGAACGACTTCACCGTTACCCGGCAAAGTATCTAAAGCGCTACCTTTCAGGGTCACAAAACCAGACACGCTCACGGTGTACTGATGGGTGAAATCCACCACTTCTTCACGTTTAGGCGTGACGGTTACAGCGTCAATAACCGCGTCATATTTGCCATCGACCAGGCCCGGGATCATGCCAGACCATTTCTGCGCCACGATTTCATATTTGAAGCCTGCACGTTTCGCCAGTTCCGCCACCATATCGGGCTCATAGCCAACAATCTTGCCGCTCGGCGTAGACTGGTTGAACGGAGGATAAGCCGCTTCGGTTGCGAATTTCAGTGTGCCAAAATCTTTTGCCTGCACCAGTGCAGAAGTTGCCAGCAGCAACAGGCCAGCGGAAGCGGTAAACAGCCCTTTACGCATCATCATAAAACCTCAGAGTTCATTATTTTAGGAGAGTAAATCGATGGCTAAACGGGCTAATGCCTGAGTGCCTGCATGAATGCTGCGTTCGTCGGGTTGATAATCCGAATTATGCAGATGATCGTCGCGTCCCGGCGCACCGGATCCAATATGAATCTGGCAACCTGGCGCCCGCTCGGTAAACAGGGAGAAGTCCTCCGCGCCAAAACTGGCACTTGGTTTCGCCACAATCGGCTTACCAAACTGGTGCGACAAAATGGGTTCGAGCACATCGATCAGCGCATCATCATTCATTAACGGGGGCACGCCGCGCTGATAGTTGACATCAATGCGTGTATTCAGCGAAAGCGCCACACCGGCACAGATACGCTTAAAAGCGTGCTCAATGTGCGCGCGTGACTCAGGTGATTTCGCCCGCACAGTGCCCTGAATCAGGCAGCTATCGGAAATGATGTTGTGCGTCGAGCCACCATGAATATGGCCAATGGTTAACACCGCAGAATGCGCCGGATCGAGTTCACGTGAAATGATGGTTTGCAGTTGGCTGATGAGGTTCGCCGCCGCAATAATCGGGTCGGTTCCCATATGTGGGCGCGCAGCATGAGTGGATTTGCCGTGGACGACGACATCAAATTCGTCGCTGGAAGCCGTACTGGCACCGCGCGTCAGCGCAATTTCACCTGCCGCCAGCTCGGGCTTATTATGCAGAGTGATCGCCAGATCCACACCCTCAGCCACGCCATCAGCAATCATCGCCTCGGCGCCACTCTCAGGCGTCTCTTCGGCTGGCTGGAAAATCAGCCGCGCCGTGCCTTTTAACTGGCTGCGGTATTGCGCAACAATCGCCGCCACACCCAGCAGCGTCGCCGTGTGGATATCGTGGCCGCAGGCATGCATTTTACCGGGGTAGGTGCTGCTAAACGGTAAACCGGTCTGTTCCTGAATCGGCAGCGCGTCCATATCGGCGCGGATGAGGATGGTTTTGCCGGGCTGTTCGCCCACAATATCCACCACCACGCCGGTTTTTCCGACGCCTGTTTGTGGCGAAAGCCCCAGGCGCAGCAGTTCATGCTCGACGATATGCGCAGTACGAATCGTGTCGAACCCCAGTTCGGGATGCGCGTGAATATCACGGCGGATGGCAATCAGGTGCGCTTCCATGCTTTCGCTTTTGGCGCTGATGTCCCTGGCTAAAACATCTTTAAGGTCGGTCATAATTGCATTGATCTTTTCAGGCTGATGCCTGGCCTTTATGGCATTTTTATGATGATTGACCTTGTATTTATTCACAGCCATAGCAGGATTGCAACGCGCATTGCTAATGGTTACTTGCTGAAATATCGTGATATTTTGCTAATCCACTGCGTTTGCAGGATAAAAGCCCGGATTTGCATCTTCAGTCAGTTATAACATTCATAATCCACATGAGATCATCAGAATTACTGATTTTGTGATTGAACAAAACGGAGCAATTTTTCGGCCACATACAGCTATTTTATTTGCTCAAGCAACCACGCACGCACGGCCTGTACGCTCGTGTGTTCACGTGGACGATGGGGAGAGACCAGATACCAGCCCGCGTCAACGTTCATTTGCTGAGGAAACGCGGGCACCAGACGACCGCGAGCAAGATCGTTTTCGACAAAGTGCGGACTGGTAAGGGCAATGCCCTGCCCGCTGACCGCCGCCTCTAAGGCCAGTGCAGTCTGGTTAAAACGCAAATGATGCTGATGGTGTAGCCTGTTGTGCGGGAAAAGATAAGAGAGAAACACTGGCCAAAGATGGTGCCCGTCATGCAGCAAAGCATAGCGCTCAAAGCTATCCCGAACCTGCGGATCGCCCAACCCAGCCAATAAATCCGGACTCACCACTGCCAATACGCTTTGACTGAACAGCAGCGTGGCATCCAGCCCTGCCCCAAACGGAGGACGTCCATAACGCACCGCCAGATCAACCCCTTCGTGATGAAACTGCACCAATCTTTCTGAGGCCAGTACACGAAGGTCAATATCCGGCCACGCGGTGGTAAAGGCCGGTAAGCGAGGCAGCATCCAGCGGCTGGCAAAAGTCGGCGTGACACTCAAGGTCAGATGATCCGGTTCGGGTCGCAAAGCACGTGTGGCCTCATCGATCAACTCAAACGCCTGGCGGACACTCACCGCATAACCTGCACCCGCTGCGGTTAACGCCAAAGTCCGTGGCAGCCGTTCGAACAGTTTCAGCCCCAGGCTGCTCTCCAGCCCACGAATTTGCTGTGCCACCGCGCCCTGAGTGACGCCAAGCTCTTCAGCAGCGAGGCGAAAATTGAGATGACGTGTCACCGCTTCGAATACTTTCAACGCATTAAGCGGCGGTAGCGTGGGAAACCCCTGACCCATCCTGTAGTTTTCCTATCGTCAATTGCGAATCAGACTGACTCTCTGCAACCGAATTTAGCCCCTATACTGCAATAAATCGACTTCTAATCTTAAAAAGGATACGAATTATGACAGTAGAAAAAGTCGCAGTGATTGTGGCAGGCGGTAGTGGCATGGGTGCCGCAGCAGCAGAAAAACTGGCAGCGGATGGCTATAAGGTTGCGATCCTTTCCTCCTCTGGCAAAGGGGAAGCGCTGGCTGACCGTTTAGGCGGATTAGGTATCACCGGATCCAACCAGTCAGTAGATGACTTACAAAAACTGGTTGAGGCGACGATGGCGCGGTGGGGTCGCATTGATGTGCTGGTCAATAGCGCCGGACATGGGCCACGTGCGCCGATACTGGAACTGAGTGATGATGACTGGCAGCGCGGCATGGAGACTTATTTCCTGAACGTTGTGCGCGCATCACGTCTGGTGACGCCTATCATGCAAAAACAGGGCGGTGGCAGCATTATCAACATCTCATCCGCCTGGACGTTTGAACCCACCGATATGTTCCCGACCTCAGCCGTGTTCCGCGCCGGACTCGCCTCATTCACCAAAATTTTCGCGGATACTTACGCAGTTGATAACATTCGTATCAACAATGTGTTGCCGGGCTGGATCGACAGCTTGCCAAAAAACGATGCTCGTCAGGATAGCGTACCGCTCAAGCGATACGGCACCGCAGAAGAAGTTGCCGCCACCATCGCGTTCCTCGCCTCACCCGGCGCGGCCTACATCACCGCTCAGAACATTCGTGTTGATGGAGGCGTCACCCACAGCGTGTAAAACTGTTGTCTCCAGCCGCGTGAAGTTCCAATCTTCGCGGCTGGAGGCCCCTCTCACACTTTCGTCCCTCGCACAAACAAGACTGGTCTCGTCGATCGTTGTGTAAGAAATAGTCAGAATATTCCTATCCGCTGCCAGACCTTTCTGAACGCAGCCACTCCATATCCGATTAAACATTCTGACCTGAGGTTTCTATGCAAACGATTTTACGTGCACGCATCAATCCGCTTATCAATCCTGAACGCCATCAGATCTGGCAATGGATGCTGACAGGCTGTGCCCTGTTTTGGATTGTGGCGGTGATTGCCGTGATGGGCATACGTTAAGTTAATGTGCCTGTAGTCGCCCGGTTAATTGCTCAGGCGGCAGCAGTTCAAATGCCCTTTTCATCACCCTCGCTTCTTCTGCCGGGCTGCGACCAAACAGGCGTTTAAACTCGCGATTAAACTGGGAATCACTTTCATATCCCACTCGCGCTGCGGCACCGGCGGCGGTCAAATTATCGCGAATCATCATCAAACGAGCCTGATGCAAACGCAGCGATTTAAGATATTGAATCGGGGACGTTTGCGTCACCGTTTTAAAATGCAGATGGAAACGCGGCACGCTCATCCCCGCTTCGTTCGCCAGGTGCGGTACATCCAGTGGCTGCTGCCAGTCAGCATGGATACGCTGCAGTGCACGAGCTATACGGCCAAAATGGCCTTGATAGGTTAACGCCGCGCGCACCGCCCCGCCTTGTTCGCCCATCAATATACGAAAGCATATCTCCTCTACGCGCGCGGGTCCCAGCACTTTAGCCTCCAGTGGATCGCTGAGCGCCTCCAGTAATCGCAACGTGCTTTCTGCCAGCACCTCATTAATCGGCGTAGAGATAATCCCTGCTGGTGGTACCGTGACCGCTGTCTCAGCTTCGGCAAGTTGTGCCACTAACCGCGCGACCATCGTAGCATCCAGACGGATTGCTATACCCAGCAGTGGCTCTTCAGAAGTTGCCTCAGTTTCGGCGGAAAAGGGCAACGGCACTGACAGCACCAGATAATGCTGTGCGTCATAGCGATACATTTTATCGGCGAGAAAGGCGCGTTTCGATCCCTGGCAAATAATGATGATGCTGGGCTCATACAGCACCGGCGTGCGCGCCCACTGTTGGTCCGCACGCATAAAGCGCACGCTCTCCAGCAAGGATTCGGTATAGCCTTCCTGGCGGGCCAGCTGACGTAACAGGTGGCAGGTTTGCTGTTTTACCGTGTTCGACATAGATAGCGTTCCAGAGAGAGGTTCAGGCAAAGCATAGCCATTTCATTCAGTGATGCACAATGCCGGCGAGAGAATCAGGCAAACATTCGCCACAATCCGGTCTGTTACGCCCGGCTGACTTTTTCAACAATAGCCTCGTCAATTACACGAGGAACTCGTCATGAACTTCAGCGAAAAAGTTATTCTGTTAACCGGTGCCAGTAGCGGAATTGGTGAAGGCATTGCCCGTCATCTGGCCCATCAGGGGCACAAACTGGTGCTGGGCGCACGCCGTACCGATCGCCTGGCAAGCTTGTGCGATGAATTACACCGTGAAGGTGCCAGCGTGGATTATCTCGCAACAGATGTCACACAGCGCAGTGATACGCAAAAGCTGGCGGATTTCGCGCTGGAGAAATACGGACGCATTGATGTGATGATCAACAACGCTGGCGTTATGCCACTCTCGCCGATGAGTTCAATGAAAGTTGAGGAGTGGGATTTGATGCTGGACGTCAATGTTCGCGGCGTGTTGTACGGGATCGCTGCGGTGCTGCCCACCATGCAGGCACAGCGCATGGGGCATATTATTAATATCGCTTCTGTAGGAGCGTTAACGGTTTCCCCCACCGCCGCCGTTTACTGCGCCACCAAATATGCGGTTCGCGCCATTTCCGATGGTTTGCGCCAGGAATCGCGTGAGCTGCGCGTCACGGTAATCAATCCCGGCGTGGTGGAATCTGAACTGGCAGACAGCATCAGCGATAGCATGGCGCGCGAGGCGATGAAAAGCTATCGACAGATTGCACTCAAGCCCGAGGCTATCGCCAGGGCGGTAAGCTGGGCCATCGATCAGCCTGGCGAAGTCGACGTTAACGAAATCACCGTGCGCCCTACTGCCAGTGGGCATTGATGTAAAATATCCCTGGCGATTTCAGGCTGAAATTCGCAGAAATCGCTGTGGTGTTTCACCCATCAAACGGCGGAACATCGAGATAAAGGCGCTGGGGCTTTGGTAGCCAAGTTGGTTGGCGGTGCGCAAAACCGTCTGCCCTTGCGCCAATTGCACCAGTGCCTCTGAGAGTCGTAATTGCTGGCGCCATTGGGTAAAGGTGATACCGGTTTGCTCGCGGAACAGGCGGGCCAGCGTGCGCGAACTGGCACCCACGCGCTGGCCCCACTCCTCCAGCGTATCGCCGCTGGCCGGGGTCGCCAGTAGCTGCTGGCAAATGTTGAGTAAACGGCGGTCGCTGGGCAACGGCAGATTGCACACCGGACCGTCCGAAGCACGGCGGATCTCATCCAGTAACAGCGGTGAAATCAGATCTACACGCGCGAGGTCGGGCTGCGGTTGCAACTCGATCTCCACCAGCGTTTGCATCAACACCTGTAATAGCGGCGAGATCAACATGCTACGCGCCTGCGGCCAAAACGCCCGCGCTAGTTTGGGATCGAGATACAAACTGGCACTGCGGATATCGCTCAGCGCGGTCAACGCATGCGGTACACTGCCCGGCAGCCAAAGCGCACGACCGGGTGTCAATGTCCAGGAAGCGGTTTGCGTCTGCACGCGCATCACACCCTGCAAACAGAGCACCAGTTGCGCCACTTCATGCGCGTGCCAGCGCTCTTCACGACCAGCCTGATAATGCATTTCGCGCGTGGCGAGTAATGGCAGTGCTGGCGTCATTTCCGCCGCAAGTGGTTTCTGCAACACCCTTTCACCCAATCCCGTTAAATTGCCGATTGATGTCTGCTCTGCGTTATTTGCAATTGAGAAGGTGCAAACCCGCCAGCAGGACGCTATCAAATAAGATAGTAATGATTATCATTTGTATCACTATTTGGGGCCTTTGGAACATATCGGGGAAAATAAATGCCGGGTCATTGCACCTTTAAGCGCAAGCCACTGAGCGTATTGCTGCTGATGCTAATCAGCAGCACATCAGGTTGGGCTGCTGATAATAATAACAATTCGAACGCCACACTCACCGTGACAGCGAACAGTGTCGATAGCGATAGCGCAGATGCCGACAGCTGGAACCAGGTGGCGAAGAAAGCAGATTCTGTCACAAAAAGCACGCGGCCGATTATCGAAACGCCACAAAGCATCTCGGTGATCACCCAGGCGCAAATGGCTTCGCAGGCGGCATTGAATGTGCCACAAGCACTGCGTTACAACGCAGGAATTGGTGCCGAAGGCGGCGGTGCAGATTATCGGTTTGACGACATCTATATCCGTGGTTTTGCCGCCGATGAATACCTGGATGGCTTACGCCTGCCAACGGTGACTTACTGGTCGCGTCCGAATTACGACACTTTCCTGCTGGATCGCGTTGAGGTGGTCAAAGGCCCGAGTTCAGTGACATTCGGCCAGGCGAGTCCCGGCGGCGTGATTAATCTGATGAGTAAGCGCCCGACCGCGGAGCCCATTCACCAGATTTTTGTCAGCACCGGCAGTCATAATCTGTTCGAAACGGGACTCGATCTCTCTGGCGCACTGGATAACGATGAACACTGGCTGGGCCGCATCACCGGGACCTGGTCGCGTAATGACACGCAAGTCGATTACACCAAATACAAGCATTACGATATCGCGCCCGCGTTGACCTGGCAGCCGAATGACGACACGCGCCTGACGTTACTTGGCCAATTCCGCAAAGATCCTTACACCGGTTTTTACAATCAGTTGCCACTGGAAGGCAGCCTTGTAAAACTTGCGCAGGGCAATTTCTCTGACAAATTCTACGGCGGTCAGCCCGGCTTCGACTATTACCGTCGTGAGCAGGCCAGCATCGGCTACGACTTTATGCACAAGTTTGATGACGTCTGGAGCGTGCATCAAAACCTGCGCTATCTGCATACCAGCAGCGATTATCAGATGGTCTATCCCACCGCGACCATCACCGATGGATCAGCCACGGTGAGTCGCGACAGCATGCGGGTGATCGAGTCATTTAACGCCTTTGATGTGGACACCAACCTGCAAGGCAATCTCGATACCGGCGCCATCAATCACGCGCTGACGTTGGGTGTCGATTTTGTGCATGACGATTTGCGGCAGAACAGCGGTTATGGCAGCGCTTCGGATATCAGCTATCTCAATCCGGATTACAGCACGCCAGTAGAATCGCCATCGATCGATTATCACAGCCGCTCTTTCATGACCCAGCAAGGTATCTATCTGCAGGACAGCATGAAGTGGAACAACTGGGTGCTGAACCTGGGTGGCCGCTATGACAAAGCGCAAACGCGCAGCCAGAATTGGGTTAGCGGCACGCGCACTGAGCTGAATGATTACGCCACCACCGGCCGCGCAGGTTTGCTGTATCACTTTGATAACGGTATTGCGCCTTATATCAGCTACGGCACCTCATTCCAGCCACAGGCAGGCACCTCGTTTGGCGGCGATCCGTTTAAACCGACCAAAGGCAAACAGTCGGAAGTCGGGATTAAGTATCAGCCAAACGGCTTTAATGCGCTGTTCAGTGCGGCCCTGTATGACCTGCGCCAAACCAACGTGTTGACCGCCGATCCGGATCACGCCAACTACTCAGTACAGACCGGCGAAATCCGTTCACAGGGATTAGAACTGGAAGCGAAAGCCAATATCACATCTCGCTGGCTGGTAAATGCCTCTTATGCACTGACTAACCCGAAAGTGTTGTCAGCCAATGATGATACGCAAGGTAAGCAACCAGTATCGATTGCCCGCCAGACTGCTGCGCTCTGGACCGAATATGCGCTACCGGGTGTATTGGATGGCCTGACGATTGGCGGCGGCGGTCGATACGTGGGCACCAGCTATGCCACCAGCGACAACAGCCTGAAAGTGCCGGCTGCGATGATCTACGACGCGATGATGCGCTATCGCTGGCAGGATTGGCAGCTTGGTCTGAATCTGCAAAACCTGACCGATAAGCAGTACCTCAGCAACTGTAACGATCTTGGTTGTCACTTTGGCTTACGCCGTCAATTGATCGCCACGGTGAGTTATCAGTGGTAATCCGACGTCGAACACTGATTAAGGGCGCGCTGGCAGGCGCGGCCCTTTTTTCGTTTCCGCTGCAGGCAAAAACGACGCCGCGCTGGGTGATCCTCGATTGGGGGATCACCGAAATGGCTCTGCTGTTGGGCATCACGCCGGTTGGCGTTGCCGCCCCCGACTGGTATCGCCGCCTGTTTAGCCAGCCTCCGCTTCCCGAGCAGGTCGCCGACGTGGGTTTGCTGTTCCAACCCAATTACGAAACCCTGTTTGAACTGCGGCCTGACGCGTTACTGGTCACGCCAGCACACCGTATGGCTGAAGCACAACTATCCCGCATTGCTCCGTTATCTTACTTTTCGACAAGTGGCCCCCATCCGTGGCAACAGGCGCAGCAGAATCTGCATGCGCTGGCACAGCTGGCCGATCTCCGCACACGCGCTGACCAAGTCATGGCAGGTTTGCTGCAACGCCTGGAAAAAGCGCGACAGCAAGCCGTTCACTTCAAAGACAAACCCATCTATTTACTGCATCCACTGGATACCCTGCATGTGCTGGCTTTGGGCGCAGGAAGTCTGTTTTCTGACGTGCTGGGTTTACTTGACCTGCCGCACCACACGCCGTTTGCGGTGGGCGCTCAGGGCTTTGCCACGCTGGAACTGGAGCAACTCACGCAGTTGCCGCCCGGCTGGCTGGCGCTGCTTCCTTCCTGGCCGGAAATTGATCTCAACCCCGTATTGCAATCTCCGTTGTGGCATACCCTCACGCGATCGGATGGGCATCGACTGCTGGTGTTACCGGATGGACTTTCAACGGAAGGAGGCGTGCTCACCGCCGTGCGTTTCGCCGAAGCGCTGGTCAAGGCGTTAAACGAGGCAAATCCATGACTCGCCATCCCGCCTCACTGACGCTTTTACTGTTTGCAGTTGCGCTGATGCTATGTCTTGATCAGCTGGAACACCAATTGCCGTGGCACGATGCTTGGCAAGCGCTGCACCACACCGCAATGCCCACGCTGGCACAACAGGTCTTCACGCTGATGTGGTTACCTCGTCAAGGTATGGCGATTTTATGCGGCCTGGCGTTGGGCTTTACCGGCGTGGTGATGCAGCAGGCGCTGCGCAATCCGTTAGCCGAACCGATGACGTTAGGCATTGCCTCCGGCGCAACCTTAGCGCTTTCCCTCGTCACCTTGATGGCACCGGCATGGCTACTGGTGGGCCGTGAATGGATTGCGCTTAGCGGCGCCATCATCGCCTTTGCGCTGGTCTTTCTGCTCAGTGTACGTCAGGGGTTTACCCCGCTGGCGCTGACGCTGGCGGGCATGCTGGTGAACCTGTATTGCGGCGCGGCCAATCTGCTGCTGTCGATCATTTACGACCGTTCGCTGTCCGCCGTGTTTATCTGGGGTGGCGGCTCGCTGGCGCAGGAGAATGCGCATGCATTATGGTGGTTATTACCGCGGTTGCTACTCGCTGCAGTTCCCGTGCTGCTGATTTTGCGCCCTTTACGCCTGCTGGCGCTGGATGAGCGGGTTACCCACTCAATCGGTTTGCCTGCAGGATGGGTGCGTGGGATTGCGATTATGTCTGCGTTGCTGATGAGCAGCCTGGTGATCAGTGTGGTGGGCGTCATCGGTTTTATCGCGCTTGCTGCGCCACACCTGGCGGTACTGGCAGGCGCAAAAAGCCTGCGCCAGAAGCTTCTCTGGTCACCGCTGCTGGCCGCCGGTTTACTGTGGCTCACCGATCAGTGGGTCAGTCGCCTCAATGGTATTGATGGCTTGCTGCTCCCAACCGGCATGATGACCGCGCTGGCAGGTGCGCCGCTGTTACTGTGGTTTTTGCCGCGCCTGCGCCATCTTTTCCAGCCCGATGTGAACGGGCCTCAACCTGCTCCCTTCCCGGCGCGGAGCTTTACACGCTTGCCGGTGCTGGCCCTGTTTATCGTGATGCTGATTGTCGCGCTTGCCTTTGCTCATGGGGTAAATGGCTGGCGCTGGAATTCCCTCGCTGAGATCCAGGTGATGTTGCCGTTTCGCCTGCCGCGCTTGCTGGCCGCCATCGCCGCCGGCGTGCTGCTGGCAGCTGCAGGGGTGATTTTGCAACGTATCAGCCGTAATCCGATGGCCAGCCCGGAACTGCTCGGCATCGGTGCCGGCGCTTCTCTGGGTATTACTGTGCAACTGTTACTTTGGCCGATGGCAGCGATGCCGGTGATGATTGCCAGTAGTGCGGCAGGTGCGCTGATCACACTGGGGATAACGTTGTGGCAGGCGCGCCACTATGCCCTCAATCCACAACGCATGTTGCTGAGCGGGCTGGCCATTACTGCGCTGTTCCAGTCCGTTGCCGCCATTGTTATCAGCAACAACGGTATGGCCGCTGCGATGCTGCGCCAGCTGATGACCGGATCCACCTATTACGTCAGCACACCCATCGCCGTGATAGCTTTCACCCTGGCCCTGTTGCTGCTGGCACTCACTCCCCTGCTGCGGCGAGCGATGCTGCTTTTGTCACTGCAGGGAATTCCCTCCTCGCTTGGGCTGAACGTTACTCAATCCCGGCTTTTGCTGATGCTGCTGGCTGCGGCGATGACCGGCGTTGCCACCTTAATTGTTGGGCCATTGTCGTTTATTGGCTTACTTGGCCCGCAACTGGCCCGCCAGCTGGGCGCGCGTAAACCCATGGAACAGATGCTGTTTGCCGCGGTGATCGCCGCCATTTTAATGATGCTGGCTGATTGGGCCGGCAGCAACCTGCTGTATCCACGGCAAATTCCTGCTGGCCTGATGGCAACCCTGATGGGTGGGCCATGGCTGGCATTGCTGCTGTGGCGGCCGTTGGGTAGCACAAACTCATAGGAGATGAGGTGTCGATTTATTTGATGTTACTGCGCACCACCGGTGTGCTGTTTTTTGTCGCGCTGGCCTGCAGCGTGATCGGTGGGTTGAGCAACGCGGCGCTCCTGGCACTCATCAATCAGGGATTGAGCGCCACGGAGGCGCAGCGCTGGCAACTGGCGTGGCAGTTCGCCCTGCTGGCGCTGCTGATGCTGGGCACGCGCACTTTGAGTCAGTCCCTGTTTATGGCAATGGGTCAGCGCTGCAAAGCCGAGTTGCGCCGCAAGCTGGTCCAGCAGGTAGCGGATGCCGGTTATGCCGATCTTGAACAGCACGGCATGCCGCGTGCCCTCAGCGTTTTGACGCAGGACCTCGACCAGGTGGTGGTGTTCTTTATTGCCTTGCCCGGTTTTGTCATGTCGCTGGCGGTGATCATCGGCTGCATGGGCTATCTCGGTTATCTGTCGCTGACCGTGATGATGATTGCGCTTATCACAGTGTTGATAGGCTCACTCGGCTACAGTGGAGTGCATCGGCGCGCCTTAAAACTGATGCGCCAGTCACGTCAGCGTGAAGAGACGCTGACTGGTGAAGTGAGCGCGCTGTTCAGCGGTGCGAAAGAACTGCGCTTACACGCCCCGCGCAAACAGGCGTTTCTGCATAACAAACTTTTCAATACCATCGAGCAGGTGCGTGTGGAACGTACGCGCGGTTACGTGCTGTATGCTCTGGCCAACATTTGGGCCAGCGTCTTCTTTTTCGCCTTTATTGGCGTGGTGATGTTTTTACTCGCCAACATGCTGGATCTGCACGGCGCGGTGATGTCTGGTTTCGCGATGGTGTTTCTTTATATGATCGTGCCGATTGAGACAGCGCTCGCCGCCCTGCCCGGCCTGACACTCACGCAGGTTGCGCTCAAACGCATTCAAGCCATGCAGCAGCAGCTGCCACCTGAGCAAACAACCTTTGATGCACCGCAGCTCAGTTTCCATCAGCTGGAACTGCGCGACATCACCTATCAGCATGAGGCATTTCAGCTCGGCCCCCTCTCATTGCAGTTTCGTCCCGGTGAGTTGGTGTATCTGACGGGCGGCAACGGCAGCGGTAAAACCACGCTGGCACGACTGCTTACCGGCTTATATCAGGCGGATAGCGGCCAACTGCTGCTGGACGGTGAAGTGATCAATGAGAGCAACCGCGCCGGTTATCGTCAGCTGTTTTCTGCCGTGTTTAATGATTTTCATCTGTTTGAGGATTTGCAAGGCATCGACAGCACACGCTGGAATGACGAAGCGCAAGCCCTGCTGGATGCCCTGCAATTAACCCGAAAAGTGACGCTGGTGGAGGGCACTTTCTCGACGCTGGCGCTCTCCACCGGACAGCGTAAGCGCCTGGCGCTGCTGGTGGCCTGGCTGGAAGACCGCCCGTTCTATCTGTTTGATGAATGGGCAGCCGATCAGGATTCGGCGTTTCGCGAGGTGTTTTACCACCAACTGCTCCCCGCGCTGAAAGCACGGGGAAAAACCGTTCTGGTGATCACCCATGACGAACGCTATTTCCACCTCGCCGATCGCTGTTTGAAGCTGGAGCTGGGCCAGTTAGTTAGCGCTTAAGCCTGGCGGCGGCAGCTTCTGTGGCCTCGCGGCGGCGAGCAATAAAGTCATGCATCTGGTTTTGCGCCTGCGCCAGTCGTTCCGGCGAGGCGCTGCGTGGTGAACCTGCATGAAACGGTGGCGCGGGATCGTACTCCATCTGCAGTTGAATGTTTTCCGCCACGTCGCGGCCAAACAGTTCTTCTGCCACAGTGAGTGCAAAGTCGATACCTGACGTGACACCCGCGCCGGTCATCCGATTACCATCGCGTACCACACGTTCGGCTACCGGCGTGGCGCCCAGCAGGCTGAGCTGATCCAATGACCCCCAATGCGAAGTGGCACGATATCCCTGCAACAAACCGGCGGCCCCCAGCACCAGTGAACCGGTACATACCGATGTCACCCATTGGGCTTGTTCGGCCTTTTGCCGCACAAAATCCAGCGTCTCTTCATCCTCCATCAGCGCAATTTGTCCCGGACCGCCAGGAATGCAGATTAGGTCGAGGGGCGGACACTCAGAAAACGTTGTCGTCGGCACGATGGCTAAACCACGATCGGACATCACCGGTTGCCGATCCTTCCAGATGAGATAATTGTTCACGCCGGGCATGCGAGCAAAGACTTCCCACGGGCCAGTGAGATCGAGTTGAGTGAGATGAGGGAACAGTAGCAGACCAATATTGAACGGCGAAGAGGCGGCCATGATAGGCTCCGATAAGGGGTCAGAGCGTTATCATGGCCTTGATACGAAAAGGATTGCAACGGGTTAATTCATCAGCGGTTTTGCCACCGGTGCTTTCACGCCATCAGCCAGCGCGAACAAAGCTTCGACACGGGCTTTCTCTTTGTCGTCAACCGGGATCAGCAAACCACACACCACAAACACCGCCACGTTACCCGCCAGGCCAACGATGCCGCTGGTCAGCGAGCCAAGCGCCGGGATGTCATCCGGGAAGAACACGGTGAGCACGATAGCGATAATAATCCCGGTCATCATGCCCAGTAGCGCACCCTGTTTGTTACCAAAGCGGCTAAAGATACCAAAGAACAACGGCACCGCCAGCTGAATAATCCCCTGATAGGAGATCTGCGCCAGCAGCTGCAAACGGGAATAGTTGAAGGTGAAGTACGCCAACAGCGCGGCAGCAACAATAAATACCACCATGCCCGACTTCGCCAGCACCGTCAGTTGACGATCGCTACGCGGTTTATTCCAGGTCGCCAGATCGTTGGCAAACTGCGTACCACATACCTGCACGCATCCATCAACGTGACCAATACTGGCAGCAAGAACAATCACCAGCGCCAGTGCCAGTAACCACGGACCGCCCTGATCAAACAGCGCCGTGAAGAAGCCATTTTGTGGATTGGCCTGCACGTTAGGATCCTGACTGACCGCCGTGGCGAACAGCATCAGGATGGCGTAAAAACCGCCCACCAGCAGAATCGTCAGCAAAGTGCCTTTCTTGACGGCACGGATGCCGCTGGCGGTATAAATGCGCTGGAAGCTCATCGGCCAGCACATTGACCCAATCACACCGGTGAAAATCAGGCTGAACATATACCAGGGACCATAGTGCGAACCTTCCGCGCCCGGAATCTGCAGCATTGCAGGTGGTAACGTCGCCAGTTGGCTAAAGCCATGATCGCCACCAAACAACAGCACCACGCACACCAGCGCACCCAACCCATAGGCGATGATGCCTTGATACATATCCGTCATGATCAACCCGCGCATGCCCATGCTGACGGTCCAGTACTGACGCACCAGAATCAACAACACGCCAGCGATCAGGCAGGTGGTGACGCCCCAGCGACCAAAACTGGCAAATTCCACCAACAACGCCAGTGCCTGTATCCCCATCACCACCCACGGGAAGACGCAGATGATGCCGATAATCGACGCAACTCGCTTCACCGCTGGGCTGTTGAAACGCATGCCGAGCAGATCGGGTTGTGTCGTCAGATTGAAGTGCTGGCCCCATTTCCACGCGCGGCGCGCCATCAGATACATGGCTGTCACGCCGAGCGTTGAGTAGACCGCGCCATAGAAGCCGATCACTCCGCTCACCGACAGTGAGAAGAAAGCGGTGAAAGTCGCTCCCGGCCACCACGAGTTGGTATAGCTCATGGCGATATACCACGGCCCATACGATCGGCCGCCGACGGCGTAATCAGAAAAGGAGGTGCTTTTACGGTTGGTGGCATACAGCACGGCAATCATGATCGCCAGAAACAGGCCAATCATGCCAAAGGTAATTAAATAATGGGGTTCTGCTGCAGTGATTTTCATGCGACTTCCTCATCATCCGGAATTTCGCCAAACGCGCATTCCGCCAGATACATAACCCATAATCCCACACCCAGGAATACCGCAATCGCGAGCCAATAAACGATCGGCAGAGGTATCCCCAGTAATAACGCACTACTTCCGCTGACGCTTAAATAAAGCGGTGGGCAAAGTGCCAGCAGTAATAATGCCAACAGGTATAGGGCGAAGATTTTATTTTTAATACTTATGCGGGCGCGTAATTGCTGCGCCATGACCATCGAACTCATAATAACCTCCTCAATATTAATTGACGGTGTGCGCACTCCTTTACCTGCTGAATATCAGCATTTCCCCTTTGGTGTAACCTCAACATCAGACAGCAAAGAGCGCTGTCCGAAAATACGACGGACGGATAATGTTACAGACGATCTTACAAGGACTTAATCCTGGCGCGTTCCGCTTACACCGCGCGTAGCCAGTTTTCCCAGTCGGGATGATTTAACACGCTGCGCGCCCGTAAATGCTTCCAGGCACCATATTTTGAAAAATCAAAATCAATATCGGCCACATGATGTTGAATAATGGCCCAGGTTGACCACTTCATATCCGCCAGATACTTATGAATTTGCACGCGAGCGAATAATGCTGCATCCACTTTACCGAAATAGTCCTCCAGCAATTCCTGTTCTATTTTCGGTGTGAAAAACATTTCGCCAAACCACAGCGCCAGTTCATAACAGCGATCGTTATTTGATGCATATTCAAAATCGACCAGGCGAATATCGTTCTGCGCATTGAGCATGAAGTTACCCGCCAGCGTGTCATTCATGCACGGCACCAAATCTAATCCCGCCGCTTCTAACGCCTGCTGCGCGCGCTGTGCCTGTTTGTGCAACCAGGCAGCATCAGCAGAGAGCGCGACATTGAGTGCACTGACCTGCTCAATATGCTCATTAAGCATGTCGAATACGGTTTTGTTCTGCCTGAGCAACGGCTGATCGTTGAAACTTTTCAAGCCCTGCAACGCACGATGACGAATCGCGGATTGCTGGAAATCGAGGTTTGACGAGGCGCGCCAGCCATCGATGAACTCAAACACTTCCACGCCAAGATCGCGCAGATAGGCCACCACCGGCACGCCATAGCCGGTTTGCGCGGCTTTCAGGCTCGCTTCATGTGCGGTGTCACGATTAATAAAGCGCTCGGTGCCTTCGCCGGGAATTTTGACGAAATAAGCACAAGGCGCGCCCTCGACTGCCACGTGCCAGTTGGCGTTGGAAATACCGCCGCTTACCGGACGATACTGCACCGCCCTGCCCTGCCATTCCGACATCGCCGTAATAGCTTGTTCCACCCGCTGTTCCTGCCAGCTTTGCGCTTCACCCAGAGATTTGCTCATTTTGCCTGCTCCGCAGTCAGGTTTAACCAACGTTCAAAACGGGGATCGCTCAGGCTCTGACGGCAGCGCAACAGCATCCACTGGCCGAGCTTGGCAAATTCCAGGCCGCGCATGCTGGTGACACCGTTCAGCATGCCCCATAGCGTCCAGTGATAATCATCCACCAGCGCATATAAGCGACAACGCGCCACATCAGCCTCGCTGCAGTCACCGCGCCACGCACGAATCGCATCACGCCAGCGATCGTCAGTAGGCAGTTGTTCGTGGATGAGCGTCGCGATATCGTGCCAGGCATCCCCGCGCGCGGCATAGTCAAAGTCCAGCAAGCGCCATTCACCCTGAGGGTTGACCATCCAGTTGCTGGCGATGTTATCGCCGTGGATCAAAACGGGTGTATAGGACACGGCGTTGAGTGCTTCCCACGCCAAATCGACACATTCCCCCATCCATTGCAGCTCTTCTGGCTGTTGCACACCCTGTGTTTCCAGCTGAAAACGTAGCCGCAACATATCCTGCTGGCGGCTGTGTAAGGGCAACGGCAATCCTGAGTGATGTAATTTATCCAGCGTGCGCGTCAGGCTGGCAAAGTGATGCGGATCGCGTAACGTATCCAGTCGCGCCCAGCGGAAGCTGTCATCCAGCGCCGCAAAGATCAGAACGCCATTGCGCGGATCGGCGTGGCATAGCGACGGGGCGATGCCCAACTCGCCCGCCTGGCGGCTAATTTCGGCGCTGCGCTGGAAATCAATCAACGCTTTCTGATCATCGAACAGCACCTTGGCATAATAGCCTTGCCCCGCCGACTGCAGGCGAAATCCGGCCCATTCCGTCGCCAAACGATGCGGTGACGCCACACCTGCCGTGCCTGGCTGAATATCAAAGGATTGCGCGGGTTGCCAATTCGCCAGCGCTTGCTGTAAACGCATCAACATAGGGCGTCCTTCCCTTTAAGGCAGAGCTCAGTGAGCATCGCCATCAACATGTCGAGACCGCGATGCAAGTCGGCGGTGGCGGTGTATTCACGTTCATTGTGCGAAAGGCCGTCTACGCTGGGCACAAACAACAATGCACTCGGGCAGTGATAGCTCATGCTTATCGCATCGTGACCTGCTACTGAACGCATCGGCATCGCTTTCAGCCCCAATTTTTCCGCCTGCGCTAAAGCCATATCACTCAATGCCGAATGTAACTGCTGTCGTGGACGATACTGTGCACGGTCGAGACTGACATCGGTGGCCGTGTTCTGCGCAATCGATTGCATCTGCTGGCTAAAGCTGTCGCGCAACTGGCGCAAAAGCGCTTCATCAGCAGAACGAAACTCTATAAATAACGTGGCTTCAGAAGTCACTACGTTCGGCGAATTAGGCACGGTTTCCAGACGGCCCACCGAGGTATGCAGCGCTTCGCCATAGCGTTCAGCCTCTGCACGCACCGCCACAATGGTGTGCGCGGCTGCCAGCAGCGCATCCCGCCGGCGATCCATCAATGCCGGGCCGGTATGGTTTTGCTCTCCGCGAAACGTCACCTGCCATTTCAGTGCCGCCCAGGTTTCCGTCACTACACCTATCTGTTTCTGCTGCAATTCAAGATGTGGACCTTGCTCAACGTGCAGTTCGCAGTAGGCCGCCACCGTCAGATCGGGTAACGCCGTTCCGCGATAACCAATATTTTGCAAAGCTGTTTGCAACGAGATACCTTCGCCATCACAACACGCCAGAGCCTGCTCCAGCGAGAGTGCGCCTGTGAACACTGAACTGCCGGTCAGGCTGGGTTGAAAGCGCGCACCCTCTTCATTGGTCCAGTTCACTACCGCCAGATTACGTTGCGCGGTTTGCGAATGGTCGCGCAGCTGGCGAGCCAATGTTGCCATGGTCACTGCAGCGCCGGTGACACCGTAGGCACCGTCGAAACGCCCACCCAGCGGTTGGCTGTCCAGATGCGAACCGCACAGCACCCACGGCGCGCCTTCGCAAAGCGTCATCAAGCCAAAGATGTTGCCAATTTCATCCACGTGAACGTGAAAACCCTGTTGCGTCAGCCAGGTACAAAAGGCATCGCGCATTTGCTTATCCGCAGCGGATGCCGTCAGGCGATGTAAGCCGCCTGCGGGTGTCGCACCAATGCTGCTGCTGAGGGCGAACAGCGCATCAAACGCCTGATAATCTTGCGGTGTCATCCGCGGCATTGCCGGGATGGAGGATGTTGACATGGGCACTCTCCAGACTCGCTACAAAAGCTGCCGCGGGTCGCGCATTGGTCACTAAGGTGTCAACCGCGCTAAACGGCAGCGTGTTCACAAAGGTTCGCAGTCCAAATTTGCCTTCATCTGCCAGAATCACACTCTGGCGACAGTGCGTGCTCAGCACGCGCCTTAATAACGCCTCAGGCTCTTCGTAATCCATAAAACCGTTGTCCCGATCCACTGCACCAATGCCCATAAAGGCAATGTCGTAGTGGAATTGACGCGCGAACTCCAGCGTATGGGGGCCAATGAGTGCGTTATCATTTCGCCGAACGCGCCCTGGTGTTAGCGTGACAGCGTTGTCGCTTTGCTGCGTGAGCAGCGCGGCGATATCCATTGAGTTCGTGATAACCTTCAAACGCGAGAAGCGGGTCAACTGCTGCGCCAGTGCCAGCGTTGAAGTGCCGGTATCCAGAAACAGCGCCATCCCCTCTTCCACTAATTCGCTTGCCAGCTGACCAATACGCGCTTTAGCACGCGGCTTGATACGGCTGCGTATCTGTAACGGCTGCTCTTCGCTGGGCACCGGTAAAATGGCACCGCCGTGCACGCGTCGTAATACGCTCTGCTCTTCCAGATATTTAAGATCGCGGCGAATCGTCTCTTCTGACACCACGAATTTCTGCGCCAGTTCCGTGACGCGCACCCGTTTGTCGTGGTGTAAAATCCGTTTTATCTCATCCAGACGTGGCTGATTAATCATACTTACCTTCTGTTTTTAGAGGCCAAAACCGCAGTATACCTTTCGGGCGGTCTCAAGGCCGCGCCTTACAGAGAAGGTTGATGTTGATCCCACGGCATCAGGGCTTCGAGCGCCGCGCAGAACTGCAATACGTCGCCTTCCGCATAACGTCGGCCGATCACCTGCAAACCCACCGGTAAACCTTGCGCGGTAAAACCACAGGGAATCGTCGCCGCCGGATTACCACTCAAATTGAATGGCCAGGTGAAAGGTGTCCAGCGCGCCCACTCTACTCCGCTGTCGCCCGGCGACTGATTTTCCGGCACATGGCGATCGGCCGAGAACGGCAGCACTGGCAGCGTAGGCGTGATCAGTAAATCCACGCTGTCAAACAAGGCGTGCACTTGTCCGGCAAACGCTGCGCGTTGTTTTTGCGCCGCCAGGTAGTCGGCCAGATTCAGGCGCTGCGCGCGTTCAATCAGCGCGGCAAAGCCCGGATCGAGCTGGTCGAGCTGCTGCTGCAGTGCGGCACCATACGCCACACCGCGCCCGCCGCTCCATAAAGTGTCAAATGTCTCAAACGGTGATGACCAATCCAGCGGGCGTGCCGTGAGCGTCACCGGTAACGTATGGGCAATCTGCTCCACCGCCTGTTCGACGCAACGCGCAATCTGCTCGTCGACCGGTGTGTTAAACAGCGTGGGACTGTAATGCACACGCAGCGCGGGCAATGGCTGGTCGCAGCGTGCCAGCCAGGATTCATTTTTCGCTGGTAGCGCCTGATGGTCGCGCGCATCCGGTCCAGAAAGCAGATCAAACAGCAGTGCGCTATCACGAACCGTGCGCGTCATCGGCCCGGCATGACTGAGCATTTCAGTGGCAGACCACGGCCAGGTCGGGATGCGTCCCAGCGAGGCTTTAAGGGCGAAAATGCCACAAAAAGCACCGGGGATACGCACCGATCCGCCACCGTCGGAGCCCAGCGCGGCGGGCACCATGCGCGCCGCCACGCTGATTGCCGATCCCGAACTGGAACCGCCGCTGGTTAACGCCGGATCCCACGGATTGCGCCCATGACCAAATACCCGTGAATAGCTTGATCCGGTCCAGCCAAACTCGGTGGTCGTGGTTTTACCGACAATGATCGCTCCCGCCGCCTTCAGCCGTTCAATAATCGGCGCGTCACTTTCTGGTACGTTATCCAATGAGGTGAGCGAACCTTTGGTGGTGCGCAACCCAGCCGTAGAGAACAGATCTTTGACGCCGAACGGCACACCGTGCAATGGACCCCGACTCTTGCCCGACTGACGTTCGCGATCGCAGCTTTTAGCGTCTTCCATTGCCTGCTCATCGTAAACATCACCAAAGGCATTCAATGTGGGATTGTGGGATTTTATTTGCTGAAGGCAATTCCCCACCAGCTTTTCACTGCTGATATCACCGCGACGAATCTGCTGCGCCGCGCCAATAACATCAGGCATCGAGTTAAATAAATTCTGGTCCACCGCCATGGTTACACCCTGCATTTCTGGCATCATTATGCAGCGATAGTGGCAACAGTTGGCGAATGAAGCAAGACCGGGTTATGTGGTTAATGTGGGATATGTTGTATTTAATCTGGCGTTGTTATAGGAAAAGATGATGATGAAAAAAACAGCGAAATGACAAAACCGTGGCAATTGGATGAAGGTTTTGCGCGACAAGCCGCTCAATCACTCACTTGCAGTTAAATCGTTCAGGGAAATGTGTGGATGAAGATCTCAGTTCACTGCGCCGCTATCACCAGCGCAGTGATAATAAAGTCATCTGATAAAAAGATTACAGCCAGCCTGCTTTTTTCAGACGTGACCACATCACACCACAGATCGCCAGCGTCACCACCAGTACCGCGGGATAGCCAAAGTGGGTTTTCAGTTCGGGCATATCAGAGAAGTTCATGCCATACATACTGAAGACAATGGTCGGGACGATCAGCACCGCACCCCAGCCCGCCAACTTTTTATTCACTTCGCTCTGCTGAACCGACACCAGTGCCAGATTGACCTGCATTGCGCTGGTGAGCATTTCACGCATATCCTCGGCATCTATCATCACGTGATGAGCATGATCCTGAACGTCACGCAGGTAGGCACGCAGGTTCTTCGGAATAATGTCTTCGTGAAAACGCGCCAGTTGGGCACAAATCTCAGTCACCGGCATCGCGGCATTGCGCAGCGCCAGCAGTTCGCGCCGGAGATGATAGACATCCTCCAGCGTTTTACTGTCAAAGCGGGTGGTAAACATGCCCCCTTCCAGCGTACCGATACGCTCGCTGAGTGATTCGGTGATTTTGCTGTAGTGGTCAACGATAAAGTCGAGAATGCAGTAAAACGCGTAGCCCGGTCCCTGACACAACATGGTGTGGTTTTTTTCTGCCCTGGCGCGTATCGCCGCATAGCCTTCCGATGAACCATGGCGGACGGTGATCAGGAAGTTTTTACCGAGGAAAAAGTGGGTTTCACCGAAGCTGATGCGCTGCTGATCGTCGAGATGTGCCGTTTTCACCACGATAAATACCGACTCACCATATTGCTCAATCTTCGGGCGCTGATGGGCCACCAGCGCATCCTCAATTGCTAACTCATGCAGGCCAAACTCTTCCTGCAACGTCTGCATAAAAGCCGGTTCAGGCTGATTCAAACCCAGCCAGATAAACGCACTTTCGTCTTTGAGTACTTCGCTGATGTCGGCGACATCGACATGCTCTTCACGTTTGCCGTGGCGATAAGCCACACAGTTAATCACCATTTTGGCGCTGTCCATGTTGTTTTCACTTACTCAATCATAGTGTCAGTATCATTTCGACGCAGGGGAGATCGGCTTTGGCCAGAGCGGAAGGATACAAGGCTTCACGCACGGTGCTAAAGCCATGGCGCAGATAGAAACCGCTGGCATTGGGTGTTGCGGCCAGGGTCAACTGCCGAAAACCGCGCTGGCGGGCTTCCGCGATAATCGCGTTCATAATGGCGCTGGCATAGCCTTTGCCATTACACGCTGGCAGGGTAAATATCGCTTCCACACTGCCGCTTTTGACATCGAGAAAGCCCGTAGCGGCAGCGCCCAACTCAGGATCGTCGAGCACGTAGAAAGGATTGCCCTTAATCGCCTCAAAGTAACCTGACGGCAACGCGTCAGGCGTCCATGCGGCAATCACTTCAGGCGGATAAACTGACTGGCAGCCATCGCGAATCGCGAGATTGCGAATACGCCACAAGTCGGCGGCTTCATGTGGAAGCGCTAAGCGCGGTGTCATGGATTCTTCTCTGTGCGATGAATACGGAAGTCCCACAGTAGCAAAACCCTTGCCGCAAGTTTGTTCTTTTTGGCTTAAGGCACCCCAAAATAACGCAGCAATGCCGTCATCACGGCCGCGCCAACAATCACTAAAATCAACGGCGTACGGCGCCAGGCGAGAAACACAGCAAACAACACGCCTGCTATCCGCGCGACACCTGCGAAGTGGCTGCCTTCAAATAGTGCAGTGGTGACGGCAACCGCCAGTAACAGCACCGTAGCAGCATCCGAGAGCATATTGCGCACCGATTCCGACATCGGCATACGGCTTCCCAGTCGGTAACCCGCGAAGCGCATCACATAAGTGCCGACGGCCAGCAGCGCGATCCCGGCAATCACGAAGTTATTGTGCATTTTTGCGCTCCCGCCAGCTTAATAAGCCCAACAATGAAAACAATACCGGCATTCCCGCCGGAACAAACGGCGTGGCGAGTACTGACAATGCCGTACCGAGTGTGGCCGGAATCCGCGTGCGACGTTGACGCAAAGCGGGAAAGATCAGCGCGATCAGGATGGCAGGAAAAACCGCATCGAGACCAATCGCCGAAACATCAGGAATGAAGCGCCCGATAAATGCGCCGCACACCACGCTGAGTGGCCAGATAGCAAAAATCCCTAAACCACACACCCAGTATGCGGCGCGTCGTTGGGAAAGCGTCTTTTGCGAAATGCCAAATACCACGCTTTCGTCATTCATGATATGGCAACCCAGCAAACTGCGTCCGCCCTGCCCGACCAGATCTTTCACTGCAATACCAAAGGGCAAGTGGCGCGCGTTGACCAGTAAACCCGCCGCCGCAGCTGTTAATGGGCTGCCACCACCGGCCACAATGCCGATGAACAGAAACTCGGATGCGCCTGCCAGCACCATCGTCGAGAGCGCGATGGGCACCCACAGCGGAAAACCATCCGCCGCCGCCAGCGAACCGTAAGAGAGCCCGACAATACCGTCGGCCAGACAAACCAGGAAAATCGCTTTTAATACGCCGCGATCAAGCGGAACTGCACCCAGACGCATCACAATTTGATCTCATATCGAACAGGAAAGCCGTTATAATGAACGCGCCCGAATTGTTTTACAAGATGAACAAATCGTTCGATATAAAGAACAGGAGTAATTGTGACACCACCGATCGATCTTATCTCTGCTGGATTAGTGCGCGAACGCCAGCGTGCCGGGCTCTCGTTAACCGAAGTCGCCCGCCGTGCCGGCATTGCGAAATCCACGCTTTCCCAACTGGAAGCGGGCAACGGCAATCCCAGCATTGAGACGTTATGGTCACTGTGCGTGGCGCTCAATATTCCGTTTGCCCGCCTGATGGAACCGGAAGTGAAGCGTTTGCAGGTGATCCGTCGTGGTGAGGGCATGATGGTGTCAGCTGAACTCGCGGATTATCAGGCCGCGCTACTGGCCAGCTGTCCGCCGGGCGGTCGTCGTGATTTATATCTAATCACCAGCCAGCCGGGCGCACCGCGCGCCTCTCATCCGCATCCGCCCGGTTCCGTAGAACACATCATTATTGCGCAGGGTCGCGCACTTGTTGGGCCTACCGATGCCCCGGTCGAACTTCATCCAGGTGACTACATCTGCTACCCCGCCGACGAACCGCACATCTTCGAAGCGCTGGAAGCGAATACCATGGCGGTGCAGCTGTCGGAGCAAAATTAGTCATAATAATTTCCTATGTTCAAACCCGATGATTGGCGCATGACACAGTGGCATCCTGTGTTTTTCGCTAGCCGATTATCAGGAACATATGGATATTATTCCCGCCCGACCTCATCACGCCGCTGCCATTCAGAAAATCTATGCGTGGCACGTTCTCCACGGCACCGCCACCTTCGAAACCGAACCACCCAGCGAAAGCGAAATGCTCAACCGCGTCAAAGATGTGCAGCAGCGCGGTGGCTTCTGGCTGGTGGCGCAAGAGGATGAACAGGTATTGGGTTATTGTTATCTGGCACCTTATCGACCGCGCTATGCCTATCGCTTCACGCTGGAAGATTCGATTTATCTCGACCGTGAACAAACCGGACGTGGCGTCGGGCGGGCGTTATTGCAAAAAGCGATTGCGCTGGCAGAAGCAGCAGGCTTTCGCCAGATCATCGCCATCGTGGGAGATAGCGCCAATCAGGGATCGCTGGGATTACACCGGGCGCTCGGCTTCGAGCACACCGGTGTGATGAAATCGGTGGGATTCAAACATGGCCGCTGGCTCGACACCGTCGTGATGCAGCGCTCACTGGGTGTCGGTGATAGCCAGCCGCCAGAACGTTAAGCCGCCTGCATCGCAATCACGCGATCTGTCCCCTTCTCCAGAAGTTCGCGATCGTGGCTCACCAGCAGCACGCCGCACTGCAGCTGACGCACCATCTGCGTTATCAGCTGCAGAGTTTGCTGCTGTACCAGAGGGTCGAGCCGCGATGTCGGCTCATCGGCGAACAGGAAAACCGGCTCAAGCAGCATGACGCGTAACAGAGAGAAGCGCTGTAACTCGCCGCCCGAGAGGGAATCCGGGCAGCGCGTGAGTAATGAAGACTCTAACGCCAATTGCTCCATTAACGTGTCGCGTTTAGACCGTTCTATGCGATGACGGCGCAGCACCTCCTCCAGGCTTTGTGACAGTGTGCGCGTGGGGGGAAACAATGCCGAGGGATCCTGATAGATCTTCTGATACCTCAGCGCGCTCGCCGCGACATGACGTGTGATGCTGCCCTGCTGTGGCGTGAGTAATCCCAGCAATACATCGCCAAAGCTGCTTTTTCCACTGCCGCTGGCACCATGTAAGCCGACAATTTCCCCAGCATGCAGAGTGAAATTTTCTGGCACGCCCAACGCATTTCCGCCGCGCTGCAGCTTTATCCCCTGCGCGCTCACTACGGGTTTGCTGCGGATTACCGTGCTTTGCCGTTGCGGCCAGGCAGCGGGATCGGCAGCCAGCAACTCGCGGGTATAGCGCTGCTGCGGGGTGTGTAACACCTGCTGTGCTGAGCCTTGTTCGATCACTTTGCCTTTATGCATGACGATAACGTCTCCGCCCAACTGACGTGCCAGCGCGATATCGTGCGTGATGGTCAACAACGTCCCACCTTCCGCCACTTCACTACGCAGCAATGCAGCAACGTCATCGCGTCGGGACACATCCAGACCTTTAGTCGGTTCATCTGCTATCAGGATCTCCGCCCCTCCCGCGCGCGCCGCTGCAAATGCCGCACGTTGTGCCATGCCACCGGACAACTGCCACGGGAATTTTTGTGCCGCAACCTGTAATCCCAACTGCGTGAGGTCATCCTGCGCAGCCGCCATGCTTCGCGGCGCGGAGTGCCCTCGGATATATTGATAGCCTTCCGCAACCTGCTGCTGAATCGCCATGGTGGGATCGAGCGCCAGCCAGGGTTCTTGTGGCAGCGAGGCCATAGTCCTTCCCCACAAGCTGCGTAACGCATCACGATCCTGCGGTAACTGATAGCGTTGACCGTTGATGATCAGGGTTCCGCTGGCCTGAAGTGTCTCCGGCAAAATTCCCATTACTGCCTGCGCCAACAGGCTTTTTCCGGAACCAGTCTCACCCAATAAGGTGAGCGGTTGGCCAGGTTGCAGGTGGAAATCAACCGGCTCCACCAGCGTGGCTTCTGCTGTTGCGATGGTTATGCCGATGGCCTGTAATCCTTTCATACACGCTCCTTTTTCATCATCAGGTTAAGGCTAATCAGCAATAAAAACAGTGCGACCACAGGCTGCAGCAGCAACCAGGGGGCTTCCCAGGCAAAGGGCAGCAGTTCGGTCATCATCAAGCCCAATTCCGGTGTCGGTGGACGGACACCGACGCTGATAAATCCCAGTGCCGACACGGCCATGATGGCGCTGCTAAACGAGAACAGTGCAACGGTAAGCAAAACAGGTGCGAGTGCCGGCCAAAGGTGACGGTGAAAGCGGTAAATCGCGTTAAAACCCAGCAGTTTCGACGCCTGCATGCCCGGCGAATGCACAATCGGACGTAAGGTGGCGCGTGTCACACGGAAGAATTCCACCCACAGCACCAACGAAATGCCTAACCACAGCATCTCCGGCGAGTCCGGGGCAATCGCCGCCAGTAACAGCACCAGCAGCAAGCCGGGCAGCGCGAGGCACATATCCCCCAGCATGCTGACCACACGGTCGAGCACACCGCCATAAAGCGCGCTGAGAACACCAGCCAGCACACCGACCAGCATGGCACTGATCACGCACAGCGCAGCCAGACCCAGTGACAGGCGCAGCGCCGCACTCAGGCGCGGCAGCATGTCACGTCCCAGGTGATCAAAACCTAACAGATTGGCCTGGCTGGGCGGCTGCAACATGTTGAGCAGTTCTTGTTGCAGAGGATCACCATGATGAAACAGAGGCAGTAAAAAGGCGTAACTCAGTAGCAGCGCCAGCAGCAGTAAACCGACATGACGTGAAGTTAATTTCATGGGCGCGTCCCTCGCGGATCCAGCAGATGACAACCTGCATCTACCAGCATATTAAGCAGGACAAACAGCAGGCCGAGCGCCATGGCACTGGCCTGAATCACCGTTACATCGCGGGCGAAGATAGCGTGAACCAACGCATGACCAATGCCGGGCCAGGCAAACAAGGTTTCTACCACCACCACGCCTTCCACCAGCCAGACAAACTGCATGCCGAACCAGGTGAGCACCGGCGTTCCCAGATTGCGTAAACCATGACGATGCAGCAAAGTGGCGGGCGCCAGACCTTTTTGTGCCCCCCATTGGTAATAACCCGCGTTCACCACCTGCCAGGTGGCTTCGCGCACCACGCGCACGCCCACCGCGCTTAGCGACAAGGCCAGCGTCAATGCGGGTAACAGGAAATGACGCAGCTCACCGTGTCCCGCACTCGGCAGCCAGTCGAGTTGCAGCGCGAACAGCACGATCAGCAGCATACCCAGTGCAAAATGCGGCACAGATTTAAGCATCGACGTCAGCCAAAACAGCAGCCGATCCACTTTGCCATTGGCGTGACAGCCGGCCCAGATACCCAACGGCAGCGTGATAATGATCGCCAGTAGCAATGAAACACCGGCTAACGCCAGCGTCTGACTCAGTTGCCAACGCAGTTCATCCATCACCGGCTCGCCGGAAACCAGCGAGCGACCAAAGTTGAATTGCAGCAGATCGAACAGCCAGTGCAGTAAGGCGCTGCCTTGATCGGCTGCGCCACTTAACTCCTGCTGCACGCGCGCGACGGCATCCGCATCAACCCGATCATAGCCGTAACGACCGCTGGCAATGCGCCACGCCATATCGCCCGGCAGCGACCGAACCAGAAACCAGGTGAGTAAACCCACTGAGAGCACCACAAAAAAAGCCTGCATCAGCCGCCAGCTTAGTTGTCTGATCATCACGGCTCCCAACGCAGTTGGCGCAGGCCAAAGTGACGCTCAAACGGATCGAGCGCGACGTTTTGCAACTGACTGTTGATCGCTGCAGATTGTTGATACCAGGCGATTGGAATCACCGGGAGATCCTGTTGCAGCGCCGAGGTGATTAACGTTCGAGCCTGGGCACGCGCGGAGGCATCGGTGGATTGCGTCAGGGTATGCAGTGCGCCACTGAATCCTGTCGGATGCCAGTTCATCGCCCCCCAGTCGCCACCTTTCTCGGCATAATCCTGCAATAAGGTGCCGGTTGGATCGGGCGTGAGTGCAAAGTTGCGTGAGAACAGCGCCAGTTGCAGTTTCCCGCTGTGATGCTGGGCAGGAATTTCGCTGGCATTGGTTGAGTTAATCTTCACTTCAATACCGACTTTGCGCAGTTGCTGCTGGATAACCATCGCCATCAACGGCAGTTCAGGGCGATCCGGGAAGGTCAGCAGCGTCAGGCTGAATCGCTGGCCGTTGCGGGTCAGCACACCATCTGATCCCGGTTGCCAGCCGGCTTTCTGCAACAGCGTGACCGCCGAATCGGGCTGATAGGAGAGTGGAGGCAGCGCCGCGTTGTGCCACTCGCCCATGTTCGGCGGGAACAACTGGCTGGCAGCACCCGGATAGCGCAACACCGCCATCGCTAACGCATTACGATCAATGGCCATGCTGATCGCTTCGCGCACCGGCTGTTCCGCTAACAGCGGATCGCCCAGATTGAGCTTCAGCATAAGCGTGCGCGGCACGGGAATGGCGGGGAGTTGCAGCGCAGGTTTGCGTGCCAGACGCTGACGGCTGGCGGCATCAAGATTGAACACATAATCCGCATCACCACTTTCCGCGAGCAGCGCGCGGGTCTCTGCCCGGCCAGAAGAGAGATAGCTGGCTGCGGCGATGTATGGTTTTTCTCCCCAGTACCCTTCAAAGCGTTTTACCGCTAACGACTGCGGCGGCTGAAAGGCGGTCAGCATAAACGGCCCGGAGCCGATGATGCGCGTGAAGTTGCCCTGTGCATCCCAGCTGGATAACGCCAGAATTTGCGAGCGACTTTCCGCCAGGACGGAAAGCAGAGGTGTGAAAGGCTCGCGCAGCGTGATGGTCACCACCTGCCCTTCTCCGCTGATCTCAGTGATCGGTGTTTTATCCAGTAATCCCGCTTTACTCCGCGCAGTATTGAGTGATTTCACTACCGCTGCCGCATCCAGTGGCGAACCATCATGGAAATGCACGTTATCGCGCAGCTGTAATTGCCAGCGTAAACCGTCTTCCGAGACCTGCCAACTCTTCGCCAAAGCCGGTATCGGTTCACCGCGTTGATTCACTTCCACCAGCGTTTCCACCACATCCATGCGCAGAAGGATGTCACCGGAAAGCGCCGGATCGGCACCTTTAATTTCAAACGGAGCGGCAATGCGCACCGTGTTTTCCTGATGCTGCGCCGCGAATGAGGCGCACGAAGCCAGGCCGAGCGCCGTGGCGATCAGCAATTTTTTCATTGATTTCATTATGGTTTCCGAAAAATACCGCTATAAAAATCCCAGAGATATTACGTTATAACATAACAATACACATTTAAACACAGATCGTCTGCGGGGATAAACGGTTTGCGCGGGTGTTTATGACAAATTGACACTGCATCCTCGGGCATGACTGGGTTATGCTGAAACCGAATCTGAACCCTCAAGGAGAAACGGGAATGCCAGAGATCGTTGTCTATGCTGCGGAAGGCCGCACAGTTGAGCAGAAGAAGAAGTTGCTGAAAGCGGTGACTGCCGCAGTCGCGGACTCGTTTGAGATTGATGCCAATTCGGTGACGGTTTCAATCATTGAAACGCCTAAGCATCATAAATCTAAAGGCGGCGTGCCGTTTGATGAGCGGTGATAGGTTATTTGATGCATAAAAGCCCAACAGGGCTTTTATGTTTTATAGAATGAAAACCGCTGGGCCTTTATCTTCAATGGTGTTGAGGATACGCAAAGCCGCTTTATTGGGTTTACTCTCGTTACGTTCCCACTTTGAAACACTCTCAACTGACATGCCTGTAGTCATTGCCAGCGCCGCCTGCGACATCTTCCATCTTAAGCGTACCGCTTTAATCTCAATCCCAGACATAGCGCGTACTGGAGGGATATTACGAGCTTCGATCGCCGCACTGATTTCCGCAACCGTCTCGCCCTGAACAACGCCCAATTGGTTGTAGCGCTGCGCCATATCGTGGATTTTCTTTAAGCGTTCAGTCATCACAAGTTACCTCGATTAGTTCTTTTAACTTAATCAACTCCCGGACCTTCTCATCTGACATCGCAATAAAATCCCGAGCGATACGGCAATAAGCATCAATTTCATCATCTTCAAGTTCTTTGCCTTTCTTCTTTGATAGCTGACTTTTCAAGTACATATCAAAGAAATAAATGTTGTTGCCATAATTGAAGAAAACAATGCTACGCGCGCCGTCAGATGCCCCCACACCAGGCAACCCGAGTCGTTTTTTGAACGTGTAATGTCCTAATGGGTCTCCATGTAATCCCGCAAAAATCGACTTTGCAGCTTTACACAAAATTTTATCATTGATGCGTGCATTACATCTCTCTTCCTGAAATTCTGGCGTCAGGTAAATGCCCATTTACCCCTCCTTGCCTTAAAATATCCGTAAGCGTGACTATAGTCTTCGTTACGGGTTAGGTCAAATTACAAGCGAAAGGATTGGTTGAATCTAAGCGCTAATAACCGCAATAACATGTGGTTAAAGTCGCTACGCGAACGGTGAAAATTCAGTATTATATCTCACCCCTGGCTAACCCAATTGAGTGCTCAGCCCGCTATGACTGAACAGAATCCGCTGTTTTCGCGGCTTACCACCACACTGGCTAAAGAGAGCCGTACGCCGTTGTACAAGCGCTTTGCCGCCGCCATCAAAGAGGCGGTGCGTGATGGCATCCTGGTGCATGAAGAGATCCTGCCCGGTGAGCGAGAATTCAGCCAGTCGCTCAGCATCTCGCGTATTACGGTGCGTAAAGCGATGGATGAGCTGGAAAAAGAGGGGGTGGTGTTTCGTTCACGCGGTTACGGCACACAGATTTGCAGCCAGTTTGAGTATTCGCTGAAAGAGCCCAAAGGTTTGTCGCAGCAGGCGGTTTTACGCGGTAAAAAACCTGATACGGTGTGGATCAATAAGAGCAAAATTCAGTGCAGTGCGGAAATCGGTGAAAAACTGGGATTAAGCAAAGGTAGCGAAGTCTACTTGCTGAAGCGTATTCGCTATGTCGATCAGCAAGCGGTGTCAGTTGAAGAATCCTGGGTGCCGGCACGCTTTATTGCAGATGCCGATGACATTGGAATTTCTTTGTATGATTACTTTAACAAGCAACAGATTTTGCCGGTTAAGTCCCAAAGCAGAGTGAGTGCCCGCATGCCTGATGAAGCGCTCCAGCAGCAGATTGCCCTGCCCGCCAATGTCCCTGTGTTAGTGATTAAACAGCTGGCACTTGACGCGCAAGGCAGTCCTTTGGAGTACAGCATCAGCTACTGCCGCAGCGACATGTACGTGTTTATTGCTGAGTAAGTCTTTGCTGCCAATAGCTCTGCAGCGTGGCGCGATCGGGTGCACAATCACCACCGCGTTGTGACACCACATAAGACGCCACGGCATTACCCAATGCCACACTTTCCGCCAGCGACCAACCTGACGCGAGCCCGGCTAACACTCCCCCCGCATGGCTGTCACCGGCGCCAATCGTATCGACTACTTGCGTTGCCAGAGCAGGGATCCAACCCTGCGATTCCGCATCGATATAACCTGCGCCATCACTGTCTAGACGCACCACCAACCCTGCGCCAAAGTGTTGTTGCCATTGAGCCATTAACTGACGGGCATCAAAGGCTTGATGCTGGTTCAAACGCTCCAGCCACAGTAACTCCGCTTCCTGTCTGTTCACTGTAATCAGTGGTTTAAGCGCCATAATACGGGCAAATTGACACTCACCGATGTCAGCCAAACGCGGACCGAAATCCACCAGCAATTGATAGTTATGCGCCTGGTGTTCGAGCCAGTCGATCAGCACATCGCCGCTTTTGCTGGTCAGTTGATAGCCAGACAAGTAGATCCAACGCTGCGCGGGTTGTGGCAATGTGCCCAGCAGTTCGGCATCCCAAAGATTTTCGACACCGCTAACCGACAGAAACGTGCGCTCGCCGTCTGGCTCCACCAGTGCCAGACACCAGCCATTGTCTCCTTTGCTGGTTTCCAGCACGCTGTGAATGCCATATTCCATCAGCTTCTGCCGCACAATACTGGCCCAAATGCCGTTACCCAGCGGCAGCGCGTTGATGGATGGAATGCCCAACCGATGCAACGCGATCGTTACATTCAATGCACAACCGCCCACGTTGACGACCTGCTGGTGGAGCTCGATATCACTCCCCCGATGCGGTAACGAATAGGCATCAGCAATCACGTCCACCACAGCGGCACCAATCACGCACACCGGCAGACGTCCTTCCAGCCGGTTCAGGTCATCAGGCGTCAGCATAAACGGCCTCACGCTGCTGACGGAAACGCATGAATGCGTTGCTATAGCGAGTGAAATCCAGAGCGTTGGCAGCATCCAGTTCGGCTTTTAACTGTGAATCAATCCCATCAATGCCATGCAGCGCTCCGCAAATGGCCACCGCCATCGCGCCGATGGTATCGGTATCGCCACCCAGATTGGCACAAAGAATAGCGCAGCGATTCGGATCGGTATTGGCCAGCTCAACCATTGCAATAGCAGCTGGAACCGATTCGATGGTGGCCGTCCCGGTGCCTACCAAATCATAAATCTGCTGCATCGTTGACTCCACGCCTCTGCCCTGCGCCACAACGCTCAGCGCCAGCTCAACACGCGCGGCCATGGACGCGCTAAAGGTCGTGACGCGTTTTTCCTGAGCAGCGCGCGCAATCGCAGGCAGCTCATCGCGGATGGATGTCCAGCTTGCGCCGTCAATGGCTCGTGAAACCGCCCAGGCAATCACCACTGCACCCGCGATGGCGATATCAGATTTATGCGTAGGACTGGATGCCAGTGCGACGGCGTCAATAAAGGCGTCCAGATCTTTGGCTGGCAACAGGCAACCTAGTGGCGAAACGCGCATCGCGGCGCCATTGGTCATGCCGTTGTTCTCCAGTTGCGTCACTGGCGTTCCCATTTTCAGTGCATTCAGGGCTATTTTGGATGTGGGTCCCAATACGTTTTTGTTGAAGGCATCAAACTCCTCTGCCCAGCGCAGGATATTGGCACCAATGGTCTCCGCGTTGATATCGCCATCATGCGTGACTATCGCATCTGCCAAAGCCAGCGCCATCGACGTATCGTCAGTAAATGCCGCACGGCCAAAATAACAGGCGGCATTGTTTTCGGCAGGCCCCGGCAGAAAACCATCAATCCAGCCAAAATGCTGCTTAACGCGACTGCGCGGCCACAATTCCGATGGCATGCCCATCGCATCGCCCAGTGCCTGACCATAGAAAGCGCCTAAAATCCGTTTTTCCCGGAGTGTCATTGTCATCATTACATCTCTTATTTATGGCTATCAGCGGTGGCTGATTGCTCGAAAGCGGTTAATTCTTCACTGCGTTTTTTGCCATCGCGGAACAGCACGATGAAGGCAATGGTGATAATGATGATCATCACGCTGCCAAACATCCACATGCCCGCCCAGTTGAACGTTTGGCCATTGCGTGGCTGGTCGTACGCGAACATCTCCTGCATCAAATATCCGCCGAGACGATAGCCCAGCAAGCTGCCAATCCCCTGGCATGCGAGCGTGATCAGGCCCTGTGCTGCGTTGCGCATCGCGACCGGTGCTTTTTTATCAACGTAGATGTAAGCCGTGATGAAGTAGAAGTCATAGCTGACGCCGTGCAGCAGGATGCCCATAAACAACAGGCCAATCGTCAGGGCATTTTGATCGCCGCCGAACACAAAGAATATGTAGCGTAGCGCTGCGGTGGTTAAGCCAAGCAGCAACACTTTGCCGATGCCAAAGCGCTTGATAAAGAATGGCAGTGCCAGCAGGAAGAAGATCTCCGATACCTGACCCAGCGTCATCCAACCGGTGGCGTGTGGCAGGCCCACCTCCGTCAGGTAGCCTTCGGCAAAGATGTAGTAAAACGCCAGCGGCATGCTGAACAGGAATGAGCAGACGAAGAACACCAGGAAACTGCGATCTTTCAGGAGATGCAGCGCATCCAGCCCCAATGCCACACGCAGGCTGAATTTGCCGGTGCTTTTCGGCTCGGTTGCCGGCAGCATTAGCGAAAAGATCCCCAATACCAGTGAACTGGCAGCAGTGATCAGCAGCGGCACATTGCTGGCAGAAATGTCGCCATAGCCCATCAGCGGCGGCAGGAAACCACAGGCAATGCCTGACGCAATCCAGCCTAAAGTGCCCATTACCCGCACGCGTGGATAATCACGTTCGACATCTTTGACATGCGAGAAAGCAATACTATTAGTCAGCGCAATGGTCGGCATGTAAGTGAGCGCATACAACAGCAGCAGTGGGAAGAAACCACTGAAGTGCGTCTGCTGGGCCGCGAAATACATCAGAATGGAACCGACGATCATCAGCAGCGATAACACTTTCTGCGCCTGGAAGAAGCGGTCTGCCAACGATCCAACGAGGATCGGCGACAGGATGGCGGCAATCGAAGTACAGGCATAGCACCAGGCAATCTCAACCGGCGAAAAGCCGTTTTTGCTGAGGAAAGCCCAGAGCGGCACAAACCATGCCCCCCAGATAAACCACTCGAGAAACATCATGAAGGATAATTTTGGGATTGTTGTTTTCATTAAAATAGGACTCCCCGGTGTAGGTGAGGCCAATCTAACACCACTAACAATACCTTTGTAATACCATTAGCGGATTCTTTGAGCTACTCCACAACAATTTTAACCGAGGATTAACAGTAAGGCAGGAGATAGAGCGTGGAATAAGGGCGTGCAGTGCACGCCCTAAAAGTCTTAACGACGGTTTTTCCAGACGGTCTGGATATTACAGAATTCGTGAACGCCAAAACTGGAAAGTTCACGACCATAGCCGCTCTTCTTCACACCACCAATCGCCACGCGGGGATCGGAAGCACCGTTGCCATTGATGAACACGGCGCCGGTTTCCAGTTTCTCTGCCAGCTCATTGGCAACCGCTTCGTTACTGCTCCACACGGTGGCGCTCAAACCAAATTCGCTGTCGTTTGCCAGTTCTAATGCATGCTGCGCATCACGTGCTACGGTAATCGCCGCCACAGGGCCAAAGATCTCCTGCTGGAAGGCGATCATGTCGGGTGTCACATCAGCAAGGATCGTTGGTGCGTAGTAGTTGCCAAAGCCATCGATCTTATGACCACCGATAACCAGGCGCGCACCTTGTTTCAGGGTTTGCTGTACCTGCTGGTCTAACTCATCACGCAGATCATAACGCGCCATTGGCCCGATATAAGTTTCTTCATTCAACGGATCGCCAATTTTTAGTGCCTGCACAGCCGCGCTAAAACGCGCCTCAAACGCTTCTGCGACACTTTCCTCAATGATGAACCGTTTGGCTGCCATGCACACCTGTCCGGTATTCTGGTAGCGTCCTGTGACCGCTGAAGCTACTGCGGCATCCAGATCGGCATCTGCCAGAACAATAAAAGGATCTGCGCCGCCGAGTTCCAGCACGGTTTTTTTCAATACCGCACCGGCTTGTGCTGCAATAGCACCGCCCGCCCGCACACTTCCTGTCACCGCAACTGCCGCAATACGCGGATCTTTAATTGCAGCCGAAACGCCATCGTTATCCACGTTAATCACGGTGAAGCCACCTTTTGGCAGATCGGTCGCATCAAACAATTCGGTCATCAGATGTGCTGCACCCATCACGCTTGGCGCATGTTTCAGTACATAAGTGTTTCCTGCCAGCAGCATACTAACGGCACCGCGCAGCACCTGCCAGTAGGGGAAGTTCCAGGGCATCACTGCGAGGATCACACCTAACGGGCGAAACGACTGCCAGGCTTGCTGATTTTCCACCAGCGTGGGTTTATCAGCCAGCATGGCCGGACCTTGTTCTGCGTACCAATCACAGAGATTGGCGCATTTCAAAACTTCAGCACGTGCTTGGGCGATCGGTTTGCCCATTTCCAGCGTGGCCATTTCTGCAAGTTGATCCTGACGCTGGCGGATCTGTTCAGCTAACTGCCGCAATACGATGACACGCTGTGCCATGCTGGTGGCTCGCCATTGTGCAAAAGCATCCGCGCTGGTCTGCAACGCAGCTTCGAGTTCAGCGGCATTCTGCAACGGATAGGTTGCGATGATTTCGCCAGTGGTAGGGTTACGTGAAATAACGTTGTCAGTCATAAGATGCCTTCGTCATGAGTTGTAGGGTGTGAATATGGGTTTCACCTTACGCTTAGGAGAGATTGATGAAAAATGAATAATAATGAGGAAGTTGTTCTCTTCTGATGAAAGAAGCGGATCTTCTTCGCAGAGAATTAATGTTTTTTCGCCATTGGTGGGATCAATCTTACTGACCTGCATATTCTTACAGTTTTTAATGTTAGAAGCTGATTCTTCATAGGGTTATGCAGTTATACAGTGAATAGATCTTAAAGAAAGATCATAGAGAGATCTTAAAGAGATCCTAAGAGATCCCCGATCGCTGTAAGCCGCACCCCACAAGGCCTGAGAAGGTGATCGCGTTCACTATAATCAGAAAAACGTTCACTACAATCAGCATAATATTCACTATAGACTGTAGAATGTTCACTATAAACAGTGTTAATGTTCACTGTAATCAGAAATCGATCCTTTTCATCCACAGAATGAAGATCTCAGGCTATGGCAGATAAAGAGAGTGAAAACAAGGCGTTACTAGAACCTTTTCTGTCGGTGACAAAAAACAGCGGTGAGGTTATCCAGCTTCATCCTAATAAAAATAACACCGTACAACCGGTCGCGTTGATGCGCCTGGGTCTGTTCGTTCCGACACTAAAGTCTACTGCGCGTGGGAAATCGGGCGCGATGGCTTCAACGGACGCCACCAAAGAGCTCAAGAACCTTTCGTTAGTTAAAGCGGAAGGCTATGAAAAGATTACCATTACTGGCGCAAGGCTGGATATGGATAATGATTTCAAAACCTGGGCTGGCATTATTCAGTCTTTCTCGCGTTATCCCTCAAAGGGCGACACGGTGACGCTGCCGTTTATTGATTTCGTGAAAATGTGCGGGATCCCATCGGCAAACTCGTCAGCGGCCTTACGTAAGCGTTTAGATGCCTCTTTACGACGCATCGCAACCAATACGTTGTCCTTTGAAGGTAATGGCAAAGCGTACCATACCCATCTTGTGCAATCTGCCTACTACGATCGCGAAAAGGATCTGGTGCGCATTCAGGCCGATCCCAAACTGTTTGAGCTGTATAACTTTGACCATAAAGTCTTGCTGCAGCTGCGTGCTATTTCACGGCTCAAACGTAAGGAATCGGCTCAGGCGTTATATACCTACCTGGAAAGCTTGCCAACCAATCCTGCACCGATATCGCTGGCGCGTCTGCGCATGCGTTTAAACTTAGGCTCTAAGACGACCACGCAAAACCACGTGGTTCGACGCGCGATGGAGCAGCTTAAGGAGATTGGTTACCTCGACTATTCAGAGGTGAAGCGTGGACGTTCTGTGTTCTTCATTATCCATAGCAGAACGCCGAAGCTGGACGGTATCAGCAATCTGGAGAGCATTGATTCCCTCGATGATATTGAGTTTGAAGACTGATTTTTCACGTTCACTGTAATCAGCTCCCTGCCCTTGAGTGTGTCACTTAATCGCCAAAAGTGACACACTTCTTCTCCGCACTGTTCACTGTAATCAGCATCCTTTCATTCATTCACTGTAATCAGTAACGTTCACTGTAAACAGTATTCAGCGACACGTTAGTCTTACTTCCTCTTGCAGAGTTATCAGATTCGACAAATCATTGGGTTTAATTGTGATAGTGAGTACTTACTAGGTGGGTTTTCAGCACTCGAGCGCCCTCTTTTGCAGCGGGTTTGCTGATTACAGTGAACATCAGCCATAGCGTATTTGGATGCTGATTACAGTGAATGATGGTGATGTGGTGAAAACAGATTATAGTGAATGGTTAAATGTAAGCTTATGAATATTATAGATAATATTTAATTGTTGGCATTCGTTCACTGTAATTAGCTTATTGCCTGTACAAATAAACAGTAAAAGTGACAGGGTTGGTCACCTTCACTGATTACAGTGAATTTTTCCCTTTATTGCAGATTGCAGTGAACGTTATGCCAGTGCGGTCGGGAATGGATTTAAGGCCTCAATCGTGCGCGTCACGCTGTCACTGATTACAGTGAATGCTCTGCAGCCCTTCCCTCTTCCGAAACATTTTTATACCTGATCGTTGTGGCCACAGAAGATCGCTTCACTGATTACAGTGAACGTAAATAACTTTGCCAGCGAGGAGCAATTACTGATTACAGTGAATGTTACAACCAGGGATTTGGGAGGTAGGAAAAAACGGTCTTCACCTGTTTTGCTGATTACAGTGAACGTTGGAGTTCAAAGACAAGCATTCCGTTTCTGGTTGATCCGGCAATGGGTGCATGTAATAGCCACCGGTTAAAACGGACACTTCACCAGTAAGAGCAGCTAAAATGCTCTTCTCTCTTCTCTCTTCTCTCTTCTCTTTAATCGGTCATTTGCCATCGGTCATATCCCACCGGGCATGCCTCTTCAGTCGTTCATTCTCTGGACATTGCTTATCTTTAATATCGCCAGTAGAGCATGGTGTACCGGTCAGGACCCGCCAGTTTTAGCTTACCCGCTATCGCGTACTTGCAATGCTCAACGCTGAGCATATACCCGTTTTCACTCACGTACAGGTAGCCATTAGCCACCGATGATTTAGCTTCACTCACTCACTCACTCACAACAAACCCGCATTCGCGAACCACGAATCACAACTGAAAACGCAAATTGGGTTACTGATTACAGTGAATGTTGACAGTCATTTTAGCCCGTATTTACATCCCTGACTCCTGACTCCTGACTCCTGACTCCTGACTCCTGACTCCTGACTCCTGACTCCTGACTCCTGACTCCTGACTCACATACTCATTACAGTGAACGTTCTCACGTACGCCCTTCCCTTTCCGCCGATTATGGCGAATCCATTTAAGACGAAACTGCTGATTATAGTGAACGCTACGCTGAGAGAACGATTTGGGTTACTGATTACAGTGAACGTCTGAATGTGGCTTAGACAAATTGCTGATTACAGTGAATGCCAGCTAGCCATACGAGCTGTTGATTACTGATTACAGTGAACACTCGGATTAAATCAATGCTCCCCATATGCAGTCTACTGATTATAGTGAATGCTTATATTGGGACTAAGGTGTCTCTATCAACCGAAAACGCCTGCAGCCGATTTCGTCATGGAGAGCCCTGGCTTTCAACTGCTCAGCGTGAAAATCAATATCACTGATTACAGTGAACGTAGCGCAGTTGTTTACTGATTACAGTGAACCTATTGCCACTTACAGTGAACGTTTACTGATTACAGTGAATCTTATGCCGAATATAGTGAATGCAGGCTGTGATTTCAGCCATATCACCCTGCCCGCAACTCTCGTGCAACAGACGATCAAATTACTGATTACAGTGAATGCTGGAGCAAATACGCGAATGAGGCGTTGCTCACACTTTCATCCATTATTCCGCTCTGATTAAAACATCTCCGCTGATTACAGTGAATGTTTGCACTAACACGCTCTTACTCAAGGTATTTTCACAGCGCTAAATGTTTCGCATTAGATGAGATAGATTTGCCTCATGTGCAGGATTTCGGTATAAAGTCATAAATCCTACATGTGTGGAGCAAGTATGGCTAACGATGAGAAGCAAGTTCTGAAAGTCGCACAACGTTCAGAAAAAATGCTAATGAGCCTGACGGAACAGATTCAGGCGCAGAAAGAAGAGTTGCAGGAAAACACTTTTTATCAGGTTTACGCCAAAGCGGCGTTAGCCAAACTCCCTAAATTAACGCGTGCGAGCGTTGATTACGCCGTAAATGAAATGGAAGAGAACGGCTATCCATTCGATAAACGCGCGGCGGGCAGCTCTACCAAGTACGCAATGTCCATCCAAAACATCATTGATATCTACCATCATCGCGGCGTGCCAAAGTATCGCGATCGTCACGCAGAGGCATTCACGCTGTTTGTTGGTAATCTCAAAGGTGGCGTATCGAAAACCGTCTCAACGGTCTCACTGGCCCATGCGCTGCGTGCGCACCCACATCTGTTGTATGAAGATCTGCGCATTCTGGTTATCGACCTCGATCCGCAATCCTCTGCCACCATGTTCCTCAATCATGAGCGTTCGGTCGGACTGGTAGAAGCCACAGCTGCGCAAGCGATGCTGCAAAACGTGGGCCGCGAAGAGTTGCTTAATGAATTCATCGTGCCATCGATTATTCCTGGTGTCGACGTACTGCCGGCCTCCATTGACGACGCGTTCATTGCATCACGTTGGGAAGAACTGTGTGCTGAGCATCTGCCTACGCAGAATGTGCATGCGGTTCTGTATGACAACGTCGTAGCAAAACTGAAGAAAGACTATGACTTCATTTTCATCGACAGTGGCCCACATCTGGATGCCTTCCTGAAGAACGCCATTGCCGCATCTGATTTACTGATGACGCCAGTTCCACCAGCACAAGTTGATTTCCACTCGACGTTGAAGTATCTGACGCGCCTGCCGGAACTGATTGGCATCATTGAGGAATCAGGCGCATCCTGCCGCTTGCAAGGCAACATCGGCTTTATGTCCAAGCTGTCGAATAAAGCGGACCACAAGCTTTGTCACAGCCTGGCAAAAGAGATCTTTGGCGGCGACATGCTGGATGCTGCTTTACCGCGTCTGGACGGCTTTGAGCGCTGTGGAGAGTCGTTTGATACGGTGATCTCCGCGAACCCATCGACCTATGTGGGCAGCACCGAAGCCTTAAAGAATGCGCGTTCGGCAGCGGAAGATTTCGCTAAAGCCGTATTTGATCGCATTGAATTTATTCGCCTGAACTGAGGTTACTATGAGCGCAAAACGAATCACGATTGGCCGTACCTTCAGCCAGACACCTTTGCAGACTGAGGATGCCTCAGACGGACATTCTCAAACCTTTATCCTTTCGACCGGTAAACGTGCCCTGTTCACGCTTGAACACATTACGGCGAAGGAAATTGAAGAAAAAACCTATGTGGTAATGGAAACGAATGGCCGCGACCAGTCAGGCTTGACGCCTGAATCGCTGCGCGACATTATCCGCACCATTAAATTGCAGCAGTTCTTCCCTGCTATTGGTGTGAAGCGCGGCGACCGTATCGAAATTTTGGATGGTTCCCGCCGCCGTGCCGCCGCTCTGCACTGCAAAACTGGGCTGGATGTGCTGGTCACTGATGTTGCCATCACGGCAGATGAAGCACGTCGCCTGGCGCAGGACATTCAAACCGCACGCGAACATAATCTGCGTGAAGTGGGGATGCGCCTGCTGTCATTAAAAGAGAGTGGCCTGTCACAGAAAGAGATTGCTCAGAGTGAAGGCCTCTCGCAGGCAAAAGTGACGCGTGCGTTGCAAGCCGCGAGCGTACCACTGGAGTTGGTTACTCTGTTCCCAAACCACTCCGAGTTAACTTACCCGGATTACAAAACGCTGCTGCAGGCGTATGAGAAGCTTCAGGAGATTGGTCAGTCGGTTGAAGCCTTAATTGATACCATTGGCATGGATGTCGATACGGTCTGCGCACGTGATGGTCTGGCTGAAGATGAAGTAAAAAATGGGATTTTGCGTCTGGTGCGTAATGGTAGCCAAACACTGATCCAGTCGCCAGCAAAGGACAAAGCGGTCGCCACGCCTCTCTGGACGTTTGCTGATAAAGATCGCTATGCCCGCAAGAAGACACGCGGCCGCATGTTCAGCTACGAATTCAATCGCCAGTCGAAAGAATTGCAAGATGAGTTGGATCGGGTGATAAACGAGACACTCAATAAATATCTCAATCAGTAGCGAAATGCCGCCTTCGGGCGGTTTTTTTTTGCCTGAATTTCAGCTTTTCGCCAGCGCTATTTCATCGCTAACTGTATGAAAAATATCTAACCTGTGTAGAAATTTCAGGCTGAAATCGCCAACTTTTTCACCCTCTAAATGCATAACATTCTTGCGCCGTAGAGTTTAGTGAATCTGTGGTGAAGGCAAAATAACCAGCTGGATAGGAAATCAACAAAGGCTATCCAGGGGAGGAAATCAGATAGCGAATGCCCTGAAATTTCCTTCATTCGCCATCAGGATTTCACGGTTAATGAATTGAATTAAAAGTGTTTTTTAAATTAATTTCAGGCTGAAATCGCCAGCATTTCAGAAAATTTCAGCGCTGTATCGAGGGTGCTAACCCGGTTTAGCCAGATGATATTCAATGATTTATCCACAGAAAAGGTGGATAACTTTATTCGGGTCGTTAGGCTGTAAGTGACAAAACGCTGGGCGATTGCCAAACCGCTTCCCTGACACGGACAGGCTTGTTTATCAGACCCAATGCATAAAAGCGATCGGCGATAATCTGCTGCTCTTTAATCACCTCAAATACCATTGAACGAGTTTTATGACTGCGTCGGGTCAATGCCTTTTCGACAGCCAAAATATCGAGACCCAATTCCTGCGCAAGCAGACCAGCAGCTTCCTGCCGATGATTATCAATAAAAATGCCGGTCTGCTGTAAACTCTCCACTAGCTGCTGGGCCACGTCGTGATGTTTTTCCACATAATCGCGACGTGCCAGATAAAATTGGTGGTTGCGTACACGCCCCTCACCGTTGGCCAGCACGCGCAACTCAGGATTGCTCTCCGCCGCACTGAGTAAAGGGTCCCACATCATCCATGCATCGACCGCCAGATAATCACTGGCCGTCAGAGGATATTTTGGCGGCGCATACACCACTTTGAGTTCATCAAGGGCGATACCTGCTTCTTCCAGCAGCTGCAGCAATAACCAATGAACGTTAGAACCTTTATTGACCGAAATACGTTTACCACGTAAATCAGCAATGCTACGGATATCGCTATCGATTGGGACAACTATCCCCACGCTACTGGGCGCAGGGGGTTCCCAGGCAATGTAGGTCACTGCATTGCCATTCGCCTGGGCGAAAATAGGCGGCACCTCGCCGGTGGTACCGAAATCGATCTCGTTATTTTGTAAGGCATAAAGTAGTTGAGGCCCGGCAGGAAATTCGCTCCACAACACGCTGACGCCCTGCTGTGCAAAGCACTGCTCAAGACTTTGCCGTGCTTTTAACACCCCAAGATTCCCGAATTTTTGATAACCGATACGTAACTCGCGTTCCTGATGAGGCTCATCAGCAGAGGCAGTTGCAATGTAACTCGCCGCCTTACGCCGTCCTTTTATCATTCCCTGATGAGCAAGATGAGTACGCAGCGTGTGGCGGCTGATGCCAAGCAACGCCGCGGCCTGTGTCTGATTGTGTTCAGTGAAATCCAGTGCGTGAGTAATCAGGCTGGTGATGACGCGATCAAACAGTTGATTGGGCTTAGTGGAGAGTTGTTGACGCAGGAAGTTATCAAGCGTTGATGCTTCCGCGTTGTTAAATCCCTGTTCACTGTATCTTGTCAGTCGCAAATGAGCTGGCGTTAGCGTCTCATCCCGACTCAGAAGTACTGCGTTGTGAAGCGTATTTTCCAGCTCGCGAATATTGCCCGGCCAGCTGTACTCCAGCAGCACTTCCAAAGCATCCGGTGACAAACGACGTACCGGTCGACCTAAACGACGTGCATACAGCGAAAGGAAATGCTGCGCCAGCAGCGGGATATCATCACGACGCTGTCGCAACGGAGGCAGCGGCACCACCGCAATGTTGAGGCGATAGTAAAGGTCTTCCCTGAATCGCCGTTCTCGGATCGCCTGTGCCAAATCAACATGGGTGGCCGCAATAACACGCACATCGACTTTAATCGGCTTGCGCGAACCCACGCGCGTAATCTCGCGCTCCTGTAATACGCGTAGTAACTTGACCTGTAGCGACAAACTCAGCTCTCCAATCTCATCCAGCAGCAGAGTGCCGCCCTGCGCAGATTCAAACCAACCGGGATGCGCCTGGGTCGCGCCGGTAAATGCCCCTTTCTCATGACCAAAAAGTTCGGCTTCGGCAAGACTTTCAGTTAAAGCACCGCAGTTAACGGCGAGAAAGGGGCCATGGCGGCGTTGGCTATGATGATGGAGATAGCGTGCGACAACTTCCTTACCCGTGCCGGTCTCGCCGACAATCAATACCGTGGCGTCAGTGGGGGCGAATTTGTCGAGCAATGATTGAAAAGCGAGAGAAGCCGGGTCGACTAAACGCGGTGAATCAGCGTAATTGCTATAGTTGGTCAGCATCTTTTGATGTCCATTAAGGAGTATCAGCACACGCTAATCGTTGCTATTCACTGTGAACAGCAGGAAAAAAGCATAAGCAGTTGCATATGCAGCAATAGCTGTAGGCGGTAAGTTGCCGATGCAACAAACACAAACAGCAGTAGGGGCCTAACCCGCTGAAATAGCGTTATTATCAGGAGAATCAAAGCTGGCACGCTTTTCGCTACTAGCCATATAACTAAATAATCAGTCCGAAATGACCAATTTTTAATAAAGTTATATAGGAAAAGCATAATGGCCGAATACGCAAACAAGAACATCAATGTCTTCTGGTTTCTCCCGACGCACGGTGACGGTCGCTATCTCGGCACCACAGAAGGTGGGCGCCCGGTTGATTTAGCTTACTTACAGCAGGTGGCATTGGCCGCCGACAATCTCGGTTACTACGGTGTGCTGATTCCCACCGGCAAAAGTTGCGAAGATTCATGGCTGGTTGCTTCTGCACTGGCACCCATCACCAAAAGACTGCGTTACCTAGTTGCCGTTCGCCCTGGACTTCAACCGCCGACACTGGCCGCGCGTATGGCCACAACCCTGGATCGCCTCTCTGAAGGACGTTTGCTGATTAACGTGGTGACGGGCGGTGACCCGGTTGAGAACAAAGGCGACGGCATCTTTCTCAATCACAGTGAACGCTATGAAGTCACCAAAGAGTTTCTCGATGTGTATAGCCGTTTAATGCGTGGAGAGAAGGTTGACTATGAAGGGCAGCATATTCACGTTGAAGGAGCAGAGGTGTTGTTCCCGCCAGTGCAGGAAAATGGCCCACCACTCTATTTTGGCGGCTCGTCGGAGGCCGCGATTGATGTCGCCGCTGAGCAAATCGATACCTATCTGACCTGGGGTGAGCCCCCGGAGCAGGTCGCAGAAAAGCTGGCAGTCGTCCGTGAACGTGCTACAGCGCGCGGGCGCAAACTGGAATACGGCATCCGCCTGCATGTCATCGTGCGTGAAACGGAACAGGAAGCGAAAGCGGCGGCAGAGAAATTAATCGGTCATTTGGATGAAGACACCATCGCGCAGGCGCAGAAGATTTTTGCGCGTATGGACTCTGCAGGTCAGGCACGGATGAGCGCGCTGCACAAAGGCTCGCGCGATAATCTCTACATCTCACCAAACTTATGGGCAGGCGTTGGTCTGGTGCGCGGCGGAGCCGGAACGGCATTGGTAGGAAGTCCTGAGCAGGTTGCCGAACGCATACGGGAATATCAGGCACTGGGTGTGACCAACTTCATCCTGTCGGGATATCCGCATCTGGAAGAGGCGCATCGTGTGGCAGAATTGCTGCTGCCGCTATTACCGCTGGCAAATGGTCAGCAGCAGCGCGCGCGCACCATTAACACCGGACCGTTTGGCGAAACCATTGGTGGCGATAAACGTCCTTCAAAACAGGCGAGCGCCAGCTAATGCAGGAGAAGACGATGGCACGACCTCACATCATCATCACAGGTGGCGGGTTCAGCGGAACGGCGCTGGCGATTCATCTCGCGCGGCAATCGTCCTCTCCATTACTGATTACAGTGGTCGAACCGCGTGAGCAACTGGGCGGTGGGGTGGCCTACTCCACGCAGGAACCGGCGCATCGCATCAACGTCCCGGCTTCACGCATGCAACTCAGCGGCGATGAGCAGGGCGCCTTTGACCGCTGGTATCGTCAGCAGCCTGAGTGTTCACTGGATTCAGTAGCCCATTGTGATGACGGATCAGTCTATCCGCAGCGCGCGATGTTTGGTCGCTACCTGGCAGAGCAGTTTGCCCTCGCGGCAAAACGGCATCCGCAGATTGAGTTACGGCACGCTCAGGCCAGTGCCATGGCATGGGAAGGGCAGCAGCTGTTACTCAGCAATGGCGAGACACTACAGGGCGATGTGCTGGCGTTAGCGATCAGTCACCCACCGCCATCCTTGCCTCGCTCGCTGCAGCCCTTTGCCCATCACCCAGCGCTCATTGCCAATCCATGGCAAGCCGGCGTGCTGGATGCGATAAATCCTGACGCCACCGTGGCCATTATCGGAACCGGCCTGAGTATGGCGGATGTGGTTGCCTCATTAGGCACTCGGCATCATCAAGGCCCGTTAACCGCTTTCTCACGCCGTGGACAGCTCTCACGCGCTAATCTGCAAGGTGAGTGGCCTGAATGGACGATAGCACCTCAGAACGTCCCCAGCGCGCGTCTGTGGCTGCATCACATCAGGGATGAGGTTGCCCGAGCGGCACGGCAGCAATTACCCTGGCAACGCGTGCTGGACGATGTACGCGCACAGGGCCAAACCATCTGGCAAACCTTGCCGCTGCACGAGCAAAAGCGCTTTGTGCGCCATCTGCGCGCGTGGTGGGATGTACATCGTTATCGTATCGCGCCGCAGGTGTCAGCGGAAATCATCAGACGACAGCAGCAGGGGAGTTTGCAGGTGCTGGCAGCCAGACTGCAGGCCATTACAGCGCAGGGCCACCAGCTGGCAATCACTCTGCACACGCGCAACGGTGAAATTGAAACGCGCGTGCTCGACCATCTGATCGTCACCACCGGACCGGGGCATGATGCGCTGACACAAAGCCAGCCGCTGCTACGTTCGCTGAGTGAACAAGGCCTGATTCGTGGTGACCAGCTTGGCTTTGGCCTCGACGTTGATACGCAGTCACACGCACTTGACCAGCGAGGACAGCCCAACGCCCGCCTGCTCGTGGTCGGACCCGCCGCCCGCGCGCGTTTCGGTGAGTTGATGGGCCTGCCACAGGTTGCCGATCACGCTGCTGCCGTTGCTCAGCAAATTCTCAGAGAACTTAACATCGCTCAAGACGAGCGATGTCCCCCTTACGCTTCTTAATCTCTCAAACATCCTAAAAACACACTAACGAACGCCGGGTCGTCTCACGATCACGGCCTCGCTATGGAGATTGCTATGCCATCGCAACGTGAAATTCGCCTGAATGCTTTTGATATGAACTGTGTCGGACATCAATCACCGGGCCTGTGGGCGCATCCTCGCGACCGTTCCTGGCAATACAAAGATCTGGAGTACTGGGTCGATTTGGCGCGCCTGCTGGAGCGAGGCAAATTCGACGGTTTGTTTATCGCCGATGTGTTGGGTATTTACGATGTGCTGAACGGGAATGGCGATGCCGCGATTCGTCAGGCGACGCAGGTACCGGTCAACGATCCGCTGGCGTTGATTACCCCAATGGCGCTGGTGACCGAGCATCTCGGCTTTGGTCTCACCGCATCGCTATCGTTTGAGCATCCTTATCCCTTTGCACGTCGTTTATCGACGCTCGATCACCTGACCAAAGGGCGCATCGGCTGGAATATTGTGACCTCGTATCTGGAGAGCGGGGCGCGCAATATTGGTCATCAGGCGCAGAGCGATCACGACAGCCGCTACGACTATGCCGATGAATATTTGCAGGTGGTGTACAAGTTGCTGGAGGGTAGTTGGGAACAGGATGCCGTTTTGCGCGATCGTGAACGGCGTATCTTCAGCGATCCCCGCAAAATTCATCCCATCAATCATCAGGGCACCTTCTTCAACGTACCGGGCATTCACCTATGCGAGCCGTCGCCGCAGCGCACGCCAGTGCTATACCAGGCCGGTGCATCGAGCCGAGGCAAACAGTTTGCTGCTGAACACGCGGAATGCGTGTTTGTTGCCGCGCCGTCGAAAGTGCTGCTGAAGAAAACCGTCGCGGATATTCGTCGCCGTGCAGAAGAAGCAGGGCGCGATCCGCGCAGCATCCTGATCTTCAATCTGCAAACGGTGATCGTCGGGGAGACCGATGCCGCCGCGCAGGCGAAGTGGAAAGAATATCAAAGCTACGTGAGCTACGAAGGAGCTTTGGCGCTGGTCTCGGGCTGGACGGGTATCGACTTCGGTCAATATCAGCCGGATCAAGTGCTGAAGTATCTGCACACCAACGCCATCCAATCAGCCGTCGAAACCTTCTCCACCGCCGATCCCGATCGTCAGTGGACGGTGAAAGCGCTGGCGGATTGGGTGGGTATTGGTGGTTTTGGCCCGCTGATTATCGGCAGTGCAGCAACAGTGGCCGACGAGCTGCAAAGCTGGGTGGAAGACACTGACGTTGATGGTTTCAACCTCGCCTACGCATTAACGCATGAAACCTTTGAGGATGTGGTTGAACTGCTGATCCCAGAGCTGCAAAAGCGCGGTGTTTATAAGAAGGCGTATGCGGAAGGTACGCTGCGCGAGAAGCTGTTTAACGCCGGACCACAGTTAACTGCACCGCATCCCGGCGTGGGCTATCGGGTGAAAAATTCGGTACTGCCGGAGGTTATATGATTGAAATTGACCAGTTGAGTAAGCATTACCGCACCGCGGATGGACGCGTCACTGAGGTGCTGAAAGCCATCAACTTGCAGGTACCACAGGCCAACATCACTGCTGTCGTTGGGCCCAGCGGCGCGGGCAAATCCACGCTGGCAAAGTGCATCAGTTTACTGGAGCAGCCCAGCGCGGGCAGCATTCGCATCAATGGCAGCGATCTCTCGCGGCTGAATGGCGAAGCACTGCGTCGCGCGCGCCGTTCGATTGGTACCGTTTTTCAATCCTCTGCCTTACTGCAGCGCAAAAGCGCCTGGGAAAACATTGCGTTGCCTTTGCGTTATCTCGGCGTGGTCGAGCGGGATATTTCTGCGCGTGTTGGTGAGTTGCTGGAGAGTGTTGGACTGAGCCATAAAGCCAAAGCGTATCCCGATCAGCTTTCGGGGGGACAGCGTCAACGTATTGGCATCGCGCGTGCGCTGGCGCTTCGCCCTGCCGTGCTGCTGGCCGATGAGGCGACGTCAGGACTGGATCCTGAAGCCACGGTTGCGGTGCTGGATTTGCTAAAGAAACTGCGTGACGACTATAAGCTGGCAATCGTGCTGATCACTCACGAGATGGATGCAGTGCGTCAGGCGGCGGATGCGGTTGCCGAAATTCGCGATGGGCAGATTGTGCAGTATGGCGTGCTGAAACAGTTACTGGCGCAGCCCGATTCCTCCCTGGGGCAACGTCTGTTCCCACTGGTGGCGCAACCTGGCGTGGCGGAATTGATTCTGCAGCTGAGTTATCGCACAGATGTACCGGTCATCAGCGACTGGATCTCGCGTTTGAGTGTGCAGTTCAATCTGCGCATCGATCTGCTCGGCGCGCATGTTGAGCAGGTCAATGGTATTCAGGCCGGACGCTTGCAGGTAGGAATTCATTTCCAGCAGGAGCGTGTGCCACTGGCGCGATTGCTGGCGCAGCTTGAACAGTTTGGATTGGTTGCCAGCGTCTATGGCAGTGTCCATCAGTTGCGGGAGGCGGTATGAGCATTTCCGTGATAAGTCAGGATACGCCGTGGCTGGAAATTCCGGCATTGATGTTACCTGCGATAGGTGAGACCGCGCTGATGGTCGGCATCGTGATGCTGTTCGTGGTGAGCTTCGGCGGTATCGTTGGCGTGGTGTTGTTTAACACCTCAGCACGTGGACTGTTTCCCCACCGCGGCGTGCATCGGGTGCTGAGCTGGATAGTGAATATGGGACGCTCGTTGCCGTTTCTGGTGTTAATGGCGGCGATCATCCCGTTTACCTTCTGGCTGACCGGCACCACCATCGGCATCCCTGCGGCGGTGGTGCCGATGATTGCGGCGGGCATTCCGTTCTTTGGTCGTCTGGTGGATAACGCGCTGCGAGAACTGCCCGATGAAGTGACTGCGGTGGGGTTGGTGTGCGGTGGTTCGCGCTGGCAGATCATCCGTTCGGCGCAGCTGAGTGAGGCATTACCTGCTGTTGTTGCCGCCATCACCCTCAACCTGATTTCCATGATCGAGTACTCCGCCATCGCCGGCACCATCGGCGCGGGCGGTATCGGCTATTTAGCCGTGGTGTACGGCTATCAGCGCTTCGACAACCACATCATGATCGCCACCATTGTGGTGCTGATCGCTTTGATACAAACCATTCAATTTATCGGTGACCGTTTAGTCGCAATTCTACGCCATCCTCAGGGGATATCACGATGACAACACAAGAATTTGAGTTACGTAAGACGCGCCGCTGGCCGTGGCTACTACTGATTATAGTGGTCATTGCATTGGCCGCCGCCGCAGGGTTCTGGCGCAGTCAGCAACCGCAAGCGGTGGTCTTTGGCACCACGCTGCAGGTCCACTTTGAACCGGCAATGGCGGGAGAACAGAAGTTGATTGAGTATGTTGGCGAGCACATCGCGCCGGATTATGGTTTGAAGCTGGAAGCGGTGGGCGTGCAGGATCCGGTTCAGGCGGATCGCGCCGTGGCGCAAGGACAATATGCGGCAACCGTCTATCAGCACCAGTGGTGGTTAAAGCAGGTGGTGGATGCCAACGGTTTCCAGCTCACCTCTGCCTTACCGCTGTTCCAGTGGGCATTTGGCGTCTACTCCGATCGCTATAAATCCATAGCCGACCTGCCGCAGGGTGCCACCATTGTGGTGCCGGATGATGGCGCCAACCAGGGACAAGCCTTGTGGCTGCTGGCACGTCAGGGTTTGATCACACTCGATCCCAAGGTTGAACCGCGTACCGCCAAATTAAAAAACATTGTCGGTAATCCGCATGGCTTCGTCTTCAAAGAACTCGATTTGCTAACCATGCCACGCGCGTTGAATTCGGTGGATGCGGCGATTGGCTATGTTTCTCAGTTTGATGCCGGAAAAGTGCCGCGTGATAAAGGCATTCTGTTTCCACCGGCACCGCGTACTTTTGCCTCGCAGCTGGTGATTGGTACGCCCTATCTGGAGCAGGTGAACATCGTTAAGTTAAAACAGGCGTTCTCCGATCCTCGCGTTCAGCAGTGGCTGAAAACGACGGATGATCCGTTAGTTAAAGGCGTATTAGTGCCGGTCTCTGCAGACTAATTTCCTGGTGTTACCCTTCACCCGGGCTCGCGATGCGCGTCCGGGATTTTGTGTTTGAAAGTTTTTTATATTATTGATTTTAAACAATTTAATATCAATATTTGTTGCTTTGGACCTGAAGGGTAAGCGCTTATAACAACCTCACCTGCACAACTAAAAAACATCGTGAGGCATTATGAGTACCGTTTCTTTCGAAAACACCTTACCGGCGTCTGAGCCGGTTCGTTCGGTCAGTGATGTGGCAAGGCTGATCAACACCCGCAGTGACAAAAATAATTATGCGCGCATGATTGTGTTCCTCGCGCTCGGCGGCGTCTTCCTCGATGCCTACGATCTCACCACGCTCTCTTATGGAATTGACGATGTGGTACGCGAATTCCAGCTTTCTCCTCTTCTCACCGGATTGGTGACGTCCTCAATCATGGTCGGCACCATCGTCGGTAATCTCATTGGTGGCTGGCTGACCGACAAATATGGCCGTTACTCGGTGTTTATGGCCGATATGCTGTTCTTCGTGGTCTCCGCCATCGCAGCGGGATTAGCGCCCAATGTCTGGGTACTGATTGGCGCACGTTTCCTGATGGGGATTGGCGTGGGTATCGATTTACCCGTGGCGATGTCCTACCTGGCGGAATTTTCTAAATTCGCAGGCAAAGGCAACAAAGCCGCGCGACTCGCCGCCTGGTGCCCGATGTGGTACGCCGCGTCAACGGTGTGTTTCCTGCTGATCTTCGCGCTCTACTTCCTGTTACCGAAAGAGCATCTTGACTGGTTGTGGCGCGCATCACTGCTGTTCGGGGCCGTTCCTGCGTTGTTGATCATCGCGGTACGCAGCAAATTTATGAACGAATCACCGCTGTGGGCAGCCAATCAGGGGGATCTTAAATCTGCGGTGCGTATTTTGCGTGACTCTTACGGTATTCATGCGCATGAAGCGGAACCCGAAGCACCACCAGCAGAAGCGGCACCCAAGGTAAGTTTCCGCGTGCTGTTCCAGAAACCCTGGCGTGAACGCACCATCGTGGCAGGCGTGATGAACATCTGCATCTCGTTTGAATACACCGCGATCGCCTTCTTCCTGCCTTCGATCCTCGCGCAGTTCCTCGGCGCGGGCGTGTTTGAAACGATCTCCGCATCGCTCGGCCTGAACGCGCTGTTTGCTTTCACCGGCGGTCTGCTGGGCATGCGTCTGGCCTGGAAATATCCGTCTCGCCATGTGGCAATGGCCGGATTTGCACTGCAGTTCTTCGCACTGATTGCATTGGCATTGATTGGGCACCCTGAAGCGATTGCGGGGATTGTGTTTGCGGTGCTGATGCTTGGCTTGTGGTTGTTTGCTGAAGGCTTTGGCCCGGGTGCGCAGCTGATGGTCTATCCGGCGCTCTCTTATCCAACTTCCATTCGCGCTACTGGCGTGGGTTTCAGTCGTGCGCTGTCAGGGATTGGCAGCGCGCTGGCGCTGTTTATTCTGCCGATTCTGCAGGCGGCGCTGGGCACCAATATGTTCTGGGTGGTGTCGCTTGCCGCCATCATCCCGATCTTTTTCCTGCTCGCGGTGCGCCACGAACCGACGCGCCACGACATCGACGATCTTTCTCATCAGGAGTGATTATGAACCAACTTTCTACAGGCACCGATTACGCTGCGCTGGCGGCGCATTTCCGCCCACTGTTTGATCGTATTGCTGAAGGCGCAGTGGAGCGCGAACGCAGCCGCACCTTGCCCCATGAAGCAATCACCTGGTTAAAAGAGGCGGGCTTCGGCACGGTACGCATCCCGAAAGAGCAGGGCGGGTGGGGCGCATCGCTACCGCAGCTGTTCCAATTGCTTACCGAACTGGCGGAAGCGGATTCCAATCTGCCGCAGGCATTACGTGCGCACTTTGCATTTGTCGAGGACCGCCTCAACCAGCCCGCGAGTGCAGAGCGCGATCGCTGGTTCCGCCGTTTTATCGACGGCGAGCTGGTGGGCAGTGGCTGGACAGAAATTGGCACAGTCAAACTCGGGGATGTGATTACCCGCGTCACGCCCGCCTCAAATGGCTGGACGCTCAACGGCGAGAAGTTTTACAGCACGGGCACGTTGTTTGCGGACTGGATTGATGTGTATGCACGACGCAACGATAACCAGGGTGATGTCATCGCTCTGGTAAGCACTCACCAACCTGGTATAACGCGTGAAGACGATTGGGATGGTTTCGGCCAGCGCTTGACCGGCAGCGGCACCACACGCTTTGACAACGCTCACGTCGAGCAGGAACACGTCTTCGATTTCGCCACGCGCTTCCGCTATCAAACCGCGTTCTATCAACATGTGCTATTGGCAACACTAGCCGGGATTGGGAGGGCAGTCGCACGCGATGGTGCAAAAGCGGTGGCCGCTCGCAATCGTATTTACAGCCACAGCAACGGCGATTCATCACGTCAGGATGTGCAGGTGCTACAGGTCATCGGTGAGATCACCAGCCTGGCGTTTGCCGTCGAAGCGACGGTGATCCGCGCCGCACATTCACTGCAATCAGCGTATGAAGCGCACTTAAGCAGCGACGAAGCGCAACTTCTGGCAGTAAATGCGCTGGCAGAAGCTGAAGCGGGTCAGGCACAGGTGATCGCCAGTGAGCTAGTACCACGCGCAGCGACTGAGTTGTTTAACGCGATCGGCGCGTCGGATACGCGTATCAGCAAAGCGCTAGACCGCCACTGGCGTAATGCGCGTACCGTCTCGTCACACAATCCGGTGATCTATAAAGCACGTGACATCGGTGGCTGGAGGGTTAACGGGACGCCGCCGACAGGGATCTGGCAAATTGGGCGCGGGGAAGGGTAAAACATTTCATGCCGGGCGGCTTGAGCCGCCCACTTCTAATACAACGTTTTTAAACTGTCCTGAATCACATTCAGCGCCGTGGTGACATTGGAATTTGGCCGCCGCGTGACAAACAAACCATATGTCACTTTTACCGGAGCCTGCGCGACATTCACCAGACGCATACTGTCATGACGAATGAGTTCCGCTGGCAGCATGGCCACACCCAATCCACCTTCAACAGCGGGGATGATCGCACCCAGGTTGGAGCTGGTTACCGCGATCCTAAACTCCTTGCCTGCTTCAATCAGCGCATCAAACATCAAGCGTCGCCATGAACAAGGTTCACCGCAAACAATAGCATCGACCGTCAGCGCGCTATCCCAGGGATAGTCAATTCCGCACACCCAATGCAGGTCGATCTCCCAACTGGTTAACGGGTCTTCGCTGAAACCGGCGGTCAGACCCAAGACCATATCAAACGCGCTCTCCTGCCAACGTCTGGCGAGGATGTGATCGCTCTCAATGGAAAGCTCAATGTGCAGACCCGGACACAATCTTCTCAGCCTGCCAAGTGCAAAGGGGAGCAAACTCGATGCCACATCTTCGGACATACCGATGCGAAGCGTGCCGGCGGGCGTACTTTCACTCAGTTGCGCGACCGCCATTTCCCCCAACGCGAGAATTCGCACCGCAAAACTGAGCAGCACTTCTCCCTCTTTGGTGGGGACGACGCCGCGTCCTGTACGACGCAGCAAACGCTGGCCTGTATGTTCCTCTAGTCGACGAATCTGTGCACTGAGTGCGGATTGGGCGCGTCCGGCCTGTTCGGCGGCGCGTGTCAGGCTGCGGTGATGACAAACGGCAACGAAAGTACGAAGCAGCGCGGGTTCAAAATTGTCCGATATCATGATGGGGTTATGTCTGATACATGTGAATGCAGCCTACCAACATATCATCAGCTTCGCTACGCTTTATCTACCGATCATTATTCGTATTCAGCAGTGTGGAGAGCAGAGATGAAAGCAGTCACTTACCCCCAACCAGGAGGTCCAGAGGTTTTACAACTGGTGGATGTCGTTGAACCTTCGATTACTCAGGATGAGCTGCTGGTGGCGGTGGAAGCCATTAGTGTTGAGGGTGGCGATATCATTTCGCGCAATAGTCAGCACTTACAAGCGGGCGAGTCACTTGGCTATGCGGCGGCAGGAACCATTCTTGCCATCGGTTCAAACGTGACGGGATTTAAGATCGGTCAGAAAGTGGCAACGTTTAACTGGCGAGGTGCCTATGCAGAACGTCGCGCTGTCGCTGCCTATAACTGTTTTCCTGTTCCAGATGGCCTGGATGCGCGCATTGCTGCCGCCATTCCGGTGGGGCCAGGCACCGCTGCATGGGCGTTTCATTTAGGTCAGCTGCAGCCAGGCCAAACCGTACTCATTCTCGGCGCGGCGGGCGGGGTGGGCATGGCTGCCGTCCAACTGGCATCCCGCATGGGTGCCCGGGTGATCGGAATCGGTACGCGTCCCGAATCACTGGAAAAATTACGTGAATTTGGCCTCAATGACGCCATTGTGGTGGGTGACAAGCAGGCTGGCGAGCAGGTGCGGGAATTGCTGGGCGGCAATAAAGTGGATTTGCTGATCGATACCATCGGCGGCGCAGCATTGTCAGATGGCATTGAAGTATTAAAAGACGGCGGGTCGGCGGTTCTGATCGGCATTCTCGCTGGACGTAATCAGATGGTCGATGCGGAATATCTGCTGTTGCACCGTATTACGTTGATCGGATGCTTGCTGGGACCAGAATGGGGTGAAAAACAGATTGCCCGCGATTTGGTGAATGAACTGATGGTGATGGCGGCGAAAGGCGAACTGATCGTGCCTATCGATAGTACTTTCCCGCTGGAAAAGGTGGTTGAAGCGCATCAACGAGCAGAAACGCGTGGGCGTTTAGGCAGAGTGTTTATCACTGTTTAACAGTGTGCGGCCGCAAGGCCGCACACGACCTGGTCACTGCTTATCCAGTGACCAGGTCGCACTGCGCACATCCACTTTCACCGGCAACAATCCAACACGGGTGAAGGTATCCGCTAGCGCCTGCTGTTCATCGAACACCTGCGGCGTCATACGCGTAGCGCCATACGGCAGGCGTTTCAACGTGGTCTGCCAGATTGCTTTATCTAACCCGGTCGATTTGGACAGAATCGCGGCAGCCTCATCCTGATTGGCGTTCGCCCAGTCACTCAATTTGCTCAATTCATCCACCACCTGTTTCGCGGTGTCAGGATGGCCTTCGGCAAAGGGGCGGCTGGCGAGATAGAAGGTGTAATGCGGCACCAAACCTGCTGCATTACGGATTTCACGTGCATCGGCATTCGCTTCCACTTCTGCGAGGAACGGATCCCAAATCACCCACGCATCAATCGCGCCTTTCTGGAAGGCGGCGCGCGCATCAGCTGGTGGCAGGTAAACGGGTTTCACGTCCTTATAATTCAGTCCGGCATCTTCCAGCGCTTTCACCAGCAAATAATTCACGTCAGAACCCTTGTTCAATCCAACGCGCTTACCATTCAAATCCGCCACGCTTTTGATCGGCGAATCTTTAGGTACCACGATGGCTTCGGTTTTGGGGTTAGCAGGGGAGTGACCGAGGTAAATCAAATCCGCTTTGGCAGCCTGCGCGAAAGCGGGTGGAGCATCGCCGGTGGCGGCTAAATCGATGCTGCCCACGTTTAGCCCTTCCAGCATCTGCGGCCCGGCCGGAAATTCTACCCAGCGGACATTGATGCCTTCCTTCTTGAAGGTTTCATCCAGCGTGCCGCGATACTTCAGCAGCGCAAAAATATTGGCTTTCTGATAGCCGATGGTCACGGTTTCTGGTTTAGCGGCAAAGGCGTGCGCAGAGAGCAGGCCAAAACTAAGCGCCAACGCGCTCAGAGCAGGAATTTTTGTTTGCATGATGAGTCTCTCGTGGATTTTTTCTCACCATAGCAAAGCGCTTATATAACCAATAAATAACGAATTTCGATCGCTTATAACCTAATTTTTTGTGATCAAGATCATTCACTGTAATCAGCATGTCATCTTGATTTGCATAGATGCCCAGATAATTAGCACGGTAATAATTTGTATAACAAATCAAAATGTCATCTCGATATGCTTCTGTCAGGATAGGCGCTTACGTTGCCTGCTATGGGTTTCTTTCGCTCTATGAAGTGGTTTTCACAAAGCGCAGTGCTGTTTTCTGCCAAAACTTGTCTTGCCGCCTTTCTGGCTTTTTACATTGCTCTGGAACTCAATCTCGATAAACCGGCCTGGTCACTGACTACAGTGTACGTTGCCTCACAACTCTATTCGGGTTCGACCGTATCGAAATCGGTGTTTCGCTTTTTCGGCACCTTGCTAGGTGGGCTGTTTACGCTGCTAATCTATCCCACTACGGTAGAGTCACCGATGCTGTTCAGCCTGTGTATCTCGCTATGGGTTGCCGTGTGCCTTTACCTTTCATTGCATGACCGCACGCCAAAAAGCTATGTGTTTATGCTCGCCGGTTACAGTGCGGCGATCATGGGCTTTCCCGACGTCACGTCACCCTCGGCCATCACCTACACGGTGATTTCGCGTATTGAAGAGATCACGGTGGCGATCATCTGCAGCAGCCTGGTGCACCGCTTAATCATGCCGGTGTCGATGCGCAGTCTGTTGGAGCAAAGCGTCAGCCTGTGGTACCAGAATGCGCGCAAGTTGTGCAGCGAGTTAGTCACGGTGATGCCAGCTGATAAATCGGTGGAACGAGAAGATATTCTGGTGCAGATGGCGAACTATCCTCTCAACGTCGAAACCCTGATTACACACTGTGTATATGAAGGCGATGCCGCGCGACGTCTGGTGCGGTTGGTCAGCGTGCAGTATCAGCACCTCTCCTATTTGATTCCAACGCTGACAGCGATTGAGTCGCGGCTTAATTTGCTGGCGCAGCAGGAAATCCGTTTTCCGGACTATGTTGCAGAGGCATTCCAGCAGTTTTTGTTATGGCTGAACGGCGATGACCAGGTTCAGATTCACGATGTTTTGACCGTTACACAGGCGCACTTGAAGCAGGCCTGGCAGGAGGGGCGGCTCAACAGTGAAGAGAGTATTTTGTTGATTGGATTGCTGGAGCGCCTGCTCAACTTCGTGCGTATCGCTAATGCCTATCACAGCGTCAGCGAGCGCGTGAGTGAGTGGACACCGACTGTCAAGCCGGGAAAAACCGTGCGTGCGCATAAGCATGTCGATAAAGGTTTGCTGTTGCTTTCCTGCTTTACTGCGTTTCTGGCCACCTTCGCCACCTGCTTGTTCTGGATCGGCAGCGGCTGGAAAGATGGCTCGACTGCGCCGATGATGGCGGCGGTACTCTGCTCATTCTTTGCCGGGCTGGACAGTCCTATCGCGCCGATGAAGCTATTCCTGAAAGGCGTATTGATCTCAATGGCGATCAGTCTGCTTTACGTTACCGTGTTGATACCACAAGCGGTAACGTTTGAAGCGATGATCATCTGCCTCGCGCCCGGATTATTTGCGCTGGGATTGGTGATTGCCAACCCGGCAACCAATTTGATTGGCCTGATCGTCGCCACACAGATTCCGGGGCTGATTGGCATGAGCCACCATTTCAAGCCCGATCTTCTGCTTATAGTGAACGCCATGATTTCGACGCTGGTGGGCATTGTCATCGCCCTGGTGCTGACATTGCTTATTCGTAACAAGCGTCCATCGTGGACGGCGAAACGCGCGGTGCGTAAAGGGATTCGCGATCTGCTGCAGTTTATCGCTGCGCTGCGCCTCAACACGGTAACGATGACGGCGCGGCAGCAATTTGTGGCGCGTACGCTGGATAAGGTGAACATTATCTTGCCACGTAAGCGCGTCGATCCATCGCCCGATCTGGTTTCCGGCGGCAATCTGATTGCCGAGGCCTGGCTTGGTGCCAACTGTTACGACTATTACACGCGGCACAAAGCGCTGCTGACCGAGAATGGCATTGAGAGTACGGCGATGTTCCATGAGCTGAGTGTGTTCCTCAAACGCAGGCTGAAATCCCTGCAGACACAGCCCCATTCGGCGTTGTTGCATGAACTTAATCGCCTGCTGCTGGGTTTAGAAGCGCGAACATTACAGGAACAGGCGTTGTTTTCGCCGATGTTCCATCTGTTCAATATCCGCTTATCGCTGTTTCCCTCAGCGCGCTGGCCGGAAAATGCCTCGATTGAGGTTGAGAGTGCCTAAGTGTGCCGCTAACCTGTATTTGAGCGAGAGTCATGCACCAGACTGACAAATCCCGTACAGTGCTGAACAGGCTTGATAAAGGATAATCGCAGATGAAAATGATCGGTTTGATCGGTGGAATGAGTTGGGAATCGACGGCGCTCTACTACCGCATCATCAATGAACAAGTGAAGCAGCAACTTGGCGGATTGCACTCAGCGCGCAGCCTGATGTACAGCGTCGACTTTCAGGAAATTGAGAAGCTGCAAGTGGCGGGGGAATGGCAGCGAGCCGGCGAGATTCTGGCAGAAGCCGCGCGCAGTCTGGAAAAGGGCGGGGCGGACTTCATTGTGCTCTGTACTAACACCATGCACAAAGTCGCTGACCAGATTACCGGTGCCGTGGCTATCCCGCTGCTCCATATCGCTGATGCGACTGCTCAGCGTATTCAATCCGCTGGCGTGAAGCGTGTGGGCTTACTGGCGACGGCATTCACCATGGAGCAGGAATTCTACAAAGGCCGTCTGGCGCAGTCCGGCATTGATGTGCTGGTACCTGATGCCTCGGGCCGGAAGACGGTGCATGACATCATCTATCAGGAGTTGTGTCTTGGCATTATTCGTGAGTCGTCGCGAGCGCGTTATCGTGAGGTGATTGCTGAGCTGGTGGCGCAGGGCGCCGAAGCGATCATTTTGGGTTGCACCGAAATTACCCTGCTGGTGAAGCCCGAAGATGCCAGCGTGCCGCTGTTTGATACCACGTTGATTCATGCCGAGGATGCGGTGAAACTGGCTCTGGAAATAAAATAATTATCCTGCTAATTATTTTGTGTGTTATTATATGCTCATTGAAGGCACAACGTCTGACCCCACATGGTCGTACAGGGATGTGCCAGAACTGGCTGCCAATATGTTGGCAGCCTTTTTTGTGGTCAGAATGCTGTTTCCAGTGAATCTGTGACGCAATAATCGTCATCGACCAGCGGCAGATAGCGCCATTTATCAAATGCAGTGCAGGGATGAGAGATACCGCATCCTACCCAATCACCCGGCTGGAGCGTTTCATCTTCGGGCAATAGCAGATACGCATGTTGATCGTTGACGTCACTGATACGCAGATGGGTTGCCGCGCGCGGTTCACTGCCATCTGCGTTGCGGATCCACAATGGATTGGGCAGATCCTGGTCGAACGGCACATCACGCCGGCCAAAATCGACAAAAGCCAATCCTGGCTCAGGACGAGACAATACCCGCCCCCAAATTTCCAGCGCTGCATCGAAGTGATGGCTCGAACCCGGTTGCGCGAACGGTGCAATGCGCGCATACAAGCCGCTGTCGTGTGCCATATAGGCACCGGAGCGAATCAGTGGCGTCATCGGCAGTGGTAATTCCGCCGCAGTGAAACACTCGGTCACCACGTCAAACCAGGCGCCACCGCCAGCGCTGAGGATGATGTGATCGCTGCTGAAGAGTTGATGGTCTGCCAGCAGTGCAGCGGTGCTGATCATCATCTGACAATACGCTTTCACTCGCTGAATACCGGCTTCATCGCGACCCGCCCCCAGCGCACCTTCATAACCGGCCACGCCCACCAGCTGCAGTGAAGGGCTGTCTTTAATCGCTTCGGCAATCTTGATTGCTTCCTGTTGGGAACGGCAGCCGGTGCGACCACCGCTCACCGACATCTCCAGCAGCACAGAAATCTTTGCATCGCCGAGATGCTGCTCCAGCAATTTTACGCCCTGCAGTGAATCCACATAGCACAGGAAACCGTGGTCGGGATGCTGCTGCTGCCATTGGCCAATCCAGCGAATGCCCGCCGGATCGACCAGCTCATTGGCGAGAAACACATTGCGGATGCCAAACTGACGCAGCGCACGCACCTGTGCTGGCGTGGCAGCACCCAATCCCCACGCGCCACCTTCGCTAATGGCGCGGCGCAAGATCGCGGGCGACATTGAGGTTTTCCCGTGTGCTGCCAGCATGATGCCGTTCTCCTGGCAAAACGTGGCAAGCTGGTGGAGGTTGTTCTGCAGCGCTGATTGCTTCATCACCATCAACGGCGAGAACACTTCATCACTGGTAAACACATTGCTGCCAGGCGTTAACGGCTGGTCGCCAGCTCCCGCTACCGATTTAAACCGTGGCGCAGGTTGTTGGGCTTCCAGCAAACCGTCTGCCTGCAGTGGAAAACGAATCGACATAGTGGCTCCTGTTAGTGCTCAAGCACACGCGATAAGAATTGCTGAGTGCGCGGGTTCTGCGGATTAACAAAGATTTGCTCCGGCGAACCCTGCTCAGCGATAACGCCCTGATCCATAAACACCACGCGATCGGCCGTTTTACGGGCAAAACCCATTTCGTGCGTCACCACCACCATGGTCATGCCTTCACGTGCCAGGCTGCGCATCACTTCCATCACCTCGCCAACCAGCTCCGGGTCAAGTGCGGAGGTGGCTTCATCAAAGAACATAATTTTCGGTTCCACCGCCAGCGCGCGCGCAATGGCGACGCGCTGCTGCTGACCACCGGAAAGCTGTGCCGGATAGTGATGCGCGCGCTCCGCCAGCCCAACACGAGTCAGTGCCGCCATGCCGCGTTTGTTGGCTTCCGCTTCCGACAGTTTTTGCGCTTTAATCAGCGCCAGGGTGACGTTACCCAGCGCGGTTTTGTGCGGGAACAGGTTGAACTGCTGGAACACCATGCCGACATGGCCGCAAATTTCGCTGCTGCGCTTACGGTCATGCAATGGCACTTTGTTGACCCATATTTCGCCGCCATCAGCGGTTTCTAAGCCGCTCATGATGCGCAGCACAGTGCTTTTTCCTGAGCCGGATGCACCAATTAACACCAGCACTTCGCCGGGTGAAACATCCAGACTGATCTCTTTCAGCACCTGAGTGGAGCCAAAGGATTTAGTAATGCGGCTCAGCGTAATCGCAGATTGGCTCATGATATCTGGCTCCTGGTTTGATGATGTTGAACCCAACGTGAAAGCGGGAAGCAAATGGCGAAGTAGAGCAGGGCAACCAGGCCGTAAATCACCACCGGTTGGCCGATGCGATCGACAATCGCCTGGCCCTGATGCATCAGTTCGGACATGCCGATCATGCTGACGATCGAGGTGTCTTTAATCAGCGAAAGATACTGACCGGCCAGCGGCGGCAACACGATGCCACGGGTTTGGGGCAATACCACGCTCATGAAGGTTTGACGTTTGGAAAGCCCGAGAATCCAGGACACTTCCCACTGTCCTTTCGGTACCGCTTCAATCCCGGCGCGGAACACTTCGGCGATATAGGCACCTTGATAGATGCTCAAACCGAGGATCCCGGCGGCAAACAGATTGATCTCATAACCGAAGTAGGCCACGCCGAAGTAGATGAACATCAGCGTGATCAGCACCGGCGTACCGCGAAACAGCTCGGTATAGAGTACGGCGATCTGTTTGGCGACCGGCAATCGGCTGGTGCGCAACACTGCCGCCAGTAAGCCCAGTAACGTGCTGCCGATAATGGCGGCGATGGACAGCAACAGCGTGATACCCAGTCCTTTCAGCAGGATGGGGAAAGAGCTGATGATAAGCTCGCTCATAGCGCATTCTCCTGTTTCACTGGATTAGTCAGCCATTTTTTTGCCCACCACCAGGCGGACTTTTTTACCGGGGTCACCAGCGGCGGGTGGAACATGCGCCGTCCTGCCACCGTGCCCAGCCAGGAGAACAGATTGCTTAGCACCAGATAGACCAGCGCGACCACGCTAAAGGTCTGGATATACAGCAGAGTGCGGGCGTTGATCACCGTGGCGGTGCCGGTCAGTTCTGGCAGGGCAATCGCAGAAAGCAGCGAAGTACCGAGCAGCAGCTGAATCAGGTTGTTGATGATCGCCGGCCATACGGCGCGTGCCGCCTGCGGCAGCACCACGCTGAGAAAGATTTGCCGACGCGGGATGCCGAGAATATAAGCGGCTTCGAGCTGACCTTTTGGCACCGATTGAATCCCCGCACGAAAGGTTTCAGACAAGTAAGCGCCAACGTTGATGCCCAGCGCCAGCACACCGGCGGTAAAGGCACTCATGGTGATGCCCAGCGAGGGCAGCCCAAAGAAGATGATGAAAATTTGCAGCAGCACCGGCGTGTTGCGAATAAACTCGACGTAGCAGTGACTGATCCAGCGCAGGGGAGCAACAGGCGATGATTTCGCTAATGCCGACAATAAACCCAATGCTACCGCCAGCACGAAGGCCAGCAATGTCACCTGCAGTGTCAGCCATGCGGCCTCAAGAAAGGTGTCGGCATAGCGCCAGAGGGTTAGCCATTGATAACTCATGGTTTGACTCCTTCGAACGGCGCGGCATCAACTGCCGCGCCGCACATCAATCAATAATGCGGATTCAGCGGGTAACGTGGCTTGCTACCGAACCATTTCTGATACAGCTGGGCGTTTTCACCCGATGCATTAATCTCAAACAGGAATTCATTCAGATAGTTGGTCCACACCTGATCCCCCTGTTTCACACCGAAGGCGTTATATTCCAGTGGTACCAGCGCTTCGTTGGTCACGGTTAGCGTCGGATCGAGCTTGGCCTGATAGGCGAGGAAGTTGTTGTCTTCGATCATCGCATCGGCCTGACCTTGCTTCACGGCGAGGATCGCGGCTTGCGATGAGTCGTATTCCTGAATTTTCACATCAATACCGAGGTTACGGACTTCATCCCCATTGGTTGAACCCTTCACTGTGGCGATGGTTTTGCCTGCCATATCATGCGCAGATTGAATGCCACTGTTTTTGCGCACCAGCATTGCCTCACTGGCCACCACATACGGGTTGGTGAAGCCGATCTCTTTGGCGCGTTCAAGATTGCGTGTGAAGTTACAGAACACCACATCGACTTTATTGGTTTGCAGATTAGGAATACGGTTGGCGCTGGTGGTATTCACCATCTCCAGTTTCACGCCCATCTCCTTGGCCAGTGCTTTAGCCAAATCAACGTCATAACCATCCGGGTTGCCGTCTTTGTCATAAAAACCAAAGGGGGCAAAGCTCAGGCAGTCACCGACACTCAGCGTGCCGCGTTGCAGTACGTTCTGCAGGGCCGATTGCGGTGCGGCGCCAGCCTCTTTTTTTTCTTCGGTGGGTGTGCAGCCAGCTAAAACCAGTAACGCCAGCGCAGCGGCGCCGAATTTAAGCGATGTTGTGTTCATTTTATGCTCTCTATAAAATGGTTATGAGTCGGCGTAACACCGATATTTCACAGCAAAATGAAAAGCATCAATTAATAACAGGCTGTCCTGGTGTGGGCGAAGAAAATAAAAAATCGTCAGCCTGTTTTAACCGTAATAATTATTTACGATCGGCGCGGAAGCATTTCATATCCACTTCCACTTTGCAGTCGACCACTAAATCCTGCACGCTACAAATACGCGCCGGTGGATTTCCACTGAATATCTCACTGAATACTTTATTAAAGGAACTGAAGTAGCGTGCGTCGGTCAACACCGCCGTGACGTGTACCACATCTTCCACGCGATAACCTGCCTCGCGCATGATGGTCAGGCAATTATCAAATGCTAACTGGGTCTGTTCAATGATACCGCCTTCCACCACTTCACCGTCGCGCATCGGCGTCTGGCCTGAGATATACAGCCAGCCATCGGCCTCTACCGCACGGGCGAAGGGCAACATTTGCCCGCCAGTGCCGGTCCCGCCTTCAATGCCATAACGTTTTATCGTCATGCAAATTGCCTCATTTCTGGAGTAGTTAGTCTGTCCGATATATCAGACTCAAATCTGCAATACCGGATAGGGCAAGATTTGCACAGTGGATTTGCTTTTGCAATATGTGATCGGCTATTTAATTTTTTGTGATGTAGTCGGGATCGCAAAATAAATTTATTGCGGAGCACTCGTTTAATAAGAATGTGACCTTCGTCGAACATTTTTAATGTGAGCGAAAAATCGTTGCGCCAAAATGAGGCCCCAAAATAGATCGCCATAATATAACGTCAGTGACTAATTTTTATTTTTACGGGGATGGGTAATTGTTGCGTTGGGGTGTATGATGCTTTTCTTTTTTCATGTATTCCAATCGCACCAATGCAACAGGGGAGTGAGCATATGCCGGATGAAAAACCGTCACGGGCGCGCGGTGTTGACCGGGTTATTGATATTTTTCGTCAGTTGCATATTGCCCGCCAGCCGATGGCGATGCGCGATTTGATCGATGCCACTGGCGCACCCCGATCCAGCGTTTATGAGTTGGTCAGCCTGCTCAGTGAAGCCGGGCTGGTGGAATTAGATGCAGATGGTGCGGTGTTTTTCGGTCGCGAGATGCACTATTACGGTGCGGATTACATGGCGCATAACGATCTGATCCGGCGCGCGCATCAGCTGATGGTCGAGATTGTGGCGCGCCATGGCGAAACTGTGCAGCTTTGCATGCTGGAAGGCAACAAGTACACGGTGGTGCTGTCCGAGAGCAGCAACGCGCACCCCTTCAAGATCACCTCAGATATCGGTGTACGCGTGCCCATCACCTGGACTGCGACTGGCCGCTTGCTACTCAGCAACTGGTCTGATAGCGCGATCCTCGATTTGATTCCAGAAGAAGATTACCGTCTTGCCAGCGGGCAGATTCTCGATAAGCAGGCGTTTCTCGATGAAATCCACCATGCCGGTAAGCTGGGTTATTGCATGACGGAAGGGCTCTCCGAAAGCTTTACCTGCTGTATGGCCGCGCCGATTCGCTCACGCAGCGGCCAGGCGGTGGCGGCGATCTGCTTTATGGTCAGCCGTGATACGTCGCAAGAGCGTCGGCAGATGCTGTTGCAGGAGTTGATTACCTCCGGGCAGAAGCTGTCCGATTTCACCTGACGCGCATTTCCCTGCTGCGGCGGCTTGCGGGCTGCCGGCAGGGAATGGATAATCCATCTGCCATCTGCCATCTGCCATCTGCCATCTGCCATCTGCCATCTGCCATCTGCCATCTGCCATCTGCCATCCGCCATCCAACCTTTATCACTCAGCATTAATACTCGGTTACAACCCATTGTCCTGGCGTTTATTTTCGGCCCTTAAGGTTGTGTTAAGGTAATTGATAATAATAACTATTCTTTTTACCACGGAGTTTTAGGATGAAAACGCGCCTGCTACTGGCAATGGGATTACTGGCTTCCACGGCGGCTTCGGCTACCACTTACCCGTTAACCGTCACCGATATGGACGGCAACACGCAAACCATCACTAAAGAACCGCAACACATCATCCTGCAGGATGGCCGCGATATTCTGACGCTGGCGCTGCTGGATCGTGATGACCCGTTCAAGCGTGTGGTGGCGTGGAATAACCTGCCGAAGAAACAAGACACCCAAACCTGGGATCTGCTGAAAGGCAAATGGCCGGAAGCGACCAAAATTGTCGATATGGGCTTCAGCGACCAGGGCCAGGTCAATTTAGAAAGCGTGCTGGCGCAAAAGCCCGACATGATGATTGCCCAACTGCGCGCGAAACCGGCGCTGCAACAGTCAGGTGTATTGAGTACGCTGAATAATCTGCATATTCCCGTGGTGTTTGTGGATTATGAACTGCACCCCGCGCAAAACACGGCACCCAGCGTCACGCTGTTGGGTAAAGTGTTGAACCGTGAGAGCCAGGCTAAGGCCTATACCGATTTCTATCAGCAGAGGTTTGATCGCATCACCAAAGGCGTCGCTGAGGTGAAGAACAAACCGACTGTGTTTATTGAGCCGATTGCCGGTAACAGCGATAACTGCTGCTTCACTCACAGTCACAATGGCTGGGGCGGACTAGTCGAAGCCGTAGGCGGTAAGAATATTGGTTCCGAGCTGTTGCCGGGCAACGTGGGCTTTATCGCGCTGGAAAAAATTATTGCGATGAAACCGGATGTTTACATCATGACCGGTTCAAAACGTCCTAACACCAACGTTCTGCCATTCGGCTACGGCGTGCAGCCGAAAGAGGTGAATGCCACTTTCCAGACACTATTGAAACGTACCGGTCTGGCACAGATCGAGCCGGTGAAGAATGGCCGTGTTTATGGCGTGTACCATCATTTCTATAACCACCCTTACAACATCGTGGGGATGGAAATTTTGGCTAAAGACCTTTATCCGCAACAGTTTGCCGATTTGACGCCTAACGCCGACTTCCGCACTATCGTGAAAAAATTCACTAAGTTACCGGATGAAGCGATCGATCTAAGCTATCCCGATAACAAGTAATGCTTTATAGCGGGTCGAAACGGCCCGCTTTTTTTGCCTTAAACAACAAACTTTCTTCGACGCAATGACAACCGTAATTGTTATGTTATAACATATCAATTATAACGTTTGGTGTGGCATGTCACCGCACCTGCACTTGTCATGTTGAAGGAGTTGCAATGTCATCATTATCCCCGAATTTTAAAAAGTTGCCGGTAACTGTCCTCTCCGGCTTTCTCGGCGCGGGCAAAACCACGCTGCTTAACCATATTCTTAACAATCGCGAAGGTCGCCGCGTGGCAGTGATCGTTAACGATATGTCGGAAGTGAATATCGATGCCGCTCTGGTGCGTGAGGGCGGGGCGGAGCTGTCGCGCACCGATGAGAAGTTAGTCGAGATGAGTAACGGCTGCATCTGCTGCACGCTGCGTGAAGATCTGCTGCTGGAGGTAGATCGCCTCGCAAAAGATGGCCGTTTCGATAACCTGGTGATCGAATCGACCGGTATTTCCGAACCGCTGCCGGTGGCGGAAACCTTTACCTTTGCCGATGAAGATGGTCAGAGCCTATCAGAAGTCGCTGCGCTGGACACCATGGTGACCGTCGTGGACGGCTTCAATTTCCTGCGCGATTACGAATCCAACGAGAGCATCAAATCCCGCGGTGAATCGCTGGGTGAAGAAGATGAACGCACGGTGGTGGATCTGCTGGTGGATCAGATTGAGTTCTGCGACGTGCTGATTCTGAACAAAACCGATCTGATTGATGAAGCGGAAAAAGCCCGCTTGCTGGCGATATTGTATTCTCTCAACCCGCGCGCACGCGTGGTGACTTCTGAGTTTGGCAAGGTTGCACTGAAGGAAGTGCTGAATACCGGTTTATTTGATTTTGATGCGGCCTCACAAGCCCCCGGCTGGTTGCAAGAACTGCGCGGTTCACATACGCCAGAAACCGAAGAGTATGGCATCCGCAACTTTGTGTTCCGCGCGCGTCGTCCTTTCCATCCCACCCGCTTCGCCAGCGTCATTGAAGGCGATCTCAAAGGCGTGGTGCGGTCTAAGGGCTTCTTCTGGCTCGCCAGTCGTCCTCATTATGCCGGTTCCTGGTCACAGGCCGGTGGCGTGACGCGTCAGGGCTTAGCAGGCATGTGGTGGGCCAGTGCGCCGAAAGAGCGCTGGCCGGAAGATCCCGAGACGCTGGAATACATCATGCAAAACTGGGTCGAGGGCACTGGCGATGCGCGTCAGGAAATCGTGTTTATTGGTATTGAGATGGATGAAGCCCGTCTGCGCAACCAGCTGGAACATGCGCTGCTGACTGACGAAGAGATGGCGCAGGGCCCGGAAAACTGGGCCGAATATCCGGACCCGTTTGAACCCTGGTTTCACTGAGGAAGATAAACGCGAGGAACCAGGCAGATCGTTGACGGTGCAATGAACTTAGCGCCCGGCCACATATTTCTGCCTGAGCGAAGCGCAGTTCCCCAGCGGGTACTAAGGCAGAACCTGGTTTAACGGAACGGCATGACGCCATGGATGGCAAACCCACGCCGCAACGTGCGGCAGCAAGAGGTCACGATGCAAAAAATCCCCCTCACCATTCTCAACGGTTTTCTTGGTGCAGGCAAAACAACGCTATTAAAAAGTCTGTTGGTTCAGGCGCATAAACAGCAACTCGCAGTCTCCGTCATCGTCAATGATATGAGCGAACTGGACGTCGATGGCGTATTGATTGCCAACACTGAAATCGTCAACGCCTGTAAACACAATTTCATTACGCTCTCGGCCGACAGTATTAGCAGCCGAACGGGTATCGAAAAACTCGATGCCGCACTTGAGTCGATGCTCAACGCACATCGCCCGGATCTGATCCTGCTGGAAACCTCGGGCAGTAGCCATCCGTTGCCACTGGTGCGTTATTTCCGCGATCATGCTGAAGTGCAACTCAATGGATTCTTATCGTTGGTCGACAGCGTGATGCTGAATGATGATTACCAGCAGGGCGAAGCGCTGATTCCTCGTTTGCAGGCCAATCTGACTCGTCACGAGCGGCGCATCGAGAATCTGCTGGCAGAACAAATCATGTTTTGCAGCCATCTGCTGCTCACCAAAAATGATCGGCTGCCGTCTTCCAGCATTACCCGCATTGCCCAGGCCATTCATCCGCTCAATCCCTATGTGGCAGTGATGGCGGTATCGCGGGGAAACCTCTCTCTGAGTGAACTCATGGCGATGCAGCCCTACGATTTCGGGCGGGTCGCGCAGTTAATTGAAGAATTAGCGGATGAGGTGGATGCCATTGATCCCGGTGCGTGGCAAATGACTTCCGAAGTGATTCACGACGATCGTCCATTCCATCCACAGCGATTGTGGGATACCTGCCACCACTTTATGGGCGCGGGCATCTATCGCAGCAAAGGCTTTTTCTGGTTGCCGACGCGGGATGACCTGGCACTGTTATGGAATCAGGCCACGGGCAGCATCAGTCTGGAATTTATCAGTTACTGGAAAGCGGGAATTCTGAATCATCGTGATAGTCCGCTTACTGCTGAGGAGCGCGCGGCGGTCGAACAGGCAGTGGCAAAAATGCCGGGGCGATTTGGCGATCGGCGCTGCAGTTTAACGGTTATTGGTGAACCGGATGAGGTGAAAGCCTTCACCGTCGCCCTGAAACGCTGCTTTCTCAATGAAGAGGAGCTTGCATGGTGGCAAAGTGGCGGCGAATTTGCCGATCCCTGGCCGCAGCGCGTGGCGCGCGTATCCGCCTGAGTTAGCCCGCCAGCGCACGCATTTGCGTACAGAACGGACACTGGCAGCCGGATACGGGCTTTAACAGCGCCGCATGCACTTCCGCCGTCGCCAGAGGCTGTGTCAAATCGACGTTGGCCACTGCGGTATCCGGTTTTTGCGCCAGTTTTAACGTATCAATCTTTGCCTGAAAGGCACCTGCTTTTGCCGATGCTATGGCGATAAGTAACAGAGGAACAGTGCTCTTCATCGCAGCAACCTCAATGAATGATTTGAAATGTGACGATATAACATTAACACGAAGCTGTTAAGGAATTTCAATATGACCAAACCCACAGCAGCCGAGCAGCAAAACCTTCTCAGTATGCCGCCAGAAGAGTATATGAATCCTCACCAGAGTGACTATTTTTTGCGCTTATTACGTTTTGAGCGGCAGGAACTGCTCGAACATATCGACTACCTGAAAACGCAGCTGCAACGCAGTGAACAGCAAGGGGATGAAGCGGATAAAGCGATCCGCGAAGAGGAGTTACGCTTATTGTTTCGTCAGATTGATCGCGAAAGCCGCCTGCTGCCGAAAATTGATGCCGCCATGCAGCGTATTCATCATGGTGAATATGGCTATTGCCGTGAGACGGGCGATCCGATAGGCCTGGCGCGTTTGCTGCTGCGACCCACGGCGGAACTTTCAATTGATGCGAAGATTAAGCAGGAGCGGGTTGAAGCGCAGTACCGAAAATGACAGTCACCCAGAGCACAGGCTCTGGGTGCTGATTACTTTGAACGTCCCAGCCACATTGACACTTCAACGCCATCGTTAAACGGCAGCGACAGATAGCCACGCCCGCTGTGCACATTTTCGAGATATTCGGGGCTGAAATCGGCATCATCGGCGACGATCAGCGCACCAGGGCGCAAATGTGATTCAACCAGCGCCAGTATCTCAGGGTAAATTGCCTTGGCGCCATCCAGCACCAGCATATCGATGGCAGCAGGCAGGTCGCGGCTCAACGTATGCAGCGCGTCACCCACGCGCACTTCAATCAAATCACTCACGCCCGCATCCGCAAAATGATTACGTGCTAAGGCAACCTTGCCCGGCTCAAATTCACTGGTGATGATCTTTCCGCCGCCGTTATCGCGTAACGCTGCCGCGAGATGTAGCGTTGAAATACCAAAGGAGGTGCCAAACTCCACTATCGACTGCGCCTTGGTGCTGCGTGCCAGCATATACAGCAGTTTGCCAGTCTCACGCGACACCGCCAGTGGCACATTTTTCAGATGACCATAGAGTTCGAGATAATCTGTTTTGCTCTGCAACAGGCGATTTTGCTCTTCATCGGACATCACGCGGAAGGCTTCATTGGTCGGATGCGCCATATTGTCGGCCAGTTCGAACAGGTAGTTAAGCAGCGGCGCCAGGGGCGCGGAAGTTAAGGTATTCATGGTGATTCTCCGTGGATTAATCTGTGCGAACAGAATACGATGAATCATTCGCATTTCACTATTCGTGTTCAGGAGCATCAGATGGCTGAACGCCGTAACGCTAAGATTTCAGAGAGAAAAAAGCCGCAACAAGCGCGATCCAGCGAGCTGGTTTCGGCGATTTTGCAAGCCGCTACTCAGGTTTTGGAACAGGAAGGCGCCACGCGGTTTACCACCGCACGTGTGGCGGAGCGTGCTGGTGTGAGTATTGGATCGTTGTATCAATACTTTCCCAATAAAGCGGCTATCCTCTTTCGATTACAGAGCGAGGAGTGGCAACGCACCGGCGATCTTTTAGGATCAATCCTGCGCAATCGAGATGTGCCTGCGGGTGAACGTCTGCACCAACTCACGCTCGCTTTCTTGCACTCAGAGTGTGAAGAAGCGGCAATGCGTACCGCACTTAACGATGCAGCGCCGTTATACCGTGATGCACCGGAAGTGGCAGCCGCGCGCGCGGCGGGTGAAAACGTGATGAGTGACTTCCTGTATGAGTTATTGCCCCAGTTGGAAGAGAAACAACGTCTGCGCGCTGCGGACCTGATCAACAGCACACTGGGTAACGTGGGCAAGCATTTTTCCGAAACACCGCGCACTGAGGCGGAGATTCTCGACTACGCAAAGGACATGGCAGAGATGTTCTGTGTCTGGATCAGGGAAAAAGGGGCGGATTTGCAGTAAAAGATGGCACTGGAAATCTCTGAAAGCGGTTAACAATCTCATTATTACCATTCTCATTAATCCACACCGCGAGTAAGCTCTATGAAAACCTTTTCACAGCTGGATGGAATGCTGGTCAAACGATACGGGAGAGTAAGATGGCAGTAAAAATGATTGCGGTGGATATGGATGGGACTTTTCTCGATGACAACAAACAGTACAACGCCCAGCGTTTTGCGCGCCAGTACGCTTTGTTGAAAGAGAAGGGCGTTCGTTTTGTGGTCGCCAGTGGCAATCAGTATTACCAGTTACAACGCTACTTCCCGGATATCAAAGATGAAATCGCCTTTGTCGCCGAGAACGGTGCCTGGGTGTCAGACAGCAATGAAGAGATCTTCTGCGGCGAATTGGCGCCAGAACGCGTCCATCAAATTTTGGATATTCTGGCTAAAGAGCCGGATATCAGCACCGTGGTATGCGGTCGCAACGGCGCTTATGTGCACACCTCGATGCCGGAAGAGGTGATTGCGATGCTGGCGAATCACTATCATCGCCTGGAAAAGCGCGACAACCTGTACGATATCGATGACACCATCTTTAAGTTCTCGTTGAATCTGGCACACGAAGGGGTGGATGCCCTGATGGAGCGTTTGCACAAAGAACTGGGCGCGATTGAAAATATCATGCATCCGGTCTCAAGCGGCTTTGGCTTTGTCGATCTGATCATTCCAGGTTGCCATAAAGCGCACGGCATCGCGCTGCTACAGGAAAAATGGGGCATCGACGATTGCGAAGTGCTGGCCATTGGCGACAGCGCCAATGACCTCGAAATGCTGCGTCAGGCGTGCTACAGCTTTTCGATGGCCAATGCAGCCGCGCCCGTGGCCGCTGTTGCGCGTTATAAAACCGACAGCAATAACGACGAAGGTGCGCTTAACGTGATAGCACGCTTGCTGGCACGCGAAGAGCCGTTTGGCTAATCCCTCGCGGCAGAGTTTATCGAGCCAGAGCTAAACTTTTAGCTGGGCGATCGATTCTGCCGCTACCTTTATCACCTCAGGCCTCACGTCTCGCTAACCTTTTTTCCATCCTCTTAATCAGCGGTGGCAAGAGTAATGCGCTGCCGGCAACCAGCACCCAGAATATGATGGGTAGTGGGGCTGCTATCTCAAAAGTCATGGCCGAAACAAAAAAGGCGAGGGTGGTACTCAATGACATCAGCGCCGTTTGCAGGGACAGGAAACCAGCCCGACTGGCCTCATTTGGAAATCTCGTCGTCACACACGACACCACCACCAATCGTCCGTAAGCCCCGCTCAGAAACAGCCCCATGAATAATGCGCTGGCATGCAAACCTGTCATGGGAAGCAGCATGCTGACCAGTAATATCAGCGTTGAGACAACGGCTAAGGTGTAGCTGGACCAGTGAGCCAATAGTTTTCCGGTAAGCTTTGTCGCCATCAACCCAGCGATGCCAGCGATGAAGAACAGCATGGGCAGCGAGGCGCTCACAGCCTGCATGTGTTGGGTCAATAAAGGCACTAAAGCAGGAATGATGAGCATAGGAGTGAATTGCGCGATGGCGTTCCCGCTGGCGAAAAACAACCATTCTGGCGTCATTGTTATCGATGATTTAGGGGCGATTTTGCGCGGGGCATCAGGAATAAACCCGGCAATAAGAAGCAAAGCTATCAGGCACAGCAAACCAATGAGTCTCGTTGCGCTATACCAGCCGAAATGTGTGCTCAAAAACAGCATGGTCGGCATCCCTGCAATGCTGACCACAGAGAAAGCGGCAATGACGGTGGCAATCATCCGTGCTCGTAATGCCGCTGGCGCGAGGCTGATTAATGAACTCATCCCCACACCCATGGTTGTTCCTCCCACTAAGCCCGCCATAAATCGTAGAACCAGCAGCAGGGTATAATCGCTCGTGAAGGTGATCAGCACCGTCAGAGCGCCTAAAAGCGCCATATTCCACAGTAAAAACCGTTTGGCGTTAACGCGGTCAATCCATTTCCAAATACATAACCCGGATAGCACTGAACCCAGGGTGTAAGTCCCCGTGACATAACCTGCATAAGTGACAGGCACTGAAAATTGAGACGCCATGTAGGCAAACAGCGGATTAAACATCATGTATTCGAGGGCATTCGTGAATTGGACAAAAGCGATAATCACAGCGATGCGGATCACAGCGAATGAACCTGATTGCGGGGTGAGGACAGGCATAGTTTGCTCCATTAAGTTACAGGAGGCCTAGTCTATTGCCCGTGCTTCATTATGATTAGAGCGATAAAGTGAGAGGATTAATTATCAAAAATGGGATAATCGATGCGCAGTAGAATCGATTTAAATGTTTTGCGGGTATTCGTCACCGTTGCAGAGAAGGGCAGTTTTATCGGCGGCGCGCGTGCCTTGAATATACCTGCATCGAATGTGAGTCGCCAGATTTCGCAGCTGGAAGAACGATTAGGGATGCGACTCATACAGCGAAGCACGCGCCAAATGAAGCTTACTGAAGCAGGGCAGATGTTTTTTGACAGCATGCGACCACTGCTGGACTCGGTGAATGAGACGGAAGCCAGATTAAGCCACGCACAAACTGAGCCGGAAGGGCTGCTACGCGTATGTTTACCAAATGGAGTCGGGCCGGTGATTTTCGGCAATCTCTTGGCTGACTTTGCACTGCGATATCCCAGAATTGAACTCCATTGTACTACCAGCCTGCAGGGAGCAGAGGCACTGTGGGATGACTGCGATGTTGTCATTGATATCAGTCGCGGCACGCGCGCCAGCAGTGATGTCATAGCTCGACCGCTGGCTTCATTACCCTGCCACATTGTTGCGGCGCCGACTTTACTGCAAAAATACGCCAGACCAACGCAAACAGAACAATTGCTGGCTCTGCCCTGCATCACCACCGTAAGTGCACTTCAGGGGCAAGCGTGGCAATTTATAACCACTGGCAAAGGATTTCGACACATCAATGTGCTGAGTCCTTTCCGTGTCGACAGTGGTGAGATGGCGATGCAAGCTGCACTGAAAGGCATCGGGTTTGCCATCCTTTCAGCGCAGGCTTGTGAGCCTTATATTCGAAGTGGGCAGTTAGAAGTGATTGAGCTTGAACTCGCTCCCGCACCCCTTGAGATTGCGCTGCTCTATCAGGAACGGAGTTTTCTTCCCGCAAGAAGCCGCGCGTTTATTGATTTCCTGCAAGAGGCGGTGCGGAATCAACGCGAAAAATAACCCGCCTCACGCATATCCTGCAGCAGTCCCGGTCCGGTGGGCTGCCAGTTAAAGGTCTGGCGCGTCCATTCACTGGAAGCCGGATTATCAATGGAAGCAAAGAACGCCATCCAGCCCAGCCACTCTTTCGCTTCTTCCATGCTCAGGCTTTTCACCGGCAGAGACAAACCTGCACCAATGGTTTCGGCGATCTGACGAAATGGGATGCCTTCTTCCTGAATCGCATGCAAAATCGTCCCGGCTTCGGCGTGCTCGGCGGCGAGGCAGAATAACTCCGCCGCATCATCACGATGCACCGCAGGCCAGCGATTCGCACCATCCCCGATATACACCGCCGCGCCTTTCTCTTTCGCCATATTAATGATCATCGGCACAAAGCCGTGGTCGCCTGCGCCGTGTACCGTGGGCGGAAGACGCACTAGCGAGACGCGCACCCCTTTATCCGCCAGCGCGAGTGCGGCGATGTTGGAGTCGGAACGAGGATGGCCGCCGGAAACCGGTTGAGTCTGCTCAACCGCGAGCCGTCCTGGCGAGACCAACGCAGTGCCGGTGGTCACCACCAGCGGACGATTGGATCCGGCCAGCACTTCACCCATCGCCAGAATCGCCTGCTGATCGATAGCCGCTGCGTGATCCATGCGGCTGAAATCATGAATGTATCCGGCATGGATCACACCGTCACTCTGTTCCACGGCGCTACGCAGGCTGGCAATATCTTCTAAATCGCCGCGCATCACCTGGACTCCCTGCTGGTGCAGTTTCTCTGCTGACGCGTCACTGCGTGCCAGTCCAAGCACGTCCAAGCCGCGTGCCTGCAGTTTTTTCACAATGGCCGAACCGATAAAGCCGCTTGCGCCGGTCACAAAAAGTCGCATATTCGTACTCCTATTTCTGGCTGTTGAAGCACTATGATAAAAGTCTGCGGCGCGGCGAAAAGTCGTGAGCTTATACAGGTATAGGTACTAACAGGATAACGCCATGACCCAACAAGACGACAATCTGCTCGGCAACTACCTGCGTGAACGACGTCAGCGACTGGATGCCGGCAAACTCGGCTATCCGTTGCTGCGGCGTCGTACGCCCGGATTGCGTCGGGAAGAGGTGGCGGTGCGCGCCTGCGTCAGCACCACCTGGTACACCTGGCTGGAGCAGGGCAGAGGCGGTGCGCCCTCCGAAGAGGTATTGGAACGGTTATCCAAAGCGTTAGAGCTAAGTGCCGCCGAGCGCGACCACCTGTTTCTGCTGGCGCAAAATCGTTTGCCGGGCGTCACCTGGCAGGTGGGCGTGGATGTTTCACCCTCGTTGCAACGCGTCCTGGATAGCATGACGCACACGCCCGCGCTGGTGAAAACCGCTGAATGGCAGGTGGTGGCGTGGAACCATGCGGCGACCAAAGTATTCGTGGATTACGCCCAACTGCCGCCGGAACAGCGCAATATTCTATTAATGATGTTCAGCAACGAAGAGATGAAAAAACGCCTGCCGGATTGGCATCAGGTCACGCGTAACATGGTGGCGAATTTCCGTGCCGACGTAGCACGTACCGGTGCCAGCGAGCATGTGCGCACGCTGGTGGAAGAACTCAGCGCGATGAGCGAAACCTTCCGTCAACTGTGGCAATCGCAGGAAGTGAGCCAGCATGGCGAAGGGATAAAGCAACTGTGGCTACCGGACGAAGGCATGCTGGAACTCGAATATAGCACCTTCGCCGTTGAGGGTAAGCCCGGCCTGAGCCTGGTGGTGTTTAATCCTCGCTTGCTGAGAGATCGTGAGACGGTGGAACGTCTGATGGCACGTCCGTAGCCGCGCGCAGGTTGGCGTCCATTGCATCCAGCGCCGCCTGATTCTCCAGTCCCCACTGGTACATCTGTTCGATTGGGGCTGCAAAGGCCTGTCCCAGCGGCGTCAAACGGTAATCCACTTTCGGTGGAACCACGTCGTACACATGGCGGGCAATCAATCCGCGCTGCTCCAGCTCTTTCAGTGTCTGAAACAGCATCTTTTTTGAAATTCCCTGCAGGCTGCGTTGCAGTTCCCCGGTTCGGGCACGTTGTCCCGGCCAGTGATAAAGCGCGTGCAGCACCATGCTGCTCCACTTCAGCGAGAACAGGTCCATCAAGCGACGCGGCGGGGAATCCGTATAAAAAACCAGTTTACCGTCAACCCAGGCTGGCATCGGTGTCTCTCCTTATGGTCACCAAATGGTGACTACTATCATTTTTGCACCACGTTGACTATAGTCTGCCGCCTTCAACTCAATAACGCCAGCACCTTGCGGAGGCACCATGAAAATCAACGCATTAGTCGCACACGACGCGGCAAAACCTTTAGTATCCAGCCAGATCGCGCTGCGTCCACTGCAGCCGCAGGACGTGAAAATCGATATCCTGTACTGCGGCGTGTGTCACTCCGATCTGCATATGGCACGTAACGAATGGGCGGTCAGTCGTTATCCGCTGGTGCCGGGCCACGAAATCGTCGGTCGCGTGCGGGAAACCGGTGCAGCGGTCACTAACTTCAAGGTCGGTGATGTGGTGGGTGTCGGCGTGATGGTTGATTCTTGTCGTGAATGCCATTTCTGCCAGCAGCAGGAAGAGCAGTACTGCGAAGCCGGATTTACCGCGACCTATAACGGTATCGACAAACACACTGGCGACAGCACCTGGGGCGGCTATGCACAGAATGTGGTGGTTGATCAGCATTTTGTGGTGTCAGTGCCGCAGAACCTGCCGCTGGCAGGCGTTGCGCCGTTGCTGTGTGCGGGCGTCACCGTTTGGTCACCGTTGCGTCACTTCAAGGTGCAGGCTGGTGACAAAGTCGGCGTCGTGGGTTTAGGCGGGCTTGGGCATATGGCGGTAAAACTGGCGAGTGCGATGGGTGCGGAAGTGACGCTATTCACTACCTCTCCGGAAAAAGGTGCCGATGCGCGACGTCTGGGGGCCAGCCGCGTGGTGGTCTCACGCGATGCGGAACAGATGGCAGCGGCGCGAACCTCTCTCGATTTCATTATCGACTGCGTGTCCGCGCCTCACGATCTCGATCCCTACCTCGCCACGCTCAAAACCAATGGTCGTTTGGTGCTGGTAGGCATTCCGGAACAACCGCATCAGGCTCCTGACGTCACGCCGATGGTCTTCCGTCGCCTGAGCATCAGCGGCTCATCCATCGGCAGCATCAAAGAGACGCAGGAGATGCTGGATTTCTGCGGCGAACACAACATCACGGCAGATATCGAATTGATTGCGGGTGAAGCAGTCGAAGATGCATTCGTGCGCATGCTGAAAGGTGATGTGAAATATCGCTTTGTGATTGATATGGCAGCGACCCGCTGGTGATAAAGGTTGGCGATTTCAGCCTGAAATCGCCAGCTCAACATGACTTCAGTTGCATCCCCACGCACAGTGAGAAGTGCTGCACGAGCTGCGCCGCACTAAGATTGTCGTGATGCGATAACCCCGTCGCGACAATTTCCAGCACATTTTCGCCACAGGCGATATAAAGCGGATCGATGGAAATAATGCTGCCCGCTGCGTGCTGATGCGACTGGGTAATCACGCGGCTTTTCCACACGATAAAACGCTGTTCTCCCATCAGGCTATACGCACCAGGCCACGGATAAGCAACGCCGCGAATCAGAGCATGAATCTCATCGGCAGACTGATGCCAGTGAATCTGCCCATCCTCAGGCTTTCGTTGTCCCGGTTCGCTGGCGAGACTTTCATCCTGCACGCTTTCAATCAAACTACCCGCCCGCAGAGCGCGCAGCCAGTTTGGCAACTGTTCACGTGTGGTGCGTACCAGTTTGCGATGTAATGAAAGCGCCTCATCTTCATCAGTGATAGCGACACGGCTTTGCGCCAGAATTGGCCCGCCATCTGGCACGTCATTAATGCGATGAAGCGTCACCCCGGTTTCACGCTCATTGCGGATAATCACCCAGTTGAGATGCGCACGTCCGCGATAGGCGGGCAGCAGCGAAGCATGCACATTGAATGCGCCTTTTTTGGCGGTAGCAATCATGGCAGGAGAGAGCGCTTGTCGATAAGACAGGGTCAAAATCGCATCGGGTTGCAGCGACGCTACTTTGGCAATCCATTCTGGCGTGTTGATATCGTCCGGACAAAACACCGGGATCTGTTGCTGCAGCGCCATGGCTTCAACCGAGTCAAAGAAGCTATTTTCCTGATGGGCGCCCGCGTGGGTGAACACGCAGACCACTTCAAATCCCACTTCCTGCAAACTCTCCAGCGCCGCGCATCCCATCTCATGATACGCACATAACACGACTTTCATTCTTCCGCCTGTGAACACTGATTAACGTCTGGTGCTTAGCATAGCAGGGGAAGATTATGCCTGGCTTAAACCATGCAGTTCATCACGCTTAATCATTTGAAATTTGTCATCGCATGGATACCTGAGCATGATGTGAGTTCGTTCTATTTCACAATGGCAGGAGGCCAGATGCATTCTCTCGATCTTCACTTCATCAATGCCCGACAAACACTCTCCGCTCAACGTCCTTGGATCGATGAGGCACTGCAACGCACCTGGCGGCAGGCTAACAGCCATCTCGAGATTAATGCCTTAGATGTGGTGATCAAAGCAGGGCAGTTTGTTCTCGAAGGCAAAGGGTGTCTGGGCTACTCCCCGGAACCTGGCATCATCTATTTGACCATTGATCCGCACAGTCACGATCTCACCCAAGAGAGCCTGACGCGCATGTTTGCCCACGAACTGCATCATGCTGCCCGCTGGGATGGCCCCGGCTATGGCAGGATGTTGGGTGAAGCGCTGGTGTCTGAAGGTTTAGCCGGTCACTTCTCGCAGGAAGTGTGCGGTGGCGAGCCCGAGCCGTGGGAAACGCTGGCTCCTTCACTGTTTGCCCCTTATGTTGATCGGGCCATAGAACAGTGGTCGCAACCCTTTTACGACCATAATGCCTGGTTTTTCGGTAGCGCCGATATGCCGCGTTGGCTGGGCTACTCGCTCGGATATGCACTGGTGCGGCGGTATTTGCTGGCTCATCCGCAACAGAGTGCCGCGCAGTTAGCTTTAAATCCGGCAGCGGATTTCCATGAATATTTGATCGCGATGTAACGCGTTATCTATTGCGCTGGGAATTGCCCAATCTGCTGGAACAGCGCCATCCAGTCCTCCATATGCCAGGTGGTCGTCACGCGCTCGCCGTTCAGTAAATGGAACTCATGCAGGCGAACGTGAATACGGTGACCAGTTGGCGCGATACCCAAAAACTCGCCCTGATGTGTCCCGGTAATCTCAGCACGTACCGCCGCTTTACCCGGTTCCTGCAGCATGTCATGAACAATAATGTTGATGTCCGGGAACGCGGCGATAAAACTCGCCAGCACCGGTTTGAAACCCTCTGGTCCAGGCCCTTGCCCCGGCGCTAAAGGAATATCACTCCAGTCTTGCGTCACCGCCAGATCCAACAAATCAGGATTCTTATCACTAAACGCACGGTACAGATTTTCTACCGCAGCGCGTTCAGCTTGCAGACGTTGATTCAGTTGTTGAGTCGCAGACATAACGGAAACCTTTTAAATGAGTTAGCGGTGCATCTCACCGGCTTGTGCAGTATTCCCGAACCTGAGACTATCAATCCAACAAATGATTGATATAGAGCAATATACAAAATATGAATTTTGATGGTTTCGATCTCAATCTGCTGGTGGCCTTTAACGCCCTAATGCTGGAACGCAACGTGACGAAAGCAGCGGCGCTGGCGGGCGTGAGCCAACCGGCGATGAGTGCTGCGCTGGCGCGCTTACGCCGTGTTTTCGATGATCCGTTATTTATCCGCAGTGCGGAGGGATTGCTGCCAACGGCAAAGGCGCAGGAAATGGCGATCTCGGTGGCTGATGCGTTAGGGCAGGTGTGTCATTTAATGAAGCCGGCGGAGGACTTTGATCCCAATGACAAGCAGCGCAGTTTTACCCTGGGTCTCACTGAATACCCGCTGCATGTATTGCTGCCTGCATTAACCAAAAAGCTGGCGACGCTGGCACCCAACTGCACCATCCATGTGCGTTACTTTATTGATCGTGATGAGGTGGTTGCGCTACTGGATGCGGGGAAAATTGATATTGCGGTAGGCGTACCGCCGACCAAAGCTGAGAACCGGATTCTTTCGCAACCGCTGCTGCGCGATGACTTTGTCACGCTGGTGGGAAGCGATCATCCCATCGCGCAAAAGGAAATGAACCTGCAGGCATTTCTGTCACTGCCACATATCCTCGTTTCCCCGGAAGGCAACCGATATGGACTGGTGGATCAAAAACTGCGAGAGCAGGGATTGGCGCGCAACATCAGCCTGACGTTACCCACCATGTTTACCGTCCCTGATTTGCTCCCCGACACGGATTATGTGGCTACAGTGCTGAGCCGCGTGGCGACCACATCCGCTCATCAAGATCGGTTCGTGATGTTCGAACCGCCGCTAGCGTTGCCCTCCATCCCTTTTGATTTGCTCTGGCATCGCCGAACGCAGGACAGTTCGGCACACCGTTGGCTACGCGGAGTGATCAGCGATGTGGGGAGCTCACTATAGTGTGAATACGCATTAGTGACGGCAGGCAACAGTTGTCTCCACCGTTTAAACCTGCCAATTTACTGCACATAAATAAAACAACATCAGCTGTGCAACAGGCAGATTTGCAATCACCTTCAACTTCACACCAGGAGTTACACCGCATGTTAGGCATCATTCGCGTACTCACTCACCCAGATCAGCACTTTGTCGAAGAACATGGTCGGCTGATTTATCAGGAGTACGCTATCAACTCAATTAGCCGGGCGATCCCCGATCAGCACAAAGGCATTTTTGATGATGCCAGTGAAGCGCTGGCGGTGCCTAAGATCGTTACGCTCGGGCGGCAATTAGAGTCCGACGGCTGCAATGCGCTGTTTCTCAGCTGCGCCGCCGATCCTGGCCTTGCGGCATTGCGCGATGCCGTATCGATTCCCGTCATCAGCGCCGGTTCGGCATCGGCAAGCATTGCGCGTATGCTCAAGCGTCCTGTCGCGGTGATGGGGATTGGCGCGGCGGCCCCGGCGCCTTTCCGTCAGTTGCTGGGTGAATCCGTGCGCTACGCGCGTCCGGAAGGGGTGCTGAACACTACGGACTTGCTGAGCGCAGAAGGTCGCGCCAGCGCCCTGGCCTGTGCGGATAGTCTTTATCGCGATGGCATTGAAGTCATCGCCTTCTCATGCACCGGTTTTTCCACCATCGCGCTGGGCGACAGCATTCGCCAGCAGTTAGGGAAAGTGGCGGTGGATGCGGTGAGTGCGGCAGGCCTGTTTATCAGCCAGTTAGCCCCGCAATCCGCGCGATAACCTGCTCGCGCCGCTGCCCGGCGGCGCATAACATCCTGTAATCGTTTTTTTGTGATCTCCGCGATAAACAAATCCCGCCTCGCTCCGATAACTCCCTTACCAGAATTTACAAAAACAACATTCGCAGGAGAGGGAACATGGGGCTGGTATCCCGTTTACGTAATGTACGCATCACCCGAAAATTGTCAGCAGGATTTGGCATCGTGTTGCTGTTAGTGGCATTAGCCACCGGCATCAGCGTGCAGCGTTTCAATGCGATTCATGACATCTATCAGAAAACCAATCTGATCTACGACATCAACATTGAGGTGTTCCAGGCCAAAATTAACCGCCTCAAATACCTTTATGGTGATGATAAATCCGGCAAGGTGATGGCCGACTACGTCGCTCATGCACAGCAGCTGAATCGCGAGGCTAAACAACTCTCCTGGACAGACAATGCCCGCGCGCTGGTGGATGAACTGGATACTCATCTCGCCAGCTTCCAAAACAGTATTGGCGCGATGACGCAAGCCACGCAGCAGCTAAATAGCCAGCGAGCACAGCTCGATTCCCTGAGCCAGCAAGACATGACCTCGCGCTATATGCAGTTGATCCGCACGCCAGTGACCAATCCAGAACTGACCAATCAGATCTATGAACAGCTCTTCGCCATTAGCAACGTGCGTGAAGAAGCCTGGGCGCTGCGCTTCAATGTCTCCGATACCCTGCGCAATACCTTGCAAACCCATTTCCAGCAGGCCGATCAGGGTATGAAAGCCTTGTTGGCTCAGCTGCCACCGGAACAGCAGGGCGAATTTACCGCGCTGTGGCAGGATACCGAACGCTTTAAAGATCTCAGCCTGCAAGCGGCGGACAGCTATGGTCAGCTGCGTGCTTCAGAAGACACGGTAAAAGTCGCGGGTGATAAGAGCAGTGCGGCGATCAAAAAGATCATTGCCATCGTCAAGGAGCGCAATGATGAACTGGCGAACGGTTCAGCAACGCTATCCCTGTTGATTGGGGGGCTGGCGATTCTGTTTGGCGTACTGGTAGCGTGGTACATCATCCGTCAGATTACGCGTCCGGTATTCCACAATCTTGAGCTGGCGGAGCGCATTGCCAGCGGTGATTTAAGCTCGCAGTTTACCACCGATCGTCATGATGAACTCGGCAAGCTGACCTCGGCGATGGGGCGGATGAACGACCGTCTGCGCAGTATGATTGGCGATGTGTTGCATAGCGTCAGCAGCGTGTCGCAAGCCGCTAGCGAGATCAATCAGGGCAACCTCGATTTGTCATCACGTACCGAGCAGCAGGCGGCGGCGGTGGTGGAAACGGCTGCCAGCATGGAGCAGTTAACGGCTACCGTTAAAAATAACGCCGAGAACGCGCGGCAGGCCAGCCAGATTGCCGCAGAAGCTTCACACAATGCGAATCAGGGCGGTAAAGCGGTGCGCGATGTGGTCAGCACCATGGGGGAAATCTCCGACAGCTCGAAGAAAATCGCCGACATTACTGCCGTCATTAACAGCATCGCTTTCCAGACAAATATTCTGGCATTGAACGCGGCAGTTGAAGCGGCACGAGCCGGTGAGCAGGGGCGTGGTTTCGCCGTGGTCGCCAGTGAAGTGCGCAACCTGGCACAGCGTAGCGCCGGTGCAGCGAAAGACATCGAACAGTTGATCAGTGAGTCGGTGAGCCGCATCAGCAACGGGCATCAGCAGGTAGCGCGTGCTGGCGAAACCATGGATCAAATTCTCGGTAGCATTGCGCGCGTGAATGAGATCATGGAGGAAATTTCTGCTGCTTCCGAAGAGCAGAGCCGTGGCATTGAGCAAATTGCTCGCGCGGTAGGTGAACTTGATACCACTACCCAGCAAAACGCCACGCTGGTGAGCGCATCCTCGCATTCGGCAAACTCGCTGGAAGAACAAGCGATGATGTTAGAGCGGTTGGTCGCGCAGTTCCGCTTGCAGGGGGCGGGCCGTTAAGTTTGTTCAAGGATGGGGCGGCCTGATGGCCGCCTTCTTTTTATAACGGCCTGCGGTGATCGTCTTTATTCAACGTCCACAGCGCGACAAAGCTCACCAGCGCTGTGCCCATCACATACCAGGCCGGAATATCCGCATTGCCGGTCTGTTTCATCAATCCGGTAATAATCAGCCCCGCACAGCCAGAAAACAGCGCATTCGACAGCGAGTAGGCTAACCCAAGCCCGGTGTAGCGCACGCGCGTCGGGAACATCTCCGCCAGCATCGCGGGCCCCGGCCCTGCAAGCATGCCGACCAATGCCCCGGCCACAAACACCACCGCCGCTTTGATCAGCAAGCCGTTTAGTGGGTCCTGCAGTACTTTCAGCAACGGGAATGCCAGCACCAGCAGCAAGAAGGTCGCCAGTAGCATCACTGTGCGTCGTCCTATGCGATCGCTCAGGATACCGGCAGGGAGGATGGTGGCCGCGAAACCGAGATTCGAGATCACGGCAATCAGCAGCGCCTGATTGAAGCCGGTATGCAGCGCGGCCTGCAAATACGTCGGCATTATCACCAGATAGGTATAGCCCGCGGCGGACCACACCATCAGTCGTCCGATACCCAGCACAATGGCACGCGCAGTGGCGCCGATCGACGCGCTTTCTGCATTTGTTGCTTGCTCAAACTGTGGAGACTCTTCTAAGCCCGACCGTAGCCAAAGTGCGATAGCGCCTAGTGGCAGTGCGAGCAGAAACGGGATGCGCCACCCCCAGTCAATCATGGCTGCATCTCCGATGAGCAACGGCAAAACCGCCACCACGGCCACGCCCGCCAGTAATCCAAACGCTACGGTCAGAGACTGCCATGCTCCGTAAAAGCCGCGTTTGCCCGGAGGCGCAAATTCCGTCATCAGTGACACTGCGCCGCCGTACTCTCCACCTGCGAACAACCCTTGCAGGATGCGTAATGCGGTAATCAGCAGCGGTGCAGCAACGCCAATGGAGGCATAAACCGGCACCAGACCGATCGCAGCGGTGGCGAGCGTCATCAATATCAACACAGCGATCAATACCGGTTTGCGCCCATAACGATCGCCCAGCCTGCCGAACACCACCGCGCCTAAAGGACGGAAAAAGAAGGCCACGGCAAATGCCGCATAGGTCAGGATGAGACTGGTGAGGGCACTTTCGCCCTCAAGCTGGAAGAAATTTTTAGCCATCAGCGTGGCCATAAAACCGTAAACGGCGAATTCATACCACTCAATAAAATTGCCGACGGATCCGGCAATGAGCACGCGCTTGTGTGCCGCAGAAAGAGACATGACGTTTTCCTATCAACAGGGGGCAGTGAACATCCTGCGTTCAAGCTGCTGATGTGACAAGCGCTGGCACTCATCAGCTGCTGAAAATCGCTGTGGGTTCAAAGTTTTCACTGATTAAGTGGCTGACAAACAGGCTTCGTCTTACAAACCGTTTTCGTAATCAATCGCTTCCTTTATTTTTATCAAAGCCGCTTGCAAATCATGCAGGCTTACAGAACCCAGCGCCAGCCGGATAGCCTGCGGCACGGTCGCCGAGGTATTAAAAGGTTCTGCGGTTGATACGGAAATTCGACTCTGCAGCAGGCGTTTTACCACGCGCTCCGCCCGAGCCTCTTCAGGTAACACAATCCAGATAAAATAGGCATTCGGATGTCCATAGCAGGTAAAATCCTGCAAGATTGTTCGCGCCAGGGTTTGACGTTGCCCGGCATCTCTTCGCTTCTCTTCCTCAAGTTGTGCGACGTATCCCTCTCGCAACCAGTCGCAGACGAGGGAGGTCATTAATGCGGGCGTGTTCCAGCTAGTAGCGCGAATCGCGCGTTCCAGTGCATCACGATGTTCCGCAGGAGACACTACGGCACCGACTCTCAACCCCGTCGCCACGTTCTTAGAAAAACCAGTGACATATATCGTCCTTTCAGGGGCGTAATAGGCCAGGGGTGCTGGAGGTCGCGGCTCAAGATAGGCGTAAGCCGCATCCTCAATGATAAGTAAATTATATTTTCGGGCAATTGAACCGATAGTTTCTCTCTGTTCGCTACTGAGCACCCAGCCCAGCGGATTATGCAATGTAGGCATGGTGTAAATGGCGCGAACCCGCCTGCTTTGGCAAACGGTTTCCAAAGCCACAAGATCAGGGCCAGAAGGATTGACGGGGATAGGGACGAGTTCCAGATGATACAGGCTGGCCAACACTTTAAAGCCCGGATAAGTCAGAGCATCAACCGCGACAACATCACCCGGTCTCAATAAACCCATTACGGTTATCGCCAAACCCTGTTGCGCGCCATTGACCATCAAAACGTTTTTGGCTTGCGTAACAACTCCCATATTGCTCAGGTAAAAGGCAACCGCTTCACGGTCGTTCAAACGCCCGGCATAAGGCTGATAGCGCAATAACGATTCGATGTCACCGCGTGTCGCAAGTTGTCGCAGTGCACTGCGTAGACGGTCAGCTTGCTCTGGCAGGGAAGGGGTGTTGAAATTCAGATCTAATACATCTGGTGCAACTCGCTGTTGATCATCACCTGATCCTAGCGGGCGCAAAATTTCCCTGACAAAGGTTCCCCGACCAGTTTCACCCCTCACCAGTCCCATGGTTTCCAGCTCACTGTAAATACGCGTTGCGGTGGCTAATGAGATAGCACGCTCGCTGGCGAGTGCTCTGTGCGTGGTCAATCGTGTCCCTGCGGGCAAATGGCCGAGTTGAATGGCGCTGGCGAATTCATCAACGATAACTTTATAGCGAGCCTTCATCCAATGTATCCATGACAATTTTTTGATTGTCATTAATGCTGTCATTTACGCTCTAAAGCGTCAACGGGGGGTAAGTCAATGAATCAAGGTGGCATTTATGGCGACTAGCAGCAACACAAGCGTATCTCACGCTAGAAATTCTGGATTACAAGGATGGATGAGTGGATTTATCGGGATGGTTATTTTTAGTGGATCGTTACCGGCTACGCGTGTGGCGGTACAAAGTTTCGATCCCTTTTTCCTGACTTTCATACGCGCTTCAATTGCAGGAGTGCTGGCGGTCCTGATCATTTTAGCCCTTCGACAACACCGACCTGCGCCCGGACAGCTTTTTTCATTGCTGATTGTCGCGCTGGGTGTCGTGATAGGTTTTCCTTTGTTCACTGCGCTGGCGTTACAGCATGTCAGCTCCGCACATTCGATCGTTTTTATTGGATTGCTTCCAATGTCTACCGCGCTTTTTGCCGTGATTCGTGGAGGCGAACGACCACGAAGAGCATTTTGGTTATTTTCCACTCTCGGTTGTCTGTTGGTGATGGGGTTTGCGCTGGTGCAGAGCGCAGCGGCATCACTGACCGGTGATCTCTTGATGTTAGCGGCGACGTTAGTGTGCGGCTTGGGTTATGCAGAAGGCGCATTGCTTTCTCGGCACCTGGGTGGCTGGCAGGTCATATGCTGGTCACTGATCCTTTCACTGCCGATCATGTTGCTGGCAACAGTGATGACGGCTCCTCTCAGTTTTGAACCTGTTCAGGCGTCTGCATGGTGGGCTTTGGGATATGTATCGCTGTTTAGCATGCTGATTGGTTTCATCTTTTGGTACAGGGGGCTGGCAACCGGCGGTATCGCCAGCGTAGGACAACTGCAGCTGTTACAGCCTTTCTTTGGCCTGATTTTCTCAGCCTGGTTGCTTCATGAATCCATTCATCCATCGATGCTGGTTGTGACGGCAGCCGTTGTATGTTGTTTAGCCGCTGCACGTAAATTTGGGCGGTAGCTTTACAAAATCCTTACGAACCTTGCGCAGTTGTTAAGCGCAAGGTAAATATTCTTAAAATAAACCGCTCCGCTCGCGGTTTTTCCCGTTAAACTGCTTTTCTTGTCGATCAGACTTTTCCAGTGAATGAATTATTACTCACCTGATGATAGCCATCTGAAGCGGCGTTCACAGCGCTTCGTTCGTCGTATGTTTATCATGCGCCAGCTTGGCACAATTTTATGTTTCTTCCCGATTCTCTCGGTATTGATGGAGATGGATCGCGGTCTGGCGTTCAGCGCCCTGTTATTTACCAATGCATTTATCTGGCCGTGGGTTGCTTATCGCCGGGCATTGCGTGCCGAAGACTCCACCGGGACCGAACGACATAACTTAACGCTGGACGCGGCATTTGGCGGTATTTGGGTAGCGCTGATGGCGCTTAGCCCATTGCCGTCATTTATCATTATGGCGGTGCTGGCCTCGGATCGTTATGCGGCAGGAGGCGCAGCGCAGTTAATCGCTGCCATGCAGGCTTTCCTCTGCGCTTTCGTTATGGTCTGGCTGGTGGATGGCGCGGGTGTCAATCTCACATTCAGTCAGCAAACCGTCTGGCTGACATTGCCGCTGGCAACCTGCTATATGCTGGTATTGAGCGTGACGTCCTACAATTTGACCTGGCAATTGCGTAAACGAAACCGTGAACTGGAGCGTATTGCGTTAATGGACCCTGGTCTGGAGATCCCTAACCGCCGTCTGTTTGAACGTCGTCTGGAGAGCGAATTCCTGAGTACGCGTCGTGGCGACAGTGCGGGGTATCTGCTGCTGATGGATCTTGACTACTTCAAGTCGGTGAATGATACCTGGGGCCACGAAGCCGGGGATTTTTTACTGGCCGAGATATCAGCGCTGTTACGCAATCACGTGGGATTACAGGATATTCCCGCGCGTTTCGGTGGCGATGAGCTGGGCGTGATCGTGCACCATGCAACCGATGAGTCGGTGGTCGCGTTGGCAAATCGCTTAAAGGAAAAAATCGCTCAGGTGCGCCTGCCAGCGTCGGCGGAGTTTCGCTGCTCGGTGAGTATTGGCATTGCCTCGGCATCCAATGCGGAGTCATTACGTCACTGGCTGCGCCACGCAGATGAAGCGTTATACGAGGTGAAACGCGCCGGACGTAACGGCGTGCGGCTATGGGAACCGCCGCAACCGCCGTTGGCCGGCGCCGCCTGATCAGGCAAACGTCGGTTCGCAGTTCACCGGGAAGTTGAGTGAATTGGCCACATAACAGGCCTCATGTGCCTGATGATGTAACTCACGCGCGCGATCCGCATCTGCCGGATCGCGCAGCGTAATGCGCGGTTTCAGCGTGATTTGCGTAAAACGACCCCGAGCGCCTTCCACCATGGTGCCTTCCGCGGCATCCTCATAAGCTTCCACCACAATTCCCGCGTCCGCGCACAGGTGCAAATACCACAGTTTGTGACAGGCGGAGGCCGAAGCCAGCATTAACTCTTCAGGATTCCAGCGCGTGGCATCGCCACGAAATGCCGGATCGGCGCTCAAAGGCATCATGGGTTTGCCGTCTGCCAGCATCTCACTGTTACGATCGTAAGCGGTGTAAGAGGAGGTGCCGGTGCCGCGATTGCCGGTCCAGCGGACCGTGACCTGATAGTGGTGTTCCCGTGCCATAGCTGAAGTTCCTTTTGTGGGGTAATCGGCGGTCAGTTTACTGTGTTTGCTGGCGTGGCGGGAAGGCTCTGATCAGCCACCGCGCGTCAAATCTTCAATATCCAGCGTTTCAGTCTGACAAATGGAAATCAAGCTCGCAGCTGCTTCACTCAGCCGTACAAAGGTATGGCGCATCGTACTGTCGATGTAGGCGCTATCACCTTGCGCCAGCCGCAGCGGCGCGTAGAGCTGCGTATGCAACATCACTTCGCCTGACAAGACATAAATGAATTCTTCGCCAGCATGTTGAGACCAGGCTTCCGGCGGCGGCAATTCGCGGGTCTCAATCCCCATTACCACCGGAATCATCCCCTTAACCAACAGTTCAGCGGCATGCACTTCATAGCGAAAATAGGGATTGGTAAACGCCAGCCCTTTGCCAGCCAGCGTGTAGGTGCGGCGCCCCTTAATGGCAGTGCTCGCCACCGAGGGCGCCGGCAACTCATCGGCAAACAGTTCTGCCAGCGAGTAATCAAACGCGCTGGCAATCTTGGCAATAGTATCGAATGAAGCGGATACCTGGCCTTTCTCAATCTTCGAAAGTGTCGAAATCGACACGCCACTTAACTCGGCAACCTGCTCCAGCGTCAACTCACGTGCCTGACGTATCGTCTTGATGCGCAGGCCAAAATCTTGTTCACCGGTCAAGGCGGCGCCCAGCCCGGAGGCTTCATGCTGTCGGGTGGTTTTCATTGGCAATGATTCTTCTGCTTAGTGAACTGGAAAGTTAATTTCTCACATATGATAAAAATTATCACATAAGAAAATTGTATTGGTCTAAATGTGAGCAGAGTAGCAGTTTAAAAGAAAACTTCTGGGAGCTGCTATGAACATAACCACCATCGCTAGCGTCACTCTGCCCGCGTTTTACGACAAAACCCGCAACCTCAATAACCTGCTGAGTTGGATGGAACAGGCGGCACAGGAGGGCGCCGATCTGGTGGTGTTCCCTGAGCAGGTTTTGCAGGGTTATCTGCCGGATACGCTCAACTGGAACGGTGAAGCAGTGGCCTGGCAAATGGCGCAAGCCGAAGTGGTGACTGAAGGCGAAAGCGTGCAGGCCATACAGATGCTTGCCAGGCAACTGGGCTTGCATGTGGTTTTTGGCATGACCGAACGCCATCCTGAACGGGCCGAAATATTGTTTAACAGCGCGGTGCTGTTAGGGCCAGAGGGTTTGATCGGCGTGTATCGCAAAGTGCATCAGCCGGGCGATGAGAAGCACGTCTACTATCCCGGCAGCGATTTCCCGGTGTTCAGCACGCCAATTGGCCGCATTGGTATGTTGATCTGCTATGACAAAGTGTTCCCGGAAAGTACCCGCGAGCTGGCGCTGAAAGGCGCGGACATCATGATCATGCCTACCGCATGGGGCTATGCCGGAGATGGCAGCGCAGGCGATGCCGATCCGATGGTGGATAGCTACACGCTGTTTGGCCGCGTGCGTGCGCTGGAAAATCAATGCTGGATGATCGAATCCAATCTGTGCGGCCAGCACGGCAATCTGCACTATCACGGCCACAGCCGCATTATCAATCCCCTGGGAAATATCGTCGCCGACAGTGGCACCACGGAAGGCATGGCGATTGCCAGCGTCGAAGTGCAATCCGCCATTCTGCGCGCCCGCAGCAGCGACTATCTCGGCTATCACTTCCTGAAAGATTACGTTCCGGTGCAGGCCCCGCCTTCGCCGCTGACGGTTCACAATCGCCACGCGCGACCTTTGGGGGAAAACCATGAGTAAAGTTCTGGAAGCCGCTGGCATCCACAAAAGCTATCCCACGCCGGAGGGTGAGGTGACGGTGCTGCGCAACCTCAACTTCCATGCCAATCGCAATGAATTCGTCTCTTTTGTCGGGCCCAGCGGCTGCGGCAAATCGACGCTGTTCAACATCATCACCGGGCTGCTAATGCCCGACAGCGGCAGCATATTGCTGAAGAATCGCGAAACCACCGGCACGCCGTCACCGGAACTCGGTTATGTGCTGCAAAAAGACCTGCTGTTCCCGTGGCGTACGGTGATCGACAACGTGATCCTCGGTCTGGAAGTGCGCGGCATGCCCAAAGCACAGGCGCGAGCCAAAGCGCGTGAACTGTTCGAACTCTACAAAATGACCGGTTACGAGCAGAAGTATCCGTCGCAGCTTTCCGGCGGCATGAAACAGCGTGTGGCATTGATGCGCACCATGGTCACCAACCCGGAAATCATCCTGATGGATGAGGCTTATAAGGCGCTGGACTACCCGCTCAAAATCTCGCTGGAAAGTGAATTACTGAGCGTGGTGAAAGAGCAGCACAAGACGGTGATCTTCATTACGCATGACATCGAAGAGGCGGTCACGCTATCTGATCGCGTTTACGTGATGAAAGCGCGACCAGGTGAAATTGTGCAGGAGATTGAGGTCGATCTCGGCACGGATAGCCTGTCGATTCCCGAACGCCGCTTGTCACCGCGTTTCAATGAGTATTACGAACATATCTGGCGCAGCATCGGCATTCAGCCTGAGCCGGTTAACTAACGAGAGGACGACATGACAATGAACTCAGTGTCTACACGCCCTACGGTTGCGGCGACGGCAAATCGCAGTTCGCGAGAAACCTTTTTCCGCTCAGCTAACGCACGCCGCTACACGCTGCTGTTCTTACAGGTGGCGATTGTGGTGCTGCTGTTGGGAGGGTGGGAACTCGGTGTGCGCAGTGGCAACATCAACGCCTTCCTGTTCTCCAGCCCCTCGCAGGTATGGGAGGTGCTGGTCCAGCGCTTTCAGTCCGGTGAAATGGTGACTGATGTGCGCGTCACCGCCGTTGAAACCCTGGTGGGGTTTGCCGTGGGCGCGATTGGCGGCTCTGTCCTGGGGTTGCTGCTGTGGTACTCGCGCTTTATCTCTGACCTTGCCGCGCCGTTTATCGCCGCGATTGGCTCAATCCCGGTGCTGGCGATTGCGCCGATGACCATCATCTGGTTCGGCACGGAGATGCTTTCCAAAGTGGTGATTGTGGCGTTTTCCTGCGTGGTGGTGTCACTGACCACCTCATATAAAGGCGCGATGCGCACCGATCCCGATCTCATCAACCTCCTGCGATCCTTCAATGCCGGACGCGGCACCATTTTCTTCAAGCTGGTGGTGCCATCCGCGATGTTGTGGGTGCTGTCAGGCTTACGCCTTGACGTCGGCTTCGCGCTGGTTGGTGCCATCGTCGGCGAGTACATCTCTTCAGATAGCGGTGTGGGTCACATGATCCTGCTGGGCAGTTCTAATTTCGGTATGAACATTGTGCTGGCTGGCATCGTGCTGGTCATGCTGATGATGCTGTGTTTCAACGCGCTGGTGGCATTTATTGAACGCCTCATTCTCTCCTGGGACAGGAAATAATCATGAAAAAATTCCGTTTAGCTACGATCTCTGCCGCAGTTTGTCTGGCTTCTCTGGTGAGTGCGCACGCGGCTGACACGCCAGTGCGCATCAACCAGGCGTTTCAATCGCTGCTCTATCTGCCGTTGTATGTGGCACAAGAGCAGGGCTTTTTTAAACAGCAGGGCGTTGATGTGAAAATCAGCACCGGTGGCGGCGGGGCGCAATCCTGGGCGGCGGTGATTGGCGGCTCGGCAGATTTCTCGATTCAGGATCCGGTGTTTGTGCCGAAAACCCGTGAAAACGGCGGCAAAGGGGTGGTGGTGGCCGGGGTACAGAACGCGCCAACCATCTTCATCTTCGGCAAAGAAGCGGCTTCTTTGCAGGACAATTTGTCACTGCTCGCGGGCAAACGTGTGGTGACCAGCCCGCAACCTGATACCACCTGGGCGTTTATGAGTTATCTGATCAAACAGAACAACCTCAAAGACGTGAAGCTGGTGCATGTGGCGATTGGCAATGAGATCCCGGCGGTGGCGGCAGGTCGTGCAGATTACGCGTTAGCGGCGGAGCCACAGGTCACCATGGCCGAAAAGCAGAACGGCTTGCATGTGGCTTACTCGTTCTCAGCCGCGCAATCCTGGTATCCGTTTGCCTTCTCTAGCCTGACGACCACACAACAATATATTGATAAGAATCCACAGGCCGCGCAGGCCGTCGTGACCGCCTTTGAACAGGCCTCACGCTTTATCTACAAGCATCCGGCTGAGTCGGTGACCATTGCACGTAAATACTTCCCGGCGTTGCCCGAGGAGGTAGTGAAAACCGCAGTGCAGCGTGAAATCGATGCCAAAGGCTATCCGGAGAACGTGCTGGTGTCGCAGAAGGCCTGGGATAACAACATGAACATCGCGCTGTATGCCAAAAACATCAAAGCCTATCCCTCTGAAGCCACGTCATATCAGAACAACGTGAACACGACGCTGGCGACTAAGGCCAAAGAAGCGGTCGATGCGATGGGTGATAAGTAAGTCCTCACCTACCTTCGAAAGGTGATGGGCGCACCGCTGTGCGCCCGCAATAAAAGAGGAATGATTATGGATGCACTGACACTTCGACTGGCATTGATACAGCGCCATTGCGCGGCTGATGCGGTTGAGCTGGAACATCTGCTTACCGATTGTGAAGCGCGTGCGGCGGGCGTTAGCGCCTTTGCTGCGCAACATTTCGCGCCAACGCTGCTGCCGGCAAACGCCTGGGTTTCCGCTTTGCAGCCGCCGCTGGAGTTGCCCCATGAGTGAGTTGATCGATGTCTCGATGCTGACGTTGGCACAACAGTTGCGCATGCGGCAGACCAGCGTGCCAGAACTGGTTGAAGCCTGTCTGGCGCGTGAGGAAATCACACGCGACCTCAATGCGTTCAATGAAGTTTATGTGTCTCAGGTACGCCAGACGGCTAAAGCCAGCCAACGCTTACTGGAACAGGGTTACGATCTGGGCCCACTGCATGGCATGCCGATTGCCATCAAAGCCAATATCGATTTGGCCGGTGAGGAGATGCACGCGGGCAGTCAGATACTCAGCGGCAATATCGCCCAGCGTGATGCGGTGGTGGTGCAACGTCTGAAGCAGGCGGGCGCGTTACTCATCGGCAGCACCAATATGCATGAGTTCGCCTGGGGCGGCACCACCAATAATCCGCACTACGGTGCCAGCAGCAATCCCTGGGATGATGCCCGCATTCCTGCCGGTTCCAGCGGCGGTTCGGGTGTCGCCGCCTCGGTGCGCAGTGCGCTGGCAACGTTGGGCACCGATACCGGGGGATCGATCCGTTTACCGGCGTCGATGAACGGGATCACCGGTCTGCGCCCGGGCGTGGGGCGACTCTCCACGGAGGGCATTTTTCCCCTCGCCACCAGTCTTGATACTGTCGGGCCGCTGGCTCGTTATGCCGAAGAGTGTGAAGTGCTGTTTAATGTGCTCGACGGCAAAACACAGCCGCTGACAGCATTACCGGAACTGGCCGGATTGCGTATTGGCTTACTGCCGGATGTGCATCAGCAGGTACAGCCTGATGTCGCGACTGCCTATGATCAAATGGTGCAGTGGTTTAGCGCAGCAGGTGCATGCTGCCAGACGCTGAGTTTGACCGGGCTTGAGCAGGCGGTGAATGCGCTGGTGCTGATCAACCTTGCGGAACCGGCTTCACTGCACGCCGCCTGGCTTGCTGACCGTCCGCAAGAATACGGTGCGGATGTGCGTAATCTGCTGCAAGCGGGACTCGCCATTACCGCAGTGGAGTATCTGCAGGCACAACGTTTCCGCACCGGTTTACGCCAGCAGTTGTTGCAGCATTTGAATCAGGTGGATGTGATTCTGGTGCCGACGCTGCCATTTACCGCACCGCATAAAGGACTGGAAGCGATTCAAATGGGAGACCGCGAAGAGAGCGTGTTGACCGGCAACATGCGTTACAACGCGCTGGCAAGCCTGTCAGCACTGCCCGCTATCAGTCTGCCTGCCGGGTTTGATCATGCAGGGATGCCCATTGGCATGCAGCTCATCGGACGTGATGGCGCTGAGCGCAAACTGCTCGCTTTCGCGCGTCGATTCCAACAGGAGCACGATTATCATTTGCAAACGCCAACCCGGCTACGTGCGTGAAACCCATTCCGCTGCGCGACCTGTTAATCCTGCTGCTGGTGGTCAACGGCTGGGCTTTTAACGTTATCGCCATGAAGTTTGGCCTGATGGAACTGCCGCCGCTTTTCATGCTGACGCTGCGTTTTGTGCTGGTGGCGGCCCTGCTGCTGCCGTTTCGTCGCCTGACGTGGCGTCAGCTACCTGGCATGATGCTGCTGGGATTCACCTTTGGCTTTGTGCATTTCGGGTTAATGGTGATTGGCATGCAAACCACCGATGCGGGCACCACCGCCGTGTTTATCCAGATGGGCACGCCGATCGCCATGCTGCTGGCAGCATTCTGGCTCAAAGAGCGGCTGCGCTATCAGCAAATCGGCGGCGTAGTGGTGGCGTTTTTGGGCGTGATGATTCTTGCGGGCAGTCCGGCGCTGTCGCACTGGCAAAGCATTATGTGGTTATTGATGAGCGCCTGTGGTTGGGCATGCAGCACGGTGCTGATCAAGCGTTTGCCGCCGATTGCACCGCTGGCGATGACGGGCTGGCTGTCACTGTTTGCCATTCCATTGGTGGGGGTGAGTTCGCTACTCACCGAGCAGCAGCAGTTCACTTTGCTACTCGCAGCGGGTTGGCGCGGTTGGCTCGGGGTCATCTACAGCGCGCTGGGTTCGTCCATCCTCGCTTATTCATTGTGGTACGGCCTGCTGAAACGCTATCCCGCCAGCCAGATTCTGCCCTGGTCACTGCTCAGCCCGGCGCTGGCATTACTGATGGGCGTAGCAATTCTGCATGAATCGCTGGATCACAGCAAAGTGATCGGCACGCTGCTGATTGTAGGAGGGATATTGCTGGCAGTGGTACGAGGCACAGTCATGAAGAAGAGGGTGGTCGTGTAATTGGGATTATTCAGCCGGAATGCTCAGAACTCTTTATGTAAGAGGGTTATATCGGCATATCACTCAAACCTGCTATGCGGCATGTAAGGCGCGCACGTCGGCTCAAAACCGTGAGTTAATTCCCCTATCTTCCTGATTATTACTCTCCTATTTAATTAATTCCCTCAATACAGCGCTTTATTAATGTCTGGCACTAATTTTTATAAATGACTGCTATTAATCTGATTCGAACAGAAAACCCTTCACTATTTTTGTGTAAACAGTCACAGTATCGACCAATTAAAATGAAAGCGAAAAGTAAAAAAGTAATGTGAAGGTTATTTGACTATATAACCTTTTGACAAATAAATATACCAGTAATGCATATAAACCTCGTTGCTTTTGAGCGTAGAACATCAATCAAGCATAAACAACTGCAACTCAACATAAGTGTATGTGAGACGTGACATGTATTCTAACGCGATATGGATCATGCTGGAGAAGTCAGTCAATATCATCGGGCTGATATATATCAATTCGTTAATGGCTAAATACATTGGCCCGGATAACTTTGGCAAGATAAACATCGCCACCTCGCTGTTTATCTTTGTACAGACGTTGTCATGGTTTGGTGGTCAGAATATTATTTTTAAACGCATGAGTGAGAGAGTCCGTTCAGGTATCTCTTTAGCGATGCATACGCAGAATCAGAGACGTTTTTTCTTTCTCATCTCTTCAAGTGCAGTACTCACGTATCTCTACTTCTTTACGGATCTCACGGTCTTTATCTTTGGCGTGGCCAACTGCATCGCTACGTATTACATCGTGATGGACTTCTTTTCGATCTATAACAACACTCAATTAAAATCAAAGATCAATACGATTACCAATGTCATCGGATTGTCTTTGGCACTGATGGCCAGATTCTACATATCACACTTTGAACTGCCGATTTACTATTTCACGATACCTATCATCATTATCCCTCTGGTCCCTTACGTCATGCGCCTTGTGTACTTTAGGCAGACCACAGCAGTCAATGAAAGTAGTAAAGGTGCTGTGATGTATAACCGTCATATGTTGTATACCGGCGGGGCCTTAATTCTGTCGAGCATATCAGCGGATATCTACACGCAGATTTCGAGTATTTTTCTGGCTAAAATGATCTCTTACTCAAATCTGGGAATCTATAGCGTTGCGTTAACCATAGGAGGTGCCTGGTCATTTATCGTATTGGCATTAATAACGAGTTTTTTCTCAAAGATTTACAATGAAAAGAATCAACCTGCTGTAGATGAATTGCTAAGTAAAATCAATAGGATTGTTATCTTGCTGTCTCTTGTTGTGCTAGGTGGGTTCTATCTGTTTGGTGATGACTTTATCCATTTGCTTTATGGCAATAAGTATATGGGATCTGCCGAAATTATACCCATCATCATTATTGGCACGATGTTCTCGTCACTGGGAACCATCTGCTACCGGTATATGATCAAAGAGTCCGGATACAACTATCTGGCTAAGAAGATGTTTTTATGTTGTGTATTAACCGTGCCATTCTCCTGGCTAATGATTCGCACCTTCGGGATTAATGGCGCTGCATACTGTTTTTTGATTGTCGAAGTTTTGTCTTGTACGTTACTGAATTACTTTTTCAAGAATAAAACAATCATCAAAATGCACCTCAACATTTTCAAAATGAGATAATTTCAATGAGAATGATTAAACACACAGTTAAGTCAGCTCTGAAAATTAGCGCTAATATTTCACCAGAATTCTGTGCTAAAGCTCACTACTATATAAAATTCAAGAAAAAACTTAACTTATCAAACCCCACGAATTTCAATGAAAAAATTCAGTGGCTTAAGTTTAATGAGTTCAATAATGAGATTTACACGCAGTGTGCAGATAAATTCAAGGTCAGAGAATATATTATATCCAAAGGCTGCGGTGAAATTCTCAATGAGCTTTATGGCGTCTACGATAATCCGCAGGACATTGACTATGCTGCATTACCGGAAAGATTTGCCCTGAAGTGCAACCACGGCGCAGGCTACAACATCATTTGTAGTGATAAATCCTCATTGGATGTTGAAAAAACCAACAGGCAGCTGAGTAAGTGGTTGAGTGAGGATTTCTCATCACATTTTATTGAGCCTCAATACCGCAAGATCGAGAGAAAGATTCTCTGTGAAAAATTCATCGAGAATGAACGCGGTGGTTTTCCAGACGACTATAAGTTTTACTGCTTTAACGGTAAACCCTACGCGGTCATGGTTTGTGTCGGCCGTGAAAAAGGCACACCTAAATTCTATTACTTTGACATGAACTGGAATCCGCTACCCTTTGAGGATACGGTGAAGTTGATTAATAAGTATGACCTGCCAGAGATGCCTGATGGCTTTGTGAAAATGAAGCAATATGCAATGAAACTGGCGACGGATTTTAAATTTGTGCGCGCTGATTTCTATCTTCTCAATGGTGAGGTCATTTTTGGCGAGCTGACATTTACACCTTCAGCGGGACTGGATGTGTCACTTCAGGAAGCGGATGCCATTTTGGGTGGGCAACTGAGGTTGTGATCTGTGTACATGGAGCGCCCCAGACAGAGTAGAGTTAACTCTCGCAGTTGATGAATAGCGTTTTGGGGATTGAGGGCGGCATAATGAAGCACTTAATCCCTTTTCATTTATTGATTCAGCTCCGCGACTGCGGCCCTGGCAGTGATACAAGCCTTTAACACCTTACGAGTCTCAATCGTTTCCTGGTCAGGCGGCAGCAAGGGCAAGGCGTTGTAAGGGATTTCAGGATTCCAGACCATATGTTTAAAAAATACGGTTTTATCGACATATGGCCATAACATGTCGATGGCGTAAACATGTCGAAATCATAATATGTAAGATATATCATTCAGCCTAAAATGTTAAATGAACACATAACAGCAAGAGGTCAATGTTAAAGGAACTAATACTATAAAAATCAATGCATTATTCACCTTACAAGATGGGGTTTCGATAAGTACTTTCCTACAGACTATTCTTAGTTATCTTGTTAGGCTATCTTCCAAATCAATCCTGTCAACCGATCTTACGGACCGCCTATCCCATGAAGAAAGTGCTTATTGTCGACGACCATCCGGTGATTCGTTTTGCCGTGAAAATGCTGCTGGAGCGAAGCGATATGGAGGTTGTGGCGGAAACCGATAATGGTGTGGATGCTATCCAGAAGACCAAAGATACGCGCCCGGATCTAGTCCTACTGGATATCGGTTTACCTAAAGTGGATGGTTTTCAGGTGTTACAACGCCTGCGCGCACTGCAGTTACCGCTGAAAATTTTGGTGCTGACTTCGCAGGGGGGAGCAAACTTTGCTCAACGTTGCAAACAGGCTGGGGCTGACGGTTTTGTGACGAAAAGTGATGATTTAGGCGAACTCACCGATGCGATTAAAATGGTGATGCGCAATTACAGCTTTTTCCCGCAAATGGAGTATGGGCAGTCGAAAAATCAGGATGACGGCAAATTGCTTTCTGATATTTCCGATCGTGAACTCAGTGTGCTGATCAATATTGCTAAAGGGCTGACCAATAAGCAGATCGGGGAGCAACTGGTGTTAAGTGAAAAGACCATCAGTACCTACAAACATCGCCTAAAACAGAAACTCAACGCACACACGTTGATTGAGTTGATCGATTTTGCCCGTCGTAACAATTTGATTGGATAATTCTTGCTATGCAGCGCTTACGCGTCATTTTACTGTTTATTGGGATGTGGCTTATCTGCGCGCCCGTTCAGGCTTCCGAACTTCAGTTAATGACGCATCTGATAGGCTCAGAACAACCTGCTTTAGTATTGTCCCCCGATGAAAAGGCCTTCCTTCATCAGAAGCATCAGTTGGTCATGGGCGTAATGCGTAACGACTCGCCCCCTTATGGAATGCGTAATATTCGTGGCGAATTTGAAGGTATCAGCGCGGATTACGTCGGCCTAATCGCACAACAGTTAGGCGTTCCGGTACGTATTGAAACCTTTAACGATCCTGAAAAGCGCTGGCAAGCATTGGCGGCAGGAAAAATCGATTTTATTCCTTCTGTGCCCAAATGCGTAGCCAACAACGATTTTGCCATGTCTGCATCCTATGCCAGAGACCGGGCGGTTCTGGGTATGGAGATGAAACACACCAAAAAGCTATCTGATAATCTGCAAGGGGTTCAGGTCGCTTTAGTCAGAGATTACCTGCCGCTTTCACTGTTACGCCAATATTACCCGCAAGCCAGGTTTCGTCTCTATGATAATTATCAGGATGCACTCAGCGCTGTGGCTTTTGGCAAAGCGGATGTCTACCTGGGTAACAGTTATTCGCTAAGTCGCAACTACCTAAATAATGTGCATTTGTCGCGTTACAGCACCTTGCCCGTCAGGGATATCGCCTTCGCGTTTAGCCACAATCAGCCTGAGCTTTTGTCATTATTTAACAAGGCGTTAGCGAATATTCCTTTGGCTGATAAGTTGCAAATCAACCGCATCTGGCAGCCTGATTTAGTCGATATTACCCAGTCTGTTAATTCGTTGACGTTCACACCGGAAGAACAACGATGGATGGCGGCGCATTCTCACGTCAATGTGGTGTTGTTTAGCGGCGATAAAGCGGCGCCAATGACCATTGTGGGGGCCAATGGGAAATTACGCGGAATGGCATACGATTTGCTTTCGATAGTGAGTCTGAAAACCGGGCTCATCTTTGAATATAGTACTGTCGATAATGCCATCCAGTTGATGCAACGGGTTAAAACGGCGGAAGTTGACATGTTCGCCTCACTCACCCCCAGTATGCAGAGTTCGCAACAGATCCTCTTTACTCGCCCTTATCTGCGCAGTGCTTATGCTCTTACCACGCGCGCAAACCGCAGCGATATTCATTCTCTGCCAGATCTACGTGGTAAGCGGCTGGCGATGGTGTCGGGCAGTGGATCAGAAGATCTCATTCACACTCATTTTCCTGATATCACATTGGTTTCCGTGGATAACGAATCTGCATTGATGGAGACCGTGGCTGAAGGGCGCGCAGATGCTGCTGTGGGTATTTTGATGATGTCGGATTACCAAATTAAGTCTTACTACCCCAGGCAACTTAAAATTGTGGCGACCGTGGGGGATCGGCCCGCCTGGATATCCTTTGGTGTCGGGCCAGGCGATCCTGAACTGCAATCCATACTTGATAAAGTACTGTTAAGCATTCCGCCCGTCGAAATGGAGAGTTTGGCAAACCGTTGGCGCCCAGGGGATTTTGTCAATGTTGACGATTTTTGGGCGCGTTATCGTGATTTGATGATCGCGTCCGCTATTTTCACCGGCATCATTATCCTGCTGACGGTGGGATGGGCTCTTTATCTGCGTCAGCAGATAAAACGTAAGGCGGCACTCCGCCGGGAATTAAACAATCAACTGGCGCAGTTGCGTACCGTGGTAAGCAGTATGCCGTTCCCCGTTTCACTGCGCGATCGTCAGGGAAGACTGACATTCTGCAACGAACGCTATTTAGTCGAAACCGGTGTCACCTATGACGAGGCGCTGGGCAAAACCATGGTGGAACATCCCGGCCTGCGCACCCCAGAACAAGCGGCTTTCTACCATGGCCAGCTAATGGAAGTGATGAACTCCGACTCCCGCATTCTCGAAGATCGCCGTTACGACTTGTGGGACAACCCCAATTCTTCCATCGGCATTACGGTATATCAGTGGATTGAACCCTGGCATGACAGTGATGGCACGGTGGTGGGTGTGATCGGGGGATGGATGGATATCTCGGAACGTGAAGCACTGTTTGCCGAGCTACGTGAAGCCAAAGAGCGTGCGGAAGATTCTAACCGTGCGAAATCCGTGTTCCTCTCAACCATGAGCCACGAAATCCGTACGCCAATGAACGCGATCATCGGCATGCTGGATATGGCATTAAAGAAAGGACGCAATGGCGAGCAGGATATACAAGCCCTTGAAGTCGCCTATGAATCGGCTGACAGTCTGGTGGGACTGATTGGCGATATTTTGGATATTTCACGCATCGAGGGTGGACAGCTGGATTACCATCCTGAACCCGTTGATCTGGCAAAGCTGATTGATAATCTGCTCAAAGTTTTTCAGGGATTAGCACTGGATAAAAACATCAGTCTGACCAAGCGCTATCCTGAAGAACCTCTTCAACCGGTTCTTGCCGATCCTCTGCGTATCAAGCAAGTGCTATCCAATTTACTGGGCAATGCCATTAAATTTACCGATCAGGGCGGTGTTTCACTGATCGTCCAGCAGCAGGTGGATGCGGTGAGCAATCTGGTGACCTATACCATCGATGTGCAGGACAGTGGTATCGGTATTGATCAGGCACAGCAGGCGACGTTGTTCCAGCCCTTTAGCCAGGCGGACAATCGTCGATCCGGGACCGGATTAGGTCTTTATATCAGCCGGACCGTTTGTGAAAAAATGAACGGTACGTTAACTCTGAGAAGCGAGCGGGGTATTGGGACCTGTGTGCAAGCGGTGATGCGTTTGCCTCTGATGAGCAGTGCAGGGGAAAGAGACGAATCAATCCATGATATTGCTGCGGCTTTGCCCAGCGGTAAGGTGCTGGTGGTCGATGATAATGCCGCCAACCGCATGTTACTGGCGAAACAGCTCAGTTGGCTGGGGCAGCAGGCGACGCTGGCGTGTGATGGCTATGAAGCATTGCAATTCTGGCAGCAAGAACACTTCGATGTGATCATCACTGACTGCAATATGCCGGGTCTCAGCGGCTATCAATTGACCCAGGTGATCCGAGAATCAGAAGCAGAGCAGTCGCGTAGGGCGGCGTGGATTATCGGCTTCACCGCCAATGCGATGCAAGAAGTCTATGAGCGTTGCATGGAAGCGGGCATGAACAGTTGTTTATTTAAACCTTGCTCGTTAAACAGTTTGTCAGCGGCACTCAGTCAGGCCCATTCCGACCAGGCTGCTGAGTGGGTTGAAGAACATAACCCGCCAATTGAACAGGCGGATGAAGAACAACGCATGGCGGAAAGCCTGCATGATTTAATGGTCACCACATTACAAGAGGATCTCTCCAAACTTGCTGTTTTAACGCCAGCGGAGGATCGCCACGTGATCGCCGATCTTGTTCATCGTATCGCGGGAAGTCTGCGTATTGCGCGGCGTAATGAGCTGGCAGATGCCTGTCTGAGTCTGGAAAAGCAGTGCCGGGATACGTCTTTACCGGTCGAGGTCTTCACACCCGCTCTGATGTCACTGACGACAGAACTTTACGCTTATCTCTCTGACTTACAGAATTCGCCGGTGCTGTGAGACACCGGTTTATTTCTCTGCTATGCAAAGCCATTTCTCGCGGCTAAATCCACCACATCGCTGATCTTACTGGTTTGCATCTTCTTCATAATGCTGCGTTTATAGGTACTGACGGTTTTACAACTGATATCCAGCTCCTTGGCAATGGTCTTGTTTTTTTTACCGGCGGCCAGATGACGTAGCATCTGTATTTCCCGATTGGTGAGTGACTGTATAATCAATCTGTCAGGATATCGCTGATGATAAGCGTTTTTAGCATGGCGAAATATCACGGACTCGTTATTGGCGAGCGCGGTTAACACGCTGCTGAGTTTTTCAATGGGACAGGCTTTGCTCATATACGCCTGATAATCCAGGCGTAAACTGCGCAACAGATAATAAACGCTGTCGTCTCCTGCATATGCAAAGATTCGGATATCGGCATAACGACGCTTTAACCTAATGAGTTTCTCTAGCGAGGCGTGGCTAAGTTGGGCCGGGTCAAAAACCACAAGATGTGGGCGAAACACTATCGTATTATAGATGAAGTCATCCTCATCGCCGGTGGCGATAATGATTTTATCTTGACGTTGCTGAAACAAAGGCACTAAAACATCGCGAATTAACGGCTGTCGATCATAAATAATAACGTGCATCAGGGCGTCCTTGCTGTGTAAGAAAATACTAAACTATTCTCACACAGCGGTGCCTTTTATTAACCAAGCTGGGTCTTTAATTCATCGAATGACAGACAAGAATATTTTTACGAAGGAGGGATATGAAGATGTCGCTCAACCCATTGCGCCAATTCTTCGGGGGAAAGCGGTTTTGTCAGGCAGGTGTTCATACCTGAGCTAAGACAGGTTTTGGTGGCATCAAAGCCGCTCATTGCGGTCAGCCCCAGAATCGGCACGGGACCAAGACGCTCATTGGCTTCCTGCTGGCGAATATGACGCGTCATCGTAAAACCATCCATTTCAGGCATGGTGCAATCAGTGATGATCACATCGATTTGAGCCTGATGCTTCTGCCACAACGCCAATCCTTCTTTGCCATTACTGGCAACCAGAACCTCATGGTGGTTATTTTGTAGCTGTTGGCTGAGCATCAGGCGCGCGGGTGGGTAATCTTCAACTATCAGCACCTTTGAGCGCCTCTGCTCGCCGGGAAGTGTTATCGGTGTCAGTTTGGCTGGATGCGCACTGAGATGGAGACTCACCGCGCTGCCTTTGCCTGCCACCACTTCAGCGGTAATCTCCGCGCCAGCCGCATGTGCCATCCGCTGACAGGCTGCGAGGCTGAAGCCGGTCAGCGCCCAGTCGCGTTCGTCGGCTTCCTCTGTCACCTCTGGGCTGTTCATGAGTGCGGTGGCGGCATCAAACCCGTTGCCCTGGTCGCTCACTTCAATGACCAGGTGATGGCACCCATCGGGCAGGGTTTCAAGCGGGTAGATTGCCACTGCAATTTCCCCTTGCTCGGTATGTTGAATGGCATTACGCAGCAGGCTAGAGACAATACGGATAATAAACAGCGGATCGAACTCAAACATCGGGGCTGGCAGCGCATCGGTCACGTTGATTTGTAGCCCTTTATCTTCCGCCTGCTGGCGAAAAAGCGCCACCGTACTGTGCAGCAGTGATGGGATATTCACCACCCGACTGTGATTATTGCTATCACGCGCTTCGGCACGGAAGATATCAAATACATCCCCCACCCGTGACAAAAGAATACAGGCGGACTCATAAGCGGTTTGCACATTCTCATTGTGCAATTTTTGCTGCTGCAATCGGCCGAGTTCCAACTCCAGCAACCCCATCATGGCATTAAGCGGCGTGCGCACTTCATGGCCCATACTCTTCATAAATTGGTTGCGTGAGTGCAGCACCTGTTGATTCTCGGCGGTGGCGCGTTCCAGTTGTTCGATTAACGCCTCTTTGGATTGCAGATGCCGGGCCACTGTTTTCAGGCTGTTGCGCAGGCGAGTCACCCACAAAAAGAGACAGCCTGCTATCAATAGGGCGGTGATGATGATGATAAAAAGCGTCCATGAGGTCTCAGCATCGTAATGACTCTGCTCGGGGACCGGGAGGGTATCACGCCACGATGCTGCCAGATGGGTCAGCGTATTCGGGGTGATCTGCTGCAATGCCTTATTGGTCAAGCTCAAGGCCAGGGGATTATCCCGTTTCGCCGCAAAACTGATATTCAGCGGCTTCACGGGCAACGCTAATGCCTGATAGAGCGAGCCGATACCCGTGCGTTTCAGATGATATTGCGCGGCAAACTGTGAGGCCACCACAGCACGTACTTGCTGCTGTTTTAGCAGGTGAAGTGCCGTTTGCAGGTTCTCCACTTCAACCAATTGCAGCGTGGGGTACCAGGTTTGTAGCCAGGGAATTAATGGGTTTTGTCTTACGATGGCAATCTTCTCGTCTGACAAATCTTGCAGAGACAAGGGACGTTCGTGTTGACGATTCATCAACAGTACAGGCGGTGTGACCAACCATGGCGTACCGGTTTGCAGCCGGGGTGCAGTGGTTTCATCTTCACCCGGCACACTAAAAGCCTGGCTGACTAACGCCTGAGGATAGCGCGCGAGAAAAGCAGCCTTTTCCTGATCGTTGTTGATGACATGATAGTCAAAAGCAATTCCAAAGCGATCGCTAATGAATTTCAGCAGATTGATGGAGAGGCCGTCGGGCTTATCCTGGGCATTCATGAAGCTGTAAGGCTCAAGGCGGCTATCCAGCACCACTTTGACTGGTTGGTTTTCGGTTAACCACGTGATCTCTTCAGGGCTTAACGCCAGCACACGTGACGCTTCAGCGGTGTCGTGATTCAACCCCCAATCGTGAGAAATGCGCAACCGACTCACCAGCGGCAGGGCATCCAGCACCTGGTCAATAGCGGTAAGTAATTGTGGCGCACGGCTGTTCACCCCAAAGCTGAAGTTCAGCGCACCTAAGGTTGCATCCGGCGTCAGCCAGACATTATCAAGCTTTAAGTCGCGTGCCAGGTAGTGGGCGGTGGTGCGATTAATGGCAATCGCACCGGACTCACCGGTAGCCAGTCGCTGTACTGCATGGTAATAATCCAAAAAACTATTTGGTGAAGCACCATAGGGGTCCCATTGATGCTGTTTGTCTTGCATTAACGCCAATAACCCGTTCTCAATTTCCGTTTGCTGAAGTAGAGCCTGATCGGAATGTATCACCACGGCCTGATCGTGCAGCCACGGCAAGGAGGCGGCAACGGTACGGTTGTTCTCCAGAGCGGGACGCCAGATGGCCAGCATGTCGATGTCACCGTGATGTAACGCGCTCAGCGCTTCGCTGCGTGTCGGGAAATAGAGCAATTGGAAATGCACATTCAGGGTTGATTCGATGACGGATAAATAATCGGCATCAATACCGGCTAGCACACCACGCTCGCCCCCCAGGCTGACAGGGGGCTGCGATACACCCCAAACCCCGACGTTAATACGTGGGTGGCGTTGCAACCAGTGTCTGACATCGGCATTCAAGGTGACCGCAGGCGGGTTAACCTCAATACGGGGCGTTAACACTAACGGTACGCCACCCGCAATGCTGCCGCTCGCGAAAAGCAGGGTATAAATCAGTACGAGATGCGATAGCAGGTGAGAGAATTTCATAATAATCCGCTGAGTTCCTAATCAGGAAAAGTCCAATAAACAAAACAGGCAGGGCGTTATTGACGTGTCAGAATAATCTGGGGGTATTGTGCGAAATTGTGGCGTGAAGTAGGCCAGGCGCGGTCTTGTTTTAGCGACGTCTGTCAGAGAAGTTTGATGGCACTAAGATTTGCCATGGCTGTGTAAGTAAATTCCTACCATTTAATCAGTAACTGTTGACTCAGAATGGTCTCACCTTGCGTTACGATCAGCGCACAATAAAACGTATTTTGTTGTTTATTCTGGCTGACTGATGAGGTTGACATTGATGATTCGTTACGCGGGTGAAAAAATAACGGTGGTTTTACTGGATGACCACCCGATGATTCGATTATCACTGGAAATGGCAGCCAGCCACTATCCCGATATGCAGATCACCGGCAGTTTTTCCCATAGCCACGAACTCTTATCATGGTTGCAAAAGAATTCTGCTGATGTACTGGTGCTGGATTATATTTTGGGTGGCGATGAGTTAGATGGCTTGTCGTTAATCAAACAGATTTTATCACGCCATCCAAAATTAAAGATTTTACTTTCGTCCTCCATGGAAAGCCTGGCGGTAATACGTGCCGCCTTTATGAGTGGAATCAAAGGCTATATTTCTAAGCGTGAAGAGGCGCAGGCGTATTTTGAAGCCATTCGCGTGATTAACGGCGGGCTGCGCTTTATTCCTGATAACATTGAAAGTGAATTAAGCAAAATACCGGTGCGAAAGCGCGATGGCGCGGTATTAGATGGGCCGCTGTATTACGCCAACGGCGAGAAGCTTTCGCGACTGGATACGCTGTTATCACCGCGTGAAGCGGAAGTGATCCGCTGTTTTCTTGATGGCATGCAGGTGATTGAGATAGCAGAAAAATTAAAGCGCAGCCGTAAAACCATCAGCGGGCACAAGCAATCGGGGATGAAAAAACTGGGGCTGAACACCGATTTAGAACTGTTCAAGTACCGAAATGATCTTTTTTGAATTTGAATTTCATTTGGCAGTGCATCAGTAATTACTGACAAGCTGCTAATCCTTTTCCGCTGAACTTATCCTCTTCACTTTAGTAATCTCATTTCAACGCAACAATGCAGAGTTAAACAGAGGACTCACAGGGCGTGATGCTTAAAATCTGAGTCGTTGCGATTATTTAAACTAACAAGGGTGAAAAATGATGAAGAATTCTTTTTGTGCACTTGCGGTATGTGCGATAACAGCTACATCAGTGCAAGCGGTTGATTCGGTGCAGCTACAGCTTACAGGAAAAATCGCGCCATCGGCATGTACACCAACATTGGTCAATGGCGGCGTTATTGATTATGGCGATATTTCTGCTGCTGATCTTAAGTATAGTGATTTGATCGTGCTTCCGGAAAAATCAATTGGCCTGAGTATTTCCTGTAGTGCTCCTACCTCAATTGCGCTTGCTGCATCCTCAAACCGTAAAGGGACAACAGCATTACTCGCTGAGAATGCTTCAGGAATTGCACAACATCCCTCTACTTCTGCAGCAGGTAGATTTCAGCAAAAGGTAGGTCTGGGGTTAACTGCCGGCGGGGAGAAAATTGGCGGTTATTCAATGTGGCTTCAGGATGCGAAAATAGGTGGAGTAAATGCACATCCATTATTTAGCGACGATCTGGGTTCGAACTGGACTAATTTAACGCCCGGGAGCTATATGGGGTTTTATAATGCTGGCATTAGCAATGCTCGCTATATGTCTGTTGCTGCTACTGCAACATCGACTCCATCGGCAATTAGTCAACTGACCGGTAATATTGGAGTGCAAGCTTATATCACCAAAGCATCAGAACTTGATTTAAGCCAGCCAATTAGCCTCGATGGACAAAGTAACATTGAGATTATTTATCTATAAAACCTCGCCATCGATAAAGAGATATTGAAATGATGAAAAAAAATATTGTTGCATTGGCCATTTTGGCTGCGTCATCGATTACTGCCCAGGCACAGTCGGTCGATATTACCGTTACGGGAACCCTGCTCCCCTCATCTTGCACCCCGACGCTTTCAAATGGTGGAGTAATGGATTGGGCTACCATTCAGGCAGGTGATCTCAAATATAGTGAATATACGTATTTGAATGCAAAAACTATCACACTTTCAGTTGTCTGCGATGCGCCGACAGCTGTGGCAATTGCGGCAACCTCACTCCGTCCGGGCTCAGTCGCAGGTGCGGTTTCAGAGAATGCAGTAGGCGCAGGTGCTGTTCCAGGAGGCTGGTATAATCAGAAAGCAGGGCTTGGCTTGGCAGGAACAAGTAAAATTGGCGGTTATGCATTAGGTATAAATACGCTTAAGGAAGCCGGTACATCTCTTGACGCAGCGTTTCGTGATGGCAATGCAGCGACATGGGTAAATGTGGGTTCAGGCACTACTATGTGGAATCCTGGTTCTGGTAATGCGCGCCAGATCACGCCGGTTGCAGCAGGATCTATCGTGCCACAAGCTATCGAAAACCTCACTATGAATGTGACAGCCCAGCCATATATTAATAAAGCCTCTGAGTTGGATTTGAGCTCCGAAATCACGCTTGATGGCCTGGCTAATTTCGAACTGATTTATCTGTGATGATCAACGTAACTTAATTTACGAGAAAAAAATGATGAAATTGAAAACCTCTTTCTTCTCGCTGGCTATGCTGGCGGCGATGATCAGCACCTCACAAGCTCAGTCTGTAGATGTCAGTGTGATCGGTACAATTAAACCAGCGGCTTGTACGCCAGTTTTAACGGATGCTGGCGTTGTAGATTATGGTAATATCTCTGCGAATACATTAAGTACAACAGGTTATACCGTGCAACCGGCTAAAAATATTGCAATGACCATTACGTGTACAGCACCAACAAAAATTGCGCTTGCAGCAAAATCGATGCGACTCAATACGACTCCGGGTGTAACGACAGAGTCTGCTGTGGGTGTAGGTACGAGCACTGCTGGAGTAGTTTATGGTTCACATGTTGTCGGGCTGGGCTCAACGACAGCCGGTGAGAAAATTGGTGGATACTCTCTTCTGATGAAAGATATTAAATTAGAGGGATCGTCTGCAGATCTTATTTTAAGTGATACTGATGGTGCCAGTTGGTCCGCCGGCGGAGCGCAAAATTCCATGTATGCAGTATTGAATCCAACACCACGACAGATGTCTTTTGCAACCACAGGTAGTGTGACACCTGTAGAATTTACGACGATGACCGGCAACATTAGCGTTCAGGCATTTATCAATAACAAGACTGATTTGAATATTGATCATGCAATTAAGCTTGATGGCCAAAGTAGTATAGAACTAATTTATCTTTAATATCTTTTCGTATTGTTAAAAGGCCCTGGTATCTAACCAAGGCCTTTTTTATGATTCCAGGCCCTCCTAAGTAATTTCCTACAGGTTAGTAATCCTTTCCTGCTGGGTGAACAATGTAAAAAATAGCATAATTTTCCCATTGCATCACTGTGGTTAAGTTGATGCGATTGATTAATACATTGTGGCGCTGTGATTGGCGCATTTAATTAGTGAGGTAAATAATGAAGTTCTCTTCTTTAATTAAAGGTGGCGCAGCAGCGCTTTACCTGTCCACATCAGCATCTTGGGCGACAGGAATGGTTCCCGAAACTTCCGTCGTTATTATCGAACAAAAAGATGGCGAGGGTGCTATTAATGTTAAAAATACAGATGCTAATCCCGTGTTACTGGTCACTACGCTAAAGAATATTAAAGGCGATAATGTTACGTCTTTATTGAGTGTTACGCCACCAGCAGCGCGCGTTGATAGCAATAAAAATCAACGCGTACGTTTTATTATGACAGATAAGACTCCGCTTAAAACTGAGCGCCTTGGACGTGTCATATTTGAAGGAGTTCCTCCACAGAAAAAAGGTGAAAATGTCGTTCGAATGACAGTCCGCCAGAATTTGCCTGTGCTTATTCGTCCAGCAGAATTGCCGCGTGATGATGCACCCTGGAAACGTTTAGTGTGGAAACATAACGGTAATCAACTGACAGTGAGCAATGATTCACCTTATGTAGTTCGCCTTAATCAAGCTGTGCAAACGTTGCCTGATAATGTGACCTGGAGCTTGCCAGAAAGCTATATTCTGCCCGGGCAACATCTGACGTTGAAGCCGGATGAAGGAAAAAAATCAAGCACTGCTAACAGTGTACGTCTGGCACCTGCTACAACCTGGGGTTATGCCGTCAAAAGCTACGATGCACTGATTGTAAGGTGATTTCTGTGGCTAAACGATCAATTGGCTATTGCTTCACACCTGTCGCAGTAGCAGTGATGTTGGCAGTGAGCCCGACTGTAGCTTTAGCCGAAGACAAAACGGTGTTCGACGAACAGACATTGCGCGCGTTGGGCTTTGATCCTCGCATGGCGGCTCAATTTGCGGAAGCGCCACGATTTATGGCGGGCGAAAGTCGTGTGGCATTGAAAGTGAATGGTAGCGATCGCGGGCGTTTAACGATGCGTTTTAATGAAACAGGTCAACCTTGTGTTGATGGTGAGTTCATTAAAGCTGCTGGTTTGAAAATGCCATCAGGAATGATGAAGGACGCTAGCTGCTTTGATTTAAAAATGGCATGGCAGCAGGCCGAATGGTTATTAAATTCAAACGAAAGCAGTGTTGAATTAGTTTTACCGGCGGAGGCTGTGTCAATACAGAGCGATGAACACACTTCCTGGCATCATGGTGGTATTGCAGGTTTAGTTAACTATGATGCCCAATATAGTGGCAGTCGTGGAGCAATTGCAGGGCTGGAATTCATGCAGTTGGCAACCGAAGCAGGTTTCAACGCGAGTGACTGGATTGTTCGCAGTCGCCAGACATTTACGCGTTTTAACGGTGTCGATAATGTGAATCATGAAGCCGCTTATGCACAACGTACTTTTGCGGGTTTAGGCAAAGTCATGCAGGCGGGTCAGATTAGTTTGGGCAACTCCATGTTTGGTGCAGGCCAGGTACGAGGTGTCCAATTTCTCCCAGAACAAGCTTTGCAAAAAAGTAACGATGGTCCGGGTTTAGTGGAAGGCATTGCTGACAGCCAGTCTGTAGTTGAAGTACGACAATCAGGGGTGCTGGTCTATAGCACTACCGTTCCTGCCGGACCATTCCGGCTGCGGGGATTTCCTTTGCTAAACACCCGTAGCGATTTAGAGGTAACGCTAACTGCCAGTGAGGGTACGCAACGTAAATTTATTGTGCCTGCTTCCAGTCTATTGCTCAATGGCAGTGTTATCTCCCCAGGTTGGTCTTTTGGTATCGGTAAACTTGAGCAGCAAGGAAGTCGCGAAGCGCCTCTATTGGTGACGGCAGCCAATGGATGGCCATTATTAGACCGTGTAAGCGTAAATGCAGGGGTTATGGGTTCTGATCCATGGCGCGCTTTGGCTGCTAATGTTAACTCTCAATTATGGCAACGTAGCCAACTCAACCTGCAAATCACGGGTGCGCAGGATAAGCGACATAATAGTCAAGGTGTTCAGGCGAACATGATGTTCGGCCAGCCTATTACTGAGAAAATTACCGCCAGTTTGGGTGTGAGCCGGCAAACTATTGGATATCGCGAATTGAGTGATGCGTTATCCCCCGAGAAGCAAACCAACAATGGGCGTACCCGAGACCAAATCAGTGTTGGCTTAGGTTGGTCGCAGGATTACCTCGGCAACTTCTCACTTTCATGGGCTCGTAGTAATACCTTTAATGGCGATGCTGTGAATTACTTACGTACCAGTTGGAGCCGAGCGTTCGGTCGCGCTTATGTTGGTGTGAGTCTTGAGAAAGACAGTGGTGGGCGCTATCGCGATAGCGATAAACGTGCATATCTGACTCTCAGTTTGCCACTGGGTAGCAATCGCAGCATCAGCAGTTACATTTCATCTAACGAGAAAAACACTCGAGGTGGACTGCGTTACAGTGAACGTTTAAGCCAGGACCGAGGCTTTAGCCTTTCAACCGAGCGTGATTTCCGAACTCGCCGTACATCGGGAACGGCGGGCATAGATATGGCAACTCCTGTTAGTTTAGTCAGTGCCAGCATTACGAGTAATTCGGATAATTACACGAGTTATTCTGCACGTGCTAGTGGTGCATTAGTGGCACATGACGGTGGGGTTACCCCGTCAGCATACCGAGTTGGTGATACTTTCGGTGTCGCCAAAGTCGGTGAAGAGAAGGGGGTTAGGCTCAGTACCCCCTCAGGGCCTGCATGGACTGATGGTCGTGGATATGCTGTTTTGCCATCGCTTAGCAGTTTCCAACGCTCCACTATTCAAGTGGATACTCGTTCATTGGCAAAAAACGTTGATATTGATAATGCCTGGAATGAAACCGATGCCGCGCGCGGTTCGGTAAGCTCTATCCATTTCAATGTGGTACGAACTCGGCGTGTTTTAGTCTCGGTTAATGACCAGAATGGAAAAGCACTGCCATATAGCGCCAGTGTGTTTGATCAGGACGGTAATTTCATCTCTGTGGTGGGTGAAAACGGCAATGTTTTTATTCCCGATGCTGAGAATGCGCGAAAAATGGATGTGCAAATGTCAGGGAAAACCTTATGTAGTTTTAGGCTTTCACTGGAAAACGCCCCCTCAGGTAATGAGCTTTACGAAAATTCCAAAGCTATTTGCCGCGTTGAGTGATGAGACAATTATGAATTTTAAAAAATTATCATTAGTGTTATTCGGCACATTTTTTAGCCTGTCGAGTTTTGCTAGTGAAATGAGTGATGTTTCGCAGTCTGTTATGCCAATTGACCCGAGATGTAATATATCTGTCGGTGATAGTGCCATTGATTTTGGCATGTTATCACGTGGACAGTTGCAACGTGATAACCAAACATTTAGTCCTGGCACACGTGTGCTGATGCTGAATGTTGTCTGTCCCGATGCGCAGTTAATAAAAATGATTGCACAAGGACTGTCGGATGAAAGCGGAAATATTCGATATGGTACAGCGGGAAGATTAAAACTTAAATTGAGTGACGCCTGGTTAGATGGTCGTTCAGTTGCACTGATTGATGTCACTGATGATAGGAATACTCCACAGTCCCAGATTTCATTGAAAGCAGGGACACGTTTTTCTGCCTGGGTAAACGGGGCTGCTGCGATGGGTAAAAACTTTCAAGCGAAACTTGAGATTGTCCCTGTGATGGAAGATCGTGCTGCTCGTGTAAGGCAAATAACGACTAGCAATGCTTATTTCTCAATTGAAATGAATAAATAATTAGCATCTTAATGGCTCACTGAATCGGACTCAGTGAGCTGTTTTATCATGCCTGACTTACCCGACTTGTCATTGATAAGGATACGCCATGACAAAAAGTATGTTTAATTTATCTTTTTTATACCTTTCGATTATCTCAACTGCTTCTGCAGAAAGAAATCCCCAACCTCCTATATTCATAGGCTCTACGCACCTTATCATCACTAATGCGTCTATTATCGCAGCGGGTACTCAGCGAGGCGTTGAAATATATAATCCCTCAGGGAGTGGCCGCGGTAGTATCCATCTCGATGACAGCGATATTATTACAGAGCTAGGTGACGGTATTTACCTGCTCAGCGGGGATGCAATACTAAAAAATGTGACAGTCACGACTAATGATGGGAAAGGCATTAACGTTAATAATTTTTCAAGTGCTTCACTTATTAACAGTAGCATCCGCACAAAGAACAATCGTGCAGATGGTATGTGGCTGGCAAGCGGCGGCACTCTTTCTGCGATCGACGCGTCCAATATTACTACAATGGGTGATATGTCGCATGCCCTCAACGCGCAGTACGGCAAAGCCACTGTCAATGACAGTGTGCTGAGTACATCAGGCAGTGGCAGTTACGGGCTTTACAGTGAGAATGAAGTCAGTGGCAGTGGCAATACCATCACCACGCAAGGCACCAGTGGCATTGGCGTATTTGCCGCGCGCGGCGGGGTGATCTCATTAATGAACACCACGATTACCACTGCAGGAGATGGCGCGGCCGGACTGCTGGCCTATCCCGGCTCAACCATCAAGGGTGATGGGTTAACCGTGACTACCCTCGGGAGTGATGCGGCGGCGGGCTGGGTACGTGAGGGTAATCTGACGCTGAGCAACGGAAAACTCAGTGCTAACAGTAGTAGCGGTATCGGTTTACTGGTGACGTCGGGTATCAACGGTATTGTCAGCGATATCACGCTGGACAATACCCAGGTCAACAGTAGTGGCAATGTATTACAGGGCAACAGCAATGCCTTAGCCGCAGTCACCGCCAGCCATGGCTCGGTACTCACCGGTAACGTCCGCACTGACACCACCAGCCGCATCGCTCTTGCATTGAACAGTGGTTCCTCGCTGGCAGGTACGGTGACCGGTTTAGACAGCTTCAGTATTGATGGCAGCAGTCGCTGGTTGCTCAATGGCGACTCATCACTCAACCAGCTGAATAATAACGGCACCGTAACCTTTAGTGACGCACCATCCGGCTTTAAAACTCTCGCGTTAAGTAAGCTCAGCGGTAACGGCGGTTTCGTGATGAATAGCGATATTGCTGCGCTGAGTGCCGATCGTATTGATGTCAGCGGTGATATCAGCGGCTCACATCTACTGTCGGTGAAGAACAGCGGTGCAGAACCCAGTGCACCAGATGGCATCGTGACACTGGTGACCAGTGGCGGTGGCGCGGGAGTCTTCAGACTGGCCGGCGGTGCAGTGGACGCCGGGGCATACCGTTACGCCTTGCAAAAAAGCGGTAATAACTGGGTGTTAGCGGCGAAGACCAACAGTGGGGGAGCGCTGTTGCCATCGCCCACCGCCGCCAGCGCTCTGGGTCTGGTGAACGCCATTCCCACCGCATGGTACAGCGAACTGAGTACCTTACGCAGCCGTCTGGGTGAAGTGCGTGAAGGGAACCGTGAGGGCGGAGCATGGATTCAAACCCGTGGCAGCAAAACGCGGGTCGATAATCAGGCCGGTGTGGCGTATCAGCAAAATCAGCAGAGTGTGACCCTTGGCGTGGACAGCGCGCGTGCGGTGGAATCCGGTCAGGTGATCAACGGTTTGTTCAGCGGTATCAGCAATAGCGATCTGGATTTCAAAGGGGGCAGCACCGGTAGCATCAACAGCTTCTATCTGGGTGCTTACAGCAGTTGGTTGCACCAGGACGGTTGGTTTACCGACAGCGTGCTGAAGTTGAACAACTACAACGCACGCGCCAATGCCGTGATGTCGGACGGTGAACGCAGCAAAGGTGGATTTAGTGTGCCCGCACTGGGTCTTTCCTTTGAGGCGGGACGCAAACTGCAACTTGATGATGGCTGGTTCGTTGAGCCGTCGGCACAGTTGAGCACGTTGTGGGCGAAGAGTGATAGTTTCCGCTTTGATAATGGCCTGGCTGCCCGTAGCGGTTCGGCACGCTCGCAACAAGTTGCGCTGCACGGCGTCGTGGGCAAGTCACTGACCTTATCCCAGGGGGCGCAGTTAACGCCGTGGGTACGGTTATCAGCGATTCAGGAGCTGGAAAACAACAACCGCATGACCCTTAACGATCAGCGTTTCAGCAATGATCTGGCCGGTACGCGCGCAGAGATGACATTGGGGATGTCTGCTCAGCTTCAACCTGATCTACAGCTTTATACCGAAGCAGCGACCAGCAAAGGACGGCATATGAACAGCCCGTGGAATGCGGCTTTCGGTGTGCGCTGGAGCTGGTAATCACGGATATCCGGCGGCATCTTGTCGCCGGAATTTTACTCAACAGATAAGTACTCTCCTACAGCAGATACAGCGTTCGCGGGCTAAGGTGATAAGCATGCAAGGACGTTTATTCATCCTCTGAAAGGAACATCAGAACGCCATGAAAACCGCCATTATTATCAATGACCACCCAGACCATTGCCGCGAACGCGTGATGGCGCTGAAAAACAGCGGCATCGCCGTCTTGGCTGACTGCTTGCCTGAGGTTGAAGCGCTGGATCAGGTTCAACGACGGTGTCCGGACTTGCTGGTGGTCAATCTCATCAACAACATCGAAGGATTAACGCTGCTGTCCGCATTTCGCGCACTCAGTGGTGCCATGAAAATTTTGGTGATAGCGACACCGCACAGTGGGCATTTCGCGCAGCGTTGTCTGGACGCGGGCGCCGATGGCTATGTCATCGCCTCGGATCAAATCAGCGAATTCAAAGAGGCGGTGCGCATGGTAATGCGCGGCTACAGTTTCGCCCCAGCGCAGGATTTTCCGACGGCAGCCCATCGTCGCTATGGCGCCAGTGATGAGCAACGCTTACGCATGCTCTCCGCGCGCGAAATGACGGTGTTGATTTTGCTGGCAAAAGGCATGGGCAATAAACAGATAGGCGCGCAACTGTCGCTCAGTGAAAAAACCGTCAGCACCTATAAACATCGCCTCAAATTAAAGCTGAACATTACCTCCGTAGTGGAACTCATTGACTTCGCGCGCCGCTATCATTTGCTGTAGCATCACTCACAGTCTTAATCAGAGCCCTCCAGGCATCGAACAGCATGACGATGTGCCGTGAGTGGTTGATGAATGGGTGATTGACGAACCCCATTGCAGCACCCAATCAACAACCATTCATCAACAGCCCTCAATCAGTGGTGCACCTCAGCGAATAGTGCACGAATTCAAACAAATTTATCGGTAACGTACTCAGCTTCATCCCTTTACGGAACCACAGTTGTATGAAAAATCTGTCAAAGCTGGTTATCACTTTAGGCCTGTTTTTAGCCGTCAGCGCTCAGGCGGAAGCGCAAGGATGCCTGAAAGGCGCGATGATTGGTGCCGCAGCGGGGCATGTTGCGCACCATGCCGTGATGGGCGCGGTAGGGGGCTGTGTCGTGGGTCATCACATGGCCAGTAAGAAGCAAAAAGAAGCTGAAGCCAAACAGCAGCAACAAAAGTAATTGGCAGATAAACGCTTCCGGTTTAACGTGCTGACTGCAGATTAATCCGGAGGCGATGAGCATCATCGCCGCACATCAGGAATAGATCGCCCATTATGATCACCATCGAGTCCGCTGACCCCCTCGCCCCTGAATCCCAACGTCTGATTGAACAACTCTCTACAGAGTTGGCGGCCATCACCGGGAACAACGGAAAGAGCCACTTTAATGCTGAAGCCTTGAATGAAAGACGCTCCATCTGGGTATTAGCAAAAGATCAGCAGGGGAGAGCGGTAGGATGTGCTTCACTGCGGCCGCTATCGCATGACATCGCAGAACTAAAACGCATGTATTCGGATCGCAGCGTATACGGCGTGGGGGCGGCGCTGTTAGAACATTTGCAATGGTGGGCCGTGAGTGTAGGCTTCGAAGAAATTCAGCTTTCAACACGCGCCATCAACACTCGCGCCGTGGATTTTTATCTTAAACACGGCTTTAAGCAGATTGAAAACTACGGCCCGTATGTTGGTCGCACCGAATCCGTTTGTTTAAGCAGAACACTCTGATCTCACCTTATCTATTTGCATCCCACATCCACATCATCTGCGAAATCGCCTTGTTAAGTTCCTCAATGCTGGCGCCGTCACGCGCCTGAATCGATAAACCAAACATGAAAGTGCTGAAGGATGCCGCCAGCGCGCGGACATCAACATCCTGCCGCAACTCGCCCGCGGCAACGGCACGCTCTATCGCGGCGGCGATTCCGGCTCGGGTACGATTGCGCGAGCGTGTCAGTGGTTCGGTCACGGCGGCATGTTCGGCGGAGGTGGCGCTCATGGCACCGAGGCCAACCATACATCCGGTTGGATGGCCTGGCTCGCACTGCATCTGCGCGGATCGGCGCAACGAGGTTTCCACGGCTTCGCGCCCCGTCAGGCGGGTATCCCACAGGAATTCCGTTACCTGACCAAAGGTCGCGAGATAGCGCTGCACGCACTCACGGAACAGTGCCTCTTTCGAACCGAACGCGGCATAAAAACTGGGTGCGGAAATGCCGTTGTTGATGCTGGCTTTGAGCTGGGTAAGCGAAGTCGATTCGTAGCCCTGCTGCCAAAACAGATACATCGCCTGTTCGATCGCCTGGTCTCGATCAAATGTTCTCGGGCGTCCCATCGTCGCCATCGCGTCCTCCTGTTTAATGCGTGCAGTGGATTACTATACTAAACGATACATAACTCGTTGACAAAGCGAACCTGCCTGACTAGTGTATCGATCGTTACATTAATCTAGATCGCTCCCTTTAACCTTAACAAGGCTACATTGCACGCCTAAATATATACCAGTCGATACATAAATGATTTCAGAAGGAATTATGGAAAAAGAACTCGCACTCACTGAGCAAGATGCAGCAACAGAACCGCTGCCGATATCGGCTCTGCTGGCGCTGGCGATGACGGGCTTTATTTGCATCATCACCGAGACCTTGCCTGCCGGGCTGTTGCCGCAAATGGCGGCGGGACTGAACATCTCTAATGCGCTGGCGGGGCAGACGGTCACGGCTTATGCGCTGGGCTCGCTGATCGCCGCGATTCCATTGACCATCGCGACACAGAGTTGGCGGCGCAGAAATGTATTGCTGCTGGCTATCGCCGGATTTTTGATTTTCAATTCTATTACGGCGCTGTCCGCAAACTACTGGCTCACGCTAACGGCACGTTTTTTGGCTGGCGTAGCAGCGGGATTATCATGGAGTCTGCTGGCGGGCTATGCCCGCAGGATGGTGGCGATTCACCAGCAGGGCAAAGCGATGGCGATCGCCATGGTGGGCACGCCCATTGCCTTGTCACTGGGCTTGCCGCTCGGCACCTGGCTGGGTGGCGTGATGGGCTGGCGCAGTGCCTTTGCGGTTATCTCTGCCTTAACCCTTGTGCTGGTGGTGTGGGTGCTGGCCAAAGTGCCTGATTATCCCGGGCAATCGCGCCATGAACGTATGCCGCTATTGAAGGTGCTCACCACGCCAGGTGTGAGACCCGTGCTCAGTGTGGTGATCGCCTGGATGCTGGCTCACAATATTCTCTATACCTATATCGCCCCGTTTCTGCAGTTGGCCGGATTGGGTTCTCAAGTGGATGTCGTGCTGCTGGTGTTCGGGCTTTCCGCGCTGCTGGCGATTGCTGTGATCGGGCGGCTGATCGATCACCACTTACGCAGCAGCGTACTGGTGAGTCTGGCGGTATTTGCCCTGGTTTCATTGGGATTTATGGGCTTTTCGCACATTCCAGCGGCGCTGTATCTCGGTGTTGCCGTGTGGGGATTGACCTTCGGCGGGGCAGCAACCCTGTTGCAAACGGCACTCGCGGATACCGCCGGAGAGGGCGCAGATATCGCACTTTCCATGAACGTGGTGGCGTGGAACGGCGCGATTGCGGCGGGCGGCATCACCGGCGGCATTCTGTTGAATCACTGGGGCGCCCAGTCGTTCTCGCCCGTTTTGCTTGTGCTGCTGGCAATCGCTTTTCTCATCACTTTGCGAGCTCGCAATCACGGCTTCAGTTCCGGCGCGCGCACCGGCCATTAATCACGCCTCCTGAGCTGGCTGCGTTCAGCTCTATCAACAGGGTAACAAGATGAATATTGCAATTATCGGACTGGGCGCAATGGGTAGTGCCATCGCACAACATTTTATCGCCGCAGGGCATAAGGTTTCAGGATGGAGTCGATCCGCTCGTGAAGTTCCGGGAGTCACAGCACTCACCACCGCCGTTGAAGCTTTTCAGGCTGATATAGTGCTCACGTTGCTCTCTGATGATGGGGCGATTGAGGATGTGATCATCAATGATGATCTGCTCAGCCAGGCCAACCCGCATCTGGTGCATATCGTGATGTCGACGATTTCGGTGGCTTATTCTCATGAGCTGGCGCAGCGCCATCAGGCGGCGAGTATTGCTTATATCGCAGCACCGGTGTTGGGAAGGCCGGACGTTGCCGCGCGCGGCGAGTTAAATGTGCTGGTAGCCGGAGAATCGTCAGCGCTTAGCCGAGTGGAACCGGTATTAGCATTGATTGGTAAACGCATCTGGAATATGGGCGAAACACCGGCCGCGGCTCATGCGGCGAAAATTGCTTGTAACATGATGATCACCATGGCGATTGAAGCAATGGCGGAAGCCGTGGTGCTCACCGAAGCCAACGGGCTGGAACGTGAACGCTTCTTTGATCTGATCCTCAATACCTTATTTGGTAGCCGGAGCTATCAGGTCTATTCCGCCAACATCATGCAGGAGGTGTATGAACCCGGCTTCAAGGCCAGCCTCGGGTTAAAAGATCTTCGTTTGGCGCAGGCCGCTGCCGCCCACGCTAAAGCCGAACTGCCGATGTTGCAGGCGGTGCATCAGCAAATGCATCGGGCGGTAAACGCCGGAGGCGGCGATCGTGACTGGTCGATCATGGCCGACTACACGCTGCGGTCAGCTGCATCTAAATCGCCGACAACGTGAAATCCTTTATGATGCAGCATGTGAACTGCCCTCAAAAAACTGGCACAGCAGCTGCCAAAGGTGCTGTGCCGCTGGGGTAAAGCGGTGGTCGGCGCTGCGTAACAGATGGCATTGGCTCTCGCGGGCGATGCGATGATTGATCGGCACCGCGATCAGATTGCGTGATGCCAAGGCGTCTTCCACCACTTTAGTGGTCATAAAGGCAATGCCCATTCCCGCCTGGCTCAGCGCAATCGCACTGGAAAACAGGTTGCAGCTGTAGGCGGGCGTGAACACCAATCCTTCCTGATTAAACATGACGTTCATATAGCTTTGAATACCAAAGTCTTTGTCCATGCCAATCAGTGGATATTCGGCAAGATCGCTGACCTCAACCTGTTGATACAATCCGATGGGGTGATCACGATGCACAATGGCGCAGATGGGGCCGCGCAGATAACTGTGACACTTCACGCCGGGCGGACCCAGGGGGCCAAAACCCACGGCCATATCCACTTCGCCACGAGTGATCAGGCTCACCGTGGTTTGCATATCGCCCGATAAAATATCGATGAACACTTCAGGATAGCTTTGCGAAAAAGGCCGCAAGACATACTTCACCACCTCATCGACCATCCCCTGGCCGACACGCATACGGATCGAGCCGCCGCGTTTATGGCGCAAATCACGCAGACGCCTTTCCAGGTGGCTTCTGCGTTGATGCGTTTGCGCGTAATCCTCAGCCAGCAATTTCCCCGCTTCGGTGAGCACCACATTGCGTCCACGCCGCTCCAGCAACGGCAGTTGCATATCACGCGCCAGCTGCGAAAGCTGACGACTGATGGCCGCGGGATCGACATCCAGTGCTTCCGCGGCACGACGAATGCCGCCATGGACACCGACTTCATACAAGTATCTTATGGACTTGTCAGGATAGAGCAGCATTGCCATAGGTTTTCATTATCTGTTGTTCTCAGGTCAACAATAATAACGTTTTATACCCATTTTTTAAGCGCAATTTTATCCTCATACTCGGGATTCACTTGGTGAGGACAGAAGTAATGAAAAATATAATAAGTTATTTGCAACAGCATTCAGACGACATTCTCTCAGATATCAAAACCCTGGTGGCAGCAGAGTCACCCTCCATGAACAAGGCAGCGGTGGATCGCTGTGGCAACGTGCTGCAAGCCCTGTTCGCCGAGCGTCTGGGTATTGATGCTGAAATCGATGTACAGGAACACTACGGGAACCACCTCAAGTTCACGCTGGGCTCAGGCGACGATCAAACCGTGGTGCTCGGCCATTTTGACACCGTCTGGGATGAAGGCGAATTGCCGATGGGCGAGGAAGACGGCAAGTTTTATGGCCCCGGCATTCTGGACATGAAAGCGGGCCTGGTGCAGTCGATTTGGGCCGCACGCGTGTTAAAAGAACACGACTTACTGGCAGGGAAACGCATCGTTTTCCTCTGTGGCAGCGACGAAGAAGTGGGCAGCCCAAGCTCCAGCGAGTGGCTCTCCCGTCATGCGTTAGGGTCATCGCAAGTGCTGGTGGTGGAACCCGCCGTGGCTGGCACCGGTGCGCTGAAGGTTGCGCGCAAAGGTACGGGTCAGTATCAAATCGCGATCACCGGCCAGGCCGCGCATGCAGGTAACAACCCTGAAGAAGGTATTAGCGCGGTGCAGGAGATGGCACATCAGGTGCTGTTCCTGCATGGGTTGAACGCACCGGAACGTGGCACCACCGTCAACGTCGGTATTGCGCAGGGCGGTAATCGCATCAACGTGGTGGCGGATAAAGCGGTGCTGGGCATCGATACGCGCGTCACCAGCGAAGAGGAAGCCCAGCGCATTCACGCCGAAATCACCCAGATTCAGCCGCACTTACCGGGCATTAAGCTGAAGATTACCGGCGCACAATCACGTCCACCGATGCGCCAGAGCGCAGAGTCTTTGGCGATCATGCAGCGTGCGCAAGCCGTGGCACAACAGATCGGTTTCAGTGTGGAAGGTCAATCGGTGGGCGGCGGCAGCGATGGTAACTTCACTGCAGCGTTGGGTATCCCAACCTTAGATGGATTGGGCGCGACCGGTGCAGGCATTCATGCGCGTCATGAGCACATCATCATTGCTGATATTGCCTCACGTACCGCGCTGATAGCGGGTCTAATGCTGGGGGAAAACCATGTCGCAGGTTAATGTTGAAAAAAATAGTGCGATGCAGCCCGCAGGCAAGAAGAGTGAGCAGAGCCCTTATCTGCTGCTGTTTATCATCCTGGTGCTGGCAGCGGTCGCTACGTGGATTATCCCGGCGGGCAAGTTTGATCATGAAACCCGCAATGGTGTGACCTTTGCCATTAAAGGCAGTCTGCATGAAGTGGCGCGCACGGGTGTTTATCCTGGCGAGATTTTCATGGCCATCGTACAGGGGGTGATCAAAGCGGCACCGATCATTTTCCTGATTCTATTTACCGGCGGGCTGCTGGCGGTGATTGAAGCCACCGGCGCGATTGCCACGGCGCTGAATTCGCTGTCACGCAGCACCAAAATCAGCGATACCCGTCTGATCCTGATTTTCGCGGTGATCTTCGCCATCCTCGGCAGTACCGGTGTGGTGCAAAACTCGGTGGTGGCTTTTGTGCCGATTGGCCTGCTGGTGGCGCGTTCGTTAGGTTTACCGCCGGTTATCGGTATGGCGCTGATCTATCTAACCTGCGCGGCAGGTTTCAACGTGGCGTTCCTCGGGCCGGCCACCACCGGTCTGACACAGCATCTGGCGCAGTTGCCGCTGTTCTCGGGCATGTTACTGCGCGGCATCACCAACCTGCTGTTTGTGTTAACGGTGGCGATTTACCTGATCATTACCGTGAAGCGCATGCGCAAAAATGGTCAGGTACGCGTGGACACTGCGGTGGAAAGCGCTGAACCGCTGGCGATTACCGGCCGTCATAAACTGATTCTGCTGACCTGCGCGGTGACGCTGATTCTGTTTATGGTCGGCACGGTGCAGCTGCATTGGGCCACCAATGAGATGTCGGCGATGTTTATCATCCTGTCGATCATGGTCGGTTTGATTGGTCGCCTTTCCGGTTCTGCTATTGCTAACACCTTCCTGTCCGGCTGCTCTCAGCTGGTCAAAGGCGGTTTTATTGTCGGGATGGCAGGTGCGATTTCGGTGGTGCTGCAGCAAGGCAATATCCTCGATCCGATTGTTGGCTTCCTGTCAGACTTGCTGGCACCGGTTCCGCCTGCGATTGCCGCTGTGGGCATGTTTATCAGCGCCGCACTGATGCACTTCGGCATTTCATCCGGTTCGGGCGAGTCAGCGTTGTTGATCCCGATTTTCTCCCCGCTGGGCGATAACCTCGGCCTGACACGTCAGGTGACGGTGCAAACCGTGCTGCTGGGCGAAGGGATAGTGAACTCCATCAGTCCGACCTCGGGTGTGCTGATGGCCGCGCTGGCCACGGCCAATATCTCGTTTGGCAAATGGCTTAAATTCGTGGCACCGGTCGTCGCCATCTGGTTTGCGATTTGCGTGCTGACGCTGCTGATTGGTGTGGCGATCAACTGGGGTCCGTTCTAACCCAGTGAAAATGAGAAGGGATGCTGACGATAGCATCCCTTTTTTATTACTGCTTAAGGGCAACGTTACGCCTGCAGGAAGTCCCGGAACTCCTCACTCAATTCGTCAAAAAGTTGATAGATTACCTGCCCCCCCTGAGCGGTTTGCCCCCGGGCTTCCGCAGCGGCAAGCGCATCAAACAGGCGATGTTTGATGTGAAAACGCCATATGACCGGCACGCGAGATAAGATATCAGTCAATGCCCGATAGCGCTCCGGCGTCCAGCTTTGTTCAAAGCGAGTGCGCCATGGGCCAAAGTCAAAATGTGCCACGCTGTCGGCTGTCGCAGAGCGTTGATTGCGTTTCATCTGCGTGGCTTCCATATCCAGCTCACCCTCGCGGATCACCACACCGTAATCCTGCTCGGCACGCGCCGAAGAAACGTAGCCGCTTTTCACGTCTGATAACACCTGCTGGGGATCACGCTCCAGCGGTGAACCATATCCGCCACCACCGGCCCCGGTTAATCGAATCACATCTCCTGCCTGGCAACGGATCACATCGCTGTTGCCGAGCATTTCAGGTGCTTCACTCTCCGGGTTTTTCACAAAAATGGCATTGCTGCCCGCTTTTCCGCCAAGGACACCCCAGGAAGCGAAATGGGTGCGATCGCGATTGCGCGCCGTGACGGTGGTATCAGGTGCAAACACCTGAAATTCCATCATTAGCCCGGAACCACCGCGATATTTTCCTGCACCGCCGGAGTCGGGTACCAGACAATAGCGGGTGATACGAATCGGCACTTCCGCTTCGTTAATCTCCACTGGCGTATTGCGCAGAAACGCCACGTTAGCGCCCGATCCTTCTTCTCCGTCACCGAACGGCATGCCGCCCGCCCCGCCGCCCACCGGGCCGATGGAAGCAATCACCGGGCGACCCGAGGTGTTGGTGGTTTTCACGTTCAGAATCGCCAGTCCACAGGCCGCGCAGGCAGGCAAACGGTCAGGGATCGCTTGTGAAAACGCGCCAAAGGTCAATACATGCGTTAACTTACAGGTCAGACTGCGCATGCCGACGGCAGCCGGGTAAACGGCATTCATCACGCTGCCTTCGGGCAGCACACATTCGACGACGCGATCCAGCCCCGCGTTGAGCAAAATATCGGGATTCAGGGTATAGAGCACATAGTGATAGCCGACCAGCGCCAGCGCGTGACGCGTCATACCGCCGGTCGGCATATTCAATGATGAAAGCAATTGCGGATCGCTGCCGGTGTAATCAAGGATGGCGCGGCCGCCGCGAATTTTCAGCGTCATCGCCACGCGCATCGGTTTGCCGTTCACGCTGTCTTCATCAGCGTATTCCGCGAAGAAATAATCGCCATCCGGCACGCTCTCAAGGATGCGTTCTGCCTGCTGCGCCGCATAATCGAGCAGGGCCACCATACCTTGCTGAAAATCTTCCACACCAAAATGCGCGATCATCTCCAGCACGCGTTTTTCGCCATTGGCCAGCATCGCCAGTTGGGCATGCATGTCACCCATATTCTGTTCTGGCGCACGCACATTGGTTTTGATCAACGTGAGCAACGCTTCATCCAGCACGCCTTCACGCACGATCTTAGTCGGCGGGATACGTATTCCTTCCTGATGGATCTCTGTCAGCGTGCGCGACAGCGAGGCGGGCACGGCCCCGCCCACATCGGTGTTATGAATATGACCGCCAACAAAACACACCAGCTTGCCTTGCCAGAACACCGGTTTCCACATCACCATATCCGGGCTGTGTGTCGCAACGTTACCGCTGTAAGCATCGTTGGTCATCGCCACATCGCCGGGGCGATAGTCCTCGATCATGCCGAGTACCGGCCCGTAATCGAGACCGATATACCAGGTGGCACCTAAGGTTTTCGGCGAAGCAAATGCCAGACCTTCGGGGGTGAGCAGGGCGCATGAGAAGTCTTCCGTCTCTTTGACAAAAGTCGAATGGGCGGTACGCACCAGCGTATGGGCCATGCTTTCTGCTGCCGCCACACAGTAGTTAGCCAGAATCTGCAGACCTGAAGTATCAAAAGCCATATCGCGACTCCTTTATTAAGCCGTGTGGATGAGGTCAGTGAGGATCAGATTGCCGAGCGCATCCACCTGGGCGCGGAAATCGGGTAATACGGCGACAGTGGTGTCGGACTGGGTAATCACTGCAGGTCCGGTAAATGACTGACCGCCCGCAAGCTGCTCGCGCTGGTAAAGTGGCACGGTGAGATAACGGCCCGACATCCACACATCAATATGTTCGGCGGGGATCGGTGCTGCGTCAGAGTGCGGCAAAGGTTCGAGTTGCGGCTTCGGCGTGGGCATGCTGACCACCAGACGTAGCGACACCACCTGAATCTGGGCATCACGGTCGCTGTAAGCATATAAATGATGGTGTTGCGCATGGAAGGCTTCACGCAGCGTTGAGAGATTGCCGCTCGCCAAATCCTCACGCTGTAACGGTGTGGCGATCTCAAACGACTGCCCCTTGTAACGCATCTCTGCCGAGAGGCTAAACTGGCCCTGGCTGGCATCACTGACTTCGTGGCTCAGCCATTCGCGGGCTTGCTGTTCGAGTTGCTGATATTCAGCTTCGAGGTGTGGCAAGCTATCTGCGCTTAAATCACCATAAATGATGCGAACAAAATCGTTTTTCACATCGGCAACCAGACCGCCTAATGCACTCAGCACGCCGGGCGTCAGCGGCACCAGCACTTCACGCATGTGCATGGCGCGCGCCAGATAACAGGCCATCATCGGGCCTGCACCGCCAAAAGGCATCAGGGAAAAGGCGCGCGGGTCGATACCGAAACGGGAAACCAGTCGGCTAATTCCTGCGTACATGCCGGACACGGAAACGTTAATGATCGCTTCCGCCGTGGCTTCGATGGATTGACCCAGTCGATCGGCCAGCGATCCTATGGCGGCTTTCGCGGCGGCGACATCCACATTCACCGCGTTGTAGCCCAACGTTGCCTGGCCAAGAATGCCCAATGACACGAAAGCATCGGTAATCGTGGGCTGCGTGCCGCCACGTCCATAACACACTGGCCCAGGCGTTGAGCCTGCGCTTTCTGGCCCAACTTTGAGCACGCCCAACTCATCAACGCGCGCCACAGAACCGCCGCCATCACCAATCGATGTGACGGACACGGACGGAATGTGAATCTGGTAGTCACCGATATACTCACCGGTGTCATATTGCGCTTCTCCGTTGACGATCAGCGCCACATCGGCGGTGGTGCCGCCGATATCCAGACTCATGACGTTCTCACGACCGCACTGGCGTGCCACCCAGGCTGCGCCCATCACACCTGATGCGGTTCCCGACAAGATCATCTGCACGCACTCGGCTTTGCCGCGCTCTGCGCTCATCACGCCGCCATTGGACTTGGTGACTTTCAGCTCAGCCGTCACGCCTGCTTGCGTCAGTGCCTGCTGCAAAGCACCGAGATAATGCGCGACGCGTGGTTGAACATAGGCACCAATCACAGCGGTTTGCGTACGCTCGAATTCGCGAATAGTCGGCCAGACATCGCTAGAGCAGCAGACAAAAAAGCCTGGCACGGCCGCTTCAATCACGGCCTGGACCTGCTTCTCATGTTCGGGGTTGCGATAGGCATGCAGCAGGGCAATCACGACTCCTTCACAGCCCGCATCGCGCAAGCCCGCGACAGCGGCCAGCACACTCTGTTCTGCAATCGGCGTGAGTTCTTTTCCGGTCGCATCCATTCGACCGTCAATGCCAAACACATTTTCGCGCGACACCAGGGGTTCCGGACGCAGCGAGTGAAGGCTGTACATATCTGGCGTCTTCAGTCTGCCAAGTGCCAGGACATCCTCGAAATAGCGATTGGTGATCAGCCCCAGCTTCGCCCCTTTTTTCTGCACCACGGCATTCACGCCAACGGTGGTGCCGTGGGTAAAATATTCAATATCGGCGGGATCGATTCCATAGCGCTTCACTAACTCCTGAACGCCGTGCAGTACTTCCTGGCCCGGATCATCGGGACGAGAAAACACTTTCAGGCTGTGCAACTGCCCCGATGCTTCGTTGAAAACGGCGAAGTCAGTAAACGAGCCGCCGATATCGACACCAATGCGTAATCCCATACTTCCCCCTAATTGGTTTGCGAATGAGCGGATTTATCCAGGCGATCGCGCACCTGGTAGTAGCTGCCAAGCAGCGGCATAAACCAGGTGTTGCCGGTGTAGAGCGGGTGGCCGGGCAGCGGCGATACCCCATAAGGACTTGCGTTGAGCGGTGTATTTTCGATCAGGTGACGGGCTAAACGGTGGCCGAGCCAACTCATCATGGTGACACCGCTGCCGTTGCAGCCCACGGCATAAAAACAGCCTTGCGGCGTCCGGCCGATATGCGGCAGGTAATCAAGCGTGACGGCGACTTTACCGCCCCAGCTATGGCTGATTTTGATATCGCGTAATTGTGGAAATCGTTGCGTCAGATGTTGATGCAGCACGCGCGCAGACTGCTGGCGATCAAGGGCGTAGAAGCGTGCGCGGCCCCCAAAGAGCAGACGAGAGCCATCGGGCGAATAACGAAAATAGTGTGTGACGCGCTGGGTTTCCGCGATGCCGCGCTGGTGCGGGATCAGCGTGCGTCGCAGATCTGCGGATAAGGGTTCAGTGGCAATCTGATGGCTGGTGACGGGTACCACGCGTGCGCGCAAATGGGCCATTTCTGGCCCGGTATAGCCATTGGTGGCGATAATCACCTGACGCGCATTGAGCGTGCCGCGCAGAGAATCAACCTGGTAATGCGCCGCGTGTTTCTCAATGCGACTCACCGCAGAACCACTGCACACCACCACGCCAGCTTTGCGCACCGCATCCAGCAAACCTGCATAATAAAGCGCGGGATTGAGCAGACCAGCACGCTCAATCAGTACGCCGCCGTGATAAGCCGGGCTATCCAGTTCGGCGCGCAGTTCATCGCGCGTTAGCATGCGCGCCTGCACCTGACTCACGCTATTGAGAAGTGCCAACCGCTTTTTCCAGTTCTCCAGATGTTCCGGGATCCACGCGGCGGCGAGGCGTCCGGTTTGTCGATAATCGCAGGTGATAGCGTGCTGTGCGATCAGACTTTCCAGATAGCGATAGCCGTCAGCCGCCTCCAGCAGCAGGTCGCGTTTCAGCTGCTCATCGCTCTGCCGCAGCCCCTTTTTGGCCGACATGGTTTTGCCCACATTGATGCCGCCAGTGACCTGACCACCGCTCAACGTACTCGCGCCACTGCCCGGCAAGCCGGCTTCCAGAATCACCACCTGATTGCCGTGTTGCGCCAGCGTCAATGCACAGCACAGCCCGGCATAGCCAGCGCCAATAATCACGTATTCCGTTTCGGGCGGAACGTCACTGGGCGATGCATCCTGTGGTTGCCACTGCTCCCACCAATAGGGCGCCGCCTTAAAATCTTCGGTAAAAATCGACTGATGACTTCTCATCACTCTGCCTCGCTAAACATCACTCATGAAATCCAGCGGCTGAAATCTAGCCGTTCCACAATAAGGAATGCCATTCCATAATTTTAACGTGACATGATTTTATCTCTCCTGCAAGCACAAAAATTAAGCATTCGGAGGAAATTGTGATCGGCTCGCGGGCAAAACGCCGAGCGGCAGAGGGCAGGCTGTGCCATATTACGGCACAGCAAGTGGAGACAATGAAGTCAGAAAGTAGGGAGGGTGGAGTATGCAGAGCCTGATTAAGAGCCTGAAAGTGCTGGAGAAGGTGGCCGAGAAACAGCCGATCAGTGTGGGCGAGTTGGCCAAAATGATGTCGATGCCAAAAACCACCGTACAGCGTATTCTCTGGACCTTTCATGAGGCGGGCTGGTTACGATTGATTGAAGGCGACATGCCGCGCTGGACCGTCAGCCCTCGTGTGCTCAGCGTGCGGCCGATCGAGCTGGCGGGCGGCGGACTGTCTGCTGCCGTCCAGGATCCGATGGCAGAGTTGCGCAATAGCACGCAGGAGACGGTGTATGTGTCGGTGTATGACGGCAATGGCGCGGTGGTGGTGATCGACAGGCTGGAAAGTCCGCATCCCGTTCGCGCGGTTAGTCCGATTGGGGATATTGCGCCCATTCACTCCACGGCAAATGGCATGGCGATTTTGGCGTTCTTACCGGAAAGCCAGCTTGAAAATATCCTTACCGGCGAGCTGAGTGCCTTTAACCCTGCCACCATCACCGATGCCGATAAACTTCGCGCAGAACTGAAGCAGGTGCGTGAGCGCGGGTACGCAATCAACCGAGGCTATTATCGCTCTGGTATTTTCGCCATCGGGGCACCCATTTTTGATGCAGCACACCAGCCGGTCGCCAGTATCTGCATCTCGATGCCGGACTCTCGTTATCATGAAGAAAAAATCGCAGAGTGGGGCGCGCTAACTGTTAAGGCTGCCCAGGCAATTGGCTTCCAGAGAAATGCCAGAGGTTAACGGCATGACGCAATGGCCACACTGCGGTGTGGTCATTTCATCCTAACATCTTGTTTTTGTGTGACATTAATCGACTCATCTCCCTTCGTGCCCTCCAGCTCAATCTCCGTGTGACCTATAGCGAAATCCTCTCACCGGCATATTGACGTCTAATTTTTACTCAACTAACGTAATTAACGGAATGCCATGCCGTAATGTGGAATGATTGAATTCATTCTGAGTCACGTTCACTGACCGTGCTGTTATGCGGTGAAGATGGGGTTAACCATGACAACTTCTGCCACGCTTCCTCAGGTGACACCTGAAATGCAGCGCAAAACGCTGATCGGTGCTGTTGCCGGCAACCTGGTCGAGTTTCTCGACTTTGCCCTCTACGGCCTACTGGCCAGTGTGATTTCACGGATCTTTTTCCCGCAGGATGCGCCATTGACGGCACTGCTCTCGGTATTACTGCTGTATGCATCGAGTTTTCTGGTGCGCCCGATTGGTGGCATCGTGTTGGGATTGGCGGGCGATCGCTGGGGCAGGCGTTCGGTGTTGATGATCACCATCACCGGCATGAGTGTGGTGACCGGTTTGACCGCTCTTCTCCCCACTTACGCGCAGGCAGGCACCAGCGCCACCGTATTGCTGGTGATTTGCCGACTGATTCAGGGCTTTTTTGCTGGCGGCGAATACGCGACAGCCACGGATTACATTGTCGAGAACAGCGATCAAAAACGCCGCGCCTTTCGTGCGTCATTCTCGCCCATAGGTGCCTATATCGGCACGGTGATCGCTATTGGTCTCTACACCTTGTTGTCTTCGTTGATCACGGCGGCACAAATGGAGGAGTGGGGCTGGCGTGTACTGTTTGCCATCGGCCTCCCGTTGGGGCTGGTTGGGTTGCTGATTCGCCGCAAGCTGGATGAGAGCCCGGAATTCCGCGCGGTTGAACGGGCGCGGGTGGAGCAGCGTTTGAATCCGCCAACGGTGACTCAGGTCATTCGCTCGCAGTGGAAAAATATCCTGGTGTTCATGTCGATACTGATGAGTCATACGCTGCCCAACTATCTGATTCTGGGCTTCTTCGCCACGTATCTCACCACGTTTGTCGGGCTAGCCAAAACCGATGCGGCAATGGCGGTGTTAGTTTCTCAGTTTGTACTGATTTTTAGCACGCTATTGCATGGCTATCTCAGTGATGTGGTAGGTAGAAAACGCTGGTTACTGTTGGGCTGTGTGCTGGTGATCCCGGCGATGTTTTTTGCTTTCACCTATGCTGAGCATGGCACGTTAGGCAGTGCCATTATCGCAGCGGTTGTGCCAGTGATGGTTTTCCCGATGGTCACCAGTGGAATGACCATCAGTCTGGTCGATATGTTCCCGGCCGAGATGCGTGCCTCTGCGGGTGCAATGGCGTACAACACCGGTACCGCGTTGTTCGGTGGCACAGCACCGCTGATTGGCGCGGCGTTGATTGGCTGGTCGGGCAGTGCGTTTACGCTGGTGTACTATGTTGCCGCCGTGGCTATCGTCTCATTCATTTCGATTGCGCTGTTTTTCCGCTATCCGTATCGCGCCTCGCATAACGCTTATCAGCTTGCGAGCAGCGCCGCGCAGGGCAATCCTATAGCGGCGCGCCTGCGCCGATAAACGTTTTACATCACGGAGCATCGGTAACCGTTTTCCCGTGGTTACCGATGTCTATTTGATGAGAGGTGAGTGGAGATAAATTTCATGGCTTTAGCGTAGTTAAAAACGCTATATTTTTCAGCCCTAATTTCTCTGCTGGTTATGGGGAAATGATTAGCGGTTGCAGTGAGAAAATAATGTGTTATGGTAACGGCACGATTAATTTACCGGAGTGAATGTCGCGGACCTGATAACAGGAAACAGGGTCTGTCACCAGATATCATAATGATGAATTCTGACTTATCTTTTTTCTCCACCTACAACACCCGCCTTCGTTACGCACGTCACTATCTGCAACAGTAATATTCTGCTTTTAAATTTTTACTGACAGCTGCATTTCATCTCTCTTCACTGCAGAGGGATATTCTCACGCCATTCACTGGCATCGACCAAAATAATAAGGTTTTAAATTATGACCAGGAAGAATCTACTCGCGATTTCCCTCACTGCGTTAATCAGTTCACCGACACTGTTTGCTGCCGACTTGCCGGGCAAAGGTGTGACGGTCTCCCCGGTGCAAAGTACCTTGCCGGAAGAGTCATTCCAGACGGAGCTGATTAACAGAGCGCTGGAAAAACTGGGCTACGAGGTCAAACCCACTGAAGAAGTGGACTACAACGTGGCTTACACGGCGATTGCTGCGGGCGATGCCACTTACATGGCGGTTAACTGGGAACCGCTGCAAAAGGATATGTACAACGCCGCAGGCGGGGATACAAAATTCTATCGCAAAGGCACCTATATCAGTGGTGCCGCGCAGGGTTATCTTATCGATAAAAAGACCGCTGACAAATATCACATTACCGATCTCTCTCAGCTGAAAGATTCGAAACTGGCTAAACTCTTTGATGCTAATGGAGATGGCAAAGCCGATCTGGCGGGATGTAATCCGGGCTGGGTCTGTGGTCAGGTGATTAATGCACAAATTGATGCTTATGGTCTGAGTAATACGGTGCAGCAGAATCAGGGTAATTATTCTGCGATTATTGCCGATACGTTGACCCGCTATAAAGCGGGTAATCCGGTGCTCTATTTTACCTGGACACCTTATTGGGTGAGCGATGAATTAAAACCGGGCAAAGATGTGGTCTGGTTGACGGTGCCGCATTCTGTCACGCCGGGCTCGCAGAAGAATGAAGATACCGCGTTGCCAAATGGCAAGAATTATGGCTTCAAACCGAACAATGAACATGTGGTGGCAAATAAAGCCTGGGCAGAAAAGAATCCTGCCGCGGCGAAACTGTTCGAGATCGTTAAACTGCCGCTTAATGATGTTAATGCGCAGAACCAGCGGATGCATCAGGGAGAATCGTCCAGCGAAGACATTCAGCGCCACGTGGATGGCTGGATTCATGCGCACCAGACCACGTTTGATGGCTGGGTGAAGCAGGCCGCCGCCGCAGCGCAATAACGGCGTTAGCGTCCCCAGGAATCCGCTTCCCGCCCTGCAGAATCGCAGGGCGGGAAACCGTTTTACCGTACTTCATTCACATACATGAAGTGCTCGGTGCTGAAACGATGATGCGCCAGGATCACGGGGATCGCACTCTGGTCAAAAGACACTTCATCTATCACCATCACCGCGTGCGGCAATGCCAACTCCAGCAATGTCGCATCTTCTTCGTTTGCCAACTGTGCCGTAATCTGCTCACGTACCGCTGCCACACGCACATCGTAATGTTCGAACAGAAAGCGATAGAGCAGCGGCGGCAAGTGTTCTGCCGGAGGGAAATCAGGCAGACGCGCAGCAGGCAATATCAGCGTTTCATGCATGGCGGCAATGCCTTTCACCCGACGCGTGCGCTTCAGGCGTATCACGTCATCTCCGGCGGCGATCTGCAGTTTTTCTGCTTCCCGCTCGTTAGCTTGACGCAACTGATAATCCAGCAGTGTCGTTTCTGAATGTAGCAATCCGCCGCTTTTATCGTGCAGGCGAAAATACTGGAAAAAGTGGCTCAGGTTGTGCAGCGGTGCCCAGCCGGTCACCACCGTGCCGGTTTTGCGACGGCGCATCAACATCCCTTCGGTGGTCAACGCGGCCAGCGCTTTGCGCACCGTTCCCACCGACACGCCAAATTTTGACGCCAGGCTGTTTTCACTCGGCAGGATTGTGCCCGCAGGTAGCTCACCCTGCAGGATCGATTCGCTGATATGGCGTTTCACCACTTCATACAATGGCGCGCCTTCCCCTTCGCTTAAACGAGAGAATTGCGGCCTGTTGTCTGCGTCATAGTTTTTTTGCATGTTTCCGATTACCGATTGACCTGCGTCCTTGAATTGCATTATCTATAAACTATATAGAAATACAACAGACGATAATCCTATGTTGCAGAATTCTCGCCTTAACAGTGCGTTAGAGACCATTGCGGATGACACCGCACAGATAACTGACGATATGCAGCGCATGCTGGCCGTGGATACCTGTTTTCCACCGGGCAATGGCTATGGGCAATTTGCCGATCTGATGACACAGCTGTTAGCGCCAATGCACTTTAGCTTTGAGCGTGTTTCAGTGCCGGAAGATCTCTGGCATGCGCCCGATGGCAGCGCATCCGGCGAGCGAGTGAATTTGCTGGCAACGCTTAACTGTGGCGCAGCCGAAAACTGCAATCTCTACTTTCACACCGATACGGTGCCTGCGGGAGATGGCTGGCGATTTCCTCCGCTGGCACTGACGGTGGCCGAAGGTAAGTTGTTTGGGCGCGGCGCGGCGGACATGAAAGGGACGATCGTGGCGGCGATGGCGGCGATCCGTGCAGCGCAGGCCTGCAATCTGCCGCTGCGTTTCAATCCGGTCTTTCTGCTTTGTACCGATGAAGAGGGCGGGTTGTATCCCGGTATTCGTTACCTCGCGGAACAGCAGCGCTTCGCTGGGCATCTGTTGAGCTTCAATGGTGGCGCAGTGCCACGCATCTGGGCGGGCTGCTTTGGCAGTATCGATCTCAAAGTCATTATCACCGGGCGTTCCGCGCATTCCGGCGATCCGCTGCACGGTATCAACGCCATCGAAGCCGCACTGCCGCTGATGAACGCGCTTTATCAACTGAAAGGCCAAGTGGAACAGCGCGCCTCGGCAATGCCTGCACCGCCGCATTACCAGGGCAAACCGCTGACCTCATTGTTGACGTTGGCTGCCGCTCAAGGTGGCAGTAAAGGCTCGACCATCCCCGAACGCTTCGAACTGCTGATCAATCGACGTTATGCCCCGGAAGAGGCATTTGACGATGTCTGGCAGGAGTTGACCCACTGCATCCAACAAGCGATGCAAGGCAGCCCTGCGCTTGATGTGACAGTGCAAATAATTGGTCATCTGGCCCCGGTGGCCAATCCTGATGGCCCGCACTGGCCACGCTGGCAGGCCGCACTGAGTCAGGGATTTGGTTTTAAAGCGGAGGAGTTTAAACCCTGGGGATCCTCAACCAGTTCGGATATGGGTTGGGTTCAGCAGGCCGGTATGCAGGAAATTTTACTGGGTGGTTTAGCCCGCCCCGACAACCGCATTCATGCCGCCGATGAGTTCACAACGATGGCAGATGTTATCGCACTTTCGCAGTCCATTCTGGCGTATCTCGCCGATGAGTTTCAGCCAACCCAGGGTATTTAACAAACTAACGAGGAAGAGAAGATGTGCGCGATGAAAGGGTTAAACCGCAGGCAGTTTATCACCAGCTCTACCGCTCTGACCGGTGCAGCCATGTTACCCTGGTCGTTCTCGGCCCATGCCGCAGCGGTAACCAGCGCGACGCCGGGCGGCACGCCACGTAAAGGCGGCGTACTGCGTATTAGTGTCGATCAGGCGGTCAGCGTGCTGAATCCGCATCAGGTGCGCGTCAACCCGGAATATCTGGTCGCGGAGTTGCTCTACAGCGGCCTGACGCGCCTGACGCAGGAGATGAAAGCCGAAGCAGACCTGGCCCAATCCTGGCAGGCGAGTGCCGATCTCAAGCAGTGGACCTTCACCCTGCGTCCGAACCTCAAGTTCAGTGACGGCAGCGCATTGACCTCGGCAGATGTGGTAGCCAGTTTGCAGGCGTTGCTGGATCCGAAAAATGCTTCTCCGGCACTGCACAACATCGGTCCGATCAAAGCGGTGAGCGCCAAAGATGCCAATACAGTGTTGATCGAAACCGATGCCCCTTACGCTGACCTGCCGGTGATGCTGGCCTATCCCGATGCCAAAATCATTCCCGCCAGCATTGCGCAGGGTCAGTACGACAAACTCACCAAAGCCTCGCTGGGCGCGGGGCCGTTCCAGCTGGTTTCCTACGATCCCGAACGCAAAATCGTGGTAAAGCGCAACCCGCATTATTACGACCCGGCGCGTCCTTATCTTGATGGCGTGGAAGTGGTGGTCTATCCCGATGGCATCGCAGAAAGCTCGGCGCTGATCTCCGGTGATACCGATTTGATGCTGAGTGCACAGTCGAGCGAATTTGCGCGTCTCTCCAAATCGTCAGGTGTGCTGCCACTGCGGGTGGCATCCGGTCAGTTCCTCAATGTGAACATGGGCTGCGATCAAAAGCCGTTTAACGATGTGCGCGTGCGTCAGGCGCTGGCACTGTGCGTTGATCGCCCGGCATCGGTGGACTTTGTTGCCGATGGCCTCGGTTCGCCAGGCAACGATACGCCAATCAACGCCTCTTACCCTTACTTCGCTAACCTGGCGAAAAAAGCGGTGGATTACAGCAAAGCCAAAGCCTTATTGGCGGACGCGGGTTATCCCAACGGCCTCGATTTAACGTTGATTGCCTCGGATAAACCGGCGACTCGCACCCAGTTGGGTATCGCGCTGCGTGAGATGGCTAAGCAGGGCGGTTTCCGCATTGACGTGCAGACCATGGCACACAGCACTTACCTCGATCAGGTATGGAAAAAAGGCAACTTCTACGTCGGCTTCTACAACATGCAACCGACGCCGGATGCGGTGTTCTCGCTGCTCTACACCTCGACCGCATCATGGAACGAAACACGCTGGAACAACGCCGATTTTGATAGTGCGGTCAATGCCGCCCGTGAAACCAACGATGATGCGCAGCGCACCACGCTGTACGGTAAAGCACAACAGTTGATGCATGACGAAGTGCCTTCGCTGATTCCGACCTTCTTCGATTTGCTGGCTGCCAGCCGTGATTACGTTGGCGGATATCATCTGCATCCGCGTGGTGCCGTGTTCCGTCTCGACCATACCTGGTTAACTGACAAAGCGCCTAAGCGTGCAGTGTAAGGAGCGACCGTGACAGCCAGTTATCTGCTTAAACGCCTGCTGCTAATGATCTACACCTTGCTGGTGGTGTCACTGCTGGTCTTTGGCATCACGCAGCTGTTGCCAGCGGACGCCGCTGTCACCTTGCTGGGGCAAAACGCCACGCCAGAGGCACTCGCCGCGGTGCGCGAACGACTGGGATTGGATGCGCCAGCATGGTTGCAGTATTGGCATTGGCTGAGCCAGGCGTTGCAGGGCAATTTTGGTGTGTCGATGCGCAATGGGCTCGAAGTGGGGCCGACGTTGTTGACCGCGCTGTCGCGATCGCTGTTGCTGGCGGTGTGTGCACTATTGCTGATGCTGGTGATCGCTATTCCGCTCGGTATCTGGGCGGCAGTACGTCGCGGCAAAACCGCCGATGTGCTGGTCAGCGTCATCTCCTACATCGGTATCTCCTTCCCCGAGTTTGTCACTGCCACGCTGGTGCTACTGCTGTTTGCTGATGTCTGGCAGATTCTGCCCGCCACCGGCTATGTGCCGCTGAGTGAAAACTTCATCAGCGGCGTCCAGCACCTGATCCTGCCGTCAATCACCGTGGCACTGATCCTGGTGGCGCACGTTTCGCGCATGGTGCGTTCGGAGATGGTCGATGTGTTGCATACCGACTACATCCGCGCCGCCTGGCTGAAAGGCCTGTCGCGCCGCCGCATTCTCTGGCGTCACGCGCTGCGCAATGGCTTGTTGCCGACCATTACCATTGTGGCATTGGATGTCGGTTATCTGCTGGGCGGCATTGTGGTGGTCGAGGAGATCTTCGCCATTCCCGGTATTGGTCGTGAGCTGATTGTTGCCGTGCAGGCACGCGATCTGCCAACCATTCAGGCCGGTGTGATGATTCTCGCCGCGACCTATTCGGTGGTGAATTTCCTCGCCGATTTGGCCTATGTGGTTCTGGATAAGCGAATTTCCTATGCCTGATATTTTAAAACGTTTACTGCGCTCACCGCAGGGCGCGGTCGGGGTACTGATTATCCTGCTGTCGCTGCTGATGGTGGTCGGTGGCGCGCATGTCGCACCTTTTGATCCCGAGTCGATCTCGATTCTGACGCGTTACAAACCGCCGAGTGCCGAGCACTGGTTTGGCACCGATCAAATGGGGCGAGACATCTTCAGCCGGGTAATGGTTGGCGCACGCTCCACCATCGTGCTGTCACTGCTGGCAACCGCATTGGCCATGGTGATTGGTTCAGTACTAGGCACCGCAAGCGCCTATCTGGGCGGCAAGATCGATGAATTTATGATGCGCACGATGGATGCCGTGATGGCGATCCCCAGCCTGCTGTTTGCTTTGCTGATTGTCAGCACTTTGGGTCAGAGCAGCATGAATGCGGTGCTGGCGATCACCATTGCGTTTGTGCCGGGCATGGTGCGTATTTCACGCAGCGTGGCGCTGGCGGCGCGGCAGCAGGATTACATCAACGCGGCGATTGCCCGTGGTGAAGCCGGGCACTACATCATCCTGCGTGAAATGCTGCCGAACATCCTCGCACCGATCATCGTGGAAGCCACCATCCGCGTGGCCTTCGCCATCATGCTGTTCGCCACCCTGAGTTTCCTCGGTTTAGGCGCACAGCCTCCCGAGCCAGAGTGGGGGCTGATGGTCTCCGAAGCCCGCACCTATTTCTTCACCGCGCCGTGGATGATGATGATTCCGGGCCTGGCGATCGCGCTGGTGGCGATTGGTTTTAACTTACTGGGTGACGGGCTGCGAGACGTGCTCAACCCAAGGAGCCACTGATGAGTGTGAAGCCTGAACCGGTGCTGTCGGTGGAAAATTACAGCCTTGATTACGCGTTACAAAGCGGTGAGTCACTGCCGGTGCTGCGCGATATTACGTTAAACGTGATGCCCGGCGAAGTGCTGGGGTTAGTGGGGGAATCCGGGTCCGGCAAAACCACGCTCGGCTGGGCGATCATGCGCTGGCTGGCGGGCAATGCGCGTGAGAAGTGGGGCGACATCCGCCTCAACGGAGAGAGCCTGCTGAGTTTGCCTGCCCCAAAACTGATGGCCTTGCGCGGCGCGAAGCTGGGGATGATTTTTCAGGACCCAAGTGCTTCGCTCAATCCTACCCTTACGCTGGGCGAACAGGTGACAGAAGTGCTGCGGCGCCATCGCGGCTTAACGGCACGTGAAGCGCAGGAATTGGGCGAGTCGCTGTTACATGACGTCGAGCTCAAACATCCGGCACGCATGATGCGCCGTTATCCGCATCAGGTTTCCGGGGGTGAGAAGCAGCGCATCTTAATCGCCACGGCGTTCGCCTGTCAGCCGGACTGCATGATCTTCGATGAACCGACCACCGCGCTGGATGTGATCAGCTCGGCGCAGATCCTCGATCTCTATGAACGTCTGCGCGAAGAGACGGGGGTGGCCTCACTGTATATTTCCCACGATCTGGCGCTGGTGGCGAAAGTCGCCGATCGCGTTTGCGTGCTGGAAAAAGGGCGAATTGTGGAGCAGGCCGACACGCAGAGTTTGTTTAGCGCGCCGCAGAACAGCTATACCCGCAAATTGATCTCAGCAGTGCCAAATCCGCAGCAGCGTCTGGTACAGGATGCCGCCGGATCGCAGCCGCTGCTGACGCTGGACGCGCTCACCATCGATTACGGCCAGCAAGGTTTTGTCGACCGCTTGCTTAAACGTGAAGCCAATACCACGCGTGCCGCCAACGCGGTTTCGCTCACCGTGCATCAGGGCGAGATCCTTGGCGTGGTGGGCGAGTCAGGTTCGGGGAAATCCTCGCTGGGCAAAGCGATCACCGGACTGGTGCCGTTTAGCGGTGAGCTCGACTTCTGCGGCTATGCGCTGCAAGGCCGCGCGCAGATGGATAAAGAGTATCGCCGCCGGGTGCAGATGATCTTTCAGCATCCGGACGCCTCGCTGAATCCACGCATGACCATCGGTGAAATCATTGCGCGTCCGCTGCGCTTATACGGTTTGCCGCCGGGAGAAACGGAAGCGCAAGCCGTGGCTCGCCTGTTAGAGGAAGTGCGGTTGCCCGCAGAGTTTGCCACGCGCTATCCGCACGCGCTGTCCGGTGGTCAGAAACAGCGTGTTGCTATCGCACGTGCTTTTGCCAATCCACCAGATTTAGTGATTTGCGATGAAATCACCGCTGCGCTGGATGTGTCAGTGCAGGCCACCATCATCGAGCTTTTGCTGGAACTGCGTCGCCGCTACGGCACGGCCTATCTGTTTATTACCCACGATCTCAACCTGATACGTCAAATCGCCCATCGCGTGGCGGTAATGTATCGCGGCGATGTGGTGGAAGTGCTGCCCGGCGAGAATATGAGCGCGCTGGCGCAGCATCCTTATACCCGCGCACTGCTTGACGCGGTGCACGTTCCCGACTTAAACCAATCCGTTGCTTAACGAGAAACGCATGAATCCTGAACAGTTAATTCATCATATCGATCGCGAGTTTTGTCTCTCTTTCCTGGCAAAAATGGTGCAGCACAAAAGCTACAGCGCCACCGACGGCGAGCGTGAGTTAGCCCGCTATATGGCAGAACAGATGGCACAGTTGGGCCTGGAAACCGAACTGCAAAAAGTCCCAGGCGACCGTCTCAATGCCATCGGCCGCCTGGCGGGCAGCGGCGGCGGCAACAGCCTGCTGTTCAACGGCCATCTGGACACCAATCCGGTAACCGAAGGCTGGACGGTGGATCCCTGGGCAGGAAAAATTGACAATCAGTTCATTTACGGCATTGGCGTCTCCAATATGAAAGCGGGCGATGCGGCCTACTTCTGTGCGCTGAAAACGCTGATTGATGCCGGTGTGAAACTGAAAGGTGATGTGATTCTGACCTACGTGGTGGGCGAATTGCAGGGCGGTATCGGCACGCTGGCGGCAATTGAACAGGGCGTGCGCGCCGATTACTTTATCAATGCGGAACCCACTGATCTGCAGGCGCTGACCATGCATGCCGGTTCACTGATGTTCACCATTGAACTCACCGGTGATACCCGCCATCTGTCGAAACGCGAAGAAGCCGTCGATGCGATTAACGCCGCCGTCGAGCTGATTCCGCAGATTAATGGCATGGTGTTCAGCGGCGCGAAAAGTGAAGAGCATCTGAAAATTAACCGGGGACATATCGGTACTGCGCACGGCGCATTGGGGCGCGATCTGCAAGAGTGGCGTCCGCCGCAGGTGGCTGACTTTGTACGCCTGAAGGGTTCAGCCCGCTTTGCGCCGGGTCAAACCGTTGAAGGCGTGTTAGCGGATCTGCAAGCGCTGCTGGATACACTGTGCCAGCGCTTCCCCGGCCTGAAAGCTGAGCTGTTTGATGACGGTATCCGCGATAAGCCCACCATGTTGCCTTTCGAAGTGTCGCCAGAGTCACCGATTGTCAAAGCGGTGAATCGCGGCTGGAAAACCGTGCGTGGCACCGAACAGCCTACTGGCGTCATCACGCCGCCAGCCTTCTTTGGTACTGATGCTGCACACCTGTATCAGCATGCGGGCATGGAAGGCATCGTGTGTGGTCCGGGCGGTAAATACAACACCATGCCGGATGAGCGCGTCGAGATAACCGAATTCCTTGATATGGTGCGCATTTATCTGCTCGCGATTCTGGAGATCTGCCAGCCGGTCGAGGGCGCATAATGAACGCCGCGGCGCTGAGTCGCCTGCGTGCCACGATGCAGCAGGCCAATGTGGACGTAATGATCATCGATCATGGTGAACTGCTGGCCTGGCTGACCGGTTATACCGTGTCAGAAACCTTGTATCGCGCTTGCCTGGTGCCGCTTAACGGCAATCCCTGGATGGTGCTGCGCCAGTTAGATGAAGCGCCGTGCCGGGCGCAATCTCCTGCGCTGACAGTAGAAAGCTATCGTGACGATCAGGACCCGTGGTTTGCGGTGGCGCACAGTCTGCTCCGACGCGGTTTTCAACGGGCGCGGTTGGGCGCGGATTACACCTCTTATGGCTTGACGGTGCACAGCTGGCAGCAGCTGTCGCGCCATTTGCCGGACGTGCAGTGGTGCGATTTAACCGGTGTGAGCGATCGGCTGCGCAGCGTGAAATTCCCGGCAGAGCTGGAGGCGTTGCGTCAGGCCTCCGCCATTGCCGATACCACGCTGGACGCGATGGGCAAAGCCGTGCAGGGCAGCTGGCGTGTACGCGATGTCGCTGCGCTGGCGGCAGGCGAATTTTTGCGTCTGGGTGCGGATACCGGGGAAACCGGGCCTATCGTCATCGCCAGCGGCGACAACGGTTTTCTCCATGCCAGCGGCCATGAACAGCGTTTACAGCGTGGCGATGTGCTGCACGTAGAGCTGATTCCTAAAGTGAAACACTACAGCGCGCGTCTGATGCGTCCGTTTATTGTGGGGGAGATCTCCACCCAGCGCGCTGAGCTGGCGCTGCAACTTATCGCAATACAGGATGAACAGTTCAGGGCCATGAAACCCGGCGTCAGCGCACGGGAAGTGGATGCGATTGTGCGCGAGGGGTTATTGCGCAATGGACTTCGTACGGATTATCCCAACATCACCGGCTATGCGCTGGGGCTGTATACGCGCACGCCGCGCCCGAGTGATTTTTCCTGTAGCTTCCATGCCAAAGCGGAGTGGTTACTGGAGGAGGATATGGTGTTCCATATGTATACTTCCGCGCAAAGTCTGGCGTTCAGCGAAACCGTTCGCGTGACGCCGCAGGGTGCAGAGCGGCTGACAACGCTGCCGCGCCAGCTATTATCATTGCCGGAACATTGATCAACAGGATGAAGGATGACGCAGGACATTTTACTCACTGATTTAGCCGCTAGCTTTCCAACGTTGGCTTTTGACCTGAAATACGCCACGACCGATAACATCACCGGTTACGGCATTTATCGCGAAGCGCGGGCCCTGCTGCATCCAGAAGCGGCGCGCGCGTTGCAAAAAAGTGTTGAGGTCGCCCGACTGGCTGGCTTCACCTTACTGATTTTTGATGCTTATCGCCCCCAGCAGGCGCAGTGGCATCTATGGGATGCCTGCCCGGATGCCGACTACGTGGTGCCGCCCGCAATCGGCTCGAATCACAGCCGTGGCGTGGCGATTGATCTGACGTTAGTGGATGACGCGGGCAAGGTGCTGGATATGGGCACCGCCTTTGATGCGATGGAAGATCTTTCGCATCCGTTCCATCCCGATGTACCGCCACAGGCACAGCGCCATCGTTTGATGCTCAATGCCATTATGCTGGCAGGCGGTTTTGTCGGTATGCCAACCGAGTGGTGGCATTTTGAGTTACCGGATGCGCAGCGCTATCCGTTGCTGGAAGATCGCTTTGGCTGCGTGGCGCGATAACCCTCACTCTCGTCGGCAGGGATGGGTCGTCCGCTCAGCCACTCTGAGACTTTTGGGCCTGAACAGCAGATAACTCGCCAGTGCCAGACCGCTTACACCCAGCGCGCCATAGGTCAGCACGGCGGAAAAACCGTCAGCCAGCACTTGCGAGGCGATAGCGCGGCTAAGCGAAACTTCAGCGCCAGCCGCTATGCGTTCTGCGAGCGCAACCACATCGCTGGAGGCAGGAAGCCGTTGCCGCAGACTGGAGGCGATCACTGCCACCAGCAGGCTGCCCATCAAGGCGATGTTGATCGCCAGCGTGATTAAACGTGCACTGATATCAATCCCGGAAGCCATGCCTACCCGATTAGCGGCAACGGAACCGGTCGTGGTATTGGTCACCGGCGTATTGGTGAGCCCGAGCGCGGTTCCCGCCAGCAGGGCACCCGGCAGCAAACTCAGTTGGTACGTGATGGCCAGTTTCATCAGCACGAACCCAGCACCGATCGAAAATAATCCGAGGGGAATGACACGGGCAGCGCCAAATCGCAGCACCAGTTTTTCCCCTATCGGCGGCATCAATAAGGTGGGCAAGGTATAGGCAAGCAGGGCAAAACCGGTATCCATACTGCTGAACCCAAGCCCGCTCTGGTAATAAACCGGCAGGTAGATCATCAGCGGCCAGAAACTGAAGTTCATGCCAATCGAACCCATCAAAGCCCCCGAGAAGGAGCGAATGCGAAACACCGAGAAATCAAACATTGGGTGAGGATGGCGCTTCTCCGTGCGAATAAACACCACTGAGCTGATCAGGATCACCAGCATAATTAGCCGGGCTTCAAGACCTCGCCAACCCATGCTGGCACCCTGGGTAATGAGATAGGTCACGCCAACCACGCATAGGGTGAGGGTGATCAACCCAACCCGATCGAGTTTGTTGCTTTGGCCAGGGTGGAATTCATCCACATTTTTCAGTGCGAGCACGAATGTCAGCAGCGCGATAAAGCCGTGCACCAGAAACACCCATTGCCAGCTTAAAACCGCCACCAGCATCCCGCCGATGATAGGACCGAAACCCAGACCAAAGCCAAAGGTTATCCCCCATGCGGCAAAGGCCTGGCTACGGGGTTTTCCCTGCGGGAACTGGTGCGAGAGTATGGCGATCAGGCAGGTTAACATCGCACCGCCGCTTAGCCCTTGCAGGAAGCGCCCGATGATGAGCCAGAATGCACTCCCGACCAGCCCGCACATCACCGAGGTCAAACCAAAACCGACAATGGTGATGAGAAAGATGCGCTTGCGGCCATAGTTATCCGCCAGCGTGCCGGTCGCCATTAAAACGGCGGTGCAGGCCAGCGTATAGGCATTCATGATCCACTGCAGATCGCGAAAATTCGCCTGCATCTCCTGTTCCAGTACCGGCAAAATCACCGGCACGCTGGAGATTTCCAGCCCCGACATCAACGCGGCTAAGCACACCGCCATCAGCGCCAACATGTTCTTCATCCTGAATTCCTGCGTCACGTTAAGAGCGTGCCAGCATGGAAGATTGACGCAACGGTGGAAATCCATGCCGATGCCAGATATCGTCAAAATCGTGCCAACATCATGGATAAGGCTGACATGCAAATCACTTCTTCTCTGCGTTCCCCTCCTGCAGCGCCGAAAAATCGGCGGCTGGTGCTTTTGGCGTATGAATGCCTCTGTACCTTTGAATTTGGTACTGCCGTTGAAGCGTTTGGCCGAGCAGATGACGTCTTCGGCCATCCGCTGTATGACCTGAGCGTGGCGTCGGTGGAAGAGGGCGTGTTTGGTGCGCAGGGCGGTGTGCGCCTGGTGGTGGATGGCGGGCTTGAGTTACTGGAAGACGCCGGAACCATCGTCATCCCCGGCTGGCGCAGCGTGACCGCACCGGCCTCTGAGGCGTTAATCACAGCGTTACAAAAAGCCCATCAAAATGGCACACGGATTGTCTCCATTTGTGCCGGAAGCTTTGTACTGGGTGAAGCGGGGCTGTTAAACGGGAAACGTGCCACCGCCCACTGGAACAGCACCGAGATCCTGGCCGAAAGATTTCCTCAGGTGCAGGTGGAACACGGCATGATTTACGTGGATGAAGGCAGCATCATCACTTCGGCGGGCGGTGCAGCAGGTGTCGATTTATGTTTGCATCTGATTCGACGCGATTACGGCATTGATGTCGCCAATCGCACCGCACGCAGAATGGTGACGCCGCCGCTACGAGAGGGCAGCCAGGCGCAGTTGATCCAACAACCTGTTCCACAACGCCGCAGCAATAGCCTCGCGCCCCTGCTCGACGATTTGCGCAATAATCTGAACGCGCCGTTGGTGATCGAGCAGTTGGCTCGGCAAGCAGGCATGAGCCGTCGCACCTTTATTCGTCGCTTTCATGATGCCACCGGCACCTCGCCGGGCGAGTGGTTGCTCGGCATTCGGCTGGAAAAGGCCTGCGCGATGCTGGAAAACAACGCGCTCAGTGTTGATCAGGTCGCTGAGCAGGCGGGGTTTGGTTCTCCCGAAGCGTTGCGCCATCACTTCAGACAACGCTTTAACACCACGCCGACCAAATGGCGCAAGGCGTTCAATGAGCGGTTTGTGATGGGCTGAGTGTTCTTCAGCCTGACGTTCTGCGCAGTTGCCATAAAAACCACGGTGCACCGATAAATGCAGTCAACAGCCCGGCGGAGATCGGCCATGGCCAGGCGATGTTGCGCCCCAACCAGTCGGCAAGCACCATCAACAATCCTCCCATCAACGCGGCGGCGCACAGCTGATGACGTAGCAAATGGGCACCCAGCGCTCTGGCGCACTGCGGTGCCAGCAAACCGATAAAACTCAGCGGGCCGACCAGCAGTGTGCCCGCAGCAGTGAGTAATGCCGTGAGCAGCAGAATTAACAAATTCGTGCGGCGCAAGGCGATGCCCAATGACTGAGCGGTCGGCTGCCCTAATCCTAAAAGCGTTAACCAGCGTTGCATCATCAACGCCAGCGGACATAACACCATCGCAGCTACCATCGCACCGACGGCCATGCTTGCGTCTATGTTCGCGGTCGAGCCGGTACTCCAGTTCAACAGCATCAGGGCACGCGGGTCGCCACTTAGCATCAGTATCATATTCAGCGCGCTGGCGAGGCTGGTGAGGCTCAAACCAATCAGCACCATCTTCTGCGGGTTAAACCTACTGCGCGCGCCAAACAAAAACAGCAACAGCATGGCGAGCAGGCTGCCGACCACCGCAGCGGGTAACATAAACGTCAGGGGCCAGGAGGTGAACAACACGGTCAATAACACCGCGAGGGCCGCGCCGCTGCTGATGCCGGTCAGCTCCGGGCTCGCCATCGCATTACCGGTTAAGCGTTGAATTAGCACCCCCGCACACGCCAGCATCATCCCTGCACAGAGCGCACCGCTGATTCTCGGCCAGCGCCAGACCAGCAATTGCGAAGTGATTGCGCCTGGCGGTGTACGGTTGAACCAGAGAGACGCAGGCAGAATCAGCAGCAAAAGCAGTAACAGCATCCCCAGTTGACGCGTGTTGAAACGCGGGGTAGCGCTGAGCCGCGTTTGCCCGGTCGGCAGATGTGTGGCGCGTTGCCGCATCAGCAGTATCAATAATAACGGTGCGCTTAACAGTGCCGTCACGGCGCCTGATGGAATGTCGCCCGCCGCAGGGGAACAGCGTAATGCGAGCTGATCGACCAACAGCAGTAAGGTTGCACCGGAGAGCATGCTGGCAATCAGCTGCTGTGGGAAGCGGCGCAGGCCGCAGGCTTTAACCATCGCCGGGGCCGCCAGCCCGATAAAACTGATAATCCCCACCTGGCTGGTGATCATCGCACTCAGAAACACCGCCACGCCCAGCGCCATAAAGCGCACCTGCACGGTGGCCAGACCCAACGCACGGGCATTTTGCTCGGATAATCCCAGCACCGTCAGCGGCCTGACCAGCAGCAGGCTGGCGATCAGTGCACAAGCCAGCGTTACCGCCAATACCAGGCTGCTGCTCCAGCCGCTTTGCGCCAGTGTCCCGGCTTGCCAGCTAAACAGATCGCTGAGGTAATCGTGGTTGAACAGCACCAATAGTGTGTTCAGGGCGTTGCCGTACAGGCTGAGAACCATGCCAACCAGAATCACGCTCAGCGGTGCGAATCGGCGACCCGCGGTGAGCGCCATCAGGATCAAAATAGCCACCATCGATCCGATCAGCGCCAGCAGCGGCAAGCCGATGACCAGCAGGCCGGGCGCGAAAACCAGCGCTGCGGACATCGCCAGATTGGCACCGGCAGCCACGCCGAGCGTTCCCGGTTCAGCCAGCGGATTTTGCAGCACCTGCTGAAACAGCAAACCGGCCAACGCCAGGCCCGCGCCGCACAGCAGGCTGACAGCGATGCGCGGCAGAAAGCTTTGCTCAACCAGCAGCGATGATAGTGAGACGGGATAGCGTGCCAGCAACGTGGAGTAATTGACGGTGACCAGCGTGAGAGCCGCAATAAAAGCGGCGCATAGCAGCACCATGGCGCTCATCGGTTTCATGATGCGGTTTCCAGTACGCGAGTGATATCGTCCGCCAGCCCAAGCGCCGTCGCGAGGCTGCCAAACGGAAAGAAATGATCCAAACGGGTCACACGCCCTTGCGCCACCATCGGCAAGTGGTGCCATAAACCGTTCGGCTGCCGGGCGCGCATCAAACGTGTCATCGCCGTCGGTAATTCAGTGTAGAAAAGCCAGTCGCAGGGGAGATCGGCCAGTTCCTCTATGCGCACTCGCGCGACGTGCGCAGCGTTAACCGATTTCTGCCAGGCGTTTATCAAACCGAGCTGGCGTAACACCGCATCGGCCAGACTGCCGTTACCGTAAAGCGTTGCGTACTTACCATCCTGATCCAACACCATCACCAGTACGCGCGTGTGTTGAGGATTAATCAGGCGCTGGCGATAAGTGTCCATTGCCGTATCGACCTGTTGCAGCCACTTTGTCGCGTGGGGTGTAACCTTCAGACGTGCGCCCAGTTGCCCGGTCCAGTCATGCAGGGCTTGCCATAGATCACCTGACGTCGCAAACGCGGTGACGGTTTCTACCGGGGCGATGGTCGCCATTTTGGTCATAACGGCGGCGGGGAGTGCATCGCTGATAATTAGAGCAGGGCGCAGGGCCGCGAGCATTTCCAGATTGGGCTCCCAGAAAGGCCCGATATCCTGCACGCTGTCAGGTAACAGCGGGCGCGGAATGCGTTGGCGAAAATAGTGGCTATCGGATATCGCTAGCGGCGTGACGCCCAGGCTCAGCAGCGTTTCCGCTGCCGCCCAGTTGATCGCCACAATACGCTGGCGATCGGGAATGGCCTGGCTCGCACGTGCCGCGATGGGCAGCACGACGAGCATTTTCAGGCAGGTACGACGACTGATATTGAACATCAGAAGTTCAGCTTCAGCGAGCCTATAAAGGTGCGTTCCTGGCCTGGATAGCAGCTGGTATCGCCATCGCAGGTACCGACATAGTGATGATCAAACAGGTTCTGCACGTTGAATCCGACCTGAATATTTCTGTTCACCTGATATTTCACGCCCGCATCGACCAGGGTGAAGTTCTTTACCGGAATGGTGTTGGCGTTGTCGCCGTACATGCTGCCGATATAGCGCACGCCAGTGCTCAGCAACAGCCCATCAAACATGCCCTGATGGAAGCCGTAGTTCAGCCATGCCGATGCCATGTTTTTCGGCACGTTAGCCTGCTGCTTGCCCTGATCGCCATTGTTGCTTTTGCTGATCTCGGCATCGGTGTAGGTATAAGAAGCCAGCACGTCGAAGTTAGAGGTCAGCTGTGCCTGTGTTTGCCACTCGATGCCGCGTGAGCGCACTTCACCTGATGCCACCTGATAACCGGTGGCGAGCCCATCGACGATTTCATTGGTGAGCACGTTGGATTTGGTGATATCAAACGCGGCCAGTGTCATCAGCAGATTGCTGTCCGGCTGATATTTCACCCCAATCTCATACTGATGCGCCTTACTCGGATCGAAGGTGCGGTTATGGCTGTCGGTGCCGCTGTTGGGCACGAATGACTCGGCGTAGCTGATGTACGGCGCCAATCCGTTGCCAACCAGATAAGTTAATCCCGCACGCCCCGTCCAGGCATCTTTGTCCACCCACGAGCTGCTGCCACTGAGGTTGTTCTGCGTGCGCATGCTGATATCGTCATGACGACCACCGAGCGTCACCAGCCATTGATCGGTCAGGTGAATTTGATCCTGCATGTACACACCCAACTGGGCGGTGGTTTGATCGTTGTTATTCACGGCGTTGGTCGGGTCGGCAATATCCAGACCGTAAACCGGATGGGTGATGCTGAGCGCGGGCGCAACAGCGCTGAAGCGCTTGGCGTTGGCATCCAGCCAGCTGTAATCCACCCCGGCCAGCAGCGTATGTGCGACTGACGCCGTGTTGAAATCCATCTGCAACTGATTATCGATGTTGAAGGCTTTCATGTGCTCATCAAAACGAATGGCGTTGCGTGACACGGTGTTGGTGGTGAAGTCTGGATCGCCTGCAAGCAGGTTGTTCAGAATGGTATCGGTCTGACCATAACGCAGGTTCTGGCGGAACTTAATGCCCTCAGAAAGCTGCTGGCTGAACTCATAGCCCACGCTGTACTGCTCCTGGCGGAAGCGGTTGTAGTTGTAATCGCCTAAGAGCGTGTCGGTGGTTTTATTGCCCGGATTGGTCAGGACTGCCACGGTGCCACCGGAGGTATCGCGCAGGTAATCAGCGCGCAGCGTCAGACTGGTATCGGCGGAAGGAAGCCACGTTAAGGTGGGTGCGAGGTACAGGCGGTTATCTTCTACATGCGGGCCATCGCGATACTGGAACTGGGTATCGCTGTCACGTGCCAGACCGACCACGCGATACAGCCACTGACCTTCATCATCCAGTTTATCGCTCATATCAAACTGCGCCTGACGGCGATTGAAATTCCCCAACTGGACTTCCACTTCATGCACGCCGCGCGCGTCAGGCATTTTGCTGACGCGGTTCACGATCCCGCCAGCATCGCCGAGACCAAACAGGGTTGAAGAGGGGCCGCGTACAATATCAATGCGTTCCAGTGCATAAGGCTCGGTGCGGAAGTAGCTGTAACTGTTGTTGAGTTGGCGTAGACCATCACGGTAATCGTTGGTGGTCAGAGCATTGAAGCCGCGAATGTAGATCCAGTCATAACCTTTGGGATCGACACCGTAGGTTTCGGTTTTCACTCCCGGCACATAGCGCAACGCTTCGGTGACGCTTTGGACATTCTGGCGGTCCAATTGCTGACGCGTGATCACCGAGACTGACTGAGGCACTTCAAGCAGAGGTGTATCTGTTTTAGTGGCGCTGGTGGTTTGATCCGGTACGGCGGAAGAGTTGCTCGGGGTTTTGGTTACCGTCAGCGTATCTTCGCCTACTGTCGAAGGCGTGACGGAGACGGTGTCACCATTTTGCGTCCACTCCAGTCCACTTCCTGCCAAGAGTTGACCCAGCGCGCTGTTCAACGTCATCGAGCCTTTCACCGCCGGTGCAGTTTTATTAGCAAGGGATGCCGGTGCAGCAATCAGCTGCACGTTAGCCTGTCTGGCTAATTGGTTGAGTGAGGTCGCCAGTGGTTGCGAGGGCAGTGACAGTGACAGCGTTGCCGCGGCGAAAACGGCGGAAGCAGGCAAGGCCACCGCCAGCGCGACGGCAATATGCGAAGGTCGAAATGCACGTAAAACAGAAAAACCAGCCATTCAGGATCCCCAGAGATAAGATAAATAATAATCATTCTCTTCTGAAGACGGCGCGCAGGGTCAAACCCTGACGTCGATTTTAATTATTTTTTAACGTCATGCTGGTTGCGACCACAGTGGATTGATTTTTAATGCTTTTTATTTTCACCGGCAGAACGCGCGGCAATGCGTTAGCAAAGCTATCCACCCGATTGGTATCAAAACTGCCGCTGATGCGCAGTGCGGCAACAGCAGGCGAATTCAGCTTGAGCGAAACGTCGCCGTAGCGAGCAAACTCCGCCAGTGCCATATCCAGCCGCGTGTCATCCAGTACGATACGATCGTCGCGCCAGGCGGCGATGCGCTCGGCGGGCAGCGTGGAACGAGAAATCAGACGTCCCTGCGCATCGGTGAGCGACCGTTCCGAGGCGTGCAGCACACTGATATGGCGCTGAGCTTGAGGAATGTGCAGATGCTGCATTGCCCGCCACCAGCGGTTCTCCCAGTTGCCGCGTGGACCGACGCGCACCGCGCCTGAACGCACGGCGACATCGCTGCCTTCACCACTCATGGTATGCGGCAGGTAACGGACCCGGAATTCGGTGCCCACTACGGTTACGCGGGTTGGGCCGCTAAGCACCTCAAACGGTTGGTTCGGGTTGTGTGTGACCTGGAAGAAGACTTGCCCTTGCGGCATCTCCACTTCCCGGCGATTGGCAAAGTAGCGCACATTGAGCTGAGTACCGGCATCCAGTGACAACGTGGTGCCGTCGGGAAGTTGCACGGTGCGCATCTCGCCACGTCCGGTGTGCCAGCTTGCGCTGTAAATCGGCGGGGCGAAGGTGTTACGTAGCGGGAAGTAGAGCACGGCTGCCAGTAACAGCAGCGCACAGGTCGCTACTATCGAACGCCACCCGATACGGCGTGCTGGCGCGGGGCGCAGATGCGCAACGGCAGCGGCAGGAATAGCCGCCGTCTGTTGCCACAGCCCGCCCAAATCCTCGTATTCTGCCCGATGGGTAGGCGTTTGCAGCCAGCGTTCGAAAGCCTGCTGCTCCTCTCGCGTCATGCCCTCTTGCTGACGGAGTAGCCAGTGAATCGCCTGTTCGGCAATTGTCTGCTCATCATGACGCGTCATCGTGCCTTCCCTGTCGATTGTTCATCACGCCAGCTGTCGCGGCTGGCACGGCAGGCCAGCATGGCGCGAATGATGTGTTTTTCCACCATGTTGGTTGAAATTCCCATGCTCGCAGCCACTTCGCTTTGCGACTGCCCCTCAATTCGATGACGGATAAAAGCCTCCCGACAGCGCGGCGGCAGGGTCTCAATGGCAGCCACAATATGGTCGATATATTGTTGGTTCTCAAGGCGATTGTCCGGTTGCTCGTAGCCGGGTGCCAGTAACTCATCGGTGTCAGTATCTTGCGAGGGATCATACTGTTTCTGCAGGCGATAGCGGTCGACCAAAAGATTTCTGGCGATATGGTAGAGCAATCCGCGGTGCGAGGAAATCTGTTCCGGGGCAGCCAGCGCGCGGCTGAATGTCTCCTGGGTCAATTCTTCCGCGAGGTGTTTATCCCGCAGTTTACCGCTCAAAAAGCGGAACAGTTCCGTGTAGTAACGCTCAAACGCTGACAAGATGGATTCCCAACAACCGCACAGTGCTGCATGCATGAAAGAGTGGCAGGCTGTATTTGAATGAAAATCGTTATCGTTATCAAGATGGGATGAGTGGAAAAGGTAAAAAAAGCGTTGTTGAGGAAGATTATGGGCGCGATAGGGTGCTGAGTGTGGAATTAAAAGTCGGGTAGGTGACGAGCCGTATCCATCTGTTGATGTAAAATTCGGGCAATAAATATTCCGGAAGGATTGGCAGTATAAAAATGGTATGTGACTGGAAAACAATACGTTTCACATCCTGCACGCGCGGGTAATCCTGTCCCATCTCAGGCATCTTTGACAATGTTTCAAGGAACTCATCCAATGCATCGGTGTAGCGATCGGCTTGGGCTTCACCAAATTTGAGCAAGGTATAATCATAGATATTGGCAAAGTCACTGTCGGCAAGTTTGGACAGTTTATACACGATGAAGCTTCTTCCTTTCCGCAGCGATCTCACGCAGTGAACGCGGGCTTTCGCCACTTTCTAACCCTTCAACAACGGCATTTCGGACAACTTGATCATGTGATTCCTGTTGTTCCAGCAGCCGTAAAGCCGAACGCATCACTTCACTGGCTGATCCATAGCGCCCTGAATCAACCATGCGCGAGATGAAGTTATCGAGTTGTTCGCCTACGCTAACCGACGTTATTTTTCTCATTGAACTCACCGTGTATTAACTGTTAATACAAAAGAACATAGTTTGCTCAAGTCTTCATCGCCAGTCAAATCGACCTCGTCCTTATGGAATGTGCCACGCAACAGTATGTTTTGCTCAGCCCCTTAACCTTCACTCAACAACTATAATATTCCCAGACGGTCTGCCCGGTATGGGCACACAGATCATGCTGGCTGTTCCCCTTGCTCACTATCATTGGTGCTTTTGCAGAAGGATAACTCATGCGTACTTTTCTGGTGGCGTTGTGCGTCTCGTTGAGTGTTTTGACCTTCCCGGCCCTGGCGGCTGGCACACTCAGTGATGGATGGGAATGGCTGAAGCAGGACGTGTCACAAACCTGGGAGCAGCCACAATATTACGACCTCTATTTGCCGTTCATCAGCTGGCATGCCCGTTTCGCTTATGACAAAGACAAAACCGATAACTACAACGAGTCGCCATGGGGCGGTGGCTTTGGTGTGTCCCGCTACAACGAGGACGGTGACTGGAGCGCGCTGTATGCGATGGCCTTTAAGGATTCGCATAACATGTGGCAGCCGATTATCGGTTACGGCTGGGAGAAAGGCTGGTATCTCGATGAGGCACGCGATGTGCGTTTAGGGTTGGGGCTGACGGCGGGCATCACCGCGCGTGACGATTTCGCCAACTACGTGCCACTGCCGATTGTCCTGCCGCTGTTCTCCGCAGGCTATAAAAATCTCAACGTGCAGTTCACCTATATTCCGGGTAGCTACAACAACGGCAATGTGCTGTTTGCCTGGTTCCGCTATGGCTTCTGACAGGGTGCAGCGTTCACCCACGCTTAAGTGGCTGAAGAGAATCGCCCTGGGCGTGGTTTCTTTGCTGATCATGTTTTTGCTGATTCGCGGCTATCAGTCTGAGCAGGGTGCACCGCTGCATCGCTGGCATACCTGGGCGGCTGACGAAATGACAGTGGATCAAATAGATCACGCCACCTTCGCCGATTATCTGGCGCAGGAAAATGTGATCTTCCAGCAGATGAATCACAACGTCACGGACCAACTGAGCGATGAAGAGAAAACCTCGCTAAACCGCTATTACGCGCAAAGCCCGGTCTATCCGGCAGGATTTGACACCGACTGGAATCGTTCGTTTGTACTGAAACCCATGGGTGAAATTAAAGGCGCTGTGGTGCTACTGCACGGCCTAACGGATTCGCCTTACAGCATGCGTTATCTGGCACAGGCCTATCAGCAACAAGGCTATGTTGCGGTAGTACCGAGATTACCCGGCCACGGCACCGCGCCGGGATCGTTAACCAAAGTTGACTGGAAAATGTGGCTGGCCGCGACGCGTCTGGCCGTGCGTGAAGCCACCCGGATAGCGGGAACCCAGGTCCCGTTGCATCTGGTGGGCTACTCCAACGGCGGCGCGCTGGCGATGAAGTATGTGCTTGATAGCCAACAGGATCAGGCGCTGCGTAAACCACAACAGGTGGTGTTGTTGTCACCGATGATTGGCGTGACGGCATACGCCCGTTTTGCGGGGTTAGCGGGATGGCCAGCGGTGTTCCCGGTGTTTGCTAAAGCGGCGTGGCTGAATATCGTGCCGGAATACAACCCGTTTAAATACAATTCATTCCCGGTACGAGCGGCGCGTCAGTCCTGGCTGTTAACCCAGGCGTTGCAGGAACAGATTGTGCAACTCGCCCGCGATGGCGAAATACGTGGCTTACCCCCGCTGATGACGTTCCAGTCGATCCTCGATTCCACTGTCAGTACCCGCGCGGTGGTGAATGCGCTGTACCGTTACCTGCCGGACAACGGCAGTCAGTTAGTGATTTTCGATATCAACCAGGCGGCCAACTTACGCGCGCTGTTCCGGCCTGCACTGTATTCAGCGGTCAACGACTTACTGCCTGCCGCGCCGCGTCATTACGCCACAACGGTGATCACTAACGCGTCGCCCACCACTTATGACGTGGTCGCCCGCATCACGCCCGCCGATCAAACCAACGAAGTGACGCGTCCGCTGCATCTGGCGTGGCCGCAGGATATGTATTCCTTGTCGCATATCGCTGTCCCATTCCCTCTCACAGATTCGCTGTATGGCCGCGAACCCACCGAGAAAAATCTTTATGGCATCAGCCTCGGCATCATCTCACTGCGCGGAGAAACCGCCAGCCTCACCGTGGGACTCGACACCTTGATGCGTAATACCTCCAATCCGTTTTTCACTTATATGATGGCGCAAATAAATGCACGAATTGCCTGCGGTCAGCAGCCGGATCTGCAGCAGTGCCTTAAAGAGTGATGACTTTTTTCAGCAGCCCGTTGGCAAGAATCAGTCGGGCCAGCAACACCGAGAGCACAAAGGTCAGCACAATCAGCGTGAGTTTAGTGGCCAGCGAGTTAATCGGGATCAACGCGGTGACGATGTGAAACACCGAGTAATGCATGATGTACACCCCGGTCATGGTTTTACTCACCGTGGCCAGCAGCGTCTCTTTGAGGGCGACATGGCGGCGGAAACGCACGCCGCTGGCGGCTAATACCAGTGCGACCACCAACAGGTAAATTTGTGAACCGGTGAGGAGGAAGGCATTGCGGTCGGCTTTAAACAACGCGAAGAAGAAGTGCTGCTCGTACAACCAGGTGAACAGATAGATAAAGGGCAGGGCGCAGGTGGCGACGAGGGCGACTCTTCTCCGATTCAGCCAGTCGGCAATCACTGGTTCACACATTAGTTGGCCGGTGAGGTAAAACAGCAGCCAGGTCCAGATACGGTATTGCGGCGCGAGGCTAAATACTCGCACCTCGGGATAGAGCACTGAGAGCAAATCGTAACCATAGGAAAACAACAACAGGGCACCGACCAGCGCGCAAAACGTCAGGCGATGCAGGCTAAGCCAGCTGAGCAGCGGATTAAAGCTGTAGATCACGATAAACGAGAACACAAACCACGGCTGAATCAGGTAACCGCGCTGATAAGGTTCCCACAGATAGTAAATCGTCATCCAGAAGAGGAAGACGATCACCACATTGCGGATCTTGTTGAGCTGCCAGCGTAAATCCTGCTCGGTATGGCTATCCATAATGCCCGCCACCACAAAAAACAGTGGGGTGGCAATGGTGGAGATAAATGTCAGGAACGCCAGAATCCAGTGGTAATCATAATCGTAGCGATCCCAGGTGTTATACAGCGTAAAAAAGGTCACTGCCGCCATGCAGCCGAGTGTCTTAATGACATTCAGCCCGGTGGCGTTCATGCTGACGTCGCTTTCTCAGCGCGGTGGAAGCAGGCATAAATCACCGGCAGAACCAGTAGCGTCAGTATCGTTGCGAAGCCCAGCCCAAACATAATCACCACCGCCATGCTCTGGAAAAACACATCGCGTAGCAGCGGTGCCAGGCCTAACACCGTGGTGAACGCGGTCAGCAGGATGGGGCGCAAGCGCGACGTGGCGGCATACAGAATCGCGTCATGCTGCGCTTTGTCCTGCTTCTGTTGCTCAATCTCTTCCACCAGCACAATGCCGTTACGGATCAGCATGCCGCTCAGGCTCAGCAAGCCAATCAGCGCCATAAAGCCAAACGGTATGCCGGTGAGTAAAAAGCCAGGCGTCACGCCGATCAACGCCAAAGGCACTGTCAGCCAGATCGCCACCGCATTTTTCAGTGAGCTAAACATCAGCACGGTAATCACAAACATCACCAGATAGCCCAACGGCAACGTGGTGAACACGCCTTGCTGCGCTTCGCTGGAGTTTTCGGCATCGCCGCCCCATTCAATGCTGTAGCCGTGCGGCAGTGTTAGCTGATCAATTTGCGGTCGTACGCGAGACAGAATATCACCGGAAGTGTCGCTGCTCAGTGGACTGGGGTCGGTCATCACCGTCAGCACGCGACTGCGATCGCGCCGCAGAATTAATGGATCTTCCCATTCAAGATTAAAGCCACTCACTACATTACTCAGCGGAATGTAATGCTGCTGGCTTTGGCTCCACACCAGCACATTGTTCAGATGGTTGGCATCCTGGCGTTCACTGGCGGGCGGACGCACCACCACCGGCAGCAAGTCTGCACCTTCACGGTATAAACCCACGCGGCTGCCGGTGAAATTCATTTGCAACGCGTTATCGATCTCCTGTTTATCCACACCCAGCTCGCGGCCCAGCGCCGGATTAAACTGTGGACGGATGACCTTGCTGCGGTTTTGCCAGTCATTGCGCACGCTGTCGGTGGCGGGATCCTGCGCGAGAATATCACCCACTTCGCTGGCAATCAGTCGCATGCGGTCGGGATCGGGGCCTTTGATACGCACCTCAATGGCGCTTCCGCCGGAAGGACCAAACATCACCCGCTTGGTGCTGGCATTCACCTGCGGATACTGGCGGGCAATATAGTCATCCACGCGGCGTGACAGCGCGGCGATGTTACGCTGATCGTCCATGCGCACCATGATTTGCGCGTAATTGCTGTATTGACGCTGTCCATTGTAAGTAAGGATAAAACGCATGCTGCCCTGGCCGACGGTGGTGACCGTAGACACCACGCCTTGCTGCCCGGTGATCGACTTTTCAATATCGCTGGCCATTTGCTCGGTGGCCTTGATGTCTGTGCCGTAAGGCAGCCACAAATCGACAAAGAAGATCGGCGTATTGGACGAGGGGAAGAAGTTTTGTCTTACGCCACCAAAGCCCCAGATCGCCAGTGCCAGCAGGACGGCCATCACTGAAAGCGTGAGGGTTTTCTGCTGTAGCAGCGCGTTGAGCGTGCGTTGGTAGATCCGGTAGAAACCGCCATCGTACGGCGAGGCTTCAGCGGCGAGCGTTGCCGCGCTGTTCTTTTTAAACAGCCACCATTTGATTAACACCGGCGTGATGGTGAGCGCCGAGAACCAACTCAACATCAGCGAAATCAGCAACACCTGGAACAGCGATTTGCAGTACTCACCGGTGGAATCCTGCGACAACCCAATCGGCGCAAACGCCAGTATTGCGATAATCGTGGCCCCTAACAGCGGGAAGGCCGAGCGCCGGATAACAAAGTTGATCGCCGAGGTACGCGATGAGCCTTGCTGACGTGCAATCAATACCCCTTCGACGATCACAATCGCGTTATCCACCAGCATGCTGAGGGCAATAATCAGTGCTCCCAGTGAAATACGCTGTAGCTCAATGCCCCACAGATACATGATTAGCAGGGTGCCCAGCACGTTCAGCGCCAGCGAGAGCGCAATAATGATGCCGCTGCGTACGCCCATAAAGATCAGCAGTACACCCACCACAATCGCCAGCGCCATCAGGAAGTTGGTGATAAAGCCGTTGACGGAGTGCGCCACTTCCGCAGCCTGATCGTAAAACGTATTGATTTGGATACCGGCTGGTTTTTCTGCCGACATCTGCTGCAGTTTGGCTTCCAGCGCACGCCCCACATCAATCACGTTGACGCCAGGGATAAAGGAGACGCCCATGGTGACCGCCGGGCGGCCGTTGGCGTGATAGATGCTGGAAGGGGATTCGCTCAACCCGCGAGACAGCGTAGCGATGTCGCGCAAGCGGGTGGTGGCAGTGTCGCCAACGGGGCTGATAAGCAGATCGCTCAGCTCATCGATATTTTCAAATTCCCCGGTAGGATGCAGACGAATCGATTCGGAGCCGGATTTGATCTCTCCTGCGCTGGAAACCACGTTCAGGCGGCTCAGTGCGGCGGAGAGTTGTGCTGGCGTGATGCCGCGCGCCGCCATTTTTGTCAGCGAAACATCGACATCAATTTGCTGCGGGATGGCGCCGCCAATAGCCACCTTGCCCACGCCGGGCACCAGCACCAGTTCCCGCCGCAGCTGTTCAGCGTATTGCACTAATTCAGGATTGCTGAAGTTGTCACCGGAAATGGCGAAGAAGAAGCCGAACACGTCGCCAAAATCATCGTTAACGAAAGGCGCCGCCACGCCGGGCGGGAAGAAGCGTGACGCATCACCGACGCGCCGCCGCAGCTCATCCCAGATTTGTGGCAGTTCGTTAGAGTGATAGCGCGACGCAATATTCACCGTAATTTGCGACAGGCCGTTGGAGGAGATGGAACTGACGCTGTCCAGATAGGGCAACTGCTGCAGGGCATTTTCCAGCGGCAGCGTCACCTCTTCTTCCACCTGCTGTGCGGACGCGCCAGGGTATTGTGTGACCACCACGGCGGTTTTAATGGTAAAAGCGGGGTCTTCCAGGCGACCAATATTCAGCAGGGCAAAAATACCCCCCAGCCCTAACAGCAATATCGCCAGCCAGACGCGAATCGGGTTATCAATAAACTGTTTGGAGATGTCCATTACAGCCCTCGCTCACGCGTCCAGATGCGTACCGGCTGTTGCGCATGTAACTCATTGACGCCTGCTGCGACCACGCGTTCACCGGCTTTCAGTCCATCGATGATCACCACGCCCTGGTTTGTGACTTCGCCGACAGTGACCTTACGATCTTCCAGCTTCAGCTGATCGCCGATGCCCTGCACCACCCAGACATGAGGCTCGTTGCGCTGGTGGCTGTCGGGGTTAAACACCGCTTCTACCGGCACAACCAGCGCTGCATGATTAACATTGGTGGGAAGATTGGCCAGATTGATGGTAACAGTTCCACTGACACCCCCCACAGCCGGAAAATCGGCAGGGCGCGGCATGGTTAAGATCACCTGCCAGGTCAGTGTGTTGCTGCTACTGCTGCCGGTGTGCTCTTTGTATTCAGCCTGAAATTCGCGATCTGGCAGCGTGTTAATGCGCACCAACGGGCGGTACGTCATGTTGCGGATATCCAGGGCGGTGAACAGGTTTTCCGGCACGTTAAACACCACATCAAGCAGGTCGGTGCGCGTTAACGTGGCGATGGTCTGGCCCGCCGCAATCACCTGATGATTACGCACATTGACCGTCGCCGCGGTGCCGCTAAAAGGCGCGGTTAAGGTCATCTGGCTTAACTCTTCACGGGCAATTTGCAAGGCCGCGTTGGCGGCATCGCGGTTCGCGCGCTGCACGTCCATTTCGGCCTGAGAAATCGCCTGGCGCCCGGCCAGCGTCTGGAAGCGTGCAAACTGTCGCTGGGCTAACGTAGCGGCAGTCTGGCGTTCGTTAACGCGCTGCTGCGCCTCACGTGCCACCAGTCTGGCGATCACTTGTCCCTGTGTCACATTGTTGCCCTGGCGAATCTCCAGGGCGTCGATCTGTCCACCCCGTTTAAAGGAGAGGTCTGTGGAATCACCCGATTCAATGCGTGCGGGGAAGATGCGTTGCTGAGCCTCACCGGAAGCCACTACCTCAACCACTTTCACCATGCGCGGCAAAGGAGTAACTTCCGTTTTTTTTTGATCGCAACCTGTTGTTATCAATATAACAATGGCGATCAGCGGAAAATAACGCGTCACGAGCTTGTCCTCAATCAGCAATATTGAATTAATTATTGGCGTTATTATTAGCGAGGTTCTTATTCGCCGAGCATTGAAACGACGGCGTAGGTAAATAACCCCACGGCAGAACAGGTTACAATAGCGATAACCACATAAAGACTCAGGCGCAGCAGACTATAGTCCGGCATCGTTACCTCCATTAACAGTGGGCGAAATAGAGTCATCTCACTGCGGACGGATAGGAGTGACGGTTAAGGTTTATTTGTTAAGCATGAGCATAGCTGTGTATATCCAAAAATGTAAAGTTTGATAAACGCAATAACTTTATCGCAAATCATGGAATTTAAGTCTGATTTGTTTGATTTAAACAGAGCTTTAAACCACGTTAACAACATAAACGCAAAGTGTGGCTTTTCTCGCCATTTCATTAACATAGGGGCGGGTTAATTTATTTTCGTTAAAAACGGCTTATTTATCTTTGGTTTAAAATTACGCTAAAAATTGTTTTTTGATTACGGATGACTTTCCTCATAAAAGCAGAGTGAGTTGAATAGCCTGTGCTACGTTTATAACGTTCATTTCTCTTGTCAAAGTTTGTCGTATAGATTATTTCCCTGCTCAATTTCTTTGAGCAGCCATTAATGACATGTCTTTCAGTTATAAACGGGACTCACCTCAGGCAGTGCGTGGATGTTTGTCTTTGTATTTGAAGTGGATCTGTTAATAACGCGATGTCACCGCCTTGATTTCCGAAACAGGATTTGAGGAGAAAGCGATGAATACTGCTAAATCGGAAAGGTCGTACTATCAGCTTTCTGTCGATGAAACCTTGAGCCAGACAGAGAGTTCACTCGAAGGTATCTCGGGTAGTGAAGCAACAGCACGCTTACAACAGTACGGTGAAAATGCCCTGCCACAAAAACCGGGCAAGCCAGCATGGCTGCGCTTCCTCGCCCATTTTAACGATGTGCTGATTTACGTGTTACTCGCTGCCGCGCTGCTGACGGCAGTGATGGGCCATTGGGTCGATACACTGGTCATTCTCGGTGTGGCAGTGGTCAACGCGTTGATTGGTCATATCCAGGAGAGTAACGCGGAAAAATCCCTGCAAAGCATACGCAATATGCTCTCCAGTGAAACGGTGGTGATCCGCGCGGGTAACCATGAAACCCTGCCGACCACCGCGCTGGTGCCGGGTGATGTGGTGGTGATCCGCGCCGGGGATCGTATTCCTGCCGACCTGCGCGTGATCGAAGCCCACAATCTGCGCGTCGAAGAGGCGATACTCACCGGGGAATCCACGGTGGTGGAGAAAACCACCGATGCGCTTGCGGGCGAACTTCCGTTAGGCGACCGCACCAATTTACTGTTTTCGGGAACAACGGTCAGTTCCGGTGGCGGTAAAGGGCTGGTCGTCGCCACGGGCGGAGAGACCGAACTGGGGCACATCAATCAGATGATGTCCGATATCGAAAAACACCGCACGCCGCTGCTGGTGCAAATGGACAAGTTAGGGAAAGCCATCTTCCTGATTATCCTCGCGATGATGGCGGCACTGTTTGTCTTCAGTCTGCTGTTCCGCGATATGCCGGTCTCTGAACTGATGCTGTCATTGATCAGTCTGGCGGTGGCGTCTGTTCCTGAAGGCTTACCCGCCATTATCTCCATCATTCTCTCCCTTGGCGTGCAGACTATGGCGAAGCAGCAGGCGATCATTCGCAAGCTGCCGACGGTGGAAACGCTGGGTGCAATGACGGTGATCTGCTCGGATAAAACCGGCACGCTGACCATGAATGAGATGACGGTTAAAGCGGTGATCACCGCCGACCATATCTATCGGGTAGACGGTGACAGCTATGAACCGGTTGGCGCCATTCATAAAGCGGATGACGCCATACCGATTACCGTCACGGGCGGGTCCTTGCTCGAACAGTATCTGCGCACCATCGATCTGTGTAATGACAGTCAATTGATTAAGGATGAGAGCGGCTTCTGGAAGATCACCGGAGGGCCGACAGAAGGTGCGCTCAAGGTACTGGCCGCCAAAGGGCAGTTGCCGGTGGTCACCACCGAGTTACGCAGTAAAATTCCGTTTGATTCGCAATACAAATATATGTCGACGTTGTACCGCATTGGTGACGAAGAGCGCGTGCTGATCACCGGCGCGCCGGATGTGCTGTTCCGGCTTTGTCAGCAGCAGCAAACCGAGCACGGCCTGCAACCGCTCGATATCAGCTGGTGGGAAGGCAAGATTGAAGAGTATGCGCGCGAAGGCTTGCGCATGGTGGCGGCAGCCTGGAAACCGGCGTTACCGGGACAAACTGAACTCACCCATCAGGATCTGCAACAGGGCGTGATTCTGCTCGGCATTGCCGGAATGATGGACCCGCCGCGCCCTGAAGCCATCACCGCGATTCGTGACTGTCTGCAAGCCGGCATACGCGTCAAAATGATCACCGGAGACCACCCGCAAACCGCGATGAGCATTGGGCAGATGCTGGGGATTGGCAATGCAGACTCAGCCATCACCGGGCGTGAACTGGAAGTGATGGACGATCACCAGTTGAGTGATGCCGCGCAGGCCTACGACATCTTTGCCCGCACCAGTCCGGAGGATAAATTCCGTCTGGTTCAGGCGTTGCAGAGTAAGCAAGAGGTAGTCGGTATGACCGGGGACGGCGTGAACGATGCGCCCGCCCTGAAGCGCGCCGATGTCGGTATCGCGATGGGCATTAAAGGCACCGAAGTGACCAAGGAAGCCGCCGATATGGTGCTCACGGATGATAACTTCGCCACCATTGCCAGCGCAGTAAGGGAAGGGCGCCGGGTTTATGACAACCTGAAAAAAACCATCCTGTTTATTATGCCCACCAACCTCGCACAGGGGTTGTTGATCATCATCGCCCTGCTGGCGGGGAATCTCATTCCGCTCACGCCGGTACTGATTCTGTGGATGAACATGGCGACGTCGGCCACGCTGTCGTTTGGTCTGGCATTTGAAGAGGGTGAAAAAAACATCATGCGCCGACCGCCGCGCGATCCCAAACTGCATGTGATGGATGGGTTCGCTATCTGGCGCGTGGTGTTTGTTGGCTCAATGATTGCGATAAGTGCGTTTGTGCTGGAAGCCTGGCTGCAGCCGCGTGGCTATTCCCCTGAGTTTATCCGCACCGTGCTGTTGCAGACGCTGGTTACCGCGCAGTGGTTCTATATGCTCAACTGCCGTGTGTCGGACGGCTTCTCACTGAGCAAAGGGCTGCTGATGAACAAAGGGATCTGGATCGTCAGCGCGGTGCTGCTGGTGCTGCAACTGCTGATCATCTACGCGCCATTTATGCAGCTGCTATTCGGTACCACTGGACTGCCATTCCGTTATTGGGTGATCACCTTCATCATCGGTTTCGTGATGTTCCTGATTGTAGAAGTTGAGAAACCGCTCACCCGCCGATTCAGAACGGCTTGAGTCTGCTGCCGCCCGTCACGCTGGTGTCAGCGAGGCGGGCGGTGTTTAAGACGATACATGTTGATTTCGGGCCAAAAGATGGGATTTAAACGTTGCAGGACATTTGCTGTCATCAAGTCAGAGAGGAAAGTGTCGCACGGGCTCGACAACCTTCACCGGTTTCTTTCTCTTTGGTTTTGTCGCCCTGCACAGTGCTGGCATAGCTGCCTTAGATTTTTCTGGCTCGATAGTCTTATTCACAGTGATACAGCACGGGCAGTAATGAACATTCGCATATTGCGCTGCGGCGACGGTTAATGCCTGGCTGTGGTTATACATACTGCCAATAAACGCCCGTGAATCGATACCGGGTAACTGTTCACATCCTGCGGTATGCAACAGCAAGCCCCTGCGGGCGTGATCGCAGACGTAATATTTCGTTGCCTTATACATGGTTTTTTATCCGTTTGCTGTGTGAGTCAATGGACTCATTAAAGTTTATCGTATTCAATATCTTGTAAATTTGAACATCTCACTACGGCCTGAAACTCAGATTGCCCACGATGGCTCGCCAAAGTAAACGGAACGATAATACGTGTACCATTTTTTGCTACGCTTTCGTTGTGGAACAGAAGAGAGCCCAGGGTGATTCTATTTTTTCCAAACATCTCGGTATGGGATTTATTGAGGAGACCTTTCTCTACGGCAATAACCGCATCACGACTGTGAACGGTCACACAGGCTATTTCATCTTTTTGATTTTCTACGTTCCGCGAATATACCTCATAACCCGACGCAGACAAAATAATCCCCAGGGCACCGAGTGCTCCAACCTTAGCGGAAGTCTTCATTTTAAATTCCCTTAAGTGCTTCACAAACAGTCTCTGGTCTAACTAACGGAAAATCAAGACTATTTCTGGTTTATTTGATGAAATGAATTGATGTGTATTGCAGATGCCGCCTGGTCATTATCTGATAATGGTTGGGATAAAATCTGAATATTACGTACCACAAAAAAATCCTGTGAGATTTATTGAAGAGGGACTCGAACAAATAAAACGGGCATTAAAGCTAAAGTACATCAAATATCCTGGTTAATAACTTGTTAATGGTAGAGTTATGGCATTCTCATGACATTTTTTCCTGGATTAATGCTGAGGCCAGAAGTATCTGATGATAAAAACTCACAGCTCGCTCATTCAGCAGGGCTATTCACATTAATCAATGAATCACCGCGAAGCTGAAACGCTCGTCGTGCATCTGGTCAGATAAAAAGATCAGTGTGTTAAAACAGCAAATGGTTTAACCTTTAACGACCGTCTGCAGTAGATTTAAAGTAAGCTTAATAAAATCAGTGAGTTGATTGACGTTTTATTGAGCGGCCTTTTGATTGACTGCGACCTGTTCCAGGGGGTGCCCGGTTAGCGGGCTGAGATTCTACCCGCCAGCGTTTTCGCGTTGGCAACGTGGTGACCCTACGAACCTGATCCGGCTAATACCGGCGTAGGGAGCGGAACACAGGGCGACACTGCGTCCTGATCCCATCTTTGTGCTTGTAGCGGACAGACTCTACTCATCAGGCCCGGCCTGAGAAATTTCGCGCAATCGCAACTGGTGGACTCGCCCATGACTGAAGCTGCTTTGATCGACGCTTTGCTCACCTTTCTTCAGCGTCAGGATACAACCGACGACGACTTTAACCGCATGGCGCTTGCCGTCTTCGCGTACCAATTTGAACACAACCTCCCTTATCGCCGTTTCGCCATGCAGCGCGGTCGCACACCGTTTATGGTGAAAAACTGGCGTGCCATCCCGGCAATTCCCATTACCGCGTTTAAGGATCTGACGCTGAGCTGCCATGCCACCGATGACGTCGAAGCGGTATTTATGACCAGCGGAACCACCGGCACGGTGAAAGGTCGCAGCTATCATCCGACGCTTGACGTCTGGAAATGCTCGATGATGCAGAATTTCAGCCAGCGCTTTATGGCGGGCGAAGAGCGGATTCGCATGGGCATTTTGTTCCCTGATAATCGGGCGCTGCCCAACTCTTCGCTGGCCCATTACCTGACATTAGCGGTGGAAAAATTTGGCACCGCCGAGAGCGAAGTGCTGTTGGATGACAGCGGTATCGCGATGGATCGCCTGTTTGCTGCGTTGGAGCAGGCTGAAGCACAGGGCGAACCTTATGCGCTGCTGGGCGCGAGCTACAGCTTTGTCCATCTGCTCGACGAACTGCAGCGCCAGGGGCGACATTTTGCATTACCCGCTGGAAGCCGAATTTTGGATACCGGTGGATTTAAGGGGCAATCCCGTGAGATTGAGGCCGAGCAGTTTTACGCCGAGCTGAGTGCGGCGTTGGGCGTGCCGCGCACGCACTGCATCAACATGTACGGCATGACCGAACTGAGCAGCCAGTTTTATGACGATGGCAACGTTGCCTGTCCCTCGGTGAAATCCGGCCCGCACTGGATCCGCACCCGCGTGGTCAATCCACTCACAGGCGATGAAGTGCCCGAAGGCGAGATGGGCGTGCTGGTGCACCATGATCTGGCTCATTTCAATTCAGTGTCTGCCTTACTGACCGAGGATGCTGGCCGCGCGGTCACTGGCGGCTTCCATCTGCTAGGCCGGGTCACCGGAGCGGATGCGAAGGGCTGTTCGCTGGCGATGGAAGAGTTCCTGGCTGCTGCGCAGGGTGCAGTGTGAAAGAGGTCGCGGGTTATCTACCGGGATGTTTATCACCTGAAGGGGTGCAGTGGCGCACGCTGAGTTTTAGCCATCACGGCCAGCATCTGGATGTCGACGTGCCCGATCTGAATCCGGCACAAATTACACTTCTCAGCGCACATCTGCGCGATCACGCTCGCGCTTATCTCACAACGCTGAGCGTGGCGAAGATCGTCGCAATTATTGATGAGGCCATTGCGCGTTTGCTGGATCGAAACCATCCATTGCGCCGCAAGGCCGAAATGCTGCTGGCGATTGTCACCGGTTATGACGCCGAGATGATTCGCCTTGGGCTTACCGGATACCTTAAAACTTTTCGACAGCCGCAGCTCAAGCGCTTTTTAACCGAGGACTTTAACGATCCACAGCTGCTGGATGATTTTCAGCCGCGACCTAATGGCGGCTTCGCACGGGCATTTGGCCCGGACCTGCTCATGCATATCTGGGCAGGAAATGTGCCGGGTCTACCGCTGTGGAGTCTGATTTGTGGATTGCTGGTGAAAGCGGGCAGCGTGGGCAAACTGCCTGGTGCCGAACCGCTGATGGCGGGCTGGTTCGCGCAACTGCTGGCTGAAATCGATCCCCAACTTGGCGAATGCCTGGCGGTAGTGTGGTGGAAAGGCGGCGAAGCCGAAGCAGAAAAACACTGGTTAACACAGCCTGACGTGGTGATGGCTTACGGTGGTAATGCCGCGCTGGCTGCAATCAAACACCAACTGCCGGTCACCACGCGTTTTCTGCCGCACGGCCATAAAATCAGCGTGGGACTGGTGGCGCGTTCGGCACTGGATACAAGGCAGGGCGTCTATCTGGCGCAGCGCGCGGCCTATGACGTCATGCGCTATGACCAGGCGGGCTGTTACTCACCGCAAATGCTGTTCGTTGAACGCGGCGGGCGCATCACGCCGCAGGAATTCGCGGAGTACATCGCCCATGAACTGCGAGCGCTGGCGCGCAAATATCCGCGTCGAGTGCTGTCTTCGGCTGAAGTTAATAGCGTGGCAACCTGGCGCAGCCGTGAAGAGATTCGCGCGTTGCAGGACGATCGCATCCTGTTCGGCGAGGCAATGGACAATTGGTCGGTGGTGGTAGTAGATGGCCCCGAAGCTCTGATGCCGTCGGCACTCGGACGCACGCTTAAAGTGGTGGCCGTTGATGAGATTGAGGATGCGATTGCATTGATTTCTCAGCAGAAAATTTATCTGCAAACGGCGGCGGTGGCGGCCACACCACGCGAGCTGTTTGGTCTCGCCGCGCGGCTAGGGCAAGCCGGTATCACCCGTATTACTGCCTTTGGCAGCATGACATCGCCTGCCGCCGGATGGCATCACGATGGCCGCTTTAGCCTGCTGGATCTGGTCACCTTTACGGAAATAGAGGCATCTGCTGAAACTGCCGCTGAGCGCTTCGCGCCCTATGCGGATTGAATCCACGTTTTTACAGAAGGTAAACGATGAAATTTGCTGATCAAACGATTCTGGTGACGGGTGCGAGTCGGGGTATTGGTGCAGCTATCGCGCAGGCTTTCGCCGCTGAGGGTGCGCTGGTGGTGGTGAACTACCTGCGCAGTGAAGCTGCCGCGATGGAAGTGGTAAAGCGCTGTGAAGCACTGGGCGGTTCGGCCATCGCCATTCGAGCCGATGTCACCTCAGCAGAGCAGGTAGCGGCAATGATGGAGCAGATCGCTAACACCATGGGTCGTCTGGATGCGGTGGTGAACAATGCTTTCGCGCCTTATGTTTTCGATACCGACAATCGACAGCGATTTTGGGAAACGTCATGGCAGGGCTACCAGAGCCAGTTTGACGGTGCCGTCGGCGCGGCCTACAACGTCTGCCAGGCCGCGTTGCCGCTGATGCGCTCACGCACACGCGGCAGCATTATCAATCTTTCCAGCGATCTGGTGGCGCGTCCGTCTGTTCCTTACCACGATTACGTCACGGCGAAATCCGCATTAATAGGCTTTAGCCGTTCACTCGCCGCTGAACTGGGGCCGCTGGGGATTCGCGTGAACTGTGTTGCGCCGGGTCTGGTCTATCCCACGGATGCCAGCAGTGCGACGCGAGAAGACGTGCGCGATTTTATCACCGCACAAACGCCGCTGCGCCGAATTGCCGAGCCAGTGGATGTCGCCGGTCCGGTGATGTTTTTAGCCTCAGAATGGAGCGAGTTTGTCACCGGGCAAACGCTGTATGTGGATGGCGGGTTGGTAATGGGATGACGGGGGACGAACGCTGATATTGTTGGCAGCACGATGGGTTAACGTTAGTCTGATCACTGATGTATCAATTTGCTAACGCCGCTTAACGTAAACAGGGAGGTTTAATGAATACCGCAACTATCCGCGCCGTCATCGGTGGAACGCTTTTAATGGCGTCGAGCTTAGTATCGGCGTCTGCCGCACAGCCATTGCCTGTGCCTCCAGAATATCCGAACTCACAGCGAATCTCTGTAGAGAGGCAAGGGGCGGGAACGGATGTCATACTGATTCCGGGGCTGGCGTCATCGCGCGACGTTTGGGCCGATTTATCCGCAAAATTACGCAAGAACCATCGCATTCATCTTATCGAGCTTGCAGGCTTTGCGAGTACGCCTGCCATTGCCAACCCGGACGGAAAAATAATGGCTCCGGCAGTTGACGCCATCGCTGCATATATTCACGGCCAGCACATCAAGGGTCCGGCGATCATTGGCCATTCCCTTGGGGGAGAAATGGCATTGATGCTGGCTGCTCGTCATCCTGACCTGGTGGGGCGCGTGATGGTCGTTGATGCGTTGCCGTTCTATTCATTGATGTTCAATCCAGCGGCGACCAGCGAAACGGTCGCCCCGCAGGCCACTGCTACGCGAAATTTAATTTTGGGGCAGTCGCTGGAGCAATTTTCCGAGTTTCAGAAAGCATCCATCGCCCGTTTAGCGAAGATCGAGGCGGTGAGGCCAGCACTGGTGGCGGCAGGAATCCATTCCGACCGTAAAACCATTGCCGATGCCGTGTATGAAGTGATGATCACCGATTTGCGTCCCGAACTTGGCAGCATTAAAGCGCCGATTGAGGTCGTATATGCGTATGACACGCTATTCGGCGTACCTGCAGTCAGCGTGGATGCGATGTACCGTCAAGCCTATGCTTCTGCACCCGATATCCACTTCACACGGATCGATGACAGTTTTCACTTTGTGATGCTTGATCAGCCTGAGCGGTTTTCCGACGCGGTTGAGTCGTTTTTGAATGGCGATGTAAGCCAGATGCAGTCGCAAACTGATTGAGATTTTGGGAGGAACGGCCGGAATGGACCGTTGCTTCGGTGCATTAGAGTGTATGGCGCAGATATTGCGCGGGATGCATGTCTGATGTGAAGGAGATGTGGGGATGAGACGGTATGGTCCGCTTTGAGCGCAGGCTGTGTGAAAACTCTGCCCCAAAACTGAAGTGCGCGCATCTACGCAAAATCTGGCAATGCCCGACTGGCTGGCTGAGCCAGATTTTAAGTATGAGCGCAGTTTTCATCCCTGTTTTTGGCACTTTAAGCGACCAAAACAGTTTTCACACAGCCTGAGCGAGGAGTGGACACCTGCATCAAGTAAAAAGGTGCCCGTTAATCTTAAGTGAATAGATTACTTAACCCGCTTCCCCGTTTCGTCAGTAACCTGTTCACCATCCTCTTTCTTAAATGCTCCTTGCTGAGGCTCCTGCAGTATATCCAGTACGACTTCGGAAGGTCTGCACAGGCGGGTTCCAAAGGGGGTCACGACGATGGGACGGTTAATTAAAATGGGGTATTCTAGCATAAAACCAATCAGTTGCTCATCGCTGAATGTCTCTTCTGAAAGTCCTAATTGCTCGTAAGGCTCCGCGTTTTTACGCAACAGAGCACGGACTGTGATCCCCATATCTGCAATAAGTTTAACCAGCTCATCATGAGCCGGGGGTGTTTCAAGGTAATAAATTATGGTGGGCTCATTGCCACTGTTGCGGATTATCTCCAGCGTATTACGTGACGTACCACAGTCAGGGTTGTGATAGATGATTATGTTGCTCATATTAGTATCTCATTACAAAGTGACAGAGAGCCGCAGCGCCAGCGCGGCCAGTGTGACAAACAGCACAGGCAGGGTCATGATGATACCCGTGCGGAAGTAATACCCCCAGCTGATGGTCATATTTTTCTGCGACAGGACATGCAGCCACAACAGGGTCGCCAGGCTGCCTATTGGCGTGATTTTGGGGCCTAAATCGCAGCCAATCACGTTGGCGTAAATCATCGCTTCCTTGATGACGCCGGACGCCGTGCTTCCGTTAATCGACAGTGCTCCAACAAGAACGGTTGGCATATTGTTCATGACTGATGACAGGAATGCAGTCAGGAAACCCGTGCCAAACGTTGCCGCCAGCAGTCCCTTATCTGCCAGTATATTCAGAAGCCCGGAAAGGTACTCCGTTAAGCCAGCATTGCGCAGGCCGAAGACCACCAGGTACATACCCAGTGAGAACACAACGATCTGCCACGGCGCACCGCGCAGCACTTTTCCGGTATTAATGGCATGACCCTTTTTCGCAACGGCGAACAACACTGCAGCGCCGACGGCTGCAATAGCGCTGACGGGGATCCCCAGAGGCTCAAGCACAAAGAACCCGGCAAGCAACAGAACCAGAACAACCCAACCGGCTTTGAAGGTTGCGGGATCTTTAATCGCACTGGCAGGTGCTTTCAGTAGAGTGACGTTGTAGGTTGCAGGAATATCCCGGCGGAAAAACAGATGCAGCATACCCAGAGTGGCGGCGATGGCAGCAATATCAACGGGAAGCATGACGGATGCGTATTCCGTAAAGCCAAGCCGGAATAAGTCGGCAGAGACGATGTTCACCAGGTTCGACACGATAAGCGGCAGGCTGGCGGTATCGGCAATAAACCCGGCGGCCATAACAAAGGCCAGCGTAGTCTGTTTGCTGAACCCCAGCGCGAGCAACATGGCGATGACGATGGGGGTCAGGATAAGTGCAGCGCCATCGTTAGCAAACAGTGCCGCTACAGCTGCACCCAACAGGACAATCCAGGTAAACAACAGACGACCACGTCCGTTGCCCCAACGGGAGACATGCAGCGCAGCCCATTCGAAAAAACCCGACTCATCGAGCAGCAGGCTGATGATAATTACCGCGATAAAGGTCGCGGTTGCATTCCAGACGATATTCCAGACCACCGGAATGTCACCCATATGGATAACCCCAAATAACAAGGCCAGCACAGCACCAATGCTGGCGCTCCAGCCAATACTGAGTCCCCCGGGTTGCCAGATAACCAGGATCAATGTCAGTAAAAATATACTCCCTGCCAGTAACATTTCCGACTCCATCACATATGATTAAAAGAATGTGTTCAATTCATCTCAGCAGGATGATGCCGCTGATTTCTCCAGCCACTGACGAACGTCTTCCCGCAGGCACTGCCAGGATGTCGTGATGGTTTCTGCTGCCCATGCGGGCATATGTGGAGAAAGTCGGTAATGGATCCATTTCCCTTCCCGGCGGTCCAGAACGAGTTCAGCCTCCCGCAGAATTGCCATATGCCTGGAAACTTTGGGCTGCGACTCGGAGGTGGCCCCGCAAAGGTCACACACGCACATCTCGCCCGATTCCCTGAGAAGCATCACGATAGCCAGACGGGTTTCGTCTGACAGAATTTTGAAAAGCTGAACAGGTTGTAGCATTTTCTCTTCCGGTAAATTTAGAATACACATATGATAAATCATATGTATTTGTTTGAACATTATCGATTTTAGAGAGGAAGAAAAAATGGATCAGTTTCCAGCCCTGAATGCTGAGTGTTTCGACAGGCAGATCGCTGAGCGGCTTCAGCATCCGACACCACCACGTATTCTGAGTCTGTATGGGTCAGTACGTGAACGTTCATTCAGCCGTTTTGCTGCCGAGGAAGCGGGTCGATTGCTTATTGCTATGGGTGCAGAGGTCAAAACGTTTAACCCGTCCGGCTTGCCTCTGCCTGATGATGCACCAGAAACTCACCCTAAAGTGACGGAGCTACGTGAACTGGTGAGATGGTGTGATGGCATGGTCTGGAGTTCTCCGGAGCGTCACGGGGCGATGAGCGCAATAATGAAGGCGCAAATTGACTGGATCCCTTTGTCGGAGGGCGCTGTTCGTCCTTCCCAGGGAAAAACGCTGGCGGTCATGCAGGTATGTGGCGGTTCTCAGTCCTTCAATGCCGTCAATCAGATGCGCATTCTGGGACGCTGGATGCGCATGTTCACCATCCCGAATCAGTCCTCCGTGGCGAAAGCCTGGCAGGAATTTGATGAAAACGGGCGAATGAAACCATCATCCTGGTATGACCGCATTGTGGATGTGGCAGAAGAGCTGTTCAAAATCACGCTGCTGCTGAAAGGTCATACGGAGTACCTTGCCGATCGTTACAGCGAACGCAAGGAAAGCCACCAGGAACTGTCAGCCCGCGTCAATCAGGTGAAAATATAGAGTTCCTTGTATTGTAAACCCATCCTGAGTGAACTCAATAACGTCCGCTTTTGGCACAGGCTGTGTGAAAACTGCTGATCACGTTTTGGTCTAAGCAGTGGCTTAATATGATCAACCATTCTTGATAAACCCATGCAGCAGCCTACTTTATTTAATAAAATTATAATCATACGATTAAATATTGCAGGCGCAGGTATGACTCATCATATTAAAGGCCAAGGCAGATATCAGGTGACGTTGCTCCCTGAAGTGCTTGATGATTTTGTCACAGAAGACAACGCTGTCAGGGTTATTGATGTCTTTGTTGATGAATTACAACTTGATGCACTTGGCTTCGAGCGCGTTAATGCAAAACAAACCGGGCGGCCTGGATATCACCCCGCAACCATGCTGAAGCTGTACATTTATGGATATCTCAACCGAATTCAGTCATCCCGCAGGTTAGAAAAAGAAGCCCATCGCAACGTTGAATTAATGTGGTTACTTGAACGATTAACGCCTGATTATAAAACCATTGCAGACTTCAGAAAAACAATGGTAAAGGCATCAAAAATGCTTGTCGGGCTTTCATTGATCTGTGTCGGCAGATGCAGATGTTCACCGATGTAGTGGTTGCCATTGACGGTAGTAAGTTCAAGGCGGTAAACAGCAAATCGAACAACTTCACGCCCCAGAAAACAAAAGGCCACATCGAAAGGGTTGAGCAAAGTATCGCTCTTTACCTGAATAAACTCGATGAAGCTGACAAGGCTGTGGAGCCCGATAAAAGTGCAGGTTCAACCGCTGAAAAACTGGCATGGCTCCAAAAACGACTGAAAGAACTCAAGAAAATCCAGCATGCTGTTATGCAGCACCCTGATAAGCAGCTGTCACTGTCAGATCCTGATTCCCGGCTAATGAAGATAAGCAATGTTAACCGCCAAGTTAGTTATAACGTTCAGACTGCTGTTGATGCTAAATATCACCTGATTGTTGCGCATGAAGTAACGAATACACCAGACCGTGGGCAGCTAACATCGGTGACAAAATTAGCGCAGAACGCTGTTGGCAAAACGGATATTACCGTACTGGCTGATAAAGGTTATTACAGCCGGGGAGATATTAAAGCAACGCAGGACTTAGGTGCCGTAGCCTTAGTGCCAAAAGGCGATACCTCTGGCGCTGACCGTAAAGGTCTTTTCAATCGTTCATTGTTCAAATATGACCAGGAAAAAGATATTTATATTTGCCCGATGGGTAACGAGCTTCAGAACCGATTTACTATGGTTGAGGATGGTTTAGAACAGCAAATGTACTTTAATAATATTGCCTGTCGCGATTGCAGTCAGCGGTCAAGATGCACCACATCAAAACGCGATCCAAGACGGATAAGGCGCTGGGTTCATGAAGCAGAAATGGAAGACATGCAAGCCAGGCTTAATGCATCGCCACAAGCAGCTGTCGTGCGAAAGCAAACGGTAGAGCATCCGTTCGGGACAATTAAAATGTGGATGGGAGCGACTCACTTCCTGACGCAAAGGTTTAAAAACGTCAGCACAGAAATCAGTCTGCATGTACTGGCTTATAACCTGAAAAGGATGATGTCCATCTGGGGTACCGAAGGACTGGCCATTATGCTGCGAGAACGATGTAACTAGCGGCAGTGGCCGCTTTAACTCCTAATAACAGGTCATTAGCACTCAATTTCCAGCACAAAGCCTCGATTTTCCTCTACATACAAATCACTGCGAGTACGGTCCATATCAGGAATATCTTGCATCCCCGGCTAGTGTTAGTCCTCAGATACTGCAAAAACCGAGTTTATACACAGCCTGGGCGCATAGCAGACATCCACAACAGCTAATGTCCGCTCCGAGCGCAGGCTGTGTGAAAACTCATATCTTTAAGTAGCCTAACAATATTTCTCATCTGTGTTTTGAGAAAGCTTTTTAAGTTGACGAGGTAATCTGTGATTTAATTCGGGTGTGTCAGAATTTTTTATTGCGGGAAAGAGCCTGATATTTGTTACTGGAGGATAAAACGGCCGGAACCGTTAGCCGTATTGTTCCTGAAGCTGAAATATCAATCCTGTAGTAACTCATATCGATATCATCCTTTTCAGGTTATAAGCCAATATATGTAGACTCATTTCCGTACTGACATTTTTAAATTTCCGCATCAGAAAGTGCGTTGCACCCATCCACATTTTAATTGTCCCAAACGGATGTTCTACCGTTTGCTTTCGCATGACTACCGCCTGCGGAAATGACTCAAGCCTCGCATGCATTTCTTCCATTTCAGCTTCATGAACCCAACGCCGTATACGCCTTGGATCGCGTTTTGATGTGGTGCATCTTGACCGCTGACTGCAATCGCGACAGGCAATATTGTTAAAGTACAACTGTTGCTCCAGTCCGTCCTCTATTGATGTAAATCGATTCTGAAGCTCATTACCCATTGGGCATACATAAACATCTTTTTCCCTGTTATATCTGAACATTGAGCGATTATAGAGCCCCTTACGTTCAACGCCAGAGGTATCTCCTTTTGGCACTAACGCCACGGCTCCGCTATCCAGAACCGTTTTAATATCGCTGCGACTGTAATACCCTTTGTCGGCAAGTACTGTTATGTCCTTCCGGCCAACAGCTTTCTGAGCCAGTGTTGCTACCAAACCAAGTTGCCCGTTATCTGTTGTGTTGGTGACTTCATGCGCAACAATCAAATGTTTCTTCGTATCCACAGCTGTCTGAACGTTGTAGCAAACTTGCCGATTCATATTATTTGTTTTCATCAACCGGGAGTCAGGGTCGGTTAAAGAGAGTTGTTTATCTGGCTGTTGTGCGACGGCTTCTTGGATCTCCTGAAGCTCACGTAAACGCTTTTTTAGCCAGGCCAGTTTAGTGGCTGTTAACTTATCGTTTGCATCGGGCTCAGCATTCTTGTCGGCTTCATCCAGCTTATTTAAACAATAAGTAATACTTTGCTCAACGCGCTCAATATGGTCTTTGGCTTTCTGGGATGTGAAGTTATTAGGTTTGCTGTTAACTGCTTTAAATTTGCTACCGTCGATGGCTACAACGACATCAGTGAACATTTGCATTTGCCGACACAGGCCAATAAAAGCCCGACAGGCATTCCTGATACCTTCACCGTTATCTTTTCTGAAGTCTGCAATGGTTTTGAAATCAGGCGTTAATCGTTCAAGTAACCACATCAGTTCAACGTTCCGATGGGCCTCTTTTTCCAGTCTACGGGAGGACTGAATTCGGTTGAGATATCCGTAAATGTACAACTTCAGTCGGGTGGCAGGGTGATATCCGGGCCGTCCGGTTCGCTTTGCATCAACTCTTCTGAAACCAAGAGAATCGAGCTTTAGTCCATCAACAAAGATATCAACCACTCTGACGGGGTTATCTTCAGTGACAAAATCATCCAGTGCATCAGGGAGCAATGTCACCTGAAGCCTGCCTTGTCCTTGAATGTGATTGGCCATGTAGGTATCCGCATTATTCATTTGTATGTTTTTAGTTTTAATGAAAAAGTCAGTCCGTCGCATGGGTTTATCAAGAATGGTTGATCATATGAAACCATCGCTTAGACCAAAAGGTGATCAGGAGTTTTCACACAGCCTGAGCGATCTGCAGACATTTATGACAGCACTCTATTTGAATCAACGGAGGGGCAGAACACGTCTGTAACAATATCCTGTTAGCTTATTTCTGAGCAGGTCTTTAAGTCCTTTAGGCCAACTGACTATCCTTTTTATAGTTACCACCGTTCTAACTATCATTTGCAGAAAAGGAGCACTGAGATGATTTTTACTGACGATAAAATTTTGGGATATGGCAGTTCACATCAGTTTTATTCAGTCGGGGACGAACTTGTTTTAGACAAAAATTACCGCCGCGCTCACCTCCCATTGGTTAACTCGTCCCATCCAGATGTCATAACCAGTGATGAAGACTACTGTATGGGGACGTATAATACCCAACGGCATTCTATAATACTGCCCGTTAGTGATGAACGCCTGCGCCAAACAACAACGTTTATCGAGATTGAGAAGGCTCTTCGCAACGCATCGTTTACAAATAAGATAGTCTGGGACTTGCTGGAAAAAAGGAAAAACCTGTTACATGCGACAATCAGTAGCGGGTTGAACGATAATTGCATAGAACTTGCCATTGAATCACTTCAGACATTTATGGATACACAACCAGTAAAAAAATACAAGCTTGGCGGGATTTTTATGGGGCCAGTCAATACTGGAAGACTTTATCTAAAAGTGTATCCCGAAGCGACCGGTTCGGGGCATATATTCGGTGAGATCCAGTCACTGCTTGGGCTTAAGCAAACAGAGTTTTTCCTTGTAGGTTATTTTAACCTGACAGATCATCTCAATCAGCCTGAAACAATAGAGCTTTCTGAGGTCCTCAATCGTTTTTATAATGAAACGCTATGGGAAGATGAACTCAGAGAATTATGGCTTATTTCAACACACGATGACTTGGTCTTGAGAGGTGAAATATCCAAAAAAATTATCAGGTCTGCATAACAGAAATTGATACCGGCCTTTTAGCCCCAGCGGAATAGCTTCTGTAAATCACCATTAAAATAAGCAAGAAACTTCCACGGGTGACATGGAACTGGCTAAGGGCATAAGCGAAGGGCTACTGTGAGCGAAAAGCGGACGCTGTCCTGCAACCATTTTCAAAAATACAGCCAGGGAAATGCAGGTGTAGCGGCAATGCAAAAATCAATTATCATCCGGCATTGAATATTTCAACTCTATATCAGGCGCATCCGTTAAATTCCGCCCTGAGCGGGCCATTAAATACCCGGCAATCTCCTCGACACTTAGGTTAGCATTTAACATTTCAGGATTCTGGAACCAATTATCCGGCCAGAAGATTAGGTCAGATGGATTACCTGCAAAATTACATTCAAGTGATGAAAGTGCGAAGTTTTGCTCGGACTCCTTGCCCTCGCAGACACAGATGAATGTTATTGTTTGAAGCAATTCTTCCCACGTAAAGTCAGGGTAAAATTTATCCAGATTAAAAGCCATCCTGGTAAATCCTCTGGCATTGGTCCAGGAGGAGAAGTCTCTGAAATCAGAAAATGTATAGGGGTGCACAACCTGGTTATTCCATTCGACCATCATAGCCGCCAGATCAGCATCGTCCTGTTCTGCACCTTCATCAATTTTGGAAATTATCATTTCAGCTTTTTTTGCTAGTTCACTAATTTTTTTACTACTGACTTTGGTAGGTTTCATTCTTTCCGGCAGTGGCATTGTTTTAATCCTTGAGCATTCAGAGACATCTTTATTGGTCATCTGATTGGCATATTACTAAAAAGCCCATTTCGAAGCACCTGGTATTCTGTTGAAAGGTTATATCAGCAGCTTAGATCACCCCTAATTATCCTTAAATTGTCATAGTACGTTAACGTCTGCTCCTTGCACTTAGCGGCTCTCAGGACGTGAACTGTCTGCTTAGAACAAACAGAGGGGAGTGCAATGCGCAAAAGAACGCTCATAATTAAAGCACTACCCTTATCGTGATATGGTAGCCTTCAAGCAACAAACTATTTTTATCAGGAGGAATTATGCACGGACCAGATCCATCCAATACACATCCAATGGAGGGATTCCCACAGGTTTGCTTTATCAAAAATACGATAAAAAACCCTAACATCATCGTGGGTGATTTTACTTATTACGATGATCCAGAGGACTCAGAAAACTTCGAGCGTAATGTTCTCTATCATTTTCCTTTTATAGGAGACAAGCTGATCATTGGTAAGTTTTGCGCCATTGCTAAAGGCGTTCAATTCATAATGAATGGGGCAAATCATAAACTTTCTGGCTTCTCTACTTTCCCGTTTTATATTTTCGGAAACGGATGGGAAAACGCCATGCCACAAGCGGGTGATTTACCTTACAAAGGCGACACTGTGATTGGCAACGATGTTTGGATCGGCTTTGACGCTCTGATTATGCCAGGTGTGAAAATCGGTAATGGCGCGATTATTTCATCACGTTCGGTCGTCACCTCCGATGTGCCTGCCTATACGATTGTGGGTGGCAACCCTGCAAAAATTATTAAGAAACGCTTCCCAGAGGAAACTATAGCGACACTGGAAAAGCTGGCGTGGTGGAACTGGCCGGTTGAAAAGATCACCAAAAATATCACGGCAATAATGTCCAATGATATTGAAAAATTGCGTAATTAACGGTCCTTCTCTGCAGGAATTCCGAAGATTAAACTTTAGGTGCGCTATCGGATCATCGTCCGCACTTGCTACCAGGCAGCGAAATAAAGGATTTAAAAACAGTGTTTTCAACGATAGGCTCTTGCGTTGTCTCACATTGACTCAGGAGCGTAGCCAATATGTTCGACCATCCTACCCAACCCGAAGTCGCTGAATGGTTTGCCAGTCTGGGTATTGAAGAAGTGTCATACAGTGTGTGTGGTATCGTCCTCACGAACGAACCGCCTGAGCACTGGTTCTATAAGCGCAACAAACTGCGACCTGAGAGTCTTAAGCTGGAATTGCGCATCCCATCGAGCGGGAACTGGCTGGTCGATTTGTCACGTCATGACCAGCTGTTCAATGTTCAGTGGCGTCCTGATGACGACTTACGCATTCAGTCGGCGCAACTGCGCTATCGCAAGTTAATCAAGTGGCCTCGACTGGCCTGCCTTATGGATTTTCCCCAGCTGATTGGGCAACTGGAGACGTGTCTGGAGATCAACTTTCTGCGTCATGCCAATTTCGGCGCGCGCCTGATCGAACCCGAAACGCTGGCGCGGAATGCCAGAATCCGTCAATGGTTAGCTCCCTGCGCTGATAATTTTGGCTGGAACAGCAAAACTCAGCCGGATTAACAATCCTCGTTAAATGCCTTCATGAGTTCACATGCAAGTAGTGATACTGAGTTTAAAAAGTCACTCATGCTGTTCGCTTCGGCCAAAGCGCATATCACGCTGGCGTCCTGAAGGGATTGCGACTCATCTACCGCAACTGGCTATCTTTGCTGCCACGGCGGTTATACCCGCTGTGGCTGGCTTCTTTTTTATCTAACGCACTTTGGCACTTCACGCAGTAACGCACCCCAGGCAACGCGCTGCGACGCGCTTCGGGAATCGGTTCCCCGCACTCGTCGCAATACTCTGCACTTTCGCCCTGGTTGAGGTGGCTCCTGGCGCGCGCAATCGCGTCATCCACGGTCGCATCAATCTGCTTTTGCACTGCACCATCTTCAGACCAGCCGCCTGCCATAATTCCTCCTGATTTTCATCAACTGGTCAAAGTATAGTTCAGTAGCTATCAGGCACGATCATGCTCTCAGGCACCGGATGACGGGCATAATTTTCATGATGAATGCGGGAAGGTAATGAAATCTGCTCGCCTTCTGCGGCTTCATACGGCACCTGTTGCAGCAGGTGAGAAATGCAGTTCAGACGCGCTTTCTTCTTATCAACGCCTTGCACCACCCACCATGGCGCCTCAGAAATATTGGTGCGCTCCAGCATCATCTCTTTGGCGGCGGTGTAATCCTCCCAGCGGCGACGGCTTTCCAAATCCATCGGACTCAGCTTCCACTGCTTCAGCGGATCATGAATGCGGCTAAGGAAGCGCATTTCCTGCTCTTCATCGGTGATGGAGATCCAGTATTTCACGATCTGAATGCCGCTGCGCACCAGCATGCGTTCAAACTCTGGCGTGCTGTGGAAGAACTCCTCGTACTCCGCATCGCTGCAAAATCCCATCACCTTTTCGACGCCCGCGCGGTTGTACCAGCTACGGTCGAACAAGACGATCTCGCCCGCTGACGGCAGATGAGAGACGTAACGTTGAAAATACCACTGCGTGCACTCACGTTCATTTGGCGCGGGCAGTGCCGCCACGCGGCAATAGCGCGGATTGAGTCGCTGCATGATACGTTTAATCACGCCGCCTTTGCCTGCCGCGTCGCGGCCTTCAAAAATCACCACCAGTCGATGGCCGGTGCGGATCACCCAGTTTTGCAGCTTCACTAATTCGCCCTGAAGATGCAGCAGCTCCATAAAATAGCGGCGACGCCACGCCATCTCTTGCGGATCGTTATTGGCCGCCAGACCAAAATCCGCTAACTCCATCTCTAGCGATTCGTCATAGCTGTCATAGAATTCCTGTAAAAAGCGCGCATCAAACATATTGTTGTTATTTATTTCGTGTGCAGACATCGTCTTATCCCTGTCGAAGCGAGCGTTACAGTGAAGTCATGATCCAGTAGAGGGCGGCAGAGAGCAGTGCGGCGGCAGGCAAGGTGAGCACCCAGGCCAGTACCATATTGCGCAGCGTACCGAACTGTAAGCCGCTGCGATTGGCGGCCATGGTGCCCGCAATCCCTGAGGAGAGCACGTGTGTGGTTGAGACCGGAAGACCAAAGGCATCCGCTGCGCCAATGGTGCCCATCGCCACCATCTGCGCACTGATGCCTTGCGCATAGTTAAGCTGGCTTTTACCAATCTTCTCACCCAGCGTGGTGACAATGCGACGCCAGCCCACCATGGTGCCTAATCCCAAAGCCAGTGCCACCGCGACTTTGACCCAGGTCGGGATAAATTGCGTTGCACCGTTCAGCGCGGTTTTCAGCGCCTGCAGATTTTGCTGGGTGGCAGACGGCAAAATCAGCGAGTGATCGGCTTGCAGACGTTTGATGGTTTCAGCTGCCAGATACATCTCATTACGCACGGCTGGTTTCTGCTCGGCCGGGATAGCCTGCAACGCGCCATATTGCTTTAGCGTGGCGCCAATGTTGCCACTGACCTGCGCCAGCGCGGCGACCACCTTCGTATCGCGTTGGCCAGTGCGCAGATAAGTCGCTAATACATCATCAGGCTGAGCAGGAGTGGGTGTGTTGCTGAACTGCAGCAGTTGTGACTGGCTGCTTTCGGTCAGTGTGATCAGATGTGGAATATCGGACTGGGGCACGGAACGATTGAGAGAATAGGTTACGGGCAGGGCAGCCACCAGAATCAGCATCATCAGCCCCATGCCTTTTTGGCCATCATTCGAGCCATGTGCAAAGGAGACGCCGGTGCAGGACAGCACCATCAAACCGCGGATCCACATCGGTGGCGCACCTTCGTGTTTGCTGGTGGCATACAACTCTGGCTTTTTCACCACGCGCTTCATCAACACCAGCAATAGTGCAGCACAGACGAAGCCAACAATCGGTGACAGGATCAGCGCATTGCCGATGTTTAATGCCTGTCCCCAGTTTACGCCGCTCATGGCGCTACGCCCGTGCATCACGGCATTGGCGATGCCCACGCCAATAATGGAACCAATTAAGGTGTGCGATGAGGAGGCGGGCAGGCCCAACCACCAGGTGGCGAGGTTCCAGATGATCGCCGAGAACAGCAGGGCGTAGATCATCACAAAGCTTTCGCTGCTGCCGGTTTGCATAATGAGTTCAATCGGCAACAGGGAGATGATGCCGAAAGCCACCGCGCCAGAAGAGCATAAAACACCAAGGAAATTGAAAATTCCTGACCACACCACCGCCACGGTCGGAGAGAGTGAGCGGGTATAAATGACGGTAGCCACGGCGTTGGCGGTGTCGTGAAAACCATTGACGAACTCGAAACCTAATGCCGCTAATAAGGCAAAACCAAGCAGCATTAATGGCAGTGCACTGCTAAATGTGACCCCGGTTTGCTGGATATCTCCGACTAATTGCGTTCCTGCAAAGAGAATGCCGGCGAGTAAAACCATGCCGAACAGGAAAAGCGGTTTCTTACTGTTTTTTGCAGGGAGTTGAATCGCGGAAGACAGCGGTGAAGCGGCAACATGTAAAGTTTGAGGCGTAACGTAATCACTCATTAGTGAAAATTTCCTATAGATCGCTAAAGCAGCATAAGCACAACGATATGTGCGGCTAACATATAGAAAATTTATGAAAGTTTTATGACAGAACTGTCAAAATTTAGTCATATAAATGAAATTTTTGGGATGCAATAAAATCGATATTTTCTTTTTTTATCATTCAAAACAATTTGTTGCGTGGTTATTGCTCAGTGGTGGATTCACCAGTTTGAGTTTTATTTCTGCCATAAATTTGTCACATTATGATTTGACTGATTACTATAGATTATATTTTCAGCGGGAGATCATTACCGTGCTAATGAGATCTAAGCTTGAAGACCCTGCGTTAATGTTGGCGTTAACTTATAGAACCAGACGACTATTTGTGGCGTCTTTTCAACTCATCAAACAACCATTCTTTGCTGATGGGGCCGGAACTTAACTTCTGAATCATGGCATTATCGGCATAGTTAAGTAGCCATTCTCCGAGTTCCGCCATGCCCGCTTCATAAGAGCCGTGCACCTCAACAAACTTTTCCGACAAAATCAGTAGCTCCATGCGCAGCGCGTTACTGCGGGTCATGAACTCCAGATAGCCTTCGCGATCGGTTTCATAATCGGGGATCTTCGACAGCACAATGACCTCTTCTTCCTGAATGGTGGCCTGCCAGTGTAAACCGCTCTGTCCTTTATGTGCAGAATAATCATGCTGTACAAGTGAATATTTAATTGTTGCGGTTCGCTTATCCGATAATTTCCTTAATCGCTTTAAGTGTATTGCGGGGCATTTAATATCAAGCCCATTCCTCCATAGCATAGCGGTTATGCGGCTGGACGTATTTCTGCCGGGTATGGGCCTGTTTATGCTGCTCCCATCATTCAATGAGAGAGCGACAAATGAACACACTATTTACGCCTATTACCGCCGGACAATTACGTCTTCAGCATCGTGTCGTGATGGCACCGACAACCCGTATGCGCAGTGAAAATGGCGGCGTGCCGGGTCAGTTGATGGTTGAGTATTATCGACAGCGCACCAGTCCCGGTGGGTTGCTGATTGCGGAAGCCACCGCGATTTCGCCCCATGCGAATGCCTATGCCGATGCGCCGGGCATTTTCAATGACGCTCAACAGGCGGGATGGAAGCAGGTGGTTGATGCGGTGCATAAGCAGGGCGGTCAGATAGTGCTGCAATTGTGGCACCCAGGGCGTCAGTCATTGCCAGAACTGTCAGAAGGTTACCAGCCGGTTGCACCTTCGGCTTTGACTGCGCGAGAGACCTACGGCGTGGGCAAGAATGCCGATGGTATTTATGAAGGAAAGTTGTTCCCTGAACCACGTGAATTGCAAGAAGAAGAAATTCCACAACTTATTGAAGCGTATCGACAGGCTGCGATAAGGGCAAAGTCGGCGGGTTTTGACGGAGTTGAGCTGCATGCTGCTAACGGGTATTTACCGGAACAATTTTTGCTGGATGGCAGCAATAAACGTCAGGACAGCTGGGGTGGAAGCCTGGCTAATCGAGCGCGGTTTTTACTGGAGGTGGTGGCAGCTCTGACGGAAGTGCATGGGCCGGGACGGGTTGGCGTCCGAATTTCTCCAAGTGGCATTTATGGTGATATGCATGATAGTGACCCGGCAGCGACGTTCAGCTATTTGGCCGACAAGCTCAATGATATGGCGCTGGCGTATCTGCACATTATTGAGCCGCGCATTGTCGGACCGGAAGACAGGGAAGGCGGGCATTATGAGGAACCGGTAGCCAGCCGACATCTGCGCGAGTTTTACCATGGCACCCTTATCGCGGCGGGAGGCTTTAAACCTGAGGCGGGGGAGAAAATGCTCGAAGCGGGTGAGGCAGACTTGATCGCATTTGGTCGTTTGTTTACCTCGAATCCCGATTTACCTGCAAGGATCCAACATGGCTATCCGTTAGCTCACTATCAGCGTGACGCATTTTTCGGTGGAGATGCTAAAGGCTATACGGATTTTCCTGCCTATGCGCAGTAGCAACGCGAGTTAATCCTTAGAAGAGCGGCCGTCTGGCCGCTTTTGCCTCGATCAATAAACGCCCGCCTCAATCACCTTTCTCCAGGCTCTAAAATCACTATCAAGCCAGTGCGGTTCCGCACTGGCTTATACGCCTTAAATCTGAGAAACCCCTACAGAAGCACCGCCATCAACATACAGTGTTTGTCCGGTCATAAAGCCCGCGTCCTCAGATAACAGGAACTGGATAGTGGCGGCAATCTCCTCTGGTATGCCAAAACGCTTCATGGGTACGCTATCCAGATAACGTTGTTCACCCTCACTGCCTGGTGCGTTGCTAGCTCGAAACAGTTCTGTCTCTGTCGGGCCGGGGGCAACAGCGTTTACGGTAATCCCCTGAGTCGCCAGTTCCAGCGCCCAGCTACGTGTAAAGCTGATCAAAGCTGCCTTTGCAGCAGCATAGGACGTGCGCTGCGGAACGCCGAGGACCGTCAGGCTAGCAATATTGATGACTCTTCCCCAGCCACGGGCTTGCATACCGGGTAAGGCGGTTTGCACTGCTAATAGGGCAGGATGCAAGTTGACGCGTAATACTTCATCCAGCGTTGCCGTCGAGACTTCGGGTAACCATTGCGGACTTACTAAACCGACATTGTTAATGATGCCATCTACATCGAACTCCGCATTGATTTGCTCCAGCTTCTGTTTTGTTGCGAGCGTATCTGCGAGGTCGAGTGAGACAAAATGTCCCGGGAAGCTTTGCTCAGGCTGATGTCGTGCAATACCGATCACGAGATGGCCTGCATCAGCCAGACGCTGGGATAAAGCCAGGCCAATCCCTTTGCTGGCACCGGTAATCAAAAATGTTCTTTGCGGTTGCATATTTTACTCCTGCGTTGAACGACAAAAACCGGCGCAGATGTCTGCGCCGGAGAGGATAAAACGGTTAAAGGTGATTTATGAGGCTGAAGCTGCTTGCAGAGCGACATCGGCTGCACTAATGCCTTCCAATGCCAGGCCGTACCCCGCACCTTCATCAATGATGCGCCGCAGTTTTTGCGTCAGCGCGATGCGTGTATAGCGGCTGGTGAGTGGAGGTAACGCCGCGAGCGATTCTGCCAGCTCATGAGCCCGTGTCAGCAAGGTATCGCGTGGCAGAATTTCATTCACCACACCCCAACCTTTGGCGGTTTCAGCGTCCAATTCCTGACGCGTTAACAGGAAATAGCGGCCACGAATGCTACCGATGACTTCTGGCCACAACAGGTTCACGCCATCCCCTGGGACGATGCCAAAGTCGAAATGGGGTTTGTCCTGGAAAACAGTATCGGGCGTGGCCAACACGATGTCCGCCAGCAAAGCGTATTCCGAGTGCAGGCGCACCGGTCCGTTTAAAGCAGCGACGACCGGCACTTCAATATCCAGCAGATTCATCAGAACTTTTTTGCCTTCGCGGAAAATTTTGTCGTAACCGCGCGGCGTGAAGAAATCAAAACCTTCCGGACTGATGTTCTCCATAAAAGCCTCTCCAGCGCCAGTCAGAATCACCACGCGATTATCGGGATCGGAGCCAATTTGATGAAACAGTTCAACAAACTCTTCGTGGGTATGCCCATTGAACAACAGTGAGCCGCCATCAGTATGAAACATCACTTCCAATACACCGGTGGGCGAGCGGGTAAGGCGTGCGTTGTTAAAGCTGTGACGATAGTTTTCGAAGCGAGACATAGTGATTTCCTTTTGAATGATTAGTTTTCGATTAAGGCATTTAATTTGGTAATGGCACACATGACCGCAGGGCGCGCAGAGACGGCGGCATACCAGCGACTGAGGTTGGGAAGCGTTTCAAAGCTGACGCCAGCGAACTCGCGTCGCCACATCCAGCCGAAATGCGCAATATCCGCGATGGTGTATTCATCCCCTGCTAGCCACGCCGTTTTTTCTAATTGACGTTCCAGCAGGCTGGTGACTCGATTGGCTTCAGTGCTAAAGCGCTGCTGCGCCAATGGTTGAGGTTCACTCGTCAGGCGGGTAAAAAATCCGGCTTGTCCATAAGCGGGGCTTAGCCCTGAGGCGTGGAAGAAAAGCTGCTCAAACACTCTGGCGCGAGTCAGTCCGTTTGCAGGCAACAAACTCCCGTGCTTTTCGGCCAGGTAAACCAAAATGGCAGCAGACTCACTTAGCACTGCACCGTTGTCGCTATCCACCAGCACCGGCACTTTGCCGTTCGGATTTAACTCTAAGAAATCTGCTTCCTGCTGTTCACCCTGGCGGATGTTTACGGCACGCAGGTGCCATGGTTGTGCGAGCTCTTCCAGCAAGATGGCGGGTTTAATACTGTTTGGAGTAGCAAAGGCATAAAGTTCGTACATCATCCGGCTCCTTAGTGACAGTTTAGCTGGGCAGTGACATTTGCCCGCTGTTGTTGATAAGGAGTATCTGCTAAGGTCGGTGGGTAATGGCAGAGGGCCAAAAACCATAATTGCTATTCCCAGGAGGAATACCATGGATCGCTTTCAGGCGATGCAGATGTATGTGCAGGTAGTTGATGCGGGGTCGTTTTCGGCAGCAGCGCGCATTTTGGATATCGGGCAACCGGCGGTATCAAAGACTATCGCCCAGTTGGAAAAGCATCTGGATGTACGTTTACTGCTGCGCACCACGCATGGACTCACGCCCACTGAAGCAGGGCTGCGATTTTATGAGCGTGTACGCATTACGCTGCAGCAGGCAGATGAAGCGGAGATGGCGGCGCGAGGTGCGGACAAAGGGCTTACCGGTATTCTGCGCGTGGCGGCAGCTCCGACTTTTGCCCGATTACATGTGATTCCACATCTTGCCCAATTTATGGAGCAGCACCCGCAACTCAAGGTGGACATTCGGCTCGACGATCGCCCCATCGATCTGATTGCCGAAGGGATCGATATTTGCCTGCGCATGGGCACATTGCAGGATTCCGGCGCGGTGGCGCGCAAAATTGCCACCTCACGACGTTCTGTATTGGCCACCACCGACTATCTGACGCGCCATGGTTATCCGCAGCATCCCCATGACCTCAGCCAGCATGAAGCGCTGATTTTTAGCCAACTCAATGATTCCTGGCAGTTTAAGCGCGCAGCTGAAGTCGAAAATGTTGTCCTGAACGGGCGACTTCATCTCAGTGCAGCGGAGGGGATTCGCACTGCCGTGCTGGCGCATATGGGCATCACGGTGGCATCAGATTGGATGTTTTCCCAGGAGATAGCTGACGGTAGCGTCGAGCGTCTGGTCAGCGATTGGGCTTTGCCAGATATTGACCTGTGGGCCGTTTTTCCTGGTGGACGCATGGCGACGGCAAAAGCACGTCAGTTTGCCGCATTTGTTGAACGCGTCATGACTGACTAATCCAGATTCTCCGCTGTCACAATGCGCAGTTCAACGCGGCCGTCCTGATACAGATCGGGTTCAAAGCCCTGTTCCAGATGCCGTATCAGCAGGTCAGTGGCCAGCACGGCGTGCTGACGGGCGTTTTGATCCAGCGTGTAGGAGAGCGCGCCACTTTGCAGCAGATCTTTCGTCACATCATACAATTCGTGGGTGATGTAGCAGCAGCGGCCCAGCAACTGGTGTTGCTGCAATACAGCACTGATATCGCTGTTGTTGTCGCCAGAGTTATACAAACCGACCACATTTCTTGATCGCTGTAAAGTGTGATTCAGCAGCGTTCGGATTTTGTGCCGTTCATCTTCCCCCGCCAATACTTCACGCAACTGTAGCCAGGGGGCGCGTTGGGTGATGGCATCACGAAAACCTGAAATACGTTGAATATGTGCGCTGAAATCAAAACGCCCGCTAACCATGATCACGTCACCCTTGTGGGGCATAGTCTGGCTCATTAATAAGCCTGCGGTACGCCCAGCCTGATATTGATTTATTCCAACATGGCAGAATCGATGCGAATCGGGTAAATCAGAAACCAGTGAAACCACCGGCACACCTTTATCTTTGCACCAGGTTAAGGCTTCATGAATAACGGGATAATCGTGCCCATAAACAATAATACCGTCGCGCAACTCACCGCTTTTTTTTATCTTTTCCGCCAGTTTTTCCGGTGGGTTTTCACTCACCAGCGTACGAAATAATTTTATTTTACGATAACCCAGTCGATCGGCAATGTTGGCAAATTCATCGGCTAACTGCTGAAAAAACCAGGTGCCATTACTGCTCAGGAATACCTCAATCTGCCAGGGATGCTGCGTGTCATCCGGCAGTAAACGCTGTAACCCGGCCTGACGCGCGGCGCGCAACACTTTGCGTACCGTTTCCGGACGAACCCCGCCACGCTCATTCAGCACCCGGTCAACCGTGGCGATCCCAACCCCGGCCAGTTCAGCCACTTTAATCAGGGTGAGTTTTTTCATTTGTTTCTGAGCCCCAGTAAAATTCATGTTCACTATTTCAACTACGCAGAGTGCGCATCAGGTCACAGCCTGGCGTCTATTTTCCCCGTATTATGCGCAACGTTTCGTGACTGGCAAGATGTTAAATGTTGCGAGACGAAACCACACTCTACATCGTCCAGTCCGGCTTATTAAAAACTTCAATGATGGGAAACCATCAACAAAAACCTTTCAAAGAGAAGGGGGAGTCATTACTCTTTGCTGCGTTGTTAATATTTAATTAATTACGTGATTTGAATGTAAAAACTTACCTCAGTATTTATCTAATAAAAGCCCACCGGGCAGCGTCATTATTTATCCAATAAACCTTATTTATATGGCTCAATGCCAGGCACAAATACGTCTGTTATTTGACCTGGTTTGCAATGTGAAAGCAGGGAAAACATGAAACGCAGAGAATTTCTCACTTCCATCACCGCATTGGGAGTGGCTTCCACGATCCCGACATTGGCGCAGGCCGATGAGGTGAAGGGTGGCCAGCCCTGGGAACCCGGCAAAATCCAAACGCCGCCCGCACCGCCGAGAAAAGGGGGGCTGCAATATCTCACTCAGCATGAATTTGACACGGTAGGCGCCATCGCTGAACGGTTTATCCCAGCGGATGAAACCAGCCTGAGTGGCAAAGAGGCAGGGTGCGCCATCTTTATCGACCGCCAACTCGCGGGTGATTACGGAAACGCAGTGGCGATCTATCGCCTTGGCAAATTCGTGAAGGGCACGCCAGAGCAGGGACCGCAATCCTCGCTCACTCCGGCGCAACGTTATCGCTTAGGGATTGCCGCACTGGATAAGGCGATCCAGCAGCAGTTCGGCAAAAGCTTCCTCGCACTGAGCGGCGATCAGCAGGATCAGGTTCTGACGGCGATGGAAAATAACCGCCTCGATCTGGGGGAAGAGGTCGAAACCAAAGTGTTCTTTGAGCTGCTGCTGCAGAACGTGCGAGAAGGGTTCCTGGCTGACCCGATTTACGGGGGCAACAAAGACATGACCAGCTGGAAAATGATTGGCTTCCCTGGCGCTCGCTACGACTTCCGCGATCTGCTGCCGAAAAAAGGACAGAAGCTCAACATCATTCCTACCAGCCTGATTGATAACACCCTTTAATTTGTTTGCTGAGCAATAAACTATGAATAACGTCCGTCCAAAAGCTGATGTCGCCATCGTCGGCCTGGGGTGGTGTGGCTCTTTGATCGCCGAAGAGCTGACCCGCGCTGGTCTGAATGTCGTTGCCATTGAACGTGGCCCGTGGTTTGAAACCGCGACAGATTTTCCCCCCTCGGTCGATACCGATGAACTGCGCTGGGATACGCGCCGCAGTATGCTGCTGCCGCCCGCCGTCGAAACCACCACTTTCCGTAATAACACCACGCAAACGGCCCTGCCAACTCGCGAGTGGAACCTGAATGAGCTGGGTTACAACGTGGGAGGCTCGGGCACCCACTGGGCTGGGATGGCATGGCGTTTTACGCCGTTCGATTTCGAGCCTTACAGCCAGACAGTGAAGCGTTATGGAAAACAGCAGATTGCCAAAGGGGTGATTCTGCAAGACTGGGGAGTGACTTACGACGAGCTGGAACCGTTTTACGATCGCTTTGAAAAGATCGCCGGCGTGTCAGGCAAGGCCGGTAAGCTGAACGGCGAAGTCATTGAAGGCGGCAACCCTTACGAGGGCAACCGCTCAAGCGAATACCCTTTGCCTGCGCTGGAGAGTATGCGTCTAACGGATATTTTTGCCGAAGGCGCGAAGAAGATCGGCTTGAAACCCTTCATGGTTCCCGCTGGCCAGGCGTCACGCGCTTATGTTAACCCACTGGGTGTGCGTATGGGGCCTTGCACCTATTGCGGCTACTGCCTGTATTACGGCTGCGGTAACTTCTCAAAATCCAGCCCTAACGCCTGTGTCATCCCAGCGTTAATGCAACGTGAGAACTTCACGGTATTAACGGACTCCGCGGTGGTTCGCGTCAATAAAGCGGAAGACGGTAAAACCGCCACCGGCGTGACCTATCTCGATAAGAACAAGAAAGAGTGGGTACAGCCCGCAGACATCGTGATCTTGTCCGCCTTCCAGATGCAAAACGTGCGTCTGCTGCTGCTGTCCAAAATTGGGGTGCCTTATAACCCGGTGACCAAAACCGGTGTGGTAGGACGCGCCTACAGCTTCCAGACGGTATCGGGTGCAGCGATCCACTTCAAAGATGAAAATCTGAATCAGTATATCGGTGCCGGAGCCCTTTCTTCGCAGGTGGACGACTGGAACGGCGATAACTTTGACCATACCGGTCTGGGCTTTATCGGTGGCGCAGGGATTCTGGTCGTGGCGCGTGGCGCGCGTCCTATCGGCAACGCCGATGCACTGCCGCCGGGCTCACCACGCTGGGGTAAAGAGTGGAAGAAGGCTTATACCCACGCGTTCCAGAACACCACCTTCATTTTCGGCCAGGGCACCAGCTTCTCGCACGAAGATTACTATCTTGACCTTGATCCTGAGTACAAGGATGACAACGGCAATGCACTGCTGCGTGTCACCTTCGACTACAACGATAACGATCGCCGTTCAGCGAAATTTATCGAAGAGAAAAGCGTCGAGATCGGTAAAGCCATGGGCGCGGAAATCGTCATCGGCACCAACTCTGCTTCGGGTGCTTACTCGCCGTATAACTTTGCCAGCGACCACACCATTGGCGGTGCGGTGATGGGCAACGATCCGAAAACGTCGGTGCTCAACCGTTATCAGCAGTGTTGGGATGCGCACAACGTGTTTGTGTTGGGGGCGTCTTCCTTCCCAAACAATGCGGGATACAACCCGACGGGCACGATTGGCGCACTGAGTTTGTGGACGGCGAAAGCCATTATCGAGCAGTACCTGAAAAATCCAGGTCCGTTGGTGAAGGTGTGAGATGAAAAAGAGCAAACTCATTGCGGGCGTGGCGGTGATCGCTGCGGCCGTGGCAGCGGGCATGCTGTGGATGAACGGCGATACCTCCGCGGATGATGTCGCCAGCAACAACGTACTCACCAGCCAACCGCCAACGGCGGCAGACAGTGCCGCAATTGAGCGCGGACGTTATGTGGCGATTGCCAGTGACTGCACGGCTTGTCATACCATGCCGGAAAGCAAACTGCCGCTGGCCGGGGGCTACTCCATCAGCACGCCGTTTGGCGGTATTTATGCCAGCAACATCACGCCGGATAGCGAAACCGGTATCGGTAGCTGGACGGAGCGTGATTTCTTCCGCGCAGTCCGTCACGGTAAGGGCAAAGAAGGGGAGCACCTTTATCCTGCGATGCCCTACAACGCTTATGTGAAGCTGACGGATCAGGACATGCACGACCTGTGGATGTACCTGCGCTCGGTTAAGCCAATTCACTATCAGGTGCCGGAAACCAACCTGGGCTTCCCGTATAACATTCGTCTGGCGATGATGGGCTGGAACCTGCTGTTTTTCCGCAACGCAGGTTTCCAGCCAGACAGCAGTAAAAGTGCTGAATGGAACCGAGGCGCTTATCTGGTGGAAGGGCCAGAACACTGTGCCGCCTGCCACACGGCTAAGAACCTGATTGGCGGTGACAGCAGTGATTATCTGCAAGGCGGTAATCTGGGTGAATGGCATGCCCCCGACATCACACCGAACCCGCACACCGGTATCGGAAGTTGGTCTGAGCAACAGGTGGTGGATTACCTCAAGCTCGGCAGTAACCATGTGGCGGTCGCTTCAGGCCCGATGGCGGAAGCTGTGACTAACTCCACGCAGCATCTAACCGACGCTGATTTGCGCGCAATTGCGGTGTATCTCAAGCAAGTGCCTGCATCGACCACGACGTTGCCGCAACCTTTGTCGATGGGCAACGCGCAAATGAAGATGGGTGAAAATGTCTATTCCGCCAACTGCACTGCCTGCCATAACAGCGACGGCAAAGGGATTCCCAACCTCGCGGCGAGCCTGGAGAATAACCCTGGCCTGTTAGCGGATGATGCCTCTTCCATTATCACGACGGTGTTGCAAGGGGGACGCGGCGCGGTAACCGCGGGTAATCCAACCAGCGGTGCGATGCCTTCCTTTGCCTGGAAGCTTTCGGACGAACAGGTGGCAGCCGTGGCAACCTACCTGCGTAACAGCTGGGGCAATGCCGCAAAACCGGTGACACCGGATGAGGTGGCAGACAAGCGAGCCCTGCTGCGCCTGCCTCCGCAGATGGCCGCGCATTAATCAGGTCTGAATCACAGGCCGTCCGGACGGGCGGCCTGAATCATTCCCCAAAACTCCTCCAAAATCCTTCCCCAAAACTCCTCCAAAATTCTTCCCCAAAATGAATTCTTAAATTCTGGCGGATCTGACCTTCCGTTCTGTTAATGCACGAGCGTTGTTCATCTTGCGCTTCGGTCATCGTTGTACAGGTCTGTCAGCGCGTAAATCACACCAAACACCATAGCAATGGGGATTAAAACTGGCTAACTGCCTGAACATCGGGCGGAAAAGTGCTCATATGCACGCTAAATCAATACGGGACATAACCATCATGCCCACGCTGACTATGAGATATCGGAGCGTTTCAGGAGAGGCTAATGCGTCCAGGGAATGGGCAGCACGCAAAGCCTGTCTGGCAGGAGGTCCGCTGTGAGCGAATAACGGACGTTAAAGATTCATACAGTAATGTCTGTATACGGAGAACATACCTTTATGAGAATGTCGCGCTTCACCCGTTATCTTGGAAAAGCACAGCGTAAGTGCGGAGCTCTCGCGTTTGCTGAGGGCCGTCACAACAGCCATCAGCAGCCATAATTGTGCAAGTAGCCACAATTATAATCGTCAGCAACAACCAGCACATCTGAGCGTTTTCGCAATCAGAAGAATGCATGATGCTAATCAGACTAATACCGTTTTGTAGCGTTCAGCCTGTGCCGCAATTTCTTCGTCGGTGATCGTCGCACTACCGCCGGTAATGAAAGGTTTAAGATAACGCATACCCAGATATCCAGAGATGGTTTCAAAGGACAACAGATATTCGCTGACCGTATGTCCGGCTGCACCATCAGGCTGATAGGCAGACTCAGCGCCACCCAGCGAAACGGCCAGCATAAGTTGCTTGTCACGCAGTGCCTGTGTTTCGCCACCATGTGACCAGCCGTAGGTCAGCACATCATCAAGCCACTGCTTGAGCAGTGGCGGCGTGCTGTACCACTGCATCGGGAACTGCAGCACAATACGGTCGCTGTTTTCCAGAGCAGCCTGTTCAGCGGCTACGTCAATTTTGCCGTCCGGATAGAGGTCATACAGATAACGCACTTCAGTATCGGGCAGCGATGCTGCACTTTTTGCAAGCGCCGAGTTAACACGGGAACGATGAATGTCTGGATGAGTAACAACAATTAGGGTTTTCATTTTCTTATCTCTTGTCTTTAAAAAAAGGTTTCGTCAATTTCAAGCCGGGCTAAAGCGGCATTGATATCATCTAATTCAGCGTCACTGAGCTGTACATTTGCGGCATTAAAATTCTCTTCCAGCCGGTGCAATTTGGTTGTTCCCGGAATCGGCACGATATAAGGCTTCTGAGCCAGTTCCCATGCAAGGACAACCTGTGCCGACGTTGCAGTGTTTCTTTCAGCAATGTCCGCGATCAGATTAAGAAGCGCCTGGTTGTTTTCCATTACCTCGGGTTTAAATCGCCCCATCATGCCCCGGTAATCGCCCTCGCCATAGGTTGTGTTCGCGGTCACCTGACCACTCAGGAATCCATTACCCAGCGGGCTGTAGGCCATAAAGCCGATATCGAGTGCGTCGCAGACTGTAAACAGATCCTGCTCAGGCTTACGCCACATCATCGAATATTGATCTTCAACGGCGGTGACCGGGCACACTGCATGGGCCCGCCGGATATAAGACGCGGGCGCATTAGATAATCCCCAGTACTTTATTTTCCCTTCGGCGATTAACTCTTTCATCAATCCTGCGACCACTTCCGGCTCAACCGCGGGATCAACGCGATGCTGATAAAACAGGTCAATATAATCGGTTTTAAGGCGGTCAAGAGAACCTTCCAGCTGCTTTCGGACAGACGCCGGACTACTGTCCAGAACCGGTACCAGCTGACCATCGATATTTTCCATTCCGGTCACGCCGAACTTGGTCGCAATGATGACACTCTCCCTGTGTTTACTGAGAGCAGTACCCAGCAGTTCTTCGTTTTCAAATCCGTAAATAGGGGCCGTGTCGAAAAGGTTGCATCCCAGCTCAATAGCCTTGTCTATCAGCTTTATCCTTTCCTTGATTTCAACTGAATGACCATAGCCATGATCCATGCCCATGCACCCCAGCCCCATCTCTGAGACCTGAAGCCCCTGGCTACCTAACCTTCTCATTTTCATGATTATTTCACTCTTATTTAAGGCGATGATGATTTTGAGTGGTTAAGTATACGGCTGGATTTATTGCTGAAAAATTGTTAATTTCGAAAGTCAGAATTGCTTAAAACACAATAATTATGAATAAACTTGATGCTCTGCGATTTTTTGTTGCCGCTGCGGAAACGATGAATTTTCGCGAAGCGGCGGTCAGGCTGGCCATTTCTCCCTCCGTAGTAACGCGAACAATTGCTGAGCTGGAAAATCAGCTCGGCGAGCCACTCTTCAAGCGGAATACCCGATCGATTGTGCTGACCAGCTTTGGCGAACTTTTCCTGCCAAAGGCTGTGCGCCTTCTTGAAGACTCACAAGCGCTGTTTCAGACGGCCAGAGATGACAATGAGATGAAGGGGATTGTGAGGATCACACTGTTCCGCTTTCCCGGACACGAACAGGTGTTGTTTGAGCTTCTGACTGCGCTTCGCCCCTATCCTGAGCTGTTTATAGACTGGCGGCTGGACATGATGAAGCTGGATTCGGTACAGAACCGTATTGATATGGGGATCCGCATCGAACGCGAGCCAAATCCGAACTTTATTATCAGGCCAATCACGCTCGTTCATCACGCGCTGATGACATCGCCTGAACTCATTGAGAAGCTGGGGGCGCCGGAAAACTTCGAAGATCTGCGCCAGCGCTATCCTTTCAGTGGGCTGCTGAATCCTGAAACCGGCAAAGTATTCGAATATATGCTCGATGGCGTTGATACGTTTGTACCACGCCATCTTGAGTTTTTTACCACCGACTCCCAGTCTGAGATTCAGGCTGCTTTAGTCGGGAAAGCCGTGATCCAGTCAAGTAATCTGGCCTGCAGGGAATATCTGGAAGATGGCAGGCTGGTGAATGTCCTGCCGGAACTGAAACTGGAAACCTGGCAGCTTTATCTTTACCGGCCCTATCAGGCACTTGTACCGCAGCGCATCAGGACCGTTTTTCGCATTCTGGAAGATATTTTACTCCGGCACTTCAGCTGAGTACGTGCCCGGATGCGGCTGGCACCTTCAGACGGCGGCGCCCCTTACCTGGAGCGGTGAGTTTCCGGGAGGGTATAGCCCTTTCCCCGGTAAGTCGCTGCTCCGGGATGCACGCATGCGCCAGACACAGACTTTCGTCTGCACCGGCCGGGAGGTATCAGTTAACGATTTCATCTATCCAGTCTGCAAATGCGCGAACAGCGGGTGACAAAAAACGCTGATGGGGGTAAAGCAATGTGACAGGAACAGACGACGGCTGCCAGTCGGCCAGGACTTCAACCAGCGTTCCTTTCTGCAGATGTTCTGCGACCACATTCTCAGCAAGCTGCGCCAGTCCGAACCCTTCAAGGCACATTTTTATATAGAGTCCCGTCTCGTTAACGGCGGCCTGCCCGCTGACGGAGACAGACAGCGTTTCCGTTCCCTGCACAAAACGCAGTTCGTCCGTGCGCCGGCTCTGGCCGGAAAAATAGTGAATGGCCCGGTGATGCGATAACTCGTCAGGTGACTGCGGAATACCATATGCCCTGAGATAGTCGGGAGAGGCACAGGTGATCCAGCGAAACTGCCCGAGCGGACGGGCAACCAGCGTTGAGTTAAGCAACTCTCCGGTTCTGATTACGCAATCCACCCCCTCCTGAACCAGATCGACCTGCCGATCGCTGACGCCGATCATCAGGTAGATATCAGGATACCGGCTGCAGAACGCTTTCAGATTAGGCATAACAACGAACTGGGCTATTCCTCCGGGCATATCAACGCGCAGACGGCCCCGGGGCCGTCTGTTCGCATCGGCCAGACTGGCTTCCGTATGTTCGATCAGGGCCAGTATTTCTCTGCACTGCGCCAGATACTGCAGGCCTTCGGGGGTCAGACTGACCCGTCTCGTGGTCCGGTTCAGCAGACGCACCTGCAGATATTTCTCCAGATTTTTGATGGTGCTGGTAACCGTCGAGGCAGGCAGGGAGAGTGTTTCCGCTGCCCGCACAAAGCTTCCGGCCTCAGCCACCCTTAAAAAAATCTGCATAGCCTGAATGCGATCCATCTGGCTGCTCTCCTGGATATCCTGTGAAGGTGATAAGCATGATTATTCGTTAATTCTGAATTATGAAAACGCGTTAGTCATCTTTTTCAACTTAATCGGAGGGCGTATCGTTTTCCTGTTCACACATAAAGAGAGGATGACAATGACCGATTACAACAGAGATATTGTTAATAATCAGTACGAAAACCCGCCGGTAACGCTGATTCGCGGGGCCACCATACTGAGTATGGACGAGAATGTAGGAAACCTTGAGCGTGGCGATATTCTTGTCACTGGATCAACGATTACAGCCGTGGGACAGAACCTTGACGCGCCGGGTGCTCACGTCATTGATGCTACAAACATGATCGCCATGCCGGGGATGGTCGACTCTCACCGTCACGCCTGGGAAGGTCAGCTGCGCCGTATCAACCCCAACGCCACCTGTCTGGACGACTACAGCAACGCCACGCACTTTTCGTTCGCTAAGTATTACCGTCCGGAAGATATCTATGTGGGTAACCTTCTGACGGCGCTGGGCGCGATTGACGCGGGCATTACCACAATGATTGATAACTCGCACAACAGCCGGACCGCAGCGCACGCCGATGCCGCCGTTGAGGCCCTGCTTGATGCCGGTATTCGCGCTATCCATGCTTCGGGCGCACCGGTGGCCGGCGAATGGGATAAGGCGCACTGGCCTGGCAACTGGCAGCGCCTGCAGGAAAAATATTTCGCGGACAACCCTGATAGTCTTGTGACGCTGGGCGTCATGGCCCAGCTGGAACCCGAACTGTGGGCTGAGGCGCGCAGGCTGGGGCTGCCGATTGTCACCGAGTTCTTTGGTGCTGAAATGGCCTCCGAGCTTCAATCACTGCATCAGCAGGGTCTGCTCGGTCCGGACAATATCTTCAACCACTGCACCGCCGTACCTGATGAGGGATGGGAGATCCTGCGTGATGCCGGTGTCCGGGTGAATGTCTGCCCGCGCTCAGATTCCCACTATGGTATCGAAAGCGGAATGTTCGCCATTGAAGCCGCCCAGCGTCATGGTATCCATCCTGGCCTTAGCGTGGACAATGAAACCTCTTACAGCACAGACATGTTTATGGAAATGCGCGTGGCGTTCTATCTGCAGCGCGTGATGGGGATGCACAAGCAGCACTGCTGTGATTCAGCGCATTCGCTGACGACGCTTCCGGCTGCGCAACTGCTTAAATCGGCCACCGTCGATGGTGCTTTCTGTGCAGGAATGCAGGACAAAGTAGGCAGCCTGACGCCTGGCAAACAGGCTGATCTGGTGCTGATTAACGCGGCTGATCTCAACCTCTATCCCAACGGAAATGCGTTTGGTACGGTAGTACATGCAACCGAACGCAGCAACATCGACACCGTGATGATCGGCGGGCGCATCGTCAAGCAGAACGGCAAAGTGCTGGGTGTGGACAGTGAGCGCCTCCGCGCCGCTATCGATGAATCCCGCGCGCACCTCTTTGCGGCAGCAGGCTATCAGCCAGACATCTTCGCGGAAAAATTCCTGCCGCTGGTTCAGGCAGACTGACAGAGACGAACAGTATGAGCGCGATTTATTACGTCATTGCTTTTGCAGCAGGACTGGGGATTACGCTTCAGACGACCCTGAACAGTCAGCTCGCAAAAGGGCTCGGCGGGGACCCGGTCACCGCCGCGTTGTTTTCCTTTACAGCCGGGGCGTTCAGCCTCGGAATTTACTCGCTGCTGCGTGGGGGATTATTTAGCTCGCTTGCCGCCATACCTTCGCAGCCTGTGTGGAGCCTGGCGGGTGGACTGATCGGTGCATGTGCATTATTCAGCTACGTCGTGCTCGCACCCAAAATCGGTTTTTCAGCCCTGCTCGGGCTGGCGATTGTCGGACAGCTGCTCTCCTCGCAGGTGATCGACCATTTTGGCCTGCTGGGCGCGGTAAAGCGGCCGGTCTCGCTGCTGAAACTGGGAGGAATGCTGGTCATGCTGGCCGGTCTCGCCATCATGCTTTTCGGCGATCGGCTATCAGCACGTTTTATGCATTAACCAAGCGACATTGGCGGTTACGGATGTTTTCGCAGATATCCGTGACCTTAAATTCAGCCACAACGCAACTTTAACCTCCCCCGGAGAAACAACATGTTTTCAGTAGTAGCCGATGTCAAAAACCTGCTGGGAGAATGCCCTCTGTGGTGTGAAAGAACGCGCAGGCTTTTCTGGACGGATATTGAAGGCAGTGAGCTGCTCGTCTTACAGGAAGAAACTGGCATCGTTATGCGATGGTTTCTGCCAGAACGTCTCGGATCATTTGCCTTTACCAATGAGAAGGATGTTTTACTGATGGGGCTGGCGTCCAGGCTCGCCTTCTTTAATCTTCATACCGGTACGCTTTCTCAGGTGGCAGCATCACCGGGGAGCTCAGGTACCCGTATAGGAGATGGCCGATGCGATCGGGACGGCAATTTCGTCTTCGGGACTATGGATGACGGTTATCACGTAAACATCCCAGGGAAATTTCACAGGCTCAACGCGCAAACGCGCACTGTTGAGACACTTACTCTGCCCTGTGTTGCCATTCCCAACAGCATCTGCTTTAGTCCGGAGGGCGATACAATGTATTACTGTGATTCTATGCAGGGCCGGATAATGTGCTGCGACTATCCTTCTCTGAACAACCAGCGTGTGTTCACCAAAACAGAAGGCACGGGGGCCCCTGACGGATCCTGCGTTGATGCCATGGGCTATCTGTGGAATGCAGAGTGGGGTGGCAATCGTATTGTACGTTACAGTCCGGACGGGTCAGCAGAGCGAATCCTGTCCTCACCCGCAATTCAGAGTACCTGTCCGGTACTGACTGGTGAGACTTTCACTACCCTGGTTTGCACCAGTGCCAGCGTGGGTCTTTCGGCGCCATCAGAATCTGACGGAGCTTTGTTAAAAGCAGAATCTGATGTGCCTCCCGGTTTACCTGAAAGCCGCTTTGCAGGCAAAGTACTCTGATGCATTTCAAAACCGGTGACGTTAGTTCTGGCGGAGCTTAAACGTCACAATGCGATGAAAATGTATGCAGTCATGGGGCGCTTTTTGCTGAATATTTCCATATCCTCCTGCCTGTATCCGGTATTGTATGGTGACTTCATAGCAAGCAGGGTAAGCCGCTCCTCTTCCTGAGGGTGGTAAAATCCTGGCTACACAGCACTTCACTTATTGTTACGGTCATAACTAAACTCTTCATTTTTTTATGCTTATAAAGCTTATTTAAATAGTATTAATATATCAGCGAATTTCGTTTATGGCGCAAAAGTGAATAACATAAAGAGCATTTCAGCTATGAGTAAAAATCATCTCTCTAAGGATTACGAATGACTTTCACTTTGCCAGAATACAGGATTGGCAATAAAATTAAGAAAAAATAAAAATTTTTTCTTCAGTGTCTTACGCCACCCTGAGAGATAATATGAATAAGCATGCCAGTAACACAATGGGATAAAGGTGAGTGATATTTTATCCGGGTATTTAGTAAGTATACGTAAGAAGTTGGCCGGCATTTTTCCAGCTGATTCTGGATACGGGCGCATTATCTGATGAAGGCATATCGGATAACGCCCTCTCGACTATGGCCCCGCCAAGTCGTTGATAAAAAGCTACTGCTTTGGTGTTATCTTCAAACACCCAAAGATAGAGCGGTGATTCCCCATCCCTGTCTTTGACCCATTCGGCAGCGTACCGGAGCAGATGTTTTCCTGCACCTTTACCACGAAGTGAAGAGCTGACATGAAGACTGTCTATATAACAGCCCCATTGAGCGTCATGGTAAAGCTTGACACATATGAATCCTTCAATCTTTCTATTATATTCTGCTACACAAACCATTTCATTATCACTGCAATAGTTAAGTGCTGAGCGCCAGTGCGAAAGACGATCTTCCTGCGCATGGTTTGTAAGGAAAGCTGAAGACATTACTTTAGCGTATGTATCTCTCCATCCGGCGGTATGGATATGTGCGATTGCATCTGCATCACTGCGTTGAGCCAGCCTTATATTAATCACTTTTACCTCTCACAAACGCATATTAGGTTCCAGAGTATCATTAGTCTTTATTTCATGGAACTCTAATGTGTAAGATAAAGAATCTTCGAGCAAGCCATATAAATGCTTGATGTTACGGCAACCAATCACCAAAAGGTAAATTCAGTGTCTGTAAATATTCCGTCTTCATTTCCTGCCCGTCGTTTACGCCGTTCCCGTACGCACGCTTTTAGCCGCCGTCTGGTTGCCGAAAACCATCTGACGGTGGATGACCTGATCCTGCCTGTTTTCATAGTTGAGGGAAAAAACCAGCGTCAGGAAATCGCTTCAATGCCTGGAGTGTTCCGGTTGTCTCTTGACAATCTGCTGTATGATGCTGAATCGTTCGTAAAACTGGGCATTCCTGCTATTGCGCTATTCCCTTCGCTGGAAGCATGCACCAAAACATTATGCGCTGAGGCTGCGTGGGATCCGAGCGGGCTTGTTCCTCAAGCTGTTCGTGCACTTAAAAAGGCCTTCCCTGAGTTAGGTGTCATTACTGATGTTGCTCTTGATGCCTACACCTCACATGGACAGGACGGCATAGTTGATGAAAACGGATATGTCCTTAACGACAAGACGAATGAAATACTGGTTAAACAGGCAATGGCACACGCCATTGCGGGCGCTGATATCGTAGCACCGAGTGACATGATGGACGGACGTATTGGTCAAATAAGACGCGCTTTTGAATCACAATCGTTACATAATGTTCAGATAATGGCCTATTCGGCAAAATACGCTTCAAATTATTATGGGCCTTTCCGTGAAGCCACAAAATCTGCAACTGCACTGGGTAAAGCAAATAAGAAAAACTACCAGATGGATCCAGCAAATGCTATGGAAGCGATGCATGAGATAGCGCAGGATTTACAGGAAGGGGCCGATATGGTGATGGTGAAGCCGGGGCTTCCTTATCTTGATGTCATTTCAGAAGCGAAAAAAAACTTTGCCGTACCTGTCTTCGCCTATCAGGTTTCCGGCGAGTATGCCATGCATATGGCTGCGTTTCAGAACGGCTGGCTTGAGGAAGAAAAAACAATTATTGAATCCCTGATTTGTTTTAAACGCGCCGGAGCTGATGGAATTCTCAGTTACTTTGCCACGCGAGTAGCTAAGTTGATTAATCTCGGGCGTGGGGAGTACTGATCTTGCCTGTTCAGATAAATAGATCGGGTCTATTGAAATAACGTCCGCTGTTGGCACACAGCAGTCCTCGGCGAATCCAAGGACAGCGTTGAACGAAGCGGACACTCAGGTTTGCATGACCATTTCTTAATGGGATGGCGATCTACGCGCTGTTACAACAGTCAGTACAGCGCAGACGACCAGGATTGCAGCACTGGCAAAAAAGGTACTGCGATAACCATTGTGATCGAAAAGCAACCCGCCAGCGGTTGAACCTAATGCGATAGACATCTGCACAACGGCAACAAATAACCCACCACCTGCTTCAGCATCATCCGGGAAGACCCGTGCAATCCAGGCCCACCACCCCACGGGGGCCGAAGTCCCTGCCAGGCCCCAGAGTGCAAGTAGAGCGACGACTAAACCTGTAGAATCGCCGTATTCAATCAGGGCAAGTGCTGTAAAAGCCATCAAGGCCGGAATGACGATTAGCGTCGGATAGAACGCGCGCTGCAGAACCCGACCAATTAATATTGTGCCGATGAAACCCGCCGCCCCTATCACCAGCAGGACAAGGGAAATGTATGTTCCGTGTACGCCAGTAACGGTTTCCAGAAAAGGTCGTATGTAAGTAAAGAGGCCAAACTGCCCCATAAACAGCAGACTGCTTGCCAGCATGCCTGCGACTACACCCGGATATCTGAACAGGGTAAACACCTTAAAAGCACTGGCTACCCCGGGTGCACGTGCGGCAGAGGGCATTGACGGTAGCGCTTTCCATTGCCATGCCAGAGCAATAAGTGAGATCGGAACAAGGCACAGGAAAGCGCCACGCCACCCTATGAGGGCACCAAGCCATGCGCCCATCGGCGCAGCCACAACGGTCGCGAGCGCGTTTCCACCGTTCACCATCGCCAGCGCTCGCGGTATGTCGCGTTTGGGCACCATTCTGATGGCGGTTGCCGCTGACATCGACCAGAAGCCGCCGACCACTATCCCTATAAGCGCACGACCCAACATATAGGTCAGATAGTCAGGCGCGAGCGCAACAGTTCCACCTGAAACACCCATGGCAAAAGTCAGCGCCAGCAACAGCGTTTTACGGTTAAGGCTCCCGGCGAGTGCTGATATAAACAGGCTGGTTAGAACGGCAAACAAGCCAGAAATGGCAATCCCCTGTCCGGTCATGCCTTCGGTAACTTGCAGATCAGATGCCATGGGCGTCAGCAGGCTCACTGGCAGAAACTCGGAACTGATTAGCGCAAAAGCGCAGACTGACATGGCAAAGACACCACTCCAGGATGAGGGAGCTTCATGTGATGTTGCAGTGCCTTCAGAGGCCTCTGATAGAGCTGAATTCATAGGATAATCTTCATATTTTAAAAATGGGCGACCGCGCACTGAATCGCCTCCGCGCGGTCAGGATGAATGATGAGGAGATGTAAGCGGCGCTCAGCCCGATCGCTTTATGCTGTGGCGGCCAGGTTTTCCCTGAAGAAAGCCGTCAGTTTGTCGAAAGGAATTTTGTCCATCTGGTCGTAGAGATCGACGTGAACAGCATCCGGGATGATCAGCAGCTCCTTGGGTTCAGCAGCTGCTGCAAAGGCGGTTTCGCTGAAATAGCGTGAATGTGCTTTTTCTCCATGAATAAAGAGCACGGGCCGCGGCGAAATTTCACTGATATAGGTCAGGATGGGCATGTTCATGAACGGCAGCGGCGTGGTCTGTGTCCAGGCGTTTCCGGAGTTAACGGCGCGAGGATGGTAGCCGCGAGGGGTCATGTAGTAGTCGTGATACTCAACCAGGAACTGTGCCTCGCCACCCTTGAGCGCATTGTAGGGGGGCTGATATGCCGGTTTCCCGGCTTCAGCATCTTTCCAGCGCTGCTGGCTTAATGCTTCCAGCGTTTGCGCGCGCTGTGTCGGCGTGACGCTGTCGTTGTATCCCCTGGACATCACTCGTGTCATGTCATACATGGTGCTGGCGACAACAGCTTTGATTCGTTTGTCCACCGCTGCCGCGCTCAGGGCCATTCCACCCCAGCCGCAGATACCGATGATACCAATTCGCGCCTGATCGACATTCGGCTGCAAGCCCAGGCAATCCACCGCTGCGCTGAAATCTTCTACGCTGATATCCGGTGAAGCCACATTACGCGGCTCTCCTCCGCTCTCACCGGTGTAAGAAGGGTCAAACGCCAGGGTGATAAAACCGCGTTCTGCCATGGTCTGCGCGTAAAGCCCGGATGATTGCTCCTTAACGGCACCAAAAGGCCCACCCACCGCAAGAGCGGGGAGTTTTCCGGTGATATTTTTTGGCTGATAAATATCTGCGGCAAGCGTGTTGCCGTAACGGTTGCTGAACGTCACTTTGCGATGTTCAATCCGGTCGCTTTTCGGAAAGACTTTATCCCACTTGTCTGTGAGCGTAAGGCCCTTCTGCTCCTGTGCCGCAGCAGGGGACATAACGCTGACGCCCGCGGCCGCAATGCCGGCGGCAGTCAGCTTAAGCAGAGTACGTCGGTGTGCGTCCGGTTCACCGGGCAGTTTCACATCACGGTCATCAACGTTTCTGGTCATGACAGATCATCCTTTCGCGTAAAAGTAAAAGTGAGGTTCAGGGTTCAATTCGCTCAATGCGCAGATTGTAGGGGCCGGGCTGTGAGAGGATGTCCAGACCCTGATCGATTTTTCCCAGCGGCAGAAGATTGCGCGACCAGGTTCGCGGCCTGATGAAGATGGCGAGGTTACCCCAGGGCGCATAATGGGTCAGCTCTCCCGCCACCGGCGTCATACCGTCCGGCGCGCCCTCAGTAACGAGCTTGCGCGGCAGGTCGGACACGCGCTCAATGGTGTCGTAATCATTCATCGTGAGAGAAAGCGGAAGCATCGAACCAAAGTCTCTGGCGGTGGCATTGTCATACAGGGTGGCAACGGCAGTTTTCTTACCAACAATCAGTCTAATCTTCATAGTGTCGCCCTTTGCTTGTGTACGATGCGGCGCAGACTGCGCCAGCGAACCGGAACTTTTCTGTGCCCATGCGGCTGGAGCCAGTATCAGCACGGCGATCAGAATGATGAGTCCGTGCGGCCATTGAAGTGCGTTTTTGGTCGTTTTCATGGCAGTTATCATCCGTAATGCTGCTCGACGTGACTAGCTTATTTATACTGAATAGCCTTATAAGTTATGCTAATTAATCATGACTTTTGACCGGAAGCTGAGCACCATGGCCAGACGAAACCTTAACGACCTGATGTACTTCGTGACTATTGCGCGCGAAGGGAGTTTTACCCGTGCAGCGGCTTTGCTGGGCGTGACGCAGTCGGCGCTGAGCCAGGCGATTAACGGGCTTGAAGCACAACTGGAAATACGGTTGTTGAACCGCACCACGCGCAGTGTTTCTCCGACCGCTGCTGGCGAGCGCCTGCTGAACACCATCGGGCACCGGTTTGATGAAATTGAATCCGAGCTGGACGAGCTGACTGAAATGCGTGATAAGCCTGGAGGAACGGTACGCATTACCTGCGGAGACCATGTACTGCGAACGCTGCTGTTACCGAAAATCACGCCACTACTAAGTGAATATCCGGACATCAGCGTTGAGTACGATATTAACTATGGATTCCGCGATATCGTGGCGGATCGTTTTGATATGGGGGTGCGACTGGGTGATACCATCGACAAAGACATGATTGCAGTACCGATAGGCCCGCCTGTGCGCGTCGCCGTTGCCGCCTCACCTGATTACTTTGAGAAGTACCCCCGTCCTGAAAAGCCTCACGATCTGCTGAAACATAACTGCATCAATATGCGTATGCAGTCCAGCGGGGGAATATACACCTGGGATTTTATCAGGCAGGGCAGGCTGCAGAGCGTGCGTGTAGAAGGGCAGCTGATTTTTAACACGACTCCACCCATGGTTGAGGCAACGCTGATGGGGGCAGGTATCGCCTCGCTGCCGGAAGAAGAGTTTGCGCCGCATATTGAAGAGGGACGACTGGTCCGCGTGCTTGAAGACTGGTGCGATCCATTCCCGGGATATTTTTTGTATTATCCAAGCCGCCGACAGCCTTCGCCGGCTTTCCGGCTGGTTGTAGACGCCTTACGGTATACAAGACCAGCCGGAACGAAACTCTAACCTGCAGACGTCTTCATTTGGTTTTGAGCATTTTTACTAAATCGTTTGATTTTGATTTTTAAAACAATACCTTAAACATATTGATTAGCTTTACTAATAAGCTCTTTAAGTATTCATCAGCTAGTCAGGCTAATGTGGTCCTGCAAAAATCTCCGCTCAGCTGTAAACAAAACCATGGAGATCCAAGTAATGAACTATAACCATCTGGGACGCACTGGCCTGAAAATCAGCCCGATCACGCTCGGCTGTATGAACTTTGGTGAACTGACCAACGAGCAGGATAGCTTCAGAATCATGGATACTGCTCTTAACGCCGGTATTAACCTGTTTGACACTGCCGACGTTTATGGTGGCCCACAGTCACCGGACATGGTCAAAGGTTATGGCACCTCCGAGGAGATTATTGGCAACTGGCTGGCGCAAGATAAGTCCCGTCGCGATAAAATTGTGCTGGCCACCAAGGTTTATCAGCCTATGGATACTGGACCTAACGATAAGTATTTATCGGCGTATCACATTCGCCGGGCATGTGAAGCCAGCCTCCGTCGCCTTAAAACAGACCACATCGATCTGTATCAGATGCACCATATTGATCGTTCAACGGCGTGGGAAGAAATCTGGCAGGCATTTGAGCAACTGATCAGGGAAGGCAAGATCACCTATGCAGGCAGCAGCAACTTTGCCGGCTGGGATATCGCTACCGCACAGTGCTCGGCCGCCTCGCGCAATTTGCTGGGACTGGCCTCGGAACAGAGTCTCTACAACCTGACGCAGCGTACCATTGAGCTGGAAGTCATTCCGGCACTGCGCCATTTTGGCGTTGGGCTAATCACCTGGAGTCCTGTAGGAATGGGGCTGCTGGGAGGCGTGCTGAAAAAGATTTCTGAGGGGCGGCGCGCCACGCCAGGCTTGCTGGCGCAAATCGAGGCACGCCGCCCGCAACTGCAGGCCTGGGAAGCCTTGTGTGAAGAACTGGGTGAGTCCCCGGCACTGGTTGCGCTGGCCTGGCTCCTGCACAATCCGGCAGTGGCTTCGGTGATCAGCGGTCCGCGAACTGCTGATCAATTGCAGGAAAATCTCAAGGCCGTTGAACTTAAGCTTTCAAAAAAGGTGCTGACCGAACTCGATGCCATCTGGCCGGGTCCTGGTGGTGAAGCGCCGGGGGCTTACGCCTGGTAAACGCTGTAAGGTATTACGGAGTGTGCGACTTATCCGGCAGATCTGTCGGATAAGCCTTGCGGGTTGGTCCGGACCTGCGACAAACGTTGAACATATCAACCTTCGCGCTATCAGAGCGCCGTGATGACCTCTGCTAATGCCGTTGCCATCTGGCGCCGGCTAGCATATTAAAGACGATATCCAGGAGAATGGGGCCACCACTCCTGAAGCGTTCACTTCTGATCAATTGTTTAAGCAACGTCCGCTTTTGGCTGTGAGTTCAACTGATGGACGCAACACACTTATTGAACCGCTCTGCGGGTGATTCATATTCTAGCGTTTTTCTCGGTCTTTCGTTGAGCTGTCTGGCAACGCTGTTTAGTCTCTGCTGACTGTGAACCAATAAGTCAGTTCCCTTTGGAAAATATTGTCTTAGCAACCTGTTCGTATTTTCATTTGAGCCACGTTGCCAGGGAGATTGAGGATCACAGAAGTAAATCTGGATGTCTGTTGCTACAGTAAACCGGGTGTGGCTGGTCATTTCAGCTTCCCGATCCCAGGTTAATGTTTTATATAGCTCAACAGGTAATTCCCGGGCTTGTCTGATGAGTGCAGATATAACCGTTATGGTCTTGTTGTCCCTGATTTTGGCTAACATAACAAAGCGGGAATGGCGTTCTACGAGGGTGACGATATAGGAGTTTTTCGAGCCCTGGATCAGATCACCTTCCCAGTGACCAGGGATGGCTCTGTCTGAGGCTTCCGGTGGCCTTTCGCTGATAGGTATCGCATTCGGGATTTTCCCTAATCCTTTCCCTTTAAGTGATGACGTTCGGGATCTACGTACCGCTCTTCCGCTTCTGAGGCATTGCTGCAGCTCTTTTTTTAATGCCCCCCGGGTTTGTATAAAAAGCGTTTTATAAATCGTTTCGTGTGACACATGCATTTCCTGATTATCCGGATAACAGCGTTTCAGCCAACCGGCGATCTGTTCCGGCGACCAGTCCTGATGCATCTTCTCTGCAATGATTTTACACAATGTGGGGCTTTCAATTAGCTTGCAAGGTTTTGGTCTCAGAGCATTTTCCCACGCAGCAGTATCGGCTTTTGCTGCACGGTATTGCTTGGCACCTCCGTGCCTCCTGACCTCGCGGCTAATCGTTGAGGGTGCTCTTGATAAGTTGGCAGCAATGTCCCTGATACTGAGTTTTGCTACCAGTCCTCTGGAAATCTCCTCTCTTTCATCAAGCGTAAGCGCTAATCGATGCCGCTTTCGAACGGGAGGACGGTAGCCACCTGTCTGGTGGATTGTGGGCATGATGGAAGAATGAAATCTGTCGAACATTCTGACGATATCATGCAGAGAATCACCTTGCTTATATCTGTCCCAGATAATCGCCTTCTGCTCTGGCGTGTAGTTAATCCGAGTTCTTCGTTTCATGGCAACGTCCCCCCTTGATTAAGGATAGCGTTGCATCGAGCCATTGAACTCACAGCACATAGCTGCCATTCACTTCTAAGGTTGTTCACCTATCTTTGTCTCCTGTGCGAGCAGGATTGAAAGCCGGACTGAGCTATAGGGAAACAGATGCGTCTCTGCACGATGGGCGTGGGTCTGATGGCAAAACAATGGTCAGGCAGACAAATGGTGGAAATTCGGATGCCTTCAGAATTTAGTATTGTCACAATCGTTAATCGCCTGTTTTTTAGACTCCCGGCGTTGATTCTGCTAAACCGGGTCCAATTTCAGACTCGATTAAGTAAGTCGTCCAAGCCTGAGCTTTCCTCCTGTCGTTCAGGATCTCGACTTTGAGAGTGATGGGGTTAAAAGGTTTAAAACCTTGACGTGAAGATGATAATTATTATCATTTATGCTATTTGTGAAAGGAGAACACGTGAAGATCTTCTGAACCCTGAAATCCATACCCGAACTGGCCGACCTAGACTTGTGGGAGCGCGGAAGACGATGGCGGGAGGCATATAAATCAGCTTTTCGTCACTGGCAGACCTGGGCGGGCATCATCGTCTGCGGGGCCTTCGGCTACTCAGGAGCGTATTTTTTTGGTATTGCCGGCTCCGTAATCATGTCCGGGCTGGGCGGCTTTGTGTACGGACAGATTGTCACAAACGTTGTCCTGAAACATTATCGTCACCGATTGCGTGGCGAAGCTGGCTGATCTCCAGGGGGCTACGGCATCCGCAGTTAGCAGGCACGAAAGCAACGGGGCTTCTTTCAGAGCGTTTCAGTGAAACTCCCAATATACAATCTGGTTGCTCAATGGCAAATAAGTCTCCATAAGCGGCTATACAGCAAAACCTGACCCTGTCTGAACCCAACCTTCCGCGAGGATTGATCAATCAATTGCCGGTGAGGGTTTTGTCAGGATTTCTTCTTATGCCATCTGTCATCATTGCCTTTTTCGTACGTATTCTTGACTGCAGCCCAGGCAACTTTATGTGAAACCTCTTCCCGGGAGCTGTCATCCTTGCGGTCTTTTTTATCCTTATACTCATCCCAGGCACTGTTAAAAGCTGCTTGATATATATCCTGCGCATGAGCAGGTAGTACGCTCCTGACGCTCTCTGGCAGGGAATCTCGTGATTTATACGGCATAGTTGCCCTCCTGTAATTTAAGACTTAAGTCTGGTTCACATGCGAAAAATTTCAATGTTCATTTAAGCGAGGCGCGTGAATGATGCAGAGCGATCGAATATTTTCAGGCAATGCACATCGCGCCAAAACGCCCGCTGCTAAACAATTCGAAATTGAAATTAAGAAGCATGCCCTGCTGGATTAGTCATCACGACTATCTCCATACAGGGGAGTGTTGGCAAACCTGATAACATGATCTGATTCTGGCTACAGAGGTATGATGGCAGTTCAGAGATTTGTAAACTATATCTAATGTTTGGGCGACCTTTGCTTCTGCGCTGGACTTCACTATGCTTCGCACCACTAAAAGACGTACCCGTTTTGATATCGAAAACCAGATTGAAACGCTTGAATCCTATTTGCAGGAAGTCGGCTTGATCATTCGTTCTCTTACAGGACAGGAGGTCGCAGCGGGCAAATCTCTGCTGCATGCGAGACGTTTGTCGGAAGCCAATCGTGAACATGAGCAGCTCCAGTTGGAGCTGGACCAGATAACCGAAAAGAGAAACAAAAGGTTCGGAAAGAAATTAGCTTCCTGACTTTGAACGAGCAAATCGAATGTATTTGCCTGTATGAAAATTTAGGAAGCGGGCGGTGCTGAATTACTCATGCTCAGGATTTAACCACAACTCATATTTGGTGCCGCAATCCATGATAAGTTTTAAGTAACCAGTGAGCAGTTGGCTGCATTCAGGGGAAAGCAGTATGCCTCTACAGACCAACCTTTGCCTTCTGCTGTCACCATTATCGTTGATGTGAAGTTACGTCAGGGGCGGTGCCGGGTCGTGCATGAGTTTCAGGGGGTACTCAGGCAAACCCCTCTTTCGGTTTTTCTGCTCCGGTTCCCTTATCAGATAGAGTCACCATGAAAAGTAAACTCATGTCGAAATGAAATCATGCCATTAGCGTGAAACTTTATACTTCGCTGCATCAGAGGGTTCGCATAATCATCTAAGCCTGGTACAGACAGCCGATACGTTTTGACGTCTTACAAGACCAATACCCGCATCAAATAATCTTTTCGGCTGTCTTTAAAATACTTACAAGGTTTAAGAGGAATCACTCACTATATTCCACTTAGCACGCAAGTCTTTATCAGCTTTAGCTTCCTTTGCGCATCCAGAAAAGAGCATCCTCAGTTACGCGAATAATCGCCGGAATAGTGCTCTCACGCTTTTTCTTTTCAAGCATAGCTATGATGCTATCCCGGCTAATATTCATGCTGCGTTCAACAAGCTCCAGCACCGCCTCACCAATTATGCCAGTCAACAGAGGGGCTGAAGAGAGGTCTGCGTATAGTTTTTTCATTGGAACATCCCTTTATATGATGTGATTATCAGGGATTTATACTGATAAGACCTCTTACCTGCAATAAGAATTTGCTTGAAAAAGGAACAGGTGAAACCCGTTTTTCATAAAACAAACAGGTATCGCTCAAAATCTATGAGCACGACGCAAGCGGATATGGGTCCATAGCTCCCCGAGGTAAGTCGCTCAGAGAGATATTGATCTATAAGCAAATTTTGAAAAGCGTTCACTTCCGATGTGCCTGAGATGACTACAGTCTCTCAGTTACAGGTAGATTGATCGGCCAGCAGCATCAGGGATTCCTGAAGAATTTTTCTGTCGATCTCTTCAGAGCAAAGCTCCAGCCTGACTGCCAGCATAAGCTGAACTTCAGGTATAGAGACAACCCCCCTTGTTTTGAGAACGGCCTGGCACATTGCGCCGATCGCCTCTACTGCACTGGTGAACTTCAGCCGTAACGTTAGCGGAACATGATTTCCACACTCGGTTACAGGGAGTGTGGCCGGCTTGAAGTGTTTACTGCTGGCATTGATATCTTTGGATATGGCCATGTAATTCCTGACTACACAGAAGGCATGTCACTCGTCCGCGATTAACATTGCGCTATTTTGGAATGTAAATGACAAATGGCGTGAAGTGTCCTTGCGAGCTATCGCACACCAGCGCTATCGAGCGCGCTTCATTTGACTTAGGAGTAGTGGTGGAAGCTGCTTGGTCAGCTCATGAGAGGTAAGTTGCACCCGCATCGATTCGTGGGCAACAAGCCTGTTGAAGGATAAGGTCTGGCTATTTTTCAGACAGCAGTAGCGTAACACCTTTTGCCGATGAAAAGTGAAATCATTCAGTGATCGTAGTTATTTTTTGGCTGGGGCAGGTGCAAGCTTCCGGATAAACTCATGATGAAAAGCAACTTAAGCGCAAGGCTAAGAACAGATAAACCTTCTGGTATTCAGAAGATTAGGGCAGCTGCACTGCGGCTTTTCAGCCGCGTCGGCAGCCGCGTTGGCTATTTAAAATTCTTCACGGTGAAAATCAGAAGACGAGTGAACTTGTTCGAAGAAGTTTATCGGTAGGGTAGAAACATAATTCATCTTCTAAGCTGCGCAGCAGGTAACCGTTGTCCCTCAGCCAGCGCACCATGTCTGCAATGTCTGCGTACAGCGCCTCCCGGTTTTTATCGGTGATGATAAAATGGTCGAACTCTGAAATGACGTCTCCAGTGCGATGGCTGAAGTTAAGACCGGGACCAGGTGCGTGCAAAGATGATCCTGAAGATTTGAGACAGGCGTTGACCGTTTTCTGCGAGCTACATTCAGCATGCTGTGGAAATTCGATAAGGCTATGTTGACGCACCATTCGGTACACGGCGTCAAAGTTGAGAAGTTGATTGTGCATGGGCTCTCCTGACGTTATCCGATACGTTGGAAACAGCAGGCGACCCACAACATGATGGTTAACGGCCAGCTGCTGCACCGCTGACCACTTATAACGCTGCGCTTAAAAAAGACATATTACAAAACATAGCTCAATTTCAGTTTTACGCGAGAAAGCCTGATTAAATTGTCGCAGCGCCACTTTCTGATTAACACCTCTCTCCATTAAGCACCCTAAAGAGTATCTAGTCCTCAGCGTTACATCCGACAACAATCTCAAGCGTTCTTCGTAAAACGTCAGCCTGTGGTGTACCTTGCACGCTTTCCAGTGCACCAATCAGGCTGAGAATAATAGCTTTACGGGTCACCTGTTCTCCCGACTGAAGGAGGCTTCGAATGACAAATCCGAGTACGGCCGATTCATCCTTGATGTCATTTCCCGCATTGCGAAAGCGTTCAGCCAGTTCAATGTCGGTAATCACGCTAAAAATATCATCTGGCGTTGGCATTCTTATTCGTTCCGTGCTTGATGGATAGGAGTTAATGATCAGACCTAAAATAAGGCTTCAATGCTTACTGTTATTTCCTGGGACGCCAGAGCCTGAAAATAAGGCGCGAACCTTGTCGGATCCTTCATTGTGCTCCCTCATATGCGCATCACCCTCAGAACGGTGTTTTCTGATATCGGTTATGGAAAGCGCAATCAGCGCCTGCCTGTCAGCATCCTCTGATAATCTCTGCATTGAATTCAGCTGATCCATCAAAGCTCGCAGGGATATGCGTCCAGGCCGCTGTAGTAATGCAAATGCTGCTTCTCCGATAATTTCGTCAATAGCTTTCTGCTGGTCACTTCTGTTCATAGGTTTCTCTTTACTGCAAGATGCTTCGATCACGGTGTGAAGATGACATGTTTGGCCGAAGTGCATAATGCTGATGATCACAACAACACCTGATGGGGGTATTACACCGCCACAGGTGTCATCGTCTGGGTCGCCGATTTCAACCCTCCCGGTCTAAGAGGAGGCCAATCAACTGGTGGTAATGACGTTCTTCTTCAGCGCATGAAGAGAGTTCAAGACGATGAAGCAGTTTGCTACAAAGTGACTTGCGGTTCAGATTGCGACCTTCCTTCAGAATCTCCACCACAATTTGTCCAAGCGATTCCTGCTGAGATGGCAAAGAGGCTTTACTGAAATACTGATTAATGGCTTCAGAAGAGATCGAAGCAGAACGATTCTGGCGCATTTGTTGATCCTCCAATGATAAATTCAAGCGACTTAAAAGTTGTACACGCTTTCTAGAACTTGTACAAGAATTAGTAGTCCTGTGGTTTTTGCTTCCTTTGAAAACAAGTTTTTTACACAGGGTTTAATGTTCAGGGCCATGGATAGCTAAGCCAGACATACTTTTCAATCACACTTTAAATCAATCAAGAAGTTGACGCTCACTCGGCCAAATTATGAAAACTGATGAGGTATGAAGATAAGGATTTTTCCTGGAAAAAATTCTCAGGTTTACAGAATGGAATTTCCTGCCAAACTAAGGTTTTAAACGTAAAAATGAGGTCAGGAAATGAAAAACTACACGCTATCAGCCGCCGTGGTATCCGCTATCCTTTGTGGTATTTGTTCTTTTGGCGCTTATGCTGGAGTATTCGGATAAAGCGAATTGTCAGCACCAGCTAAGAAAGTTTTCCCGGCTGGTGTCTGACGACAATCTAACTACGAAGTCCACATTTCTGTTTGAGCTTTCTATATGAAAACCGCTTAACACATTGATACAAGAAACTTCGACTCGACAGGGGTCCTTCGTCAGGCATTTCCAGTAATAAATGAGTTAAGCCCCCCAAGGGAAACTCAGAATGTGACTTTAATCCGCCTGATCAAGCCGGTACTGATAGCGCTTTTTGACTCCTTGCCCAGACCCGATGGGCTTTCATTGCATCAATAAAAGCACCCATCATCGCGCTGTCTGCTTTCAGGCCATCAACAATACCTTCCTCTTCTTCATCGTCCTGCAAGGCGAACTGTGTTTTGAATCGCCTGGCCTCGCCACTCAGGCCAATGACTTTCAGGTGCTTGTAAGCTTCCAGCAGATAGTAGCGGCTGTCGCCACTTAACAGCAGCGCATCAATGTTACCGTCTGGCACAAAAACGGCATCAAACGTCAGCGACGGCAATCCGGCAAACGTGGCATCAACGGGCAAAATTGAACCGTCATCCGCCACCACCTGACCCATATGGGGAGCCAGCAATTTTGTATGTACACCCGCCGCATTAAGCGACTGCAACACGGCCAGTACATCAGCCGACTTCACCCCATCGCTCAACAGCAGGGCAACCTGCCGACCTTTTATCTCCCCACCTGGCACGGCATACAAACTCAGACTGTCATCTTTTTTCAGACCGTGGACGTCGGGAGCGGGTGGGGTATTTAACTGATCTGCAGTCAGTGCAATCCCCAGGTTATCAGCCACACCCTGAGCGAGTGCAATATCGATATTCAACAGGTGGTCTATCACGCGCTCACGTATGTAGGGACGGGCGACTTTACTCATTTCAAAGGAGTAGGCCCCAATGATGTGCTGTTGCTCGACAGGCGTCTGACTTAACCAGAACAATCGAGGCTGAGAGTAATACTCGCCAAAGGAAGGACTGCGCTCGCGTACTTTATGGCCTTCCACGCGCTCCTGAAAGCTCTCGAACCCGCCACTTTCGGCTGACGGCGGCGTTTCTCTCGGCCAGTTATCATTAATCGAATTAGGTTCGTAATTTGCCGGATTGGCGTCGATGTCCTGACGATGCATGCCCTGCCGCTGAAAATTATGATAGGGGCAAACCGGGCGGTTAATAGGAATTTCGTGGAAGTTAGGTCCGCCCAGGCGGCTGATCTGGGTATCTGTGTAGGAGAAAAGTCTGCCCTGCAATAAAGGATCATTGGTGAAGTCCAGGCCTGGTACGATATGTCCGGGGTGGAAGGCCACCTGTTCGGTTTCAGCAAAGAAGTTATCGGGATTGCGGTTCAACACCATCTTGCCGACAATTTCCACCGGCACCAGCTCTTCCGAAATCAGTTTGGTGGCATCCAGGATATCGAAATCGAAACTGAATTCGTCTTCTTCGGAAATGAGTTGCAGGCCTAACTCATATTCCGGAAAATCGCCGGCTTCAATGGCTTCCCACAAATCGCGTCGGTGAAAATCAGGATCGCGCCCGGTCAGTTTTTGTGACTCGTCCCAAAGTAATGACGCTTTTCCTGCAACAGGTTTCCAGTGAAAGCGGACAAAGGTCGCTTTCCCCTCTGCATTGATCAGACGGAAAGTATGGATACCGAAATCTTCCATGGTGCGGTAGCTGCGTGGGATACCACGGTCGGACATCGCCCAGATAACGTTATGTAAGGTTTCAGGCTGCAGGGAGACATAGTCCCAGAAGGTGTCGTGTGCGCTTTGACCCTGAGGAATTTCATTGTGTGGTTCGGGTTTTACGGCATGCACAAAATCAGGGAATTTATGGGCATCCTGGATAAAGAACACGGGAGTGTTGTTTCCGACTAAATCAAATACACCGTCATCGGTATAAAACTTAGTGGCAAAACCACGTATATCGCGCACGGTATCAGCCGATCCTGCACCGCCCTGAACCGTTGAAAAACGCACGAAGACAGGTGTGATTTGGTCTGGGTCGGACAGGAAATGCGCTTTGGTCAGATCTTTCAATGAGCGGTAAGGTTGTAAATATCCGTGCGCTGCCGAACCACGCGCATGCACGATGCGCTCCGGGATGCGTTCGTGATCAAAATGCGTGATTTTCTCTCGCATAATAAAATCTTCAAGCAGGGTCGGCCCTCGTGCTCCCGCGCGTAAAGAGTTTTGATCGTTTGCAATCTTTGTTCCCTGATTTGTGGTCAGCGACTGATCAGCGCCATTTTATCTGTGAACCTCAAGTTGCTTTAGTTTGTTGTTCTGGGTATCAGGCGCCTTTAAACTTCCGGGGGCAGTAGGTTGTTTGCCGGGTGGTGTAGGTTCTGCTGCAGGCTGATGTGAACCATCTGCAGGTGCCAGAGATCCACGGGAAGGCTGCGACGACTCTGGCCCCTTTGAAGGAGCCTGATGAGTTAATTCTTTATTTTTTACTGGCTTCGACATTGCTATATTCCCATTTCATTAATTGAATGACCCTAATTAATACAGGTCAAAACGAAGAGCGGGGAATTTTAAGTGAATGCTTTTCTCGCGCTTTGCTTATTACCATGGCTTCTTTCACCTTAATGCAGGGGGCAGAAAGATCACTTCGGTTTAAGTTAAAGGCGGAGGGAAGAGAGTGTTTTCCATCGATTAATATATGAGAAGGTTCCTTAATTCGTTTCGCTTTAATTCACAAAGCGAAACGAGAAATTTTATTGCTCAACTTTTCTCCAAAGAGATTCATTGACTTGCGAATCAAGCGGTATAGATTTCACTCACATGCCGCCATGTGTTTTTACTGCACATGACGGCATGTTGTTTATCAGGATGCTCTAATTATTTAAACAATACATCAACCCCCACTTTGTCAGAGAGATCTTTCGCTGGCCAAGACGGTATGGGGTTGTGTGCGTCTGCCAATGCGTCCGAATACAGCAGCCAGCACGCCCTCAATAATCAATACAAAGAAGGTGAACCAGCTGGCTCTGGCGGTTGCGGCGGCGGCTTTCTCTGCGGCTTCACGGGCTTTCTGCTCAGCCTGCTGTTTCAGTTGCTGAAACTGTGCCATGGCTTTCTGATAACTCTCAACCGTCTGGTTAACGATCTGCTCAGCTTCCTGATCGCTCTTACCTGTCCGGGCTTTAATAATGTTTTTGAGCGCATCCCGGTCGGCAGCCTGTAGGGTGTCAGAATGACGATTAACAACTCCACGTATCCAATTCACGATATCGTTATCCGCATTTTGCGGGTTCTGAGCCGTTTGTTTAGCCTGATCTTGTGCGCTATTTGCCTCACTGTTCACATCCTGCTGAAGCTTATCCGGCTGAAGTTCAGGCTTACCCGTCTGACGGAGGGTGGCCTGTAACTCATTCTGGAGCGAATCTAAATTAATATTATTCTCCTGAAGTTTCTCTTTGGCCATGTTCCCGACAGACGGGGCAACGGCCGAAACACCACTGCCTAGCGCACTGGCTCCGGCACCAAGGATATTAAATGCGCCTCCGATAATCCCAGTTGCCAGTGAAAATGCCAGCCAGAGGGTGATAAGTGTACTGACGCCAAACATCAATAAACCGTGTAGTGCGCCCTCACGTTGAGCCAGTCTGCCAGCGACGTAACCGCCGGCAATGATGGCGATAAGCATACTGACACCGGTCCATATCAGCGCACCCGTCCCTAAATGTTCAAGCGGATTGCGTTCCTGTTGAGGGTCAATGACAGAAGCACCAATCGCAGTGCCGAGTAATCCTAATAAAATATGAACAATAAGCGCGGCGATAACACCCGCAAATACCGCGCTCCATGAGATACGTTTCAGCGGCAGGCCGCCATAAGAATCTGTGACGATTGCACCATCATTTACCCAAGGCTCAGCCATGATATTTCTCCGGTAATTTATGATAATTATCCAACATCACGAAACAGACGTTATGATTTAGCGTAGTCACTAAATAAAAAGCTCACCAAGTTTATTTTGGGGATTGATATGCATTAAACGAGACGGTTAACAATCTTGTAAGGCGCATCTAACAAAATCTCGATGAGGCGGGATACTTAGAGCGTATATTTCTTTTCCTTTACGACTCTTAACATGAAAACAGAGCTAACCTTTACAAGGCAGCTCATCAAAATGCTGTTTACAGTTTCAGTGATGAATTTTGCCATGGATACATAAACGGTTGTTAAATCCTGCATAAATATCTGATGACTCGTTGTGTTTAGGTGTCTGTTATTTTCCTCTCCTTCATTTTCTTCTGCTTAGCACCAACCGCCTGGCTTGTGTTTTATGCCATGGCGACCAGACTTATTGGGTTAACCGAGCCCCAAACGCTGAGCGTTTTTAACCGCAAGGAGAAACATATGGGTAAGAAAATAGCTGTCCTGATCACCGATGAATTCGAAGACTCAGAGTTCACCTCACCCGCCGATGCCTATGCCAAAGCCGGCCACGAAGTCGTGACTATTGAGATGCAGGCGGGGAAGGTTGTGAAAGGTAAACAGGGTAAGGCGGAAGTCAAAATCGACAGGGACATCGATCACGTTACTCCTGCAGAATTTGATGCCTTACTTTTGCCTGGCGGTCACTCACCTGACTCACTGCGCGGTGATGATCGTTTCGTGAATTTCACCAAAGAATTTGTTGCCAGCGGCAAACCGGTGTTTGCCATCTGCCATGGACCTCAGTTGCTTATCAGTGCTAATGGTGTGCGCGGCCGCAAGATGACCAGTGTAAAAGCCATCGCTATTGATCTGCGTAATGCAGGTGCTGACTTTTATGACAAAGAAGTCGTTGTGGATGACGATAAACTGGTCACCAGCCGTACGCCGGATGATCTACCTGCGTTCAATCGGGAAGCGCTGCGCATTCTCAATGCGGCCTGAGAGACATCTTCATCCTGCTATTTGTCAGGTGGCCGCTTTACAGAGCGGTCACATCCCTTCCGAAGCAGACTGGTTAATACCGGTCAACGTTTGCCAGATAAATCTTTCTCAGAGTTTAGCGCTTCAATGCGAACCAATGCTTTGAATGATGGGGGAAACCCGACAACTTTTTGCTAACTCTCCGCACGAATTGCATGAATAAAGAGGGATGAAAACGATGAGCATCAAGACCAGCGATTTTTTTGTCCAGCGCCTGAAAGAGTGGGGCGTGACGCGCATTTACGGTTACCCGGGGGATGGAATCAATGGGGTGCTGGGTGCGATACAACGCGCAAATGAAAAGGGCGATGGCATTGAGTTTATTCAGGTGCGCCACGAGGAAATGGCGGCCTTTATGGCCGCCGGTCACGCTAAGTTTACCGGCGAGATTGGCGTCTGCCTGTCCACGGGCGGGCCGGGTGCGACCCACCTTTTAACCGGGCTTTATGATGCCAAAATGGATCATGCTCCTCTACTGGCCATTGCCGGGCAGGCAGAGGCAACGGCGAGAGGCGCAAGCTATCAGCAGGAGATGAACCTGGATCGCGTGTTTGCGGATGTGGCGAATTTTGTACAGGAAGCGGCTGCACCGGGTCAGGTGCGGCATCTCGTCGATCGTGGCGTGCGTATTGCCAAAGCGCAGAACGGCGTTGCCGTGTTGATCATCCCGAAAGATATACAGGATGAAGAGTGGCAGTCACCGCCTCATCTGCACGGGTTTACCCATTCAGGCAGTGGCTATCATCGCCCCAAAATTATGCCCTATGAAGCCGATTTGCAGCGCGCCGCCGATGTACTCAATGCGGGTAGTAAAGTGGCAATCCTTATTGGCTCTGGCGCACGCGGCGCGGCGGTTGAAGTCGTGCAGGCGGCAAATCAACTGGGTGCAGGCGTCGCCAAAGCGTTACTGGGCAAAGATGTCCTGCCCGATGACGCCCCTTTTGTGACCGGCTCGATAGGTCTGCTGGGCACTAAACCTTCCTGGGAGTTGATGCAGAACTGCGACACGCTGCTGATGATTGGCAGCGGTTTTCCCTGGACGGAGTTCCTGCCAAAAGAGGGGCAGGCACGTGCCGTGCAAATCGATATCGACCCGGCCATGCTCGGCTTACGCTATCCCTGTGAGGTGAATCTTCACGGCGATGCAGCTGAAACCCTGCGAGCACTCCTGCCATTACTGGATCACAAAGAGGATCGCAGCTGGCAGGAAGAGATTGCGGTGCAGGTTCAGGACTGGTGGAAGCAGATGGAAGAGCGAGCGCTGGCACCAGCCAATCCCGTCAATCCCCAGCGGGTGGTATGGGAGATGTCTCCGCAGCTGCCGGATAACGCTATCGTCACTTCTGATTCCGGATCCTGTGCAAACTGGTTTGCGCGCGATTATCGCGTGAAGCAGGGACAACGGGCTACGCTGTCAGGGGGGCTGGCCTGCATGGGCGCAGCCGTTCCTTATGCGATCGCGGCCAAATTTGCGCACCCTGAACGCCCGGTTGTCGCGCTGGTGGGTGATGGTGCCATGCAGATGAACAACATGGCAGAGCTGATTACCATCCAGAAATACTGGCAGCAGTGGACGGATAGCCGTTTGATTGTCTGCGTGTTCAATAATCAGGATCTGAATCAGGTAACCTGGGAGCAGCGCGTCATGGAGGGGAATCCCCGCTTCAAAGCCACGCAACAATTGCCTGATGTGAAATACGCTGAGTTTGCTGAATCACTGGGGCTGGTGGGCATTTATGTCGACAACCCGGAACAGCTGGCCAGCGCCTGGCAACGTGCGCTAAGCGCAGATCGCCCCGTATTGCTGGAGGTCAAAACTGACCCCGAAGTGGCTCCGCTCCCACCGCATATCACCTTTAAACAGGCTAAAGCCTTTATGTCATCGATGGCAAAGGGCGATCAGGGAACCTCGCAGATACTCAAAGATACGGCAAGCCAGCTGTTTTCAAATAAAAGTAACGAAAGGCGGTCCTGAAAGGAGGCCGCATCTTCACAAGTCAACGACGAACGCAACATCGGAGGAACAGGTATGACGACAGTCACCGGGGCCAATGAACTTGCTCTGATAGACAGATACTGGCGCGCGGCTAATTACCTCTCTGTGGGACAAATCTATCTCATGGAAAACCCGCTTCTGCGGGAACCCCTGAAGCCAGAACATATCAAACCTCGTTTGCTGGGGCACTGGGGAACCACGCCGGGCCTTAATTTTATTTATGCTCATCTCAACCGCATTATTCGCCAGCGCGACCGTGATCTCCTTTACGTCTGCGGGCCCGGGCATGGCGGCCCCGGCATGGTGGCCAACAGCTGGCTGGAAGGTAGCTATAGCGAAATTTATCCTCACGTCAGTGAAGACGAAGAGGGAATGCAGAGGCTGTTTAAACAGTTTTCTTTCCCGGGCGGGATACCGAGCCACGCTGCCCCTGAAACACCGGGGTCGATTAATGAAGGTGGAGAGCTTGGCTATTCGCTGTCGCATGCGTTTGGCGCGGCCTTCGATAATCCTGAACTGGTGGTGCCCTGTGTCATCGGAGACGGTGAAGCGGAGACGGGGCCACTGGCTGCCAGCTGGCACGGCATTAAATTTCTGAATGCCCAACGAGACGGTGCGGTGCTGCCAATTCTGCATCTCAACGGTTATAAAATCGCGAACCCTACGTTGCTGGGACGCAGCAGTGATGAAGATCTTCAGCAGCTTTTTAGTGGTTATGGATATGCCCCGCTCTTTGTCAGCGGCCACGAGCCGCTTGCCATGCATCAGCAGATGGCCACCGCGCTGGACACGACGTTTGACATCATCGCTGATATCCAGCACCAGGCGCGCAGCGGTAATGCAACTGATGCTGTGCCACGCTGGCCCATGATTATTCTGCGCAGCCCGAAAGGATGGACCGGCCCGCGTGAGGTGGATGGCAAAAAAGTGGAGGGATTCTGGCGAGCCCATCAGGTACCGGTTTCCGCTTGCCGTGAGGATGATGGCCATCGCGAGATCCTTGAACAATGGATGCGCAGCTATCAGCCGCAGGAACTCTTTGACCCGAGCGGATCGCTTGCCCCTGAACTGCGTGCGCTAGCCCCGAAGGGTAATAAGCGTATGGGGGCAACGCCCTATGCCAACGGGGGAAGGTTGCGACGTGAACTTATCACGCCCGATATTCACGACTTTGCGCTGGAGACGGGTCAGCCCGGCAGCACACAGGGACAGGCCACCGAACAGTTTGGTCGTTACCTGAGTGCAATCTTCCAAAAGAATCTTGATAACTTCAGGCTGTTTGGCCCGGACGAAACGGCATCCAACCGTCTGTCACCCGTGTTTGACGTCACCTCCCGTACCTGGATGGAACCCATCAAGGATTACGACGAACAGCTGGCCCGGGACGGACGTGTCATGGAAATCCTCAGTGAGCATCAGTGTCAGGGCTGGCTGGAGGGCTATCTGCTTACAGGGCGCCACGGGCTGTTTAACTGCTATGAAGCCTTTATTCATATCGTCGATTCGATGTTTAACCAGCACGCTAAATGGCTGAAAGTCACCCGTAAGCTGGGCTGGCGACAGCCGATCTCCTCGCTTAACTATCTGCTGTCGTCCCACGTCTGGCGGCAGGACCATAATGGATACAGCCATCAGGATCCGGGATTTATTGATCATGTCGCGAACAAGAAAGCTGACATTGTGCGTATATACCTGCCACCCGATGCCAATACGCTGCTGTGGGTCGGGGACCACTGCCTGCGAACATGGGACCGGATCAATGTCATTGTTGCAGGTAAACAACCTTCACCCCAGTGGCTGGATATGGAAAGCGCCATTGCTCACTGTGAGGCAGGCATGGGCATATGGAACTGGGCGAGCTGTGAGGGTGAACCAGACGTTGTTATGGCCTGCGCGGGGGACGTGCCTACCATGGAAACCCTGGCGGCAGTCGATTTGCTAAAGGGCTATCTGCCGGAAATGCGTATCAGAGTCGTCAATGTGGTGGATTTACTGGCGTTGCAGACGCAGGAGCAGCATCCGCATGGCAAAGCCGAAGAAGAGTTCGATGCCCTTTTCACCACGGATAAACCCGTCATCTTTGCCTTCCATGGTTATCCAAGTCTGGTGCATCGCCTGACGTATCAGCGCAATAATCACGGCAATTTCCATGTGCACGGATTTAACGAAGAGGGCACTACCACGACGCCGTTTGATATGGCGGTAATCAACGAGCTGGATCGCTATCATCTGGCTCAGTCGGCCATTTTGCATGTGCCGGGCTTAGCTGATCGTCATCCGGAACTCCTCGACGACCTGCAGGAGCGAATCGCTGAGCACCATCGTTATGTAAGAGAGCATGGCGAGGATGTGCCTGAAGTGCGCAACTGGGTTTGGGGCGGATAAAGTCGCTTACACGGGGGATTGGGCCAAATGAAAGCGGGTAAGTATTTACCCGCTTCACTTTAAAGATATGGAATTTATCACGTCAGGGATTTCAGCGTTTGGCCTTTGAATCGGGATCCTCACTCAACGTCAGGAACTGTTCGGTTAACTCCGGCATATGACTGATCAGCCAGTCAGACATCGCCAGTTCCTGCTCGCATATTTGCTTCAGTACAGGGACGCTTTCTGTGTCGCCGACGCGCTTTGCCGCGCTAATCAGACTGGTATAGCTTCCCACTTCGGCATTTTCAAAGACATATCCGGCGATGGCACCTTTAATAACTTCATCATCCGTAAACATGCCACCAAATGCCTGTCCCATCGCAGCCATCTTTCCCATCACATCTTTTACGCTTGAGTGTGCTATTCCATGCCTGTCCAGAATGCCTTCAAGAAGCGTCTGCTGCTGACGCGTCTCTTCAATATGCTGCTCAATGCGCAATTGCAGCTGGGGATAATGTTCAAGTCGTTTTGCCATTTGCTCAAGCATCGTTTCAGCCTGCTTTTCCATGGCATACGCGTCACGCAGCCAGTCATGATAATGCGAATGTGCAGAGGTCGATGACATAGGTATCTCCAGATGGTGGCCGTGTCACTGTTTTTCAGCGATTGATGTCAGTTTCTGATCGGTATTTTTTTCTTCATCCAGCGTCTTTTTCAAAAGCGTGGAGGCTTCTCCAAGCTGAAGCTTGATGGCCAGTGCAATCAGCGTGCCGTACGTCGCGATCTCGTAATGTTCCACTTTCTGGGCGGCGCCAATGAGGCCTGCATCTCTGACGGGACCGGCTTCAGTCGCTTCGATAAGTTCCTGCGCTTCTTCAACTAAACCTTCCAGCGCGTGGCATTTCATACGCACAATCCGCACTTCCTCATGTGCTTCCACGAGTTGATCGAGACGCTCAATCTGACCCTGGGTTTCTTCAAGGTGATGCTGAAAGGCCTCTTTAAGTTTTGGCTCGGATGCAGCACGGATCATTTTTGGCAGGGCGCGGGTGATTTGTTTTTCAGCACTATAAACATCGGACAGGTCATGGATAAATAAATCGAGAAGTGTTTTAACTTTCATAGGGTAAACTCCAGCGAGTTCTTGACGGGTTGGCAATTACCGTAACAGGTAAGTGGGCAAAAAATAAAATTAATGGTTAGGTAATCAGAAATGTAATTATAAAAAACGCTTCCTTAATTATTAACGATATAACAAGCCTTCTCACGAACTTTGATGTCTGTTCTTACCACCTTTCTTACCTGCTGTGGAAGCTCTCTCACGATCATTTTTGAAATTACCACCGCTTGCCTGACCGCCTTTCCTTCCAGCTTCAGATGCTCTTTTTGGGTCTTCTGCAAAGTTTCCTGAACCGCCTCTATGTTGAGCCATAATACTTCCTCTACATGAACTGTTAACGTGATGATTAAGTGAAAATATGCATATAGCATTTTAATTGTAATTCACAATCAACTTCATGCAAGCGCGTCGGCACCATTTAAATCATAATCTGGAATATGTGCCATATTTGTTGTGGAGAATTGACAGGTAAAAGATATAAGCGCAACGATTAAATACTTCAGTTAACTTTGTAACCACTCAGATAATGGCTAAGGCGATCATATGAAAGCAATTATTTACAACGGCCCATTTAACGTAACGGTAAAAAATGTTCCTGATGCAAAAATTGAGCGTCCCGGTGATGCATTAATCCGGATAACCACCACGAATATATGCGGTTCGGATCTGCATATGTATGAAGGACGTACCAGCTTCGAAGAAGGACGGATTTTTGGCCATGAAAACATGGGCGAGGTCGTTGAAGTTGGCCAGGGAGTCGAGCGTATCAAAGTGGGTGACCGCGTGTGTATGCCCTTCAATGTAGGCTGCGGCTTCTGTGAAAACTGTGAAAAAGGCCTGACCGGATTTTGTCTGACAGCTAACCCGGGGAGTGCGGGCGCCGCTTATGGTTTTGCTGAAATGGGGCCATGGGACGGTGGTCAGGCGGAATTATTGCGGGTTCCTTTTGCCGATTTCAACTGCCTGGTGCTCCCAGAGGATGCGGCGGAGAAAGAAGAAGATTACGTCATGCTTTCAGACATTTTCCCGACCGGCTGGCATGCAACCGAACTGGCGGGACTGCGTCCGGGAGAAAGCGTCGCCATCTACGGGGCGGGGCCGGTGGGACTGATGGCCGCGCACTCAGCCATCATCAAAGGTGCCTCCCAGGTCTTTGTTATTGATACTCACAGCGATCGTCTGGCCCTTGCTGAGCAATTCGGTGCCACACCGGTTAATGCTGCCGGGGATGAAGCCGTACAGAAAATCCTTGAGCTGACTGACGGCAGGGGCACAGACTGCGGTTGTGAATGTGTCGGTTACCAGTGCTGCAATAAACACGGCCATGAAGACAACAGTGCAACTATGAACAGCCTGGTCGCCTCCACCAAGGCGACAGGCGGAATAGGCGTGGTGGGGGTCTTTGTACCCCAGGATCCTGCAGCGGAAAGTGACCTGGCAAAAGAGGGTAAAATGCCGTTTGATTTTGGCAGCTTCTGGTTCAAGGGGCAGTCCATCCGCACTGGTCAGGCAAACGTGAAGGCCTACAACCGGCAGCTCGCACGGCTTATTCACCATGATAAAGCCAGCCCTGGCCGAATTATTTCGCATCGTCTGAGCCTCGATGAGGCTCCTGAAGGCTATAAAAATTTTGACAGCCGAGCGCCCGGCTGGACAAAAGTCATTCTTAAACCTTAAACCCGGCTCTTTAGGTTTTCGATAAGCCCTTTACCCTAATCAAAAGGGTAAGGGCTTACCGGGTATGCCCACGGGTATCCACTTCCATTGATGTCCCATCCTGGCGAGCCTGCTTCGCTTGATCATCCCCTCATGGCTGCCAGGCTTATCACTCATAAAAAAGGCCAAAAGGAGAATAACGATGTCACGATTTTTGGAAAAAGTTGTCGTGATCACCGGTGCGGGTTCAGGAATAGGGGCGGCCTCAGCAAAGCGTTTTGCCAGTGAAGGTGCTTCGGTGGTGCTGGTGGGAAGAACCCGTGAAAAACTCGAAACCACGCTGCATTCGCTTCCGAAAGGGGAGCACCTGATCGCGCCTTGTGATGTGTCTGATTCCGTCCAGGTTAAACAGCTGGCGGAACTGGTCGAGCAAACCTATGGCAGAGTCGACGTCCTGGTGAACAATGCGGGGAGTGTCGTTCAGGGAAAAATACATGAAGTGGCCGTTGAAGATTGGAAAAAGCTGATGGGGGCTGATCTGGATGGGGTATTTCATTGCGTCCATTACTTCATGCCCTCATTGCTCAAAACTCAAGGGAATGTGGTGAACACGTCTTCGGTTTCAGGGCTGGGTGGAGACTGGGGAATGAGCGTTTATAACGCTGCTAAGGGCGGCGTAACTAATTTTACGCGCGCACTGGCGATGGATTATGGTGCGGACGGTGTTCGCGTAAATGCCATCTGCCCGGGATTTACGCTGACCGATCTTACCGAAGATATGAAGGACAATCAGGAACTGTTAAACAAGTTCTATGACCGCATTCCCCTCCAGCGGGCAGGGCAGGCTGAAGATATCGCCAGTGCCATCGCCTTCATTGCCAGCGATGATGCGCGTTATATTACAGGGGTGAACCTCCCGGTCGACGGCGGGCTGACGGCGTCTAATGGCCAACCCAAACAGGCTTAATCTATAAAAGGGGAGCCATCAACGTTCCCCTATCAATTCTTCAAAATGCGTGTGAGTTCGGTTATGCAATGCAAGGACGCTTTCCTGACCACCTTGAAAAAGATATCAGGTACATCTTCAGTGCATACATATATGTTAGTCCCTGACAGTCTCAACGCTCTTTATCGGTCAAAGTCACACGCAGAGCCGATATATAGCTGGAGTCGACTCAGTTGGGTGCAAATGCATAAAATTTATATGGTGGTGATGAGTGTAGTGCTCATTTGAGAAAAGGGGGCAGGGACATCAGGAAAGCCATTTTCAGAACGCGTACTGAGACAACAAGGGCGGGTCAACGCGCTGTTCGGGCAATTTTTACTATCTTGCTGAAGTATAACAAAATAGCTTGCTAACTTGTTTATAAAATTTATGATTAATCATGATTGTTCATATCAAATCAGATATTTACTGCAATTTACAAAATCTGTTCATGAGAAAGGCTAAACTATATATGTGTCAACTGAATCTACGGATGTGTTGTCACAACGATTTTCCCTGGTGTTGTCACTATCATATGACACCCGCTTCGGCGGGCTTTTTTTTGCCTCGAAGGTGATTGAGATAGAGGGAAGAGGCTAACCTGAATAAAGGCAGGCATACGGTGTGAAACTTAGTGAGCGAAGGTAAATTTCTGTCCAGGTAAAATCGTCACAACGGAACATTAATAGTCTCTTTAGGTTAAACCGCCAGAAAAAAAGTTTCCTGAATATCTGATCCTGAGTGGCTTGACGCCGGTTCAGAATTTTATGAGATACCAAAAATATGCTGCACCTGTGCTTCAAACGCGCTTTTTGTTCAGTGCGAGTGACCAGGTATTGCGTCCGCATTCGTGGCATTTTCGTTCTTCATATCCAGGTATTTCTTGGGTTGTCCCGCAGCGGTTACATGCATATAAACCTGTTTCAGGGATTTGGGTGAAACATTGACGATGTGCTTCAGGAAGTACAGATAACCCGGCCCGCACTTCTTCGTCCGGATAAAAGTAGAGGCTGAGCTGGCCATCGACCTCTACCAGCCCCAGCCGTATCTGACCAAGGTGTTCGGCCCCTTTAAGGCGTAACTCCATCAGAAACTCATCTTCTGAAATGTTCAGCCGGTCCAGATTCTCAGAAACGTACTTACCCTCAGCGATTAGCGTTACCACTTCTCCTTCAATCAGAGTTGAGAACCAGGAAGATTTGGTCATTGCCCAGGTGGTTAGGCGATACAGTAATAACAATATGACAAAGACCAAAATGACAGGTATAACGGGGACATCATCGTAAAAAGTCACATCCCCTGAAGCTGATCCTAGTGTCAGGATCACTACAACTTCGAAGAGTGAGAGCTGCTGGACACCGCGCCTGCCTGAAATTTTCAAAAGGTGAAAACGACGATATATGCAATGAGTACGCGTACAACGACTTCAAAGAGGAAGGTGTAAGGCTGATCGTTAATGAGAAATTTATGGAGGTCGAAATCTGCCATGGTTCACCCCTGAACGTTAAACCTGAATCGAGCCCTGAATCGACTTGGAACGTGAGCTATGTAATGAAGATTACTGATACCCATAAATTATAGCCGGATAGCTTTCAATCAAGGGATTAGCTTGAATAGGAGTGAGTGGGAAGTTTCAAACGGGCTTTGGGTTTTAAAATCAAAGGTGAAAAATTAATGAAGGTTTTCTCCTTTAAAGTGATGATTTGGCGCTTCGTTTATTCATTATGGCTAACAATATTTTATTTTTACAACGGTTCGCTTCTATACCTTAAACAGTTCACGAAGCATGATAGAAATGAAAAAGTTTCGCCCGCGCTCAATGCAAACTGATTCAAAAAAACCGCCGACCCATTCACACCCCTCTACAACAAATAGGCTAAAACTTCCCCCTTGATTGAATGGCATTGTTTATCTTGGCGTAAAATAAAAATGAGGATAATTAGTTAAGTCTCTTTCATGAGAGACGCAGGACAAGTTAAATGAATGGTTGTTCACTTAAATGACTTCATTCGACATAGAATGTGTGGGAGGAGATAATACAGGGAAGAAAGTGGATTTCATTAATTTGAACAGTTAATGTCGTTACTTAGTTAATACAGTCCGGCACACCGGCCGGACTTTTTTATGACTGTGGCTGACCGATGGGACCCTGGCCCTGAGGACCTCCGGGCACGGATTGCTGGCTTGGTGCGTGAGGACGGCCATCCGGCCCTACTGCAGGACCGGGTTCCTGACAGCCTGCCAGAGTCATCAGACTTGCAACGATAAAAATCCCACCTAAAAAACTCTTCATAACATTCCTTTCCAGAAATCAGGCAACCCAGCGTTGCTTACAAAGCCTGGTCACATCTGTCCACATATGAAAGCGAAGCCGGAAAAGTAAATCCTTTTTACTGCCAATGAGTTCTGATAAAACGCCCTTAAAGCACTTGCTCACTCTCAGAGATTGCAATTACTGTATGTATATACAGTTATTTATTGGAGGGCACCGACATGCTCCGCGACTATGAAATTATGATTGCCTTCAGGCAGGCGGTTAAACGCGATGCTGCGGGCCGTTTCACCATCAGCACACTCGATTTTGTGAAAGAACTCGATCGTCTGAACTGGCGCTACTCGCTACGTGCCGCTAACAAGTGGATCGAGATGCACACAACGACCTTCCGGGACATCTCGACAAGTGAGGGGGAGGAACGCATGTTTCAGATCTTTAATCCGAATGGAAGGAATTGAGCAACGTGTGCCACGTTCAATTGGGTACTCTCTGTAGCAGGCAATTGTTTATGCGTTAATCAATGGGACTAAATCGTGAACAGCGAGACATTGATTTTTCTATCTTGCTGAAATAAATGAAAAATCCAGATCAATATAATTACAAAATTAAAAACCGTGATATGTGTCACAAAAAAGCAAATCCAACAATTTTGTACAGCTTGTTTTGGTTTTGTACAACTTCAAAAATTTCCCTTTTAAAAGCAATTGAATATAAGCGTAACGGGTAACTTATTGTTTTAAAACAGAAACAAGCGAAGCGATAAACATGCATTTTAAATGTGGTTTTATCGAGAATTTCAGCCATATTATTTCTTGTTGGGAACGTTAGCACGCTAAATATTCGACTGATAAATAAGGGGGAGACATGCCATCGAGAAGAGGTGGAGCCGGTAATTTTGCTGAGGATGCAGACCGAGCGCGTGAGGCCGGACGTAAAGGAGGAAGCGCAAGCGGGGGGAATTTCAAAAATTGTCCTGATCGCGCAGTCGAGGCCGGTCGCAAGGGCGGACAAATCAGCCGCAGGCGCAAACCGGTAATAGAGGAAAGTTAATTCGCCAGACAGTCGGCCGGTTAGAATCATACCGGCCTTGCTTCGGAAAACAGAAACAGGAGGAAGTATGAGGTTCTCATCCATCCTTGCATCCAGACATTTTGCTGAACAAGTTAATACCTTACTGAGCAGAGGAGGCGGAATATGTCACTGTGCAGATCCTGTTGCCACCCGTGGCACACCTCAAAGTACTTGTGTAAATCTCTATAAAATTCTATGTGTAGAGGATGACACGGTAAAAGCAACGGATTCACCAGAGGTCAGACACAAAAAGCGTTCAGGTGACCGACCGGTAAGATAAGTTGGTGGATGCCTGATTATTAAGCGGCTCAGATAACAATTCTGTTAAGTAACACCCAAACGTCCTGTCCTTTTACGTCCTTTTAGCGCATGCTTTAATCTCTTCCCCGGTGCTATGCCTGGGCCATTCCCCCTCTGACAAGGGGCAAATATGAAATCTCAAAGGTCAAAAACCTGTTGCGCACCGAATTGCGCGGTGACTGGCACTTCTGATCTGATGTCGCTTTCCAACACCCCATCTTCCCGTGCTTCATTCATGAATCATTCACCTATTCGCAGACGAAACATATTGTCTGTTTTTTCTGAGACTGGACGAACATTAATTTCGTTGGGAGTGAACAAATGGAACAGGGTTTTTATTGGGTCCAGAAGGGCGAGACTCAACCTGAAGTCTGGTACTTCGCCGATGGTGAAGGGGGAGGATGGTTCAAGCCAAGCCGAAGTCTGCCCGTTCACCCTGATGATTTTAACGAGCAGGGGTACAATGTCATCAGTGATCGCCTCGAACCCCCGGCAGAATAATGACAACACCTGTACGACCTACCTCCCCCCCCTGGCAAAGGAAGTCGTATGGAAACGAGGCATTGCCATTTGAAATGCCCGCCTGGGACGGCCTACATGCGGTAGGTATTTCTCCTGTAGACGCAAACCGAGTGCTTTAACCTGTTTCAGGTTCTGCTTTCGGCTACATGAAATAAGTCGCAGGTATTTAGTAAAAGTAGATCGGGATGCACCAGATAACTTTCAGGTATGGCTGTTGGGTGATGAGTAATCTCTCAAGGTGTTCAATCCCAACGGGTGCTGAGCAATTATCCTGATTACTCTCGGTAGGGGGGCATCGCCAGCAAAAAAAAGCATGAACCAGACGTGAGTCCGGTTCATGCAGAGTGCTGACTACTTAGTTTTCTTTTTATTTGCCCGCTCTGATGCGTCGAGTCACCAGGGCGTGGGTCCCCACTGGGTTTGTACCAGAAACACAATCACCAGAACCAGTAAAGTGGTGACGGCCGGTATGATCAGGTATCGCATGTTCAATCTCCTGTCTGTATGACCACGAGAATTTGAAACGATGAAAAACCCGCCCGTATTCAACACCAACCGCTCAGTGGCATCGGCAGCCTGGCGATGGATACTAATGTCGTGTTATGGCCAGCAAAGCGCCGGGCTTAGCGCTTTAAAACCCGTTCAGATATATCGGTAAACCTATCGCTAACACTGTAATGGCCACGATATTCAGTACAACAACGAATCCTGGTGAAACATCCATAAATCACCTCAGGTAAACGAGCGGCATTCAGCAAGACACGACATCGGGCTGCTGGCCAGTTGGTCATCGCTGAAATCACCGACACTGCCGTGCTGATAATTCACCTACTGAGCACGCAGCATGTATCCCAGCGTTACCGCACAGGCATTTTGCTCATTAAGCGTAGTGCAGGTCTTCACAGACCAAAAGCGTAGCCGTATAGCGAAGTCAGGGTTTTTTTTACAGGGTGCGGAAATTGACGGGCAGCCCCACAGCTAAACGCCACTCAAACGAGCTGCCGGTTTTCAACCGCGCGGTGCAGGTGAGAGGTTAAGCTAAAAAAAGCCCGCTCAGGGCGGGCAAAAAGCAGTGGCTAAGGAATGTCTCTCTCGTATGAAACGCATCCTGTGTGCTGTGCTGCCAGTCAACGACTGACCCACATAACTTAGACCATTAATTAATGAATGGTAGGATGTGTTAACAAAAGCGATAAAATTCCAGTAATTTACAATAAGTTATTTGAATTAACGACTTATAAACAAAATTTCAGAGAGTTAACCGAAGCGGCAAGAGATTGCTGCTAATTATCTCTGGTTTATGTCGGCCTGAATAATGCTCAAATTTAAAACTACTGTGCTTATGGCAACCGGCCCGGTCAAACTGAAATGCCATGTCCACCTCAGATTAAATCCCCTTTGCCAACAACGCGTTTGGAAAAAGTCTTCATCCCCGACTTGATCGATTGTGCTGATTACGATTACTGTTTATATATACAGTATTTATCAGGGCTATCATCATGGAGTTTTTCAGACCTGCGGAAATCCGCGCCATTCTTGAGTTACCGCTTTTCATTGCCAGAGTTCCGTGTGGCTTTCCTTCGCCGGCTCAGGACTATGTCGAACAGCGGCTGGACCTTAATAATCTACTGGTCAGTCATCCCAGCTCAACCTACTTCATCCGGGTCAGCGGAGATTCGATGATTGAAGGCGGCATCAACGATGGCGACATGCTGGTGGTGGACAGCTCCGTCACTGCTGAGCATGGGGATATCATCGTGGCCGCCATCTCCGGCGAGTTTACGGTCAAGCAGCTGATGACAAGACCTTTCCTGCACCTGAAACCGATGAACGCCGCGCACGCCATTATCCCGATCCCCGATGCCGATCAGTTTGAAATCTTCGGCGTGGTCCGGCACTCGATTAAGACGATGGGCCGTTAATGTTTGCCCTGGTGGATGTGATCTCATTCTATGCCAGCTGCGATACGGTGTTCCGACCTGATCTGCGCGGTAAGCCGGTATCTGGTCGAGTTAAGAGGGCGAAGCTGCATTGTGAATGTACTCAGGCAGCCTGGTAACGGCAGCACCGTGCTTCTGAAGGTGGCGGGGATGCTGGAATGGGGTGTGACGATGTTTCACCCCAACCGGATCCTGACGGAAGACGGACTGCTTTTAGAGGATGATTTGCTTGAGGATGTGACCGTTGTGGGGCTGGTGACGCATGTAGTAAGTGCTTTGAACGTGTCGAATTCTTCCCCCGTTTGAACTTCATCGGGCAAAAAAAGGCCCGCATCGGCGGGCGAAATTCGTTACATGGGATAATCTCCATATAAGTTATGACGTTAGGATGATTTGAAAGTTCATATTTTCCGACTAACTTTGTACTTAAACCAAACCGGCGTTGCCTTTACATGATATGAAAGATATAAATTCTCACCGCGCAGGAATGATTGGATGTGCCATCGGATCGGCTGTAGTCGAGCTGGCGGCAAAAGGTGTGCCGCTCAGCAGGGTCAGTATCATCATTGAACTTGAACGTATCGCTACGGAGTCATCAGACCTGCAGGTAAAAGCGTTTGCATTAGATGCCGCAAAGTTGCTTAGGGCAGGGAACGATGAAGTTAACGCTTAGCGTTTGAAAATTGACGCTGGTGTAAGGTGAAAACATTCGGCCCCCTGCTGAAACTTAAGCGGAGGCCCTGAAATGCATGGTTAAGGTTCGTCGATGCGTGAAACTTTCAGATGCGCGCTTTCGCCCTTACCGTAGACTTTGCCACTCACGCGCACTTTATCTTCTGCACTGTAGGTTTTACCTTTGAAAGTGCTCACCGGGGCATCGATGTTGACCGTGCCAGAGCTGTCACGGAACTGATAAGTGTCGCCTTTGATCTTTTTAGCGATATAGCCCTCCAGCGTGACATATCCCCCCTGACGAAAATCTTTGATCAGCGTAACCGGTGTTTCTGCCGTATCTTCCGACCCCTTATACCCGGCATCCTCCTTATTCTGAGGTGGGGGCGTCTTACCTGCTTCATATCCACCCGTTTCGGCATACGCACCGAAGCTCAGAGGTAACATTACTGCAATCCAGGCGACCTTATTCATTTCATTCTCCATTGATGTGTCTTCAGGAGTAAGCCTGGCACAGTGCCTGGAAAGTAAACGGAACGGGTGTGAAATAAATATTTGATCTCAGCGCAGGGAGTCAATGCATGAGAACCCAGATCACAAGATTTCAGGTGAGGTACAAACACCGAATAGGCTTTTTTTAAGCGTATCCCGCTTAAGAAAGTTAGCTCCTTCTACAATATCCGTTGTAATACATTGATATATGAGCAAAGTGACACGAGCGAGACTGAACTAAATTGTACTGTAAAATTGATTCTAACCTTATGAATATAATGAAGTTAATATGATTTTTTAAGGTGTGCCGGATGAATAGGTGGCAGCCGTGGCGACCTACCTGCACAACAGCTGGGGGAATGCGGCAAAACCAGTGACATCGGATGAGGTGGCAGACAAGCGAGCCCTGCTGCGCCTGCCTCCGCAGATGGCCGCGCATTAATCAGGTCTGAATCACAGGCCGTCCGGAAGGGCGGCCTGTGATTCAAAACTCCTCCAAAATTCTTCCTCAAAATGAATTTTAAATTCAGGGAAAACTGGCCGGCTGATAGCGGCTGGCCATGGGGTAGTGATTTCAGGGGCGGTTTCAATGCATCAGCAGCCCGGGCTTCATGCGGCAAAAATACTGACTTACAGCCCCAGATCTGACAGGCCAGGATGATCGTCCGGACGTCGGCCCAGCGGCCAGAAGTACTTACGCTCGCTCTCTTTGATTGGCATGTCGTTGATGCAGGCGAAGCGACGCTCCATCAGGCCATCAGCGCCAAACTCCCAGTTTTCGTTTCCATAAGAGCGGAACCAATTGCCGGAGTCATCGTGCCATTCGTAAGCATAGCGGACGGCGATGCGGTTACCGCCAAATGCCCATAGTTCCTTAATCAGGCGGTATTCGTGCTCTTTCTTCCATTTACGGTCGAGGAAGCTCTGCGCTTCTTCACGATTGTTGGCGAACTCGGCGCGGTTACGCCATTTGGTGTCCAGTGAGTAAGCCAGAGCCACTTTTGCAGCATCGCGACTATTCCAGCCGTCTTCAGCCAGACGAACTTTCTCGATGGCCGTTTCCAGTGTGAAAGGCGGGAGCGGTGGACGAACTTGTGAATCAGTCATGGTAAAACTCCTGTAAATTTAGTTTCAGTCTAAAGATCGTTCTCGTGACTTAGGACTCAGTGAAAGACCTGTTCCAGCAAAAACTTCGCTACTTTTGATGCATTGACCAGAAGGCTCACATCGGTGGCATCAATACCGTTCTGATAAGAGACCTTTCAACAAATACAGGGATTCCCCTTTGGTATCGCGCGGCGTCCTGTCTGTGGCTTAAAGGTAGAACGGTCGTTCTACCTCGTCAATGATTTTTTCTGAAATGAATGCCGGGAGCAGAGAATATTCGGCATTAAAATCGAAATAAGATATTGTTTTTAATTGGTTTTAAATTAACTGAGATTCGCCCGTTTCAGGTTTGAACAGGGAAGGGTAAGGGAACAAAATGTCGCTTATGAATGCGCCAGGGAAGTGCCCGATATACTCAAACGTCGATAAGAAGAAACACCATCGAGCTGTGGGTTATCCCTAGAAAATTAACTATCCCGTTGCAGAAGAAGACTTTGACTGTTGACTGTATGTGCGGCGCGAACGTCCGGGCAGGCGGTGTGGTGACATCGCTGTTGTGTATGATGATGGCTGCGGGTATACGCACAGATTGAAGGCGAGACCGTTTATCGGTCCCGCCTGTCTGAAGATAAATCGAATTCAAAAACGCATTTAAATCTTCATTCAGGGGAAAAGCGTTTGCGATCCTCAGGGCCGGGAGGAGGCTCGTTCCAGCATGAGTTTCGCGATGTCCTGAGCGTTGTCGGCAGCACCCCCGTCGCCCATGACGTATGACATGGTGATCGCGCCTTCCAGCAGGATCAGCAACTGTCGAGCCAAATCATCCGGATGCTCAACGTTCAACTGTTCGGCAAGTTCCAGAGCGTAATCCAGCAACTTCTGTTTATGCATCTTGGCTATCTGACGCACAGGGTCTTCAGGATCGCCAACCTCACCCGCCGTGTTGATAAACGCGCAACCCCGGAATCCGTCGGACTCGAACCAGCTCTTCAGAACAGTGAACATGTTCAGGATACGCTCTTGAGGAGTCTTGCCTTTGTCAGACTCTGTTCTGAACCATTGCATCCACCGTTCGTCGCGCTCTGTTAACGCGGCGGATGCCACGTCTTCCTTGTTCGCGAAATGGCGGTAAATACTCTTTCTGGCGACACCAGAGGTCTTGACCAAAAGGTCCATGCCCATAGCGTGGATACCGTTCTGGTAGATGAGCTCTTCGGCGGTTTTCAGGATTTTATCCCGTGTATCAGTTGTTTTTTTGATCATGGGTTAAAAGTAGAATTATCGTTCTACCACGTCAACGCTTTTATCAAAGAGCCTGTAAAAAAGTCATGCGATCCTTGCGAAAGCTGGAAGGACCCGAAGGAACGGACGTTGATCGGAAGGCTTTGCAGATACCCGTCAGTATGAATGAGGGAGAGGGAAAGTCTTTTTAGTGAATAGCTATTTCATCCCCTCACCGACAACAAGGTCATTGTCCCTTCACTTTCGTAATTAACTTAATCATCACCAATCTTAATTTTGACTAAGGTGTACAACTTGAATCTTCGTGTACAAATATGTTGGTTAATTCGTGTTTAGTTATTTATTCTGGGATCTAAATTGATCATTAATATATATAGGAAAAGTTCTGGATAAGCGAAGCGGCAAATGATGCACGATTGATCAAGAAATGATCGATTTTTTGTTGTTAGCGATGGGAATAACCCTCCTGACGTAGCGAATTATGCATTTAAGCGAAGCGCTAATACACGTCAGGAGAGTGTTGTGATGAAGGCTAGCGAACGTAACCCAGTGTTGAATTATTGATAGTGTTATTTCCGGCGGCTGATCTTTCCTCCCTTCCGGCCAGCTTCAACGGCGCGGTTCGGATCGTTTTTAAAATTGCCGCCACTTACCTGACCGCCTTTGCGGCCTGCTTCAGCAGCACGCTCCTTGTCCTCGGCGAAGTTCCCTGTGCCCCCACGACGTTGCGTCTTTTTCTCTTCCTCTTCAGGATGCTTGTTAGGGTCCGTCATGCGTTCTCCTCATTATATTTGTACCAACATAAAGCAAAAATAAATGTAGCGTTGTTTTTACCATAATCAAGTCAGGATTAATCTTAAGTTTTATTATTTTGCGGACTGTTTGTTTAAGGATAAGTCGATTTTTGTTTATAAGCGGATGAAACTCACTTGAATGATGATTGTTAGCGCACTTTAGATGTTGAGTAAAGAGTGTCGTGAGGTTAAATATAAGCGAAGCGGCAAGGTGGTGATATTAATCCCCTCTCTCAGTTTTGCGTCGATTGGCTTGCGCAGAAGGGCTTACTTGCTACGTTTAATTAAGATGATTGTTAATCCGTTAATTAACGCTTCGCTTATTTCCAGATAATTCCATCAGCGACGGTGTTGAATCGGTTAGCTTGCTAAGCAACTGCATACCATCCCCAAAGGTAGTTCATTAAAAGCACATCAACCAGGAGTGAATGAATGACGAGGGAATCTGTTTATCTGGATTGGCTACGTGATGCACACGCGATGGAGAAGCACGGTGAAACGTTATTAAAACAAGCGATGGAGCGTCTCGACAGTGATTCTTCCATCGGGAGTCACATCGCGCATTATCTTGCGCAGTCACGCGCACAGCAGTTGCGGGTGAAAGAGGTTCTGAAATGCCATGACGATAGTTGGTCGGCATTGAAAGAGGCATTAGGCCGCCTGTCTGTGGTGGGGCAGGCAGCGAGCGATTTGCTGCGTGTTGAGCAGGACGCACGGATGGCCGTCAGCGTCTATGTCTTTTGTAGTTATAAAGTTGCGACTTACACCACGTTAATTGCCGCCGCCAGACAGGCTGATGACCGTGAAGGCGTGGACATTTTTCAGCGGATCTTGCAACAGGAAGGGAAAATGGCGGCCAGACTGCTTGCGGACTTGCCTGAAGCAGCGAATCAATCGATAGACTCGCTGGCTGAAAGTGAAGCATCAAGCGCGGTGTAGTGTTTTCTGCGGGCAGCTTGCTGGCTGCCCGCAGAGAAAATGGCCAGCATTATTAATGATTACACGTTAACGGCAATTGCATAAACGGCAGTAAAAGGCCGCTACGTTTATCCAAACGTAGGATTAAGCGCTACAAACTCAGTTTAATAAGTAAAGCACACTGATCACTCGGGTGACTATTATTGCCAACAATTTAATATAACTGATCAAATTTTTTAATTGCGCAACTCCACAGGAAGTGAATTGTTTTGCACGAGTAAGTTATATTTAAGTAAAAGCATTAAGGTTAGTGAGCATGCTGACGATAACAGCAGGGATGCTGCCGATGAGAACGCGGAGCGTCTCCATTTCTTTGTTTTAATAACACCTGGATTTCATGACTCACTAATAAAAATCATTGAGGTTTCTAAATGGACATAGTTCAAGGATTTTCACGCAATATTAAATTGCGCAGCAAACTCATTATTTCTTCGCTCATCAATATCGGTATGCTGCTTTTGGTCGCGGTACTGGGTTTAAATTCGCTGTTTATGGCACAAACCGGCGTCAACGGCATGATGAAAGATGATTACCCAACCATTGCGTTGGGCAATCAGTTAATCAATGAGATTAACACTACCATTCAGCGACAGGCTTTGCTGCTCAGCCCAATCAATGCGGAGCGCCGCAGCGCCATCATGAATGAGCTTCAGGGGGCAACCGGGCAAATTACGGAGATTTATCGTCAACTCCATGCACTGTCAACAGATGACGATTCAATTGCTTATCTCAAAATTTTGGATGATAAACGCAAAGCTTATTTAGAAGGCCGTAATGAATTTTTGCAACTCGCTAGTCAGGATCCTAATAAAGCGCTGGATTATTATCTTACAGCATTGGCGAGTAAACAAAAGGATTATACGGTCGAAGTGCAGCGTTTTATTGCACTGCAAGAGCAGCAGATGAATGGTTCCTACACACACTTTATGGATTCCTATCACACCACTAAAATTTCAATGGTGGTGATATTTATTGCGGCGGTTATTCTCTCTGCGTTGATTGGCTGGATTATTATCCGATCCATTACTGTGCCATTAAAAAACGTGATTGCGTTTCTTGGCCGTGTTGCTGATGGCGATCTCAGTACGAGCTTCTATGAAAAACGTAAAGACGAAATGGGCCAGTTAATAAACGCCATTCAGCAGATGCAGGATAAAATGTCGACCATTGTCAGTCATATTCGTATCAGCGCAGAGCAAATCTCAGGAGGTGCCAGCGAAATTATGTCGGGTACACATGATTTGGCCGCGCGTACTGAAGAACAAGCCAGTTCGGTTGAACAAACAGCAGCATCGGTTGAAGAATTCACCGCCACCATTAGCAACACGCGCAATAACACCCACTTTGCTGCCGATCTGTCTGAAAAGGCGGAAAGCGCCGTGGGGCAGAACGCCACCATGATGAACAACGTGTCGACCAAAATGGCTGAGATCCATGATTCAGCCGGTCGCATGGCAGACATTATCAATCTGATTGATTCGATTGCTTTCCAGACCAATATCCTGGCGCTCAATGCGGCTGTTGAGGCGGCACGAGCAGGGGAGCACGGTCGCGGTTTTGCGGTAGTCGCGCAGGAAGTGCGCGCGCTGGCGCAAAAAACCGCCACCTCATCGCATGAGATTCGGCATCTGATTGAGGAGTCTTCCATGCGCATCGTTGATGGCCGTGACATGGTAGCGGATGCCAACAAACTGATGTCGGAAATGATGAACAACGTGGTGAACATGAAGGAAGTGCTGTCACAGATTAACCAGGCCAGCACCGAACAGGCCGATGGGATCAGTCAGATCAACACTGCTATCAGCCAAATTGACATCACGACACAACAAAATGCCTCGCTGGTGGAGCAATCCCTGGCTGCTTCCGCCATGCTCAGCGAGCAAGCGGCAAACATGGTGAACAGCGTCAGTGTGTTTACCCTGCGTCAGAGCGCATAACCAGAAGTGACAGGCGGTGTTAAGGCCGCCATTACTCTAAATTCTTGCTATTTAACACGGGCACCTGATCAAGCAACCATTGAAGCAATAGCTTGATGTTGGGCGCTTCCTGCCGGGTTTTCGGCCACACCAGATAATAACCGTCACCTGTCGCCACCGGCTGGTTAAATGGCAGCACCAGTAAGCCGTTATTAATCGCCTCCTGGCTGAGCAGCAAGTCACCAATTGAAACGCCGTGTCCACTGATCGCCGCCATCGTGCCCTGTTCCAGCGTATCAAACAGTTTGCCTTGCCACAGATTGATAGCTGGTGCATCAACTGCCCCCTGTGACCACCTCAGCCAGTCGCGGCGATCGTGTGAGGGGTGAATCAATTCACAACTTGCCAGTTGCGTTTGTGCCTGTCGTTCCAGTGCGGGTGCGCAAATCGGAATTAACCACTCCTGAAACAGCAAATGGCATTCGGTGTCTGCACCAAAATGACCGTTGCCCAACAAGATGGCGCAGTCAAAAGGTTCACGGGCAAAATCGACGTTGTCAGTGTCCATCCAAACGCTGGTAATCTGCACTTCAGATGTTGAGTTTTGCTCGCGATAGAGTTGGAGTGCATCCAGCAGCCACCGCATGGTCAGTGTCGAAGGGGCCTTGAGACGGAGTTGATGACCCTGCTGCGTGAAGGCGGCGCAAGCTTGCTCCAAAGAGGCAAATCCGGCCTGTAATTGTGCCGCTAATACGCTACCGGCAGCGCTGATTTCGACCCTGGGGCCTTTACGGACAAACAGTTGGCAATCGAACCACGCTTCAAGGGTGCGGATGTGGCGGCTAATCGCCCCAGGGGTGACGTTGAGTGCCGCAGCGGCCTGGCTAAAAGACCCCAATTGCGCCGCACTGGCAAAGGCGCGCAACGCATAAAGTGGAGGAAGCGTCATAAGGCAAACTCAACATTGAGTAAAACTCACATTCAACGGCATTTTAAAGCGTTTTTCAATGTGGAAACGAGAAGCCATACTGGCGACCTTCTAATACGTTTCAGGTCGTTACCATGAACCTCTCACTGCTGCTGGCGTATATGCTGGCGATTTTATTGCTGTTAATGACGCCCGGACCGGTGGTGGCGCTGATCACGGGCACGGCCGCGCGTCATGGTTATCGACGCGCTTTTGCCACAGTGGTGGGCACTAACGCGGCATCACTGGTGTTGATTGCGCTGGCTGCACTGATGTTGACGGGTTTGGTCTCTCTCAATCCCTTGAGTTTGCAAGTCGCCGGGGTGCTGGGTTCCCTGTTTATTGGCGTGATTGCATGGCGAGGCTTACGTGCTGCGACAAGTGCAACCGCCCACCGGCCTGCAGCACAGGGGGGATTGCTGAAAGGCTTTGTGGTGGGCATCTCTAATCCAAAAGATATTCTGTTTTTTGCCGCGCTCTTTCCACAGTTTATCGCCATCACGCCCGATCTGAGCAGCAGCCTGATCACCCTGGCGCTGGTGTGGATGGCCTTCGATTTTGCGGTGCTGGCGTTTTATGTCATCACCGTAAAGCGCTGGCTGCCGGGAGCACATCAGCAGCGCCTGGAGCGAATATCAATGCTGATGTTGTTGCTGATCGCGCTGGCGGGAGCGTTCTACAACCTGAGGCATTTGTTGTTATAGCGTGGTATTGAAGATTTTACCCAAAACGCCGATAACGCATAGCGAATGGCTGCATGGAGCAGCAGACTAAAGGGAAAGTAATGAAAAAAGCATTGATAGCGTTAGCGGTTTTAACCCTGGCAGGGTGCGCCAGACCTTATGGATCAGCCGATACCATCATCAATCAGCAAATGGTGACACCGGATGCCAGCAAGAAGCAGACACCGGTGACTGTTACCCGCCTCAAGCAGTTTATCGGTAGTGCCAGCGGTGGAACCTGCAAATTCGTGGTGAACGTGGATGGTCAGGATGTCGCGATGTTGCGTCAAAACCAGTTTGTCACTGCTTATCTGGAAAATGGTCTGCACAAGTTGCGCGTCAGTAATGACTGTTCAGTGATGAGTCTGGGGATGCGCAAGTCGCTGGATATTGTGGCTGACGGCACGCCACAGGAGTACGCCACAGAAGTAGGCTTCTGGGGACAGTACCGCATGTGGCGCACTAAATAAGTTACAGGTCAATCACCCGATTGACTGCGTGAGCAGCACAGCGCGATAAACTGTTCAGCGGCGGGCGCTCGTTTTTTTTGTTTCCACCATCAGGCAATCCTCTTCAAATACCCGCAGATTGAAAGCGTGCACATCTTCTACCTGGACCCACAGCTCGACGTTGCGGGTATTCATGGTGATGTTCCTGCCATTGGCTCACGAGGGCGACTGAAAGACTTCATTTTTATCAGGACATTGTGAATAATTAGCTCTGTACAAATCCATCCGACAGAATTCAATCAAGTGTTGTAAAAAACAGTACAGGTGATGCATGAGTCCGTTTTCCCGCTTTTCCGTTTACTTTGCAGAAGTGGCTCGCAGCGGCAGCTTACGTAAAGCCGCCTAGAAACTGCACGTCTCCGCGTCCGCCATTAACCGGCAGATCCTGCAGGCGGAAGAGAGCTTTGGTACGCCGCTGTTTGAGCGTTTGCCGGATGGGCTGCGGATGACCACCGCCGGTGAGTTGTTGTACGACGATGTGATGCGCTGGCAGCGCGAGTTTCGCGTTACGTGCCAGCGTTTCGACGATATACAGGGGTTTGAAGCGCGGTAACGTCAGCGCGGATCTGGTGCAATCACTGACTAAGGGACCGGTGGCTGATGCGATTGCGGATATTGCACGTGAACATCAGTGGCTGCGGCTGGAACTTACCGTCGACAACAGCCACGCCATCAGCCAATTGATTCGACAGTCTGCGATTGATTTTGGCTTGATCCTGGATCCGGCGGGACAGAGTGGACTGGATGTGTTGGCGTTTGCTGAACTGGATATGGGTATAGTCATGGCGCCCGATCATCCATTGAGCCAGTGCGATGCGCTATCGCTCAGTCAATTGAGCCAGGAGCGGCATATCATTCCTGGTGATTCGCTGGTGGTCCATGAACGGGGCGATGCGCTATACCGCAAGCAGGGCATGGCGCCGGATAACATTATTGCCTGTAACGATATTCGCCTGATACGCAGTTTGGTTGCTCAGGGCACTGGCGTATGCGTGCTGAGTTTGTTGGATGTGATGACTGAAGTGCAGGAGCAGCAACTGTGCTTTGTGCCGCTGAAAAACAGCGTGATGCGTCCGCTGACGTTGGCCCTTTGTACTGCGCCATCCCGACAGTTATCGCGGGCGGCGCAGAGGGTGATTCAGCGCATCACACAGGTTATCGATGAGATGGCGCGTTAAGCGTCCGATGCCTGTTTCGGAAATTTATTGCGCAGTTTCTGCAGTTTTGCCGGGATATTCATCATACAGAAGGCGTTTTCCTGTCCTTCTTTCTCCCAGAAGTTTTGATGATAGTCTTCGGCTGCGTACCACTCGGCTAAGGGTTCCAGCTTTGTCACCAGCGGCTTGCTGAGTTCGGCAGCGGCACGCGCTATCCCTTGTTCAGCGGCAATGCGCTGTGCATCGCTGGTCGGAAACAGTGCGGAACGATAACGTGAACGCACCACGCCGTCTTTGATGTTTTCCTGCGTGGCATCATGTGTCGCGAAGTGGATGTCGAGCAAATCGTCGTAACTGACGAGATCGGGATCGAACTCGATTTTCACCGCTTCGGCGTGACCGGTGGTGTCGCTGTAAACTTGATCGTAAGTGGGTGACGAGACATGGCCGCCGATATAACCACTTTCCACGCTCAATACACCATGGATGGATTGGAAAATCGCTTCAGTACACCAAAAGCAGCCGCCGGCAAAAATGGCTTGTTCACGCATCAGTCTAAGTTCCGGATAAAAAAAGTGACGTTACCTTACACGGCGGTGAAAAGTAACGCCACTGCATTGGCGCATCCTGAATGCCTGTCAGCGCGCTAAGCCGCATTCAGGCTTCTATTGCTGCGTAATCGCCTGTGCCTTCAGGCCATGGCGTAAGCAAATCGAAGCCGGTCTCGGTCACAGCAATAGTGTGTTCCCACTGCGCCGACAGCGAGCGATCTTTTGTCACCACCGTCCAGCCATCAGATAAAACACTGGTGCCTGCTTTGCCGGCATTGATCATTGGCTCGATGGTGAAGATCATGCCTGCCTGCAGCTCAATCCCTGTGCCCGGCGTACCGTAGTGCAGAATCTGAGGCTCGTCGTGATAAATCTCACCAACACCGTGTCCGCAATATTCACGCACCACTGAAAATCCGGCTTTCTCCGCCACCTGTTGGATCGCGGCGCCGATATCACCCAATGTCGCACCGGGTTTGACGACTTTAATGCCCGCCACCATCGATTCGTAGGTGATATCGACCAGACGTTTAGCGCGCACCGATGGCTCACCCACGTAATACATGCGGCTGGTATCACCGTACCAGCCATCTTTGATGATGCCGACGTCGATGTTGACGATATCGCCATTCTTGAGCTTCTTCTCACCTGGAATGCCATGGCACACCACGTGGTTTACCGAGGTACAGGTGGTGCGTGTATAGCCGTGATAACCAATATTCGCGGGAACAACCTTCAGTTCATTGACAATATAGTCATGGCAAATGGCGTCCAGTTCATCTGTGGTCACGCCGGGTTTGACGTAAGGGGTGATGATTTCCAGCACTTTTGCCGCGGCGTGTCCGGCAGCGCGTGCCAGTTCGATCTCTTCAGCAGAATGTAGTTTGATGGTCATTGCGCGATTCCCTGCGAGGTTAATGTAGGCTGGTCAAGCAGCTGCGCTAAATCTGCGCCGCCGTCACGTTCGACACGCATCAACAGGCGCGTCAGTTCCTGAAGGTTGAGGTCAGGATAAAGCTCAGCCAGCATGCCAATCTTCATCCAGTGTTCTGCCTGCGCATTGATGGAACGGCTTAACGCCGTGCTCGCGATACGCAGATTCTCATGCATCAGATCAGAAATTTTTACGATACCCATTATGCGATCCGTATATGAAACATAGTCGTTTTGCATATAGATTACGCTGCGTCCGGATAAGATGGAAGGGGAAATGTTGGGAAGTTTGCCGTGACCCTGTACAGCATCTCCACCTCTTAACCGTTTAAGCCTGCTACGGCGTGACAGGGTGGCGTGATGTGTGGAGGAAAAGATAGACTAAAGAAAAAATACCCTGCGAAGCGGCTTAATATTCGTTGCAGAGTAATATCTCTGGATTTCCCCAGAGCAGGGTGTTGAAAGTTCGGGATTTGAAACCTCAGCTAAAATAAAATAATCGTTTGATAGAGAGATTAAGCTAATAATCGAGACGCATCATTAAGAGAAAACCTGGACCGACTTAGCGATATGACAGAAATACATATGCCGTGATGCATCGCTTATTTGATTGTTTTCTGTGCTTGTTGAACTACGGACAACAGACTGAATTTTTATGCGGTAATCATTAAATTCTATTAATGCGTGCGCTATTGATAAGATCTCTGGGCAGCCGTAATCCTTGTTATCAATTTACGCCTCGCTTGAATGGGATGAAGGATACCTTTACTCAGTTTTCATGTAAGATTTTTGTAAAGATATTTCAGCATGACAAACAGTGATGGCGGGCATAATATGGTGATATTCACCAGTTAATAATGAGCAAAATAGACGCAAAATGGCGGATATTCTCCTTAATGATAATGAAGTTATTCTTTTGAGTTCAGCATTGCTATCCGTGCCAATGGAATGGGCGAGTGCAAATGAGCATAACTAACGAATTGAAGCCAGGCTGCATCACGCTCCAGGCACTTCGTAATCCGGATATCTGCCGTGACGATGTACTGAGTAAATTCACTGATTTGGTCAGTAAAACGCTGGATGTTCCCAGCAGTTTCATCTCTGTCCTTGACGATGATTTCCAATACATCAAAGCTGCGCACAACTTTAACGTCGGTGAAACGTTGCGTGCCGATTCATTGTGCCAGTACGTGGTCGAGGGGGACCAGCCGCTGGTGGTGCCCGATACCCAACTGGACGCCTGTTTTTCCGTCAATCCTTTTGTTATAGGTGAACCTTTTGTTCGCTTTTATGCGGGCGTGCCACTAAAGAGCCAGGAAGGGCTGGTCTTAGGCACGCTGTGCGTGGTGGATAGCAAACCACATACCTTTAGCGCTGAAAAGCTGGCGACGATGACGTTGCTATCACAGCTGGTGATTTCCTTTCTTGAAGCCTGGCATTCTGTCGGTTTTACCGATTTGGTTACAGGATTGCCTAACCGACAGCAACTGATTAGAGACCTGCAAGCCTTGCGTAATGCGGGTGATAACACGCGGTATCGACTGGTGTTGATCGACTGCATCGATATGCCGCGAGCCTATGAGCTGGCGCGTTCGTTGGGCATGGCACCTGTCGAAGGGCTCCTCAAAGATATGGCAACGTTACTGCCGCTACGTCTGCGTCCCGGCAAAAATGAACTGCTCTATACCGTGGCAACCGGGCGGTTTGCGCTATTAACTCAACAAGAAAGTCCATTGTGCGCCGAGTGGGTTGCGCGACGCATGGAGGGCGTACGCGCCGAGATTGGCGAAGGTTTATCGGTCGATTTGGCGACTCATAGCGGTGAAACCCTCTTTTCGCCGTCAGAAATTTCCGCTCAGGAAGCGCTGCGTCGAGCCGTTAGCGCCTTGCATGAAGCCATTTGTCGCGGGATCCCGTGTATGAACTTCAGTGAGGAAAACGATGAGCGGCGAACGGATGACTTTACTCTCGTCAACGACCTGGCCACTGCTGTACGGCACAATCATGGCTTGTATCTGGTGTTCCAGCCGAAAATCTGTCTGAGCAGCGGTTTACCGATTGGGCTCGAAGCGCTGATCCGATGGCGCCATCCCACCCGAGGTGAACTTTCTCCTTCAGTTTTCATCCCGCTCGCGGAACAAACCACGTTGCTGCAAGAGATCACCGAATGGGTCATTGATAAAACCATTGAGCGATTGAAACGGCTCAACGGGCAAGGTATCCAGTTGCCTGTCACCGTGAACGTTAGCGTGCGCGACTTTATCCATGAAAGTTTTGCTGACAGGCTCGAGAATAAGATGATCAAGGCACGTCTGCCGACGAATCTGCTCGGCATTGAGTGTCTGGAAACTGAGCGCATCATCGAAAGCGCGGCGGCCATTAAGGGACTGGAAATGTTGAAACTGCGCGGTTTTGGTATTGCGCTGGATGATTTCGGCACCGGTTACAGCAATATCAGTTATCTGCGAAAAATGCCTCTGGATGTGGTCAAACTTGACCGTTCGATTGTCGGCGGACTTGCCACGGATACCGCGTCACGCATCATCACCCGCAGCATTATCGCTATGCTCAAAGAACTGGATTATGTGGTGTTAGCGGAAGGCGTGGAAAATATTGAGACGCTCGAAGCGTTAAAAGAGTTCGGTTGCGATCAGGCGCAGGGGTTCTTTCATTCTCGCCCATTACCTGAAAGCGAACTGGATAATTGGTTACGCTGGAAGTTAGGGTGATGCGTCTGTCCTGACTTCATCGGTTCCTGCCTCACCCATTGCCAGAGCACTGGCGCTGGCGGGATCAAATAGTGACAGACTCTCGATTTGTTCCACCATAATCACTTTACGAAACGCTAAAGCTGTTTTGGGTTTCGACATGAAATCAATTTGGTGCTGATGGTACCAACGGCTGTAATTGTGCTCAATGGCGAGATTCAACGTACGTGAATCGCGATAACCGCTGAGCATCGGTATTAATACAATATTGGCCGTGCTGGCATATTCGAAGGTGGCGGCATGAATCATGCCAATGTAGATGCGTCGGGATTTTAGCGTTATCCAGGCTAACTCACCTTCTTCCATACACTGCAACAACATCTGTTCAATACCGTTCGAACGTGACAATCGCTGATAGAGGTCGCGGCGGCTGCTGGCGGTTAATCGCGCGCTGCCAGCCCAGTTTGAGCGATACACACAAAACAGCACGGCAAAGGCGAGCATAATCACGACCGGTGCCTGAATACCCAGGAAGCTCCAGGTCATAAAATCCACATGCCAACGGGCATGCACCAGGCTGGTAAGTGCAAAAGTATTATTGATTGCGGAAGCGGCGAGTAATATCAGCCAGACAATCCCGGTGGCAAACACGCCCTGTAAGACAAAAATACAACCATAAAGGGCAATTAAAAAGTAAACATCCCAGCCAAAGGAACGCTTTATTTTTAACCGACTCGACATGTCCCGGCTGGTGTACCAATAGCCACACACCATCAGCACCATAAATATTGCCGTTCCCACTTAGATATCCTTCAAGGTTTTGACATGATGGGCAAAATCGCGCTGAACTTTGGGACTTAACGGATTAACCGAAGCGTTGCCATCTTCATCAATAATGATCCTGTCACCCTCCTGAATGGATTCATTCATATCTTGCTGGCTCATCACTTGTAGCAATGACTCAGGGCTCTTGAAGAGGGCGATAACAAAGTGAAACATGTTATGTTCCAATTAATTTGGGTAGCGAGAGTATGGCACACTTTTCGATGTGAATTTGGGTTAGTGACTTGAATAAGAGGCGTGTTTTCGAACTTACGGATTAATCTGTCTAAAAAGCTGAAGTAAGCGAGACCATAGGTGAACGGAAAAATTTAACACTTTTAATAATGACTGGCTTAAACGTTCAGCATTCATTTCCTGTCGTTAAAAATAGACTACAATAAGAAAGACATTAAATATGAGGTTAATTATGAAGAAAATCATACGAATGAACAACGTAATAAAGAAGGGGATGTGCATAAGGGACTTCCCGAAGCCGCCCCCAATGTCGGCAATGCGTATGAAGAGGATGACCATCCGGCAAAAGACAACCCTGAAGATCATGGAGAGATTCCGCGCACGCGCGATGATAGTAAAGATCACAAGCATGATCCTTATCAGGATAAATAGTCCCGCTGAGAATTAATCTCACCCGACATTTAAAAAACATCTCTCTAATTTTAGGGTGTGCTTAATCAATTGAAATTGTTGATTAATCACCCTGTAATTTCGAAATAAACGAAGCATGTAGTTTATAAAGTAAGCTTTTCTAGTGGTTAAAATATTTTATAAAATATCCTACGCTTGATTCACAAAATCGGTTATTTTCTGCACCGTATCAATCATCACCCCACTAAACTACTTATACCCAATCAGGGTGAATGGAGGTATATATGTCAGAACGTCCAGATCCAGATGATGTTAAGCCGCTGCCTGGCGACGATTTACCCTTACCCGATGAAGAGGATGATGAGACTGACGATCGTGATTTACCTGATGATCAAAAACCGATGATCTGATTCTCAATTCAGAGCCGCGGAAGCGGCTCTTTTTCGTGATTTGTAAGGGTATTATTGCGGTACAGCATTTCAATCATTGGATGATGCATCATCTTTGATGTATTGCCGTATCGCTTCATGCATGGCTCGGTTACGGTCAACTTCCAGTCCGCGCTCTTCATACTCTTTAGCCATGTTAATAATGACTTCATCATATTTCCCTTTAAAGGTGATGTTATTCACCGCGACCTGTTTAATCATCAGTTCACGCAACACCTCAGTTTCGATTTTTAAACGCTGAACCGTTTCTTCAAGTTCCTTTATTCTCTCTTCGGTGGACATTATCACTCCCTATTAAGTTATGTAGATTAAGCAAGCCACATTATTGAAAAGAATATGGCATTGAAAAGCCTATAACTCAAGCCTCACCATTCGCATCATATTAAGCGAGCCGTAAAGCACAGATAGGAGAGCGATAACCTAACATTTGGTTTATATTGACGGCGCAAATTAACGAGCCGCAATGATTGATGCGGATGAATAACGCGGCAGCGCTGGAACCCTCTTATGATGAACATCTTCGCCCTGATACTGGCCATTGCTGTGGTTTTTAGCGGCCTGAGTTGGACATACAGGCTTTGGGCTTTGACGCGCATCACCGTTGAGAAAAACCAGGCAGAATCTTCGCTCATACAGCAGGGTAAAACTCAGCGCCTCCCGAGTTGGCTGGATACGCCCGCATCGCTCTTTCCGTTACTGGTCATCGTGTTACTGGTTCGGGCCTTTGGCTGGGAGCCTTTTCGCATTCCTTCTGGTTCCATGATGCCAACTCTCCTCACCGGCGACTGGGTGCTGGCAGATAAATATTCATACGGGCTTCGAAATCCATTCAATCAGAAAACGTTGCTTGCCACCGGACACCCTAAACGTGGTGATATTGCGATATTTACGTTTCCTCAGGACGAAACACAGTTGTTCATTAAAAGAGTTATTGGTTTGCCCGGTGACAAAGTCATATTCAATCCAGCCGCACAACAGCTCACTATTTTCCCTTTTTGCCAGGACCATCAATCTTGTGCACCTGCGCTAGCCATTCATTACGGTGCGCTCAAAGCGGGCGAATTCGTCGAGACTGCCGGAATGCATCCGGGCTTTTATGCCAGACCGATTGGCGAGGAAAAGCCTGATGAACAGCGTCTACTGATGGGCACTGAAACGCTGGCGGGGGTGACGCATCGCATTTTGCAGAAGCCTGAATTGACTGTTTCAGCATCGGCATTTTTCCATCAGCCAGGTCAGCAGCCTGGAGAGTGGGTGGTGCCGGCGGATAGCTATTTTATGATGGGAGATAATCGTAACAACAGCTATGACAGCCGCTATTGGGGTTTTGTCCCTGAGCGTAATCTGGTGGGCAAAGCGGTGGCGATTGGATTTAGTATGGAAAAACAGGAAGGGCAGTGGCCGACGGGGTTGAGGCCAGGTCGCATCGGGCGGATCCATTAAGAGAAGATGCCAGTCCCTGGCAGAACAAATCCTAAAGCGCTTTACTCAGACTTTGTTGGAGGACGGCGACTTATCTTACCTCCTTTCCGACCCGCTTCAACGGCGCGTTCAGGATCGTTTCTGAAGTTGCCTCCACTGGCTTTGCCTCCCGCTTTGCCAGCTTCTCTTGCGCGTGCCGGATCGTTAGCAAAATTCCCTGCACCGCCTCTGTAGCTCTGTTGTTTCATAGGAAGACCTCATATCAATGTTCCGTGAGAGATAAGGACTAGCTAGTCACTCCATAATTTTAGTGCGCGATTGCGGCTTCGCCAGCGCGGGATAATTAATATTTTGTAGTCTTTATCGCACAAAAAAAGAAATGTTGTCCGATTTAAAATAGCCACTAATCACGATTAAATGGTTTTTTAATTGTTTAAGTAATAAACATGAAAATATTATGTGTTGAAGCCAATTTCTGGGCCGCATTTGGCTTAGAAAAGTTATTAATATCTGTAGGTTACCAATTCATATCATGCTCATCTTTAAGTGATGCAAAAAAAATATTAATCGATCAATCTATCGAAGTAATGATTATTGAGTTAAAAACCGAAGCGGATGATATTGAATCTTCCTATGCGTTTTTACGCCTGTTGCAGGCACTTTATCCTTGTATCCGCGTGTTGGTACTGACCGACATTAATGATGCTGCGCTGCTTAATTTTCTTGCCCATGAATTTCACTCGGTTTTATTTCTGACAAAAAGATCCTCATTAGCCAGCATTGTTCAAAACGTCAGTACACTTGCTGAGAAGAGACCGCATACATCAACACGCAGCCGTGTTCCTTCGCTCTCGCTGCAAGAATTTCACATGCTGAAATGGCTTGCCCGATACAGCAGTCAGCAGGACATTGCCTTGCGTGTCAGACTGAATAACAAAACCATCAGTCACTATAAGCGATCGATTTACACTAAACTGAATTGTGAGAATAATGTTCAGTTTCATCAACGGCTTACGCAATACGGGTTTAATCGAACCCATGTCGATTAATACCTCTACTGACTGTATCCCTTGCTCATAACTCCCTGTTATGCCCGGTCAGTAAAGGGTGCTTTTTGCCTGAGGCTTGAGAATTCCGGCCCGCAGGAGGAAGATATTCCCCTTTGCCAGGGCCGGGAATAGCCATGCTGATCACCTCCGAAAACACGCGCACTTTTAATACGGATACCCGACTCGCCTGCACGCTGGCGGCTGTGGCGGGCGCGCTGAACACAGCTGCATTTGAAACCGTCGGTTTTTTCTCTGCCAACATGACGGGCAACGTCTCGTCACTTTCCGATCATCTGGCGAAAGCAAATCTGCATGTCGGATTGTTCTTCCTGCTCATCGTGCTGCTCTTTATAGCGGGTTCTTCTGTCTCGACCCTGATTATCAACTCCGGACGCAGGCGACAAATTCGCGGGATTTATGCCATCAACATCCTGCTGGAAGGCGTGGCATTATTCGCGCTGGGCGTCATTGAGAGTTGGTTCAGCTTTAGTGAATCGGGCGTATTGCTGGTGCTCAGTTTGAGTTTTTTGATGGGATTACAAAACGCCGTGGTGACCCGGATTTCCAACGCACGCGTGCGCACCACCCATGTCTCCGGTACCGCTACCGACATTGGCATTGAATTGGCCATGTTGTTTGATGTGCTACGCCGTAAAGAATCCCCGAAAGATGCGCCGCTCTATATCGAGCGTTTAAAACTGCACTTCTTCACGGTGATGGCATTCCTGTTCGGCGGCGTGCTGGGTATTCTGCTGCTGAACGCGCTGAGCTATAAACTGTTAATTTTGATTGGTGTGATGCTATCTGCCCTCGCTTTGTCAGCATTACAACGTGCCGGGCATGCGCTGCACTCCTGAACAATGATTGACGCGCTTCACATATTTCAGCGCGATTTTTGAAAACTGCTTGCTACTTTTTGGCAATGCTAAGCAAGATAACCAGCGTTAAGGATTGTTACTGTTCGGCAGGCAAAACCTGAGGCGCGCCCTTTCTCGATAGCAGAGGGCGCGCCTCAGGTTTTTTTTTGCGCGAAATTCGAGGCGTTTTGCAGGAGAAAGGAAGATGCAATATCAGGAACTGGCAGATGACATTGTGGCTGGCGTGGGGGGAAAAGATAACATTATCAGCGTGATGCACTGCGCAACGCGCCTGCGCTTCAAATTAAAAGAGAGCCAAAAAGCGCATACCGCCGAGTTGAAAAATAACCCAGGCGTGATCATGGTGGTGGAGAGCGGGGGACAGTATCAGGTGGTGATCGGCAACCAGGTTGCGGAGGTCTACCGCGCGTTAACGGCACGCTATGCCCTCGATCATGCCGATAACGTGGAGGACACTACGCCACAAAACCTGTTTGCCCGTTTTATCGATCTGGTTTCCGGCATTTTTACACCCTTTATTGGTGTGATGATTGCGACAGGCATCATCAAGGGACTGCTGGCGTTGGCGCTGGTGCTCGGTGTGATGGACGCGAGCAGCGGCAGCTACAAAGTGTTGTTTGTCGCCAGCGATGGCCTGTTCTATTTCCTGCCGATTCTGCTCGGCTACAGCGCCGGGAAAAAATTTGGCGGTAACCCCTTTGTCAGCATGGCGATTGCCGCAGCGCTGGTACATCCGTTGATACTTGAAGCGATGCAACAGCAGCAGGCAGGAAAGCCACTGACCTTTGTCGGCATCCCGCTGGAAATACTCAATTACAGCTCCTCGGTGATCCCGATTATCTTTGCTGCGTGGGTCTCAAGCCTGATTGAGCGTTGGGTACATCCGCGTTCACCCGGTGCGGTGCGTAACTTCACTACGCCGCTGGTGTGCTTGCTAATCACCGTACCGCTCACTTTTCTGGCGATTGGCCCGGCAGCCACCTGGCTCAGCCGCTTGCTGGCGGAGGGCTATCTGTGGATTTACAGCCTCAGCCCCATGGTTGCAGGTGCGGTGATGGGCGCCATCTGGCAAATCTGTGTGATATTTGGTTTGCACTGGGGACTGGTGCCGATCATGCTCAACAATCTGGCCAACTTCGGTCACGATACCTTACTGCCATTACTGATGCCGGCGGTATTAGGACAGGCGGGCGCGACATTGGGGATCTTCCTGCGCACGCGTGATATCAAACTCAAAGCGATGGCTGGCTCGGCATTCACTGCCAGCATTTTTGGTATCACTGAACCCGCAGTGTATGGCGTTACGCTGCCACGTCGTCGTCCGTTTATCTTCGGCTGTATCGGTGGCGCGCTGGGTGCCGCCATTCTGGGCTTCTGGCACACCACCATTTACTCCTTTGGCTTCCCCAGTATTTTCACGTTTATTCAGGTCGTGCCCAGCACGGGTATTGATGCCAGCGTGCTGGCGTCCTTTGCCGGTGCGGCGGTCGCGTTAGTTTTCGCCTGTGCCATGACCTATGTGTTTGGTTTACGAGAGTCAGCGCCACAACCCGCTGTGGCTGAACCCGTTGCCGTTCCCGCGCCTGCGACATTAACGCGCCGTGAAAGCGTGGTGAGCCCGATTGCGGGTGACGTATTGCCGCTGGATAAAGTCAAAGATGAAACTTTCGCCAGCGGTTTACTCGGCAAGGGCGCGGCCATTCTGCCGCACGGGGGCCGTGTAGTATCGCCGGTCAATGGCGTAGTTTCCTCCATGTTCCGCACCGGACATGCGATTGGCCTGACGTCAGATCAAGGCGCGGAAGTGCTGATTCATGTTGGACTCGATACCGTCAAACTCGACGGGCAATATTTCCATCCTCAGGTACAAAACGATCAGCCAGTGAAAGTGGGCGATGTGCTATTGGAGTTTGATATCGAGGCGATCAAAAACGCTGGATTCGACCTCACCACACCGGTGCTGGTGAGCAACAGCGATGAATTTATTGATGTAATAACCCTGAACAACAGCGCAGTGAGTGAAGGCTCGCCGCTGCTGGCCGTGCTGAAATAACCAAGGAGCAAGTAAATGACTACACGTTTCCCGGATGCATTTTTATGGGGTGGCGCCGTGGCCGCCAATCAGGTGGAAGGCGCCTGGCAGGAGGGCGGTAAAGGGCTATCGACCTCGGATCTGCAACCCAAAGGTATTTTTGGCGCGCGCGTTGAACGCAGCGGCAATGATTTTGGCATCAAAGACACGGCGATTGATTTCTATCATCGCTTCCCGGAAGACATCAAGCTGTTCGCAGAGATGGGCTTTACCGTTCTGCGCACCTCGATTGCATGGACGCGTATTTTCCCGCAGGGAGACGAAGCTCAGCCAAACGAGGAGGGGTTGGCCTTTTACGATCGTTTGTTTGATGAGATGGCAAAGTACAACATCACTCCGCTAGTGACGTTGTCACATTACGAAATGCCATACGGTTTGATCAAAAAATACGGCGGCTGGGGCAATCGCATCACTATTGATTGTTTTGAACGCTATGCGCGCGCGGTATTCACTCGCTTCCAGCATAAAGTGAAGCTGTGGCTGACGTTCAATGAAATCAACATGTCATTGCATGCGCCCTTTACTGGCGTTGGACTACCGGAAGAGAGCGATCAACAGGCGATCTATCAGGCGATTCATCATCAGCTGGTGGCAAGCGGCCGCGCCGTACAAGCCTGCCATGAGATTGTTAAGGACGGTAAGATCGGCAACATGCTGCTGGGTGCGTTGCTCTATCCGCTCAGCTGCCGTCCTGCCGATGTGTTGGAAACGTTGCAGCAGAATCGCGAGTGGTTATTCTTTGGTGATGTGCAGGTGCGCGGTGCCTATCCGGCTTACATGAAACGCTTCTTCGCCGATCGCGGAATCACCGTCAGCATCACGGATGAGGACAAACGCGACCTGCGCAACACTGTGGATTACATCTCCTTCAGTTATTACATGACCGGTTGCGTCACCACCAATGAAGAAGAGAACCAGAAAGCGCAGGGTAATATCTTGTCGATGGTGCCGAATCCGCATCTCGCCAGCTCAGAGTGGGGATGGCAGATTGATCCGGAAGGTCTGCGTATTCTGCTTAACATCTTGTACGACCGTTATCAGAAGCCGCTATTTATTGTGGAAAATGGCCTGGGTGCCAAAGATGTGGTTGAGGCCGATGGCAGCATCAATGACGATTACCGCATCCAGTATCTCAATGATCACTTAGTGCAGGTGCGGGAAGCGATTGAGGATGGTGTGGAAGTGATGGGCTACACCTGCTGGGGAGCGATTGACCTGGTCAGCGCCTCTAAAGCCGAGTTCTCGAAGCGTTACGGTTTCATTCACGTTGATCGTGATGATGCGGGCAACGGCACGCTGGAACGCTCGCGTAAAAAGAGCTTCTTCTGGTATCAGGATGTGATCCGTAGCCACGGCGCGGCATTGAAATAAACCCGCTAACGGGCGTGCTGGCGCCCGTTTTTACGCCTCGTCGGCATCTTCCTGCAACGCTAATGTCTCTTTGCGAACTCGCTCAATATGGATGGTGAGAAACATGCGCTCTTCCGCCGAGAGGGCATAGAGATATTTTTGCTGGATATGGCTGTCGATCTTCACCGCGCATTGATAAGCAATCGGATATTTGTCGCGCACCACATCATGCAATGACTCATCTTCACTGCACACGCCGCGTTTGCCCAGCATGCGCTGGGCAAAAAACTTCAAATGGTTAACGAAGCGGTTATAGCTCAGGCTGTCGGTGCGGTAATCCAGCTGCAACCGATACTTCACGATATGCAAAATCTCCTGCATAAATTGCGTCACATGAGAGACATCGGCAAAGTTGCTGCCCAGTTGCGCGTTGACTAAGTGCAGGGCGATAAAGCCTGCTTCATCGTCAGGCAACGCCACCCCGAGGCGTTTGTTGATCAAGGCCAGTGCTTCCATGCCAATCGCGAACTCTTTGGGGTAGAGCGTTTTGATCTCCCACTTCAATACATTACGAATCGGAATGCCTTGCTGATGGCGTTCAATCGCGAAATGGCAGTGATCGCACAGCGCAATCGAGAGGCTCTCATGCAGCGGCTGACCCAACTGTTGACGTGCGCTGGCGATGATTAACTCGCTGGTTGTGATGACTTCCAGCGGGATATCAGAAAGCAACTCGCTTAGCCTTCCTGTCAGGGTGTCACTCTGCAGTGCGAAGACTTTTTCAATCTGCTGCGCATCCAGCGCATCGCCCACACGCTTCTGAAAAGCCAGCCCGCGACCCATCACGACCTGTTCTTTGCCGTTCTCGCCCAGTACGACCACGACATTGTTATTGAGGATCTTCGCGATTTTCATTTTTATCAGCCCTGAAAAAGAAAAAACCTGACCCACCGGGAGGGCGGCGTGTCAGGTTTTGCCTGCGTTTGTGCGCAGTAACAATCTGGCGTGATCATAAGCCGCTCTGTGATTCCGACAAGCATACTGACCGTTAAATGTGAGACACATCATGTTTTATTGCGTCGCGAAGTGATGGAGGAAAAACAGGGCAATGGCCCCTGAAGCCGCGTCTGCACTGATGTTGTGCAAACTGTAAGGATATTCGTAAGGAAATAGTAAAGAAATGATCAGGTTTTCTTAAAGGTTTGCGTTAAGTCGCCGATAGTACCGTAACGTCAAAATAACAGGAGTTACGTACATGGCCGGGATTTCAACTTTAGGTGTGGGTTCAGGACTGGGTTTAAGTACCATTTTGGATAAGCTGACCGCCGCTGAAAAACAGTCACTGACACCGATTTCGAAGCAGCAATCTGCCGCCACGGCGAAGCTTTCTGCTTACGGCACACTTAAAACCGCGATTCAGGCTTTTCAGACGGCTAACACCAAATTAAAGGATGCGAGTCTCTATACCGCGACCAGTACCACTTCCAGTTCGAGTGCATTTAGCGCGGATACCAATGGCAGCGCGCTGGCAGGAAAATACACCATCAGCGTGGATCATCTGGCGCAATCGCAAACGCTGACCAGCGATGCGAAAACCGATGTCAAAGCGGCTTTAGGCAGCGATGCGGCATCGCGTACCCTGAAATTTGTCACTGCGGATGGCAAAGAGAAGAGCATTTCGTTAACCAAAGATCAGACATCCCTGACAGCGCTGCGTGACACCATTAATAAGTCCGATGTGGGGATCAGCGCCAGTTTGATCAAAGTGTCAGGAACAGAATACCGTCTGTCATTAACCTCGAAGGCGACGGGAACCGACCACGCAGTGACCTCTTTAAGCGTAACGGGTGATGATACGCTGCACGGTTTTGTTGGATTTGATAAATCCGATCAAGCTAACAGTCACATGGTTCAGAGTGTGGAAGCGCAAAATGCCAGCCTGACCGTCAACAATGTGGCAATTCAAAGCAGCAGCAACACCATTGAAGACGCCGTGGAAGGGATTACGCTCAAGCTGAACGATCAGACGACCGGCACTCAGACGTTGACCGTCAGCGCTGACACCAGCAAGGCGAAAAGCGCCATCACCGATTGGGTGAATGCCTACAATTCGCTGCAAGATACGATGGGCAATCTTACCCGCTACACAGCGGTGGATGCGGGTAAAGAACCGGACAGCAAAAACGGTGCACTGCTGGGTGACGGCACGCTGCGTAACATCCAGACCCAGTTAAAGAGCATTCTTGCCAACGCCTCTGGTTCGGGAGTTTACAAAACGCTCAGCCAGGCGGGTATTACCACTGATCCCACCGATGGGAAATTGAAGCTGGATGCGGACAAACTTTCCAGTGCACTGAAAGTCAGGCCTGACGCCATTCGTGATATGTACACCGGCGATGGTAAGAAAACCGGCGTCAGCACGGTATTGGATACCACTTTTACCGCGTTTCTCAGCAGTAAAGGCGTGATTCAGGGGGCGACGGACAGCATCAGTAAAAAACTGAACCAGCTGACCGATCAGTACAACACCACCAGTAAACGCATTGATGACAAAATCGCACGCTACAAAACTCAGTTCACCAATCTGGATAAAGTGGTCAGCGTACTGAATAGCACCAGCAACTATCTCACACAGCAGTTTGATAATATGACCAGCAGCAACAGCAAAAAATAATTATTCCCCGCCAATAGCGGCGTGTCAGGGCACTTTTCGGTGCCCTACTGATTAACATCGTCATCGATTGACGTTGCATCATATTCGCCTAATGGATAAGTAAGTGCTAATGTGTCTGGTGTCCCTATCTTTTGCGGAGTGATTCCATGCGCGACAGTAACACCGAACCTTCTGAACCGGCAGCACCGCCACTTAACCCATCGCTGATGGAACATCTGATCAACGCACGCAAGATTTTCATTACCGGCACCGTGGATGAAAAAATGGCCAAAGAGGTGGTTCAGCATCTGCACATCCTCGCCGCTCTCAGCGATCGACCGATCACGATCTTCATCAACTCTCCTGGCGGTCATGCTGAATCGGGCGATATGATTTTTGATGCCATACGCTTTATCACACCCGAAGTGATCCTGATTGGTTCTGGTTGTGTGGCCAGCGCAGGTGCGTTGATTTATGTTGCCGCCAACAAAGCAAATCGCTATGCGTTGCCCAACACCCGCTTCCTTCTGCATCAGCCTTCCGGCGGCATGCAAGGCCCCGCCAGCAATATGCAGATTTACAGCAATGAAATCGTGCGCATGAAAAATCGCCTCAATCATATTTTCGCGGATGCCACCGGGCAGGCGATTGAGAGGATTGAGCAAGATACTCAGCGTGATTTCTGGTTGAGTGCGGAGCAGGCGGTGGAATACGGTTTGGTGTCGAAAGTGATCGTCACCGAGCAAGAGATCGCTGCGCATTATCTTGCTGCTTAAATAAGCCAGTGCTAATGTCATCAGTATGATTGAAAATGCGATATTCAAAGCACTGGCGGATCCGACCCGCCGTGCCATATTTGAAAAGCTGTCGGTGGGGCGCATGAATGCCACGGCATTGCGCGACGGGATGGAGATCAGCCAATCGGCGATGTCTCAACATCTCGCGGTGTTACGGGGTGCGGGGCTGGTGCGTGAAGAGCGGCAAGGGCGCTTTGTGAACTATGAAGTCGACCCGGTTGGCATGACGTTTCTGGTCAACTGGCTAGCCAAATATCGCGCGTTTTGGCCGACACGCATTGATGCCCTGAAAAGTTTGCTGAAGGATATGGACCAATGAGTAAAGCCGAAAAATCAAACGAACTGGTACAAGAGTATCAACTGGATGCGCCGCCGGAGAAAGTGTGGCGCGCTATCAGTATTGCGGAGTACCGGGAAGCCTGGCTACCCAACGCCGTATTAACGCAGGCTGAACCTATTGCCAGCGATCCTGGAAAATCGATCCGTTACCGGTTACGTGATGACGCACCACCTTACCTGAAGAGTGACGTGACGTTTCTAATCGCGCCCGATGACGCGGGTGGCACCCGATTGACTATCGTCCATCGCCTTGCTGATCTGCACTTGCAGGCCGCAAATGATGAAAATGGTCGATTGATGCTGGCGGCATAGCCTCGGGCTAATTTTTTTAGCGCGCCTTATTCCCAAACGTACATTTCTGGCGGCCCGAAGGCCGCCAGCTTTACACGGGTTGATCAGCCTTATTCGCATCACGAGATCCTGCCGCGCCCGCACAAACTAACGCCAGCAGCACCATCACCAGCACCGGCAACATCGCCATGCGCAGACCCGCGTGTTCACCAATAAACCCCAGTCCTGGCGGTCCCACCAGAAAGGCCAGATAACCAAGCGTTGCGGCGATGGTCACGCGAATCGCGCTGTTTTTGCCATCGCCCGCAGCGGAGACGGTCAGTGGGAAGCCAAGCGAAGCGCCAATTCCCCAGAACAACACCGCCGCTGCCGCCAGCCACTGGTTGTTGGAGAAAATCACCATCGCCAGACCCAGGGCGGCTGAGAATGCGCTGGCGCGTAATACCAGTACACGGCCCAGGCGATCCACCACATATCCGCCGAGGAAACGACCCACCGTCATGCCCGCAGTGAAACCCGCGTACACCAGCGTGCTTTGCGTGTGATTGAGATTATGACCATCGATCATCAGTAACGGCAGCCAGTCATTGGCAGAACCTTCTGCCAGCGCCATCGCCAAAATCACCACCCCAAGGATCAGCAGTTGGCGATCGCGCAGCTCGCGTCCGACCTGAGCGAGGAAACCGCCGCTGTGCGCCTGTTCATGTCGTTCGCTGTCGCTGGTGGCGGGTAAATGACGCAGGGCTGCGGAGACAATCAGCAGGTTCGCCAGCACCACGAAGGCAAAGTGCCAGGTGATGCTGACATCAACTGCCGTCATGGCAAGTCCTGACAGCGCGCCAATCAGCGTGCCAAAGCTAAAGAAGCCGTGAATGGTGGTCATGATCGATTTGCCAATCAGACGCTCAAACGCTGCGCCTTCAACGTTTATCACGACATCGATTAACGCTGTCCCTCCGCCCAGTAACACCAGGCTGGCGAAGACACCGTACGCGCTGTGCAGTAGAAGGGCAGCTAACATGACTGCGACGCCACTCAACAGCAGCACAAAGCCATAACGCATGACACGGCTAGTGCCAAAGTGGGTGATGAGTTTTCCTGCCAGCAGAACGCACAGCATTGAGCCACAGGAAAAGCCGAACAGGATCATGCCCATCATTTCCGTGGAAGCATGCAGAATATCGCGCATGTAAGGTGTACGACTCACCCACGAAGCCCAGGTGAAACCGGGTAAAAACATCAGGCCGTAGATCGCCCATTTACCGCGTAGCTGTTGCTGTAAATCCATATTCATCCCCATCCATAAATTATCGGAAAGGGTAACAGAAAGGCTCCCCGCGTGCGCGACGCGGGGAGAAGCAGTGATTAAAAACTCTGCCAGTCGGCGTCATTAACCACCGCTAAACGCTGTGGCTTGGGGTGCGATGGCGTTCGGATGATGGTCTGTGGAACGTCAATGACATCGCTGACATGGAATTTACCGACCAGCTGATTCAGGTTACCCGCCTGCTCTTGCAGCGATTGCGAAGCGGCCGCGGCTTGTTCCACAAGGGCGGCGTTCTGCTGGGTAACATCATCCATCTGATTAACCGCTTGCTGCACCTGAACGATGCCCTGGCTCTGCTCCACGGCAGCCGCAGCGATCTCACTCACCAGTTGACTCACCTGGTGAATGGCATCATTCATCACGTCCATATTGCGGCCCACATCACTGGCTTGCGTGGCACCCGATTCGGTTAAACGATGAGATTCCTCAATCAGCACTTTGATCTCGCGCGCTGCGTTGCTTGAGCGCTGAGACAGGCTACGCACTTCACCGGCAACCACCGCAAAGCCTTTACCGTGTTCACCGGCGCGCGCTGCTTCAACCGCCGCGTTCAAGGCCAGAATGTTGGTCTGGAAAGCGATACCTTCTATGATCGAGACAATCTCAGTCACTTTGCGCGAGCTGCCACGAATCTCGTCCATGGTCGACAGCATGGTGGTGAGCGAGGTTCCATTTTTCTCTGACAGCGCGCTGGCATTGGCTGCCAGCTGGCTCGCCTGATGGGTGTTGTCCGCCGTTTGGCGCACCGTCTCACTGAGTTCCGTCATGCTGGCAGCCGTTTGCTCCAGCGATGCCGCTTGCTGTTCGGTGCGTGAAGAGAGATCTTCATTGCCCGCTGAAATCTGCACCGAAGCGCTGCTCACGGACTGAGACGCTTTACGCACTGAAGAGAGGGCTTCAGAGACGCGCTGCATCAAAATATTGAAGGAGTGTGCCATATTGCCCACTTCATCTCGCCGGCTCTCATCGGCGCTTAAAGTCAGATCGAGGTTCTCGCTGGCTGTCAGCATGACCTTGCCTACCGCGCCCAAACTGCGGCGAATACGCATCACGGTAAACAGCGAGAACAGACCGAAGATCACCACTGTCGCCGCGACACCTGCAACGGTGGCCCAAAAGACAAAATGGAAGGTGCTTTGATTGGTGGCGCGCAATGCGTCGCCCGCAGTAATATTGAGTGCCAACTGAGTTTGAAAATCAGCGATCATCTGACGAATGGCGGCACCCACACCACTATCTCCTTCCAGCAAACTCAGGCTCACTTCATTCTGGTGAGCACGTGACGCTGTGAGAAATGCAGGTAACTGCGATGCAACGCGCTGGATATTATCAAAAGCGACATTAGTCAGGCGTTTGTCTTCCTCATTTGAAATATCGTTCGCCATGTAGTAATCGGTCAGCGCTTTCAGTCCATTGATTTGCTCATCGATCTGTTTTTCTACGGCAGGCATGTTGCTGTCGTGAATCTGGCTCTGGTGTTTGTACAGCGTAATGGCCAGCTGGTTACTTTGGTCGATCAATTTGCCGATGTCCTTAATCGAAGGAATGGCGTTGGTTTGCACAAATTCAAAACGGTCCTGAAATCCTGACAGTAGCGAGAGTGCAAGAATCGCCTGCAGGATGATGGCGCCAAACAACATGGAAAGGGTCAGCAAGAGACGCTGGGAGATGTTCATCTAATTATCCTTAATCTAAAAGCACCCCTGGTTCAGGAAAATCAGGGAATAGGGCAGATTAATAACCATCGGCAGAATGCGAGATTTAGTTAATTATTTTTTATTGCACGGTGATGGAGATCAAATCATACGTAGCGAAGGCGCAACATTTTTAGCCATTCTCACGATCTTAAATAGATCCAGTGAAATATGTTGTGCGACAGATTCAGAAATCCTAACAAGCCGATATTGTCGCGAGGTCGTAATCGTTATTATAATAATCATTACGGGCAAAGGTTAAGGGCTAAGGAATGGCGATTTATGTACATAGACGTTTTGATCGGAATTTCAAAAAGGCCAGTCTTCATGATGCTGACCTTTGCCATGCTGCTCCGGAAGTCAAAAGGGGCGAGTTTGAAGCTGACCTAGGGGAGGCGTGATTAAAAAGCGTATAGCACTGAGTAAGGGGAAAAGTGGTGGTGCCCGGTCGGTGATTTTCTTCAAAAGAGGAAACGCACTATTTTTTTATGATGGCTGGACTAAAGGCGAGTTGCATAAGAAAAATGCCAAAGAGATCGAGGATGACGTGTTGGCAACGTATAAAATCCTTGCGAAAGGGTACTTACAAGCGAGTGCGGCAGACCTGCTACAGCTTAAAAATCGTGGGACATTCAGTGAGGTAAACTGCGATGAAAACTACACCAGCAACATTGGATGAGATGATTGAAGATGCGGAAGAGTTGCGAGGATTAGGCCTACTTTCTGATGAAGATGTCTCTCAGATTGCCACGCGAATCTCTGCAAGTGAGTATCGCAAGCGTGTTGCAGCTGTACATGATATGACCGGTCTGGAAATTAAACTCATGCGTAAACAGTATGGCCTGAGTCAGGCATTACTGGCTTATACCTTAGGCATGACAGTGGATAGCGTTTCAAAGTGGGAGCGAGGAGAAATCAAGCCGAGTGGCCCGGCACTGCGTATCTTAAATACACTGGCTGCTAAAGGCCCTGATGCATTTGTTGTTTAAAGGGGAAACTGCACTCCAGTTTCCCCTTTAAAATTATGGCCTTCTAAACAGCGCCATGCTGCGGCCTTCCAGTTCAAAATCCTTCTCTTTGGTAATCACCAGCCCTTTTTTAGCGGTATCGGAGGTGGTGAGTTCCAGCACCCAGCCGCCTTCGCCAAATTGTGGGATGCGGAAGGGCACGTTGCCTTCAAACGGATTGAACAGCATCAGCACATCGTGCCAGATACCTTCTTCGGTTTGCAGATCCGGACGACCGATATAGACGCCAAGCGTGCTGCCCTCATCCCATTGGTCTTCCTGCTGGAAGCCGCCGCCAGCGTTAAACCATTTTATGTCCATACCGTCGCGCCAGTTTTCACGGCGCAGCAACGGCTGTTTCGCCCTTAACGCCAGCAGATGTCGAGTGAATTTGCGTAATGCATCCGCGGACTCCGGCAAGTTTTCCCAATGCAGCCAGGAGATTTCACTGTCCTGACAATAACCGTTGTTGTTGCCCATCTGACTGCGGCCAAACTCGTCACCCGCCAGCAGCATCGGCGTGCCGTGTGAGAACAGCAGCGTCGCGAGGAAGTTACGCTTTTGCCGCTCACGCACCGCATTGATGCCTTCGTCATCGGTCGGGCCTTCCGCGCCGTAATTGTACGAACGATTATCGTTATGACCGTCATTGTTATCTTCACCGTTCGCGTCGTTGTGCTTCTCGTTGTACGACACTAAATCGTTGAGCGTGAAGCCATCGTGTGCGGTAAGGAAATTGATGCTGGCCCATGGACGGCGGCCACGTTGATCATAGAGATCGCCTGAACCGAGCAGGCGTGCAGCAAAGTCGGTTGAGACGTTGTCGCCTTTCCAGTATTCACGCACCGTGTCGCGATATTTATCATTCCATTCGGCCCAGCCTGGCGGGAAGCCTCCTACCTGATAGCCGCCGGGGCCGATATCCCAGGGTTCGCCAATCAGTTTTAATTTCGACAGTACCGGGTCCTGCGTCATGGCATCAAAAAAGCCGCCACGCTGGTCGAAACCTTCCGGTTCGCGCCCGAGAATGGTGCCCAAATCAAAGCGAAAACCGTCGATATGCATCGATTCCGCCCAGTAGCGCAGAGAATCCATCACCATCTGCAACACGCGTGGATGGGAGGTGTTCACGGTGTTGCCAGTACCGGTATCGTTGATGTAGTAGCGATGCTGCTCCGGCAAGGTGCGGTAATAGGAGAAGTTATCGATGCCTTTGAACGACAGCGTCGGACCCAGTTCATTGCCTTCCGCCGTATGGTTGTAAACCACATCGAGGATCACTTCGATACCGGCATCGTGGAAGGCGCGCACCATGTCACGAAAGCCCTGAATGCCACGCGGGCCAAAGTAGCGCGAGGCCGGGGCAAAAAACGCCAGTGAGTTATAGCCCCAGAAGTTTTTCAGTCCTTTATCAAGCAAATGCTGATCGTCCGGGAACCAGTGCACCGGTAGCAACTCAACCGACGTGACACCGAGGCTTTTAATGTACTCGACGGTGGCTTTGTTGCTCATGCCATCGTAAGTGCCGCGCATTTCAGGGGGCACTGCCGGGTTCAACTGGCTGAAGCCCTTAACGTGTGTCTCATAGATAACGGTCTGCGACCACGGGATAACCGGGCGATTGCGGTCCTGCCAGTCAAATTCGTTGGGATCGATCACCCGACATTTTGGCGTAAACGGTGCGCTGTCACGTTCATCGAAAGTCAGGTCTTTATCTTCATGCAGCAGGTCATAGGCAAAATGCGCATCGTTCCACTGGATGTCGCCGCGCAGTTCACGAGCATACGGGTCGAGCAGCAGTTTGTTGGCGTTGAATCGATGGCCGTTTTCCGGTTCAAACGGGCCATGCACCCGGTAGCCGTAAAGTGCACCGGGCTGCAGACCGGGAATGTAGCCATGCCAGACTTCATGGGTATTTTCCGGCAGATCAAAACGCGCGATTTCGTGCTGACCGCTCTCATCGTAAAGACACAATTCCACACGCTCGGCGAACGCTGAAAACAGGGCAAAATTGACGCCCTCGCCATCATAATTTGCGCCAAGCGTTTGACCCGAACCCGCGATAATTTCTAAAGGCTTTGCGTTAGACATTCATTCCTCTCCATCCCATGAACAGAAATACAGGCTTGTTATTAACTGGCAATCAGCACCAGTGGCGCGTAAGGCGGTAAGTTATCTAAAGAAAGTTGTTCGTTAAGCGCTAAGGTTGCACCACTTAACAGATTGCGATAGTGCCGGTGGGCCAGTGACTCAGGTAAGGGAATGGACGTTTCAGCCCAGGAAGTGCCCTCCAGCATTAATCGAGGCACCACAACGATGAGGCTGTTTTCACTGTCCTGTCGCGCATAGGCAATCAGGAGCTCTGGATGCGCGCCAGTGGCGTACAACGGTTGATAATCGCCGAAACGGAATAGCTGCGGCTTATCCAGGCGCAGGTGTAATAAGCATGCGATGACCTGCTGTTTGAGTTTGCCGCTGCGCCAGTCAGAGGGCTGAGTGAAATCAGGACGGCTGCGATCAACAAGTTGCGCCTCCAGCACGGCGTAATCGGGCTCACGGCGGTTATCGGGATCGACGAGGCTGAAATCCAGCGCTTCGCTGCCCTGATAAATATCCGGGACGCCTGGTGCGGTGAGCTTAATCACGGTCTGTGACAGGCTGTTAACCAGGCCGGCATCAACGAAAGGTTGAATGGCTGTGACGAAGTCCGTCAGGAATGCTGGGTTTTCTGCGGATAGCAGATGTTTTGCATATTCCAGCACCGCCTGTTCGTAGGTTTCGTCGCCATCCGCCCAGTCAGTACGAAGCTTGGCTTCACGCAGCGCTTTCTCCACAAACGGTATAAAGCGTGCCTCAAGGGTACGCAACCCGTCGTGGTCATCTGGTCGTAAGGTCGTGGGCCACGCACCGGCCAGCGCCTGATACAGCATCCATTCTACCGCCGGTTCGGGGGCCGGGCCTTCGTTCATAGTGAGCACTTTGGATTGATTCAGCTCCCGCCAGCGCGTGACGTTCTCTGCCCAGAGTGCGGGTGCTTCGCTCAGTGAATAGAGTCGGGCACGGGCATCTTCCCCACGTTTGGTATCGTGGGTTGACGTCGTCGAAAGTGCGTCGGGTTGATGATGTAACCGGGTTTGCATCTGCTGGTGGAAGTGTTCCACAGAGAAGGGGTGCGGCAGCGGTTCCGCGCCGACTTCGTTGATGGCAAGGATGGCGTGATTTCGGAAGAACAGGGTGTCTTCCACCGATTTCGCCATCAACGGGCCGGTGAGTTGCTGGAAGCGCGTACGGAATTCAGCGGCATCCGGTTCACTTTGTTCCGAGACCGCACCGAGTAATATGGCCTGCAGGAAGCTGAGTGCAGCGGGAAAAGCACTGAACTTCACCGCTTCCAGTACCTGTTGCAGCAGCGCTTCACCCGCCAAAGGCATGCCCGCCGGGCGACCATAGGTGCGGTAAACCGGGAAGGCGATCAGCATCTCGCGCAGGGCGACATGCAACTCAGCTTCGCCAAAATTGCGCTGTTCTAAATGTGCCACCCCGGTCAATATCGCCAGCAGGCGTGAAAATTCACCAGCGAAGTTACGATCAACCATCAATTCACGGGCGGCGCGCAGACCAGCACTGACATCATTCCGCTCTTCGGTGACGGCTTCATAGGCCAGATGCAACGCATCAATCTGGGTATCGTCGATCAACGCATGTGAAAGCGCAGCGATAAACTCATAGCCAGTGGTGCCGGAAATGGGCCATTCAACCGGAATCTGCTCCTCTTCTGCCAGAATCTTCTCTACCGTGATGTAGCAATCCGCACCTGCGGCTCTGCGCAAACGCTGAAGATAACCCTGCGGATCGGCCAGACCATCAATGTGATCGACACGCAAACCACTCACAGCACCGCTGTGAACCAGTTCCAGAATCAGTGCGTGTGAGGCGTTGAACACGGCTTCATCCTCGACCCGCACGCCGACTAGCCCAGTGATTTCAAAGAAGCGTCGGTAAGAGAGATCTTTTCGTGCGTCACGCCAGTTGATCAGCTGCCAGGGCTGCTGCTGATGCAATTCGGCAATCGCTGCGCGATCGTTGATGGCCAGCACCTCATCGGCGCGTCCTTGCCAACTGGCAGGCGTCAGCGGATAGAAGCTGTCGTAGTAAGCCAGCGCCGGATGGCCAGTTTGCGGATGGGGCTTAATGCTCAATTCGTCGTTTTGCAGCACGCGTTCAAAATCATCGCCGAGGAACGGCAATGTGAGGGGACGCGACCAGTCGATATCGAAATAGCGCGCATACTGACTGTTTTCTCCATGCTCAATCACATCGCGCCACCAGGCATTTTCCAGTGATGCCGCCATATGGTTTGGCACGATATCCAGAATTAAACCGAGGCCGGCCTGCTGTAACGCCGCCGACAGTCGATTAAAGCCATCACGTCCGCCCAGCGCAGGGTCGATCTCATTGGCGTCGGTGACATCGTAGCCATGCGTGGAGTCCGTGGTGGCAGTGAAAATAGGTGAGGCATAGAGATGGCTGATACCGAGCCGCTGCAAATAAGGTAACAAGGTGATGGCGCGGTCAAAAGTCATGCCGTTGCGGAACTGAATACGGTAGGTTGCTGAAGGAATTGTCATGCTTTTTCTCCCTGTGCCAGACGCACCACAATGGCATGTTGCGGCAACACATCATTCTCCTGCGGCCAGGCAAAGAGGGTTTTGCCTGCCATAGTGGGTAAGGGCTGCGCCTGCTTGCTGATATTCAGTGCCAGCGAGAGTTCACCCTGCGGGAACTGCCAGCTCACCGCGATAAAACCTTTGGCCGTTTTCAGCACTTTGCCACTGTGACCGCCTGCCGTGGCGAGCAGCGGCACAATGTGGCGCTGACGCAAGTCCAACAATTGCTGAGTGAACGCCAGCCAGGCTTTGCCTTTCTCACTTTCCAGCTTGCTCCAGTCGAGTTTCGAGCGGGTGAAAGTTTCTGCCGCGTTGGGATCGGGCACGCTGTCGTCATGCCCTGCATGGCCGGTAAACTCTCGGGCGCGTCCTTCACGTACCGCTTTAGCCAAATCACCATGAAAATCGGTGAAGAACAGGAACGGGTTGGTTTCGCCATACTCCTCGCCCATAAACAGCAGCGGGATATGCGGTGACAGTAACAGCGTGGCCAGCAGCACTTTGGTGCGATCGGCGCCTGCCAGCGTAATCAAGCGGTCACCTTGCGCACGGTTGCCGACCTGATCGTGATTCTGGATGAAATCAACAAAGGCAACCGGAGGCTGTGCCGCACTGGGCACGCCGCGCCGTTGACCGCTCTGCGGCGAGATTTCTCCCTGATAGGCAAAACCTTCCGTCAAAATGCGCGCGATCTGCTTTTCAGGTACGTCGGCGAAATCCTGGTAGTAGGCATGGGTTTCACCGGTGGCAAACACATGAATGGCATTGTGGAAATCGTCATTCCATTCGCCGGTAAACAGCGGCGCATGGCCCTGTTTGTCACGCGGGTGCAGGAAGGTGACATTGCGTGAATCTTCCGTGGTGAGGTGGATAGGGCGGTCCGTTATCTCACGACGAATACGTTCAGCAATCTCAATCAACGCATGTTTGCTGGAGGTATCTTCGATTTGATCGATGGCATCAAAGCGCAGGCCATCGAGGTGATATTCCTGCAACCAGTAGAGTGGCGCTTCCACGATGTAACGACGTGCGGCATCAACATCATATGCGATGCCCGCGCCCCAGGGTGTCATGCGCTCTTTGTGGAAGAAATCAGGGGCCAGCAGCGGCAGATAGTTACCTTCCGGACCAAAGTGATTGAGCACAATATCGAGCACCACCGACAGGCCGTGTCCATGTGCAGCATCCACGAAGGCTTTGAAATCATCCGGCGAGCCGTAAGCGGAGTGCGGTGCGTACAGCAATACGCCGTCATAGCCCCAACCGCGATTGCCCCCAAACTGCGACACCGGCAACACCTCAATCATGGTAATGCCGAGTGCCTGCAAATAGGGCAAGCGGGTAATGGCGGCCTCGAAAGTGCCTTCGGGTGTGAAAGTCCCGATATGCAGTTCGTACACCACGGTTTCTTGCCAGGCGTGTCCGCGCCAATCCGTGTGCTGCCATGCATAATGACGAGGATCGACGACCACGGAAGGGCCATTGACCCCGGATTGTTGCGCGCGAGCGGCGGGATCGGGCACCACCGTGCCATCCGCCAGTACAAAGTTGTAAGTCGCACCAGGTTGTATGCCGCCCAGTTGCCGTTGATACCAGCCATCGTCCGAGGCTGACATAAGATGATCGCCATCGGCGAGACGCAAGGTAATCTGTTGCTGACCCGGTGCCCACAAGCGGAATAGCACGCTGCCATCCGCCTGAATCTCAGCTCCCCAGGATTTCTTAAATGATCTGAATTCCATTCAATTGCCTCGTTTAACCCTCGCAAGGGCAATGGACGACATCAAGCGGTACACGTTCCGTTTAAAGATGCTGACTGAGTACGATATACAGTGGGACGACAAGAAAGACTGAGAACAGATCATAGTCGATATTTTGCGCTTTTCTGGCGCGAACAGATGGGTTTAGGAAATTATCGACGCCTTACGCTTCGCTAATCAGGAAGGTGAATAGAAGAAAGGCGACCTGATGGTCGCCCCGAAGATTATGCTGGTTTGTGTTGCTGTACCTTGCGGCCGCGTTGCTTACGTAATTTATCAATCAGCTTATGCGCCTCCGCTTTGGTGGCGACTGCAGGTGAAGAGCCTTTCAGCGGTTTACGCGCGGTTTCACTCAACGTTAGCACGGTAATCAAGCCGACAATTCCGGCGCCCATCATGTAATAAGCGGGCATCATCGCATTGTGCGTGGTGTCCACCAGCCATGCAGTGATTAACGGCGTAGTGCCGCCGAACAGTGACACGGAGAGGTTAAAGCCTATCGCTAATGCGCTGTAGCGAATATCGGTGACAAACAGGGCCGGTAATGTGGCGGGCATGGTGCCGCTAAAGCAGGTATGCAATAAACCTAATACCGCCAGACCGGCAAATACCAGCATCATATTGCCAGAACCAATCAGCATATAGCTGGGAATAGCCAGCAATATTAAGCCCAGAGCCCCTAAGCCAATGACCGGCTTACGGCCCATACGGTCGGTTAAATGTCCCCACATCAACGTCAATGGCATCATAATAAACATAATGACCATGACTAACATGAGCCCGGATAGTTCACTCATGCCCAATACGCCGGTTAAATAGCTGGGCATATAAGCAGTCAACATATAATTGGATACGTTAAATAACAGCACCAGGCCAATACATTTCAACAGCGGTTTACTCTGTACACGCAGCATCTGCAGCAAGGTCAGTTGAGGCTTATTGTGCTCAAGCTCTTCGCGCTTGTCCATGTGCTCTTTAAATGCCGGCGTCTCTTCCAGTTTCAGGCGAATATAGAGACCAAATAATCCCAGAGGTGCGGCCAGGAAAAAGGGAATACGCCAGCCCCAATCCATCATGGCTTGATGCGGTAATAGTGCGATCATGCCGGTGACCAGACTGGCACCGAGCAGATAACCCGCCAGTGTGCCGAATTCCAGGAAGCTACCCATAAAGCCACGGCGCTTATCGGTGGAGTATTCCGCGATAAAGGTCGCTGCGCCACCGTATTCGCCGCCGGTGGAGAAACCCTGCACCAGACGTGCCACCAGCAACAGGATCGGGGCGGCAATGCCAATACTGGCATAACTGGGAATCAGGCCGATGCAGAAGGTGCCAATCGACATCATGATCATGGTGAAGGCGAGCACTTTCTGCCGCCCAAAGCGATCACCTAACGGCCCAAATACCATTCCCCCGATTGGGCGAACTAAAAACGCAGCGGCAAAGGTGCCGAAGGAGGCGATTAACTGCGCAGTGTTACTGGCACCAGGAAAAAAGACCTGGCCGATAATCACGGCGAGATAGCTATATACGCCAAAATCAAACCATTCCATGGTGTTGCCTAACGCAGCAGCACTCACAGCGCGTTTTAATAATTTGTTATCGATGACCGTAATATCATCAACGGTTAAGTCAGATTGTTTAGAAATCGTTCCGGTGCTCATAAACCTCCATGAGTAAAATTAGAGCGATCTTATAGCTTTCGCAGCCAAAAAATTCACCTATGGAAATGAAAGCTATAAGAGGCTGAAAGGCGGATACCTTAGGTAATCTCTTTAAGATGTGCAAGTTTGTGACATATATCCTTGCATTAAAGCGTAGCGATGAAGGTATATTCTGTCAAAGTGCTTGAGGGGTGAAATAATTGATTGTGTCGTGGGGGAGGGGGTGGGTTTTATTCTGCGCTATATTATGCGGTGACACTGTGCTAGTGAGTTAATTATGCTGCAGTCATTCACGCCGCATAAGATTCAGCGGCACAAGGCTGGTGAAGGAAAATCATTTGAACAGCACATTCACGATGGAGGTAAATACTGACCCTGTAACGAAAGCATGATGAATAATATTGTCTTGATTTTGAACATCCGCTAACCGCTTTAACGCCGCTTCTGGCGTCGCTGCTTCGACCTCTTCATTTAACTTTTTATAGCTTTGTGAAATGAGCATTACGGCGCTCTCGACATCTGTTCTTTCAACAGTGGCAACGACCTGATCTTTTTTATAGAAAATGTAATCTGGCATGGTCAAATTCCCGTGTAAACATGCAAGTGCAGCGCTTGATACTTGATGTCCACTACTTTAGCAAACCCTGGCTGATTGAGCTAAGGCGGTGAATGCCATTGCGGTTGCGATCAATAATTCTCTGTCCGTTTCCAGCGAGCAAGGATGGGCTCGATAACGTTTACTGCTGATGAACCCATGTTATTAGCAGGAGGCAGTATGCATTACATTATTAGCGGATTGAATAGCAGCGATTTTGCACATTTATACGGAAAGGATGATGAGTACCTGGCACAGTACAGCGCACGCCGAGTGTTAGCTAGCCAAGCCTCGGCTTTGCCAGATCGTATTGGCTTGAAGGATGTTCCACCAGGAGCTCATGCAATCTTGCTTAATCACACCTATCAACCCGCGCAATCACCATATCAGGGAAAACACGCAATTTTCATTCATGAAGGTTGTATGCAGTCCGGCATCTTCTACAGCGAGATCCCGGAATATCTCGCTAAGCGTCAACTCTCACTGCGAGCCTTCAATCTTGAGCACTGCATTATTGCGGCAGAGCTGGTGACAGGTGATGAAGTGGAGCCAACCGTTTTAGATCTGCTACAGCGGCCAGAAGCCGTGTATATCCACGCCCATAGTGCGCGATTTGGCTGCTATTTGGCGGCAATCCACAAGCATCAAGACTAACTCTGCCTTTGACGGCCTGCACCAAAGCCATAGCGCTGACGCTGGTGCGCTGGTGTGGTGTAGCCGAAAGCCAATAGCATTTTCCGCCCGTCTCCGTATTAATGACCTGCTTAGCATCCAAAGGGAGCGAAGCAGGTTTTTTCGTTTTAAAGACCTGTCTTCGATCACAATTCAATCTACAGTCACTGGCGATTTTGTGATTGGCTCCGCATCCCCAATCACCGGACAGTTTGCTTCGCAGCGTTTCTGATAGTTTATATTGTACAACCTGGTTTTACAGAATAAAACAAAGCATCTTCTCCTGATAACCATAATCAGACCCTGCGAGGAAAGAATGACTGAACAAACCCTGAAACAGACGGCGGTCTCGGCGCTGGAACGCGAAACCATGCGTCGCGTGATCTGGCGCATCCTGCCGTTCCTGGTGGTGAGCTATCTGGTGTCTATTATCGATCGCGGCAATATCGGCATGGCCGCTCTCCAGATGAATGAGGATCTTGGTCTGAGCAAGGCCGCCTTTGGTTCCGCCAGCAGTCTGTACTTCGTGGCGTATTTCCTGTTTGAGGTGCCCAGTAATCTGGCGATGCAGAAGTTCGGCGCGCGCTTGTGGGTCCCGCGCATCATGATCAGCTGGGGCATAGTTTCAATGTGTATGGCACTGGTGGAAACCTCTTCGTCTTTATATGTGCTGCGTTTTTTACTTGGTGCGGCTGAAGCCGGCTTCTTCCCTGGCGTGGTGTTGTATCTGACCTGGTGGATCCCTGCGCGTTATCGCGCGCGTATTATTGCCTCGTTTATGGTGGCGATCCCGCTGGCGAACTTTATCGGCTCACCGCTTTCTGGCTTGATACTCACACTCGACGGATGGATGGGACTGCGCGGCTGGCATCTGCTGTTCATTATTGAAGGATTGCCTGCCGTATTGCTCGGTATTGCCGCCTATTTTGTCCTGAGCAATCGCCCACACGAAGCGCGCTGGCTCAGCGGTGAGCAGAAGCAGTGGCTGGAATCCACGCTGCAGGCCGAGCGCCAGAAGCAAAAAAATATCGGTCATATTTCTACCTGGCAATTACTGAAGCACAAACATATCTGGCTGATGGCACTGATCTATTCTGGCGCATCATCAGCCGGCACCACCCTCAGCGTCTGGTCACCTCAACTGCTGAAATCATTCCATCTTGATAATCTCACCACCGGAATGCTCAATGCGATTCCTTATGGTTTGGCGTCGATATTGATGATTGTGTGGGGAAGAAGCTCAGACCGCACGGGCGAACGACGCTGGCACACGGCATTAACGTTGTTCATGATCGCTGGAGGGATTTTCGCCGCGTTTGTCAGCCTTTCGTTACCGGCAACCATAATTATCATGTGTCTGATTCTGGTCGGCGCTTATTCTATGAAAGGGCCATTCTGGGCACTGGCGGCGGGCTGGATGAGCAGTCAATCCGCTGCGGCAGGGCTGGCGGCGATAGGGGCGATCGCCAACCTGATTGGTGGCGCGGTAATGGTCAATGCTTACGGCATCATCAATGAAAAGACCGGTAGTCACACTTTGGCACTGTTGCCTCTGGCTGCGCTTTGCCTGTCAGGGGGGATTGCAGTAGTGATGATGGGGCGTAATCTTTCGCAAGGCCAGAAGGCGGAAGGTCGCTTGTCGAGTCACTCATCCTGAACTGACTCAGTGTGAGACTTCCGGGCACACTGTGGTGAGCCCGGAAGCTATCTGACACAACGATCAGTTATCGGTTGTCAGTGCGTCTTCACCGTATTGCGCACTGCAAAACGGCTTTGATGCACCCAGTTTTAAAGAGAGTCGTGCGGCACTCTGGCTCATTTGCTGCGTCAGGCCATCATCACGGCGCGATTCCACCAGGCGCGAGGCCGGGCCGGTTAACGCTAAGGCAGCAATCAATTTATCGTTCACGCCAAATACCGGCATCGCGAAGGCGGCGGTATGCGGATCGCGTGCGCCTGAGGTATATAACGGCAGGCGTGGATGCTTATCAAACAGGGCTTCATTGAGCCCCCAGAAGCGCAGCACCTGACTAATCGCAGACTGATCGAGAGGGAAAATCGTGCCGGGCAAACGGCTGTGTCGTAATCCTTCCGAAGCCTCGGCGCGGAATAAGCACATGCGCTGGCCGCCTTCAATCACATACCAACTAGCACTCTCATGGGTAGCCAGCGCCAGTTGTTGCAGCTCGGGCTGTACCACGCTGGCCAGATGGAAAGATTGCTCATACAACTTGCCCAGATACAGCAAGCGTGGTCCCAGTCCATAGCTCCCATTTTCATGGCGCACCACGTAGTTCATTCGTTCGAGAGAATTCATCAGGCGATAAACCGTGGTTTTGTGGTAACCCGACGCCTGCGACAACGCAGTCAGCGTCAGGCTATCGTCGCCTGGACGGAAACAGTCCAGTAGCGCTAGCGCCTTCTCCACCGCAATAACGCCTTCATTTCCCATGCATTCCTCCTGTTTTGAACGACAACGAGTGTACCTGAATTTTTGTGAGTCACCTCGTGTTTACGTCACAAACGCCGATAAGGCTATGGCTAAATCTGCCTCGCCCTGGCTATAGTTGTTTTATATTGTACACACGTGTTTTACAGAGTAAAACAAAGCGAGGAAGAGATGAGCATTCACACTACTGCAATGATCCAACGAAATATCAGCCGCGTGACCCCGGAAGAAGTGCAACAAGCGGCTGAGTATCAGGCGGCGATCCTGGCTGATGTTGCCGGGCGTCGCGGCACGCTGCACGGCCGAATCAAACCGCTTTCACCACAGATGAAAGTGGCGGGTCCGGCCATCACCGTTGAGGTACGTCCGGGTGACAATCTGGCCATCCATGCTGCACTGGCGATTGCCCAACCGGGCGATGTGATTGTGGTGGATGGCAAGGGCGACCTCAGTTGCGCGTTGCTGGGGGAGATTATGGCGACCCAGGCAGAGGCTTCCGGCATCGCGGGCATCATCATTGATGGCGCAGTGCGAGATGCCGATATGCTAAGCAAGCAGTCATATCCGGTGTTTGCTGCGGGATTGAATCCTTGTGGCCCCACCAAACTGATTCCGGGGCGCGTTAATCATCCTATTTCCATTGCCGGAGCTCAGATTCAGGCCGGTGATTTGGTGGTGGGTGATGTTGATGGCGTGGTGGTGATACCGCGTAATGAAGTACAGGCCATCATTGCCTTAGCGAAGAAAAAGCTGGACGGCGAAACCCAGCGCATTGCCGCTATCCGAGCTGGCGATGCGCGCGCGCCATGGCTTGAGAACGCACTGCGCCAGGCAGGTATGCTGGCAGAAGGGGAGACGCTGTGATGGCTAAAGCCCCTGTCATTCTGATTACCGGCAGCGATCTGGCTGCCGACGCGGTAGCCATACTTCGTGAGTTTGAGTTGGTCTTTGCGGGAAAACAACCCACTGAGACGCAGTTGATTGACCTGTGCCACCAGCTCAATCCGGTCGCGATTCTGGTGCGTTACGGCAAGATCAACGCCGCCGTGATGGATGCCGCACCGGCCTTGCGGGTGATCTCCAAACACGGCAGTGGTATTGATGTCATTGACCAGCAAGCCGCCACCGCACGACAGATTCGTGTCTGTTCTGCACCAGGAGCTAATGCCGCGGCTGTGGCGGAACATACCTGGGCATTGATATTGGCCTGCGCCAAATCTGTGATGCCGCTCGATGCGCGCCTGCGTGCAGGATTCTGGGATAAATCGACACACAAATCGATTGAGCTGGAAGGACGTGTATTAGGGTTAATTGGCTTAGGTGCGATCGGCAGTCGCGTGGCTCGCATCGGGAATGCAATGGGCATGCGGGTCGTGGCTTATGATCCTTTTGCGCGTGAATTCCCCCCGGCCTGTGAATTGGTTAATAGCCTTGAATCACTTCTGGCACAGGCTGATGTGGTGTCGCTGCACTGCCCACTGACAGAGTCCAATCGTGAAATGATCAACGCCGACACGCTGGCGAACTGCAAGCCCGGCGCAATCCTGGTTAACACCGCGCGCGGCGGGTTAATCAACGAGGCGGCACTCGCTGATGCGCTGCAATCAGGCAAGTTACATTGGGCAGCATTGGACAGTTTCAGCGCTGAGCCGCTGACCGCGCCGCATCGCTGGCAGGGCATCAGTAACGTGATTCTTTCTCCGCATATTGGTGGCGTGAGTGATGCTTCTTACATCCGCATGGGAACGGTGGCGGCACAGAATATTTTGCAGGCACTGGCAGATACGCCGCTGGAAGAGGGCGTGTCACCATGATCAGTCTGACTCAACCGGAAATCCGCCAGGCCGAGGTGTTCAGCCGCTTGCCCGACCGATTCAGAAAACCCGATCCGGCGAATGCCTGGTCAGCCGCCAATCGCGGTGGTCAGGCTGTTGACTCCTTTCTGGAAGGGCCTGTCTGGCATCCTTCTGGCTGCCTTTACGTCACCGATATCCCGTACGGCAGAATCTTTCGGGTGGATAGGCAGGGCGAGTGGGAGTTGATCGTTCAGTATCAGGGCGAACCCAACGGTATGAAGTTGCTGGATGAGGACACGTTGCTGATCACCGATTACCAAAACGGATTGATGAAACTCTCCCTTAATGACCGAAGTGTCACGCCATGGCTGACGCGTCGCAACAGCGAGAGTTTTAAAGGCGTCAACGATCTGACGTTTGACCGTCATGGCAATCTCTATTTCACCGATCAGGGGCAAACGGGTCTGCACGATCCGACGGGACGCGTATACCGCTTATCGGTGGATGGGCGTCTCGATTTGTTGCTGGATAATTGCCCGAGCCCAAACGGGCTGGTGCTATCGCCGGATGAGAGCCTGATGTATGTAGCGATGACGCGGGGAAATTGTATCTGGCGCGTACCGCTGCAAAAGGACGGTTCGGTGAGCAAGGTCGGGCAGTTCTTCACTTCACACGGCCCAAGCGGACCCGATGGACTCGCCATCAACACCGAAGGCGAATTGCTGATTGCCAATCCCGGATTAGGCCGTCTGTGGTTATTGAATGCGATGGCGGAACCCATCCAAATCATTATCAGCCCAGCGGGTCGCTCAACCACCAATGTCTGTTATGGCGGAGCCGAGCGCCGGCGACTGTTTATCACCGAGTCGGTCACTGGCTCAATCCTGACCTGCGACATGGCTGTTCCCGGTGCCGCGCTGTCAGGTCGTTCCACTCCAGCAAGCTAACAACAACAGGTGCCACAGAGCACCATGGAGCATCGCATGACCCTGCATACCTTACCTGACGCCATGCCAGGCGCGCCCGCTGCGCCTGAGAAAACCCTGAATCCCCAAGAAATGGATCGCAGCGAACACGCGGCGGCTAAAGCATTCAGGCGAATCCTGCCTTTCATCTTTATCTGTTACGTGATCAGTTATCTGGACAGGACCAATGTCAGCTTTGCCGCGCTGGGCATGAATGCCGATCTAGGGATAACGGCGGAGCAGTTTGGTTTTGGCGCAGGGATGTTCTTTATCGGTTATTTCCTGTTTGAGATCCCCAGTAATTTGATTATGCAGAAAACCGGGGCACGCATCTGGATTGCGCGCATCATGATTTCGTGGGGGTTGATTTCGATGGCGACGGCGTTTGTGACGGGGCCAACCAGTTTTGCCGTCGCGCGTTTTTGTCTCGGCATGGCTGAAGCAGGCTTTACGCCAGGCATCTATCTGTTTTTCACTTACTGGTTTCCCGGCACCTGGCGAGCAAAAATCACTGCTGCGTTTTTGGTGGGCATCCCGGTGGCAAACATCATCGGTGCCCCTATTTCGGGGGCGCTGATGCAGATCACCAGCCATGAACACATCCATAACTGGCAGTGGTTGCTCTTGATTGAAGGCGTGCCAGCCGTGTTACTTGGCATCGCGTGTTTGTTCTTCCTCGACGATAAACCGGCTAAGGCGAAATGGCTGACTGACGATGAAAAAAGCCTGTTGCAACGCAGATTGGATGAAGAACAACAGCGCATCGCTGACAAACATGGCGACAGCATGCGGCACGCGATGCGTAATCCGCTGCTGTGGCTGCTGGCATTGATCAATTTTTGTGGGATAGTCGGTTCGATTGGTGTCGGCTTGTGGATGCCACAGATCATCAAACAGATGGGCGTCAGTCACACAGCGACCGGTTTTCTCACTGCTTTACCGTACGTTTGCGGGGCACTCAGTATGTTGTTCTGGGCACGAAGAGCAAACCTTTCACCACATCGCATTCGTTGGATCAGTGGAGCGTTAGTGATGGCTGCCATAGCATTATCTTGCGGCGCGGTGGTGTCAGAACCGGTGCTAAAAATGCTGGCACTTTGCATCACTGTCAGCGGCATTCTGGCCTTTCAGGCATCGTTTTGGGCGCTGCCATCGGGTTTTCTAACCGGCAATGCCGCAGCGGCTGGGTTGGCCGTGATTGTTTCAGTGGGCAATCTGGGCGGTTTCTTTGGCCCTTCACTGATTGGATACGTTAAACAGATGTCAGGCGGCTTTATGTGGGCACTGTTAGCAGTATCGGCAATATTGCTATTCGGCGCACTGGCGGTGGCTCAGGTTCGCGATCCTTACAAAAACGCCTCATGAATGACACAAGATTGCCGCGCCCTTCAGGGCGCGGCAAGGTAACTTAGGTGCCGGTATGGCTCTGATATCCCACCGGGTTACCGTTGTCGTCAAACACCTCATAAATCACGCTCTCACCCACCTGAACCGGTTGCGCTATTGGGAGGGTGACCGAACCAAACGGCGCCACCAGCACATCATCCACTTTAAGCTTATTGGCAATCTGTAATCTTAAGCTCATATACCACGCCGTTGGATTCTCTAGTGTTAGCTGGCGTTCGTGCACGATAAAACGCAGCTTCTGCACATCTTCAGGCTGAGGCACGCCCAGCGCCGCCGGTCGGATAAAAACCTTAAGCCGCAACCGCAGCGGCAACAGGATTTTTTGTTCTGCGCTGCCTGTTTGCCTGCTCAGCGCGGGAATCTGATAAATATTCAGCCAGTAAAGGCTCTCACGATCCTCCGGCAACGACTGGCGTGAAGTGAGCACCAGACGAATTGCACGCTGCTCATCAGGTGCGAGTTTCATCATCGGCGGCATGGCAAAAATGGGTGCACTGCTCAATTCCGGGGACTGCATCAAATCACCGTCATCGCTCCAGATCTGTACCACGGAGGGGGTTTCCGCACCGTTCTTTATATTTAGCGCCTGGCTGCTCTCACCGGCATTAAAAATGATGCGTGTTCTATCCACATTCACCACGGCCATGGCGTGAGCAGCGAATAACAGGCTGCTCAATGCCATTGTGTTACTGAAAACTGACCACCACTTGCAACTGCGCATTGACTGTCCCTGCTGTTACTGTTTGTCCACTTATGGCTTCGAGCGAAGCCAAAAAATCACCGCTGTAAATATTGCTGCTACCGGAAGAGACCAGCGAGGTGAGATCCGTATAGGCATACCAGCCGCGCGTATTCCCGGTGCCGGTGCTGGCGAGGTTAGGTAATAAGTTAATGGCAGAACCACTGGCGTTATAAATTTTGATGCCCACACCCGAGGCCACGCCGCTGCTGCCATATTGATTATCCAGCAGCCAGGTCAATCCGCCGCCGCTGGTGGTCAAACCCAACTGTGTCGCTTGTGACACCGCGTTAGGTTGATTCACCAGTAAGCCCATCGCGACATTGGCGGCAGTGCTGGTGGATGTGCTGGTGCTGGATCGCGCGCCCGATTCGCACTGCAGCGAGATCGAAAACGGTACCTGACTGCTACCGCCTGCTTTGAGCGCGTTCACACTGATGGTTGGCAGCAGCACCACAGACGGGTAATTCTGGACTTCACACAACGCGCCCCGCACATAGGTCACGTTGCGATACGTACTCCAGGCGGCGGGCCAGTTGCCGTAAAACCCGTACCAATAGCTGGCGCTGTCCTGGCCTACTGCCAGACTGTTGGTGTCCAGACCTGGGCCTTTAAATGCAATATAGCCGCGCGGCTGCGTCCAAAGATCGCTGTAGCGATTATCGCCATTGGCGTAATAGCTGGTTGAACTGATTTTGAACATTTCGTACAACACGTTGCTAAACGCGCTGGCCGGAATGTAAAGGTAGGTGCCGTCAGAGTACCAACTGTCGGCGGTAAACTGGCGTGACTTCCAGTAGCGGCTGTAATACTCACCGGTGGTCAGATTGGTCATGCGCACTGCCACGTTTTTCGCCACGTCGTAATAAGCGCCGCTAACCTCGCTGCTGGCATACATGCCAGCATAGGCGCTGTCACCGTTGGTGGCGTACATCTCATACAAACTGCCCGCATCCGCTACTGCACAGCGGTAGAGGATCTGATTCGGGCTGTAAGCGGTGTTGCTGGCGGAGGTGAGAAACGAACCGACTGAACTGGCCAGCAACGATCCTGCGGGCTGAAAGGATGTACCGCTGTTGATGCTGATCACCGATGGCAAACCCAGGTTGCCTGAACAGGTATCACAGGCACCCGTCCAGGACGATGCGGTGTAGCCGGCTGCCAGAGCGGCGGCTGAAAGCGATGAGGTGCTGGTGACTTTGATGCAGTTTGCCCATAACGTCAGCGGCAGCATCAGCAGCACAACGAGGAGATATTTAATTTTCACGAGTTATAGCGTCCTGCAAATACCATTGAGGAGGATAAGCGCCTGTTGCGTCTTTCCGGTGATTTGATAATTGACGGCACAGCGTTGGGTTTTGCCATCCCAGCTGATTTGCAGACTGCCGGAGTCATGTGGAACGCGTGCGTAAAGCTGGTTTCCCTGACCGACAACGCCAATCACGGTGTTGGAGGCATCACGCACTTCGGCGCCCATCGGCGGTGCCATCCCCTCGGTGGTATTCAGTGAAATCAACACCGCGGTGCCGCGTAAGGTGGCAAAACTCACCTGACTCACGGCACCGGCATAAGGAACCACACGCTGGCTTCCGCCGTTTAACTCAGCATCGGCGCGCATGTGCAACGTATTGAGGCTGACCGTGTTTTCACGATAAGGGGTGAGCGAGGGCAGCAGCGCATAACCGTTGTAGTCAATGACGGCTCCTTGTCCGTTTTGTACCGTCGCACCTTGGGCGCCCTCGGCATGGATCAACGCGAACGTATCGCTGGTGTAAGGCCCCGCAGTGAGACCGCCACGATGCAGCAGTAAAGTGCCAGACGTGCCTAAACCGACCTGGCGATAGTGATCTCCCTGGCCGTAGTTGGCGTGGATGGCGCCAAAACGGGTGTTTTGCTGCAGGTTGCCCCCAAAGGAGCTGGCTTCTCCGTTGACGCCATTGCGGTAATGCTCCGTTCCTCCGTAGAGCGAATAGGAGAAATCGCGCTGTTCGCCTGCCGAACCTGTTAGTGTCGCCATCGAAGACTGGCTCTGTTTTGACTGGTTGTAGTTGTAGGCCACAGATGAAAGACCCGCACCCCAGTTAAGCGGTACTGAAATATTCACTGAAAGGGTATTTTCGCTGTAGCGCTGCTGACGGCTGCTGTTGAGATTATCGTTGACGCTCACATTGCCTTGCTGGGTATTCCACCAGGTGCGTTGACGCGCCACATTGATACCGTAACTGATATTGCGCCAGCTGTTGCTATAGCCGAACTGCAACTGGGTGATACGCGACTGGTTGTTGTAATAGTCGGCGGTGCTGGCGCTTAAACTGACCAGGCCATACGCATCCATTGATTGGCTGAGTGTCGCCGATAAGCGATTACGCTGGTTGAGCGAGTCTGAGTAGTAGTTGATTTCCGCTTGTTGCTGGCGTCGAACCCCTAAAACATCCTGCAGGTCGCGAAATCCACGAGTCGAATATCGATAAGCGGCCAGGACCAGGTTGGTGCCAGTTTGAAAGGTTTTGCTGTAGCTTAACTCTGCGCGCCAGCCCGAGGTGCGCTGGTCATTTTCGGCCTTTGCCTGGGAAAACGTGGTGTTGAGACCAAATGCACCTGCGCCGGTTGCCCAGACACCTCCCAGAAGCCACGCCTGGTAATCTTCCGCCAGCCGTGAACCGACGGTTGCCGTCAAACTATTACTGACGCCGCGCTGCATCACACCCTCAAAAAAAGCGTTATTCACAGCGTAATATTGGCGCACACGGCCCAGCGCCAGCGAGTAATGCCAGTTGCCCGGACGCACCGAATCAGGAACCGAGGAGTAGGGCACCGTAAAGGTGGCGATTTTACCGTTGGCTTCAATTACCTCGACTTCAAAATCCCCCTGACTGCGGGTGTTGTTCAAATCATCAATGATAAACGGGCCAGGCGGCACCACGGTTTCATAGATGACCTTGTTCAACTGTTTCACAATAACACGGGCGTTAGATGAGGCGATGCCTCGAATTTCAGGGGCATAACCGCGTCTGCCTTGCGGCCACATACGTTCGTCAGTGGCGAGTTTTACGCCATTAAACGGCAGGCTGCCAAACAGCGAGCTGTCTGTGTAGCTATCGCCAAGGGAAAGCTGGCTATTGATCGACGTCAGTGGCCGTTGCACCCAGGTTCGTACCTTGTTGTAGCGATAGCTGCTACCACCCACACTGCTGCTGAGATAGCGAAGATTGCCCTGATGACGCAGCTGCCAGTTGGCGACATTAGTGCCTGCGGTGATCCCGCTCCACAAATATTGATAGCGGTAGGCAGCCGCGCTGTTTTCCGTCCAGGTGTAATTGGTGTTGTGGCGCAGAAATAACGCGGTCATCCCGCCATCCCACTGTTCGGGCGGAATATAACCACGCGGCGTGCGCTTAAGCGCTGACAGGGGCAGCGTGATATTCAGGCGTAACGCGGCGGCATCAAAAGCCCAGCTCCCTTGTGGCGTCCAGTCAGCAAGCGGGGCGCACTCGCGATTTATTGGCTGTGTTGGAACCTTTTTTAACGGCAACATTTTCACCAGGGAAAAGGGTAAGCATGGCTCGACCTCTTTTCCTTGTGCCGGGGGCAAAAATTCCAGCTTCACGCTGGATGACACGAGGGCATTATTGACATAAACATCGACCAGATAATGCCCCGCGGGCAACTCGCTTTGGTTGAATTGCGCGATGTTCTGACCGAAAGCAGAGCCTTTAAACAGCGACGGATCGAAATAATATTCTTCACTGTGCACGGCTGTTGAGAAATAGAATGAAACGGTCAGAAAGAATAAGGGGAATTTTAATTCATTGGGAGTTGATGGGGTAATTTTCACTTATTCTGGCTCCCTGATCGTTAATCGCGTCGAGTCTGACGCTGCCTACACCCTGTAAGCGTTGTTTGGTATGACTGAACCAGCAGGTATGCATGGAGAACGGGGCAACCATTACAGGTTCACACTCATAATTTTTTCCCGCGATACGCAGGGAAATAGCGACGAATGAAGCATGCCAGGGCTGCGCATTATCGATCTGTAATCCGCTGCCTTTTTGGGAATCGATTAGAGTGCGGACTTTAATACCCGATAAAATATTGCCCGGTTTGCCTATTGCCGCAGGGCGATAAAACAATTTCACCCGATTGCGCAGCATGACCGTCATGGCATTCTTATCGGCGGCAGCCTGTGATGCAGGCGGAATTTGCAGCATGTTAAACCAGTATACGGACTCTCGATCCTGAGGCAGTTTGTCTGGCTGGCTGACGACAATACGCGCGACCTGCCCTGATTTCGGCTGAATACGAAATACCGGCGGCGTAGTAATAAAGGGCACGCGATTAATCTGCTGTGGTTTGGCATCCATATCACCCTCATCAAACCAGGTCTGAATAACATAGGGAATGCTATCGTCGTTTTTAAATTGGATATTGATGGAGCTGGCGGGTGCCGGATAAATAATCCGACTGCCCAGCAGCGTGACGCTTGCTGTTGCCGTCGCTGACATCACGCTGATAAATAACGCGCCCAGGGCATTGCGTAAATACATACAGACAATCTCATGGCATGCAGCGCACGCCCGGATTTCCGAACGTACGCTGATTAATTATTACTGGTAAGTCACAGCGTATTGTAATGAAGCAGCCACGGTTCCGGCAGCGGCGACACCATTGGCATAATATTGTGCGTTATAAGTGGCCGAGGATTCGGTCTCATCGGCGGCAAGCGTCAGGTCGCCATCACCGGTATAGCCGCCCGTTAGGTTAATCACCGCGTCTTTACTGTCCACCAGTTGGACCTCCACATTTTTTGCGGTGCCGGTGTTCGCCAGGTTGCCATTGGCCGTCACGTTATTGCCGACAAATACCGTTGAAATTTTTGTTGAGGAAGCTGAGTTGCCGGTACAACCGGTCAAACCAACGGTAAAGGCGGTTTGCCCGGCGACATCACCGCTGGCAGCCAGATCGGATTTACTCACGGTGGGCATCAGCACCACCGGTGAGGCCGCATTGCCATTCACCGAGATGGAACAGGTTTCATCAGCCACTTCACCCTGGAAATTAATGGTGTTATCGGACGCTGCAACCGCAGAGGCCGAGAAAAGGGCACCGGTAATAACCAGTGAAAGCAGTGTTTTATGTGTTTGCGTCATTTCGTGTAATCCTTTTACTTAGTGACCCGAAATCAGCTGATTAAGGCTGGTACCGGTCTTTCGTCGAATCGAATCTTTGATGTTGTAAATTTTTTTCATCTCATGGTTCATTGCTATCGAAATGGCAGAAAGTGAATTCCCTTTTAAGGCTAAATCCAGAAAGGTCACTTCCTCATTCGACAGTGCATTAACTCTCCTTGTTGCGCCTCCTTTTAAACCATAATAGGTACTGTTAATCACCTTCTTGATATCCTCTAACCGGTCTTCACAATAAATAACGGAGTGGATTCCCTCTCTCTTTATCCAGTGTGCAGCCAGAGCGGCCAGCGGACGATCGGAGACTAAAACGATCGTTAGCCCGGTGGATTTCAGATAATCAATCCAGTTTTTATTGGTGAGATAACGTAAGTTTTCTCGCGAAAAATCAACGAATATACATCCCCGGCAAAACACACTTTCATAGCGGCCAGCGACTAATGAAAGTACACCTTTAATCAGGAAATGATTGTTCCCCGGCCAAATCGCAATTTTTTGTATTGGACAGCGATTAAGAATATCGTTGTTTCGGTTCGTCAGCTGGCAGCCATATTTGCAACTGGCACAGCGTAAGTCCTCTCGTGTGGTATTTTTCATAACAAACTCATCCGCTCCTGTAAGAGCTGCGGATATCCTGGCAGGATAATTGTTTTTATTCAACGAGTTAAGAAAATCAGTCATTTCTTACCCTCAGAAAAGTCTTAGGTTGTACGGGATGGTGATTTTTAAAATTCCATTGTCTTTTCTCAACTTGGCATGATCGTCATCGTTTCATACCCCTATAGAGTTAAGAACTTTCTAAATCCCCCAGGATTAATGGTGAAAATCGGCTTTTGGGATCAAAATTTAGATAGCATTAATTGCTAAATAATTGGATGTTCGTCAGTGTTGAGCCTGATTATCTTTGGTGTGAAAAGTGAGAATTCAGGATTTTTAATTTTTATTTGATGTAATGAAAACTGCCTCTGGTCTGTGGGTTGTGATGCGGCGAGGTAATTGAGTAATGAAGTTCACCTTGCGGAAGGGGATATTTATTTCTCTTAGGATTATTCTTACACCTAATGCAGGGTGGATTTGATCTTAAAATGTCCGCGCGGAGAAGATTTTTACATATCATTAGCAATCTTGTGACCGCTTTGATTAGTGCAATTAATCAAAGCGGATGAGGGTTCAGCTTACTGGCTATGATTTATCTACGAAATATTTTATTTGGCTAAATCAATTGTTAATGTCTGGTGTTTATTTAATTGATAAAAAAAGATTGTGCATTTAGGAAGACCAGGCGACAAATATTGTCTGGTTGAGGTTACGTTGTGAATTAACGCTGAATTATGAGTCGGGCCAGCGACATTCGTCACTCATGGTTTGTGCCAGTGCGGCGGCAGCATGGGAGAGCTGGTGCTGCTTCAAGCGCAAAATGCCCACTCGCCGCTCAATCAGTGGTGAGACCAGCGGCACACAGACCGCACCCAACTCGCGCATCTGCTGAATGCAGAGTGCAGGTACGGCGCTGGCCCCCAATCCACTGGCGACCATTTTTCCAACGGTGACCAATTGATGACTTTCGTAAGCGACGTCGAGTCTTCTTCCTGCCTGTGCCAGTGACTGCTCAAGCAGCAGACGCACCGCCGAAGGACGCTGCAAGGTAATGAAATCCAGATGCAGCAGTTCACGCCAGCTCAGCTGTGGCTTATCCGCTAACGGGCTATCAGCGGGCACCACGGCAACAAAGAGGTCGCTACCCAGCGGGGTGAAGTGCAGCGCATCGGCCAGTTCGGGTTCAAAGGCGACACCCATCTCCACGCGTCCCTCCTGCACCATCTCCAGCACCGTTTCATTGATCACGTCATGCACCGCGATATTGACGCCGGGATAGCGCTGGCGAAAAGCCTTCAGCACCGCAGGCAGCAGGTTGCCAGCAAAAGAGGGCATGGCGGCAATCGACACTTTCCCCAGTTGCAGCGTAAAACGCAGATGCATCGCCTCTTCGGCATTTTCCCAATCCGCCAGCAGCCGTCGTGCCATGGGAAAAAAGATCTCACCTTCCGGCGTCAGTGATACGTGGCGGGTGGTGCGCATAAACAACGGTCCACCCAACGCTTCTTCTAATCCGCTGATCGCCAGGCTCAGCGCCGGTTGCGAAATCGCCAGACGTTCGCTGGCCTGGGCAAAACTCAAAGTGTGAGCGACCGCTAAGAACGCGCGTAACTGCTTGATAGTCATTTTCATTTTTCTTTTTGTTAACTTTATGTAAAACAAAGATTAACAGAATATTAATAAGAAAAGTAAATGAAAGGCCAATAAAAACAAAATTAACAAATCATTTTTGTGACGCGAGGATGGCTTTATTCGGTGAGCTGAGGAGATGTACAGCAATGGCAGGATTAGACAAACGCGTCACCAGTTATCAGCAGGCGCTGGCTGGATTGCAAGACAACATGACGCTGCTGGCGGGGGGATTTGGCCTGTGCGGTATTCCAGAAAATCTCATCGCCGAAATTCGTCAGCAGGGCATTAAGGGGCTGACCGTGGTCTCGAATAACTGCGGGGTGGATGGCTTTGGCCTCGGGCTGCTGCTGGAGAATCGGCAGATCAAAACCATGATCGCCTCTTACGTCGGTGAGAACGCGTTGTTCGAGCAGCAGATGCTCAGCGGTGAACTGGAAGTGATTCTCACGCCGCAGGGTACGCTGGCGGAAAAAGTGCGCGCAGGCGGCGCGGGTATCCCCGCATTTTATACGGCCACCGGCTATGGCACGCCAGTCGCAGAAGGTAAAGAAGTCAGAGAATTCGATGGGCGCCACTACATTCTGGAACAGGCGATACGCGGTGACTTCGCCATCGTCAAAGGCTGGAAAGCGGACTGGTACGGCAATGTGATCTATCGCCACACCGCGCAGAATTTCAACCCACTGATGGCAATGGCTGCCCGTGTCACCGTTGTTGAAGTTGAAGAGATTGTGGCGCCAGGTGAACTGGATCCAGCAGCTATTCATACGCCGGGCATTTATGTCGATCGCCTGATACAGGGCAACTTCGAGAAACGCATTGAGAAACGCACCCTGAGTGAAGGAGGCGCACATGCTCACGCGTGAACAGATGGCGCAGCGCGTGGCACAGGAGCTACGCGATGGTGATTACGTCAATCTCGGCATTGGTATGCCGACGCTGGTGGCCAACTACGTACCTGAGGGCATGGACGTAATGATGCAGTCGGAAAACGGTTTGTTGGGCATGGGGGCGTTTCCCACCGAAGCCGAACTGGATGCCGACATGATCAATGCCGGCAAACAGACGGTGACCGCAAGAAAGGGTGCGGCAATCTTCGATTCGGCACAGTCTTTCGCCATGATCCGCGGCGGCCATGTTGATCTTACCGTGCTGGGCGCGCTGGAAGTGGACGTCAGCGGCAACATCGCGTCGTGGATGATCCCCGGAAAAATGGTCAAGGGCATGGGCGGTGCGATGGATCTGGTGGCGGGTGCGGAAAACATCATCGTGATGATGACGCACGCATCAAAGCATGGCGAATCAAAACTGCTGTCCGAATGCACTTTGCCGCTTACCGGCGTCGGCTGTATTCGTAAAGTGATTACTGAACTCGGCTGGCTGGAGATTGAAGAGGGCGCTTTTGTGCTGCGTGAGTATGCGCCGGGCGTCACGCCCGATGAGATCCGTGCAAAGACGGCCGGGCAATTACGCATCGCCGATGATGTCCGTGAAATGCGTTTTTCCCAGGAGGCATCATGAACGAATGTGTGATTGTGGCAGCCACCCGCACGCCCATCGGCCGTTTTCACGGTGCGCTGGCGTCTCTTACTGCTGCAGAACTGGGCCAGCAGGTGATTGCCACACTGCTGAAACAAACCGCGCTCGATCCCACGCTAATCGATGAGGTCATTATGGGGCAGGTACTCACCGCTGGATGCGGGCAAAACCCTGCGCGCCAGGCGGCTGTGGCGGCGGGTGTGCCTTACAGCGTGCCAGCCAGCACGCTGAACATGGTATGTGGCTCAGGGCTGAAAGCGGTGATTCAGGCCGCGCAAGCCATTCAAAGCGGTGCCGCCGAGATCATTATCGCGGGCGGTCAGGAGAGTATGAGCCAATCCCCTTATCTGCTGCCGGAGGCGCGTGGCGGCTGTCGTTTGGGTCACAGTCAACTGATGGACAGCGTGATCCACGATGGTTTGTGGGATGCGTTTAACGACTACCACATGGGGATCACTGCCGAGAATCTTGCCGACGAATACCACATTAGCCGTGCCGATCAGGATGCCTTTGCCTTGCAATCCCAACAGAAAGCGGTAGCGGCACAGCAGCAGGGCGCCTTCCGTGCAGAAATCACGCCCGTCACGGTGGCGCAGGCTAAAGGCGAGACATTGGTGATCGGTGAAGATGAACAGCCACGCGCGGACAGTTCAGCCGAGCGGCTGGCGCGTTTGCATCCCGCCTTTAAAAAGGACGGCAGCGTGACCGCAGGTAATGCTTCCAGCCTGAATGATGGCGCGGCCGCCGTGCTGTTGATGTCAGCATCACGCGCCGCCGCATTGGGGTTACCGGTGCTGGCGCGATTGACCGGAAGCGGCATTGCTGGCGTGGATCCGGCGGTGATGGGTATCGGCCCGGTGGCTGCGACCAACAAAGCCCTGAAACAGGCTGGTTGGGAGCTGGATCAAGTGGACTTAATCGAAGCTAACGAAGCCTTTGCCGCTCAGGCTCTGGCGGTAGGCAAAGCGCTTAACTGGCAGCCGGAACGGGTCAATGTCAACGGCGGTGCCATTGCGCTGGGTCATCCGATTGGTGCCTCCGGCTGCCGCATTCTGGTGACGCTCATTCATGCCTTGCAGCAGCGTGAGCTGAAGCGCGGTCTGGCAACGCTGTGTGTTGGCGGCGGCATGGGCGTCGCCCTGGCGGTTGAACGCCCGGATTGAGGCGGACCGATTCAAATTATTGGCAATGTCTTTACCTTCAACCCTACAAAATAATAAGGAAGCAACATGAGTGTCGTTATTGCCCTCGCTGCGCTTGGGTTGCTGATGTTAGCCGCCTATCGCGGCTATAGCGTAATTTTGTTCGCCCCGATTGCCGCGCTGTTAGCGGTGCTGTTAACCGAACCGGCTGCGGTCGCGCCGGTGTTCAGCGGTCTGTTTATGGATAAGATGGTGGGCTTTGTGAAGCTCTACTTCCCGGTGTTTCTGCTGGGTGCCATCTTTGGCAAGTTGATTGAGCTATCCGGCTTCTCACGCTCGATCGTCACGGCGGCCATTGCGCTGCTAGGGCGTCGCCATGCCATCCCGGTGATTGTACTGGTGTGCGCACTGCTGACGTACGGCGGCGTGTCGCTGTTTGTGGTGGCCTTTGCCGTTTATCCGTTTGCCGCAGAACTGTTTCGTCAGAGCAATATCCCTAAGCGCTTGATTCCGGCAACGGTGGCTCTGGGTGCGTTCTCCTTCACCATGGATGCACTGCCCGGCACACCACAAATCCAGAACATCATTCCCGGTAGTTTCTTCGGCACTAACGCCTGGGCAGCACCGTGGCTGGGATTGATCGGATCGCTGTTTATTATCGTGGTGGGCTTGCTGTGGCTGGATCGGCAACGCCGTCGGGCACAGGCCAACCAGGAACCCTATGGCACTAACCTGAAGAATGAGCCAGAAACGGCGGAAGATGTTCGTTTGCCGCATCCGCTGATCGCCATTCTGCCGCTGATTCTGGTCGGAGTGCTCAATCTCTGCTTCACCTGGTGGATCCCGTCGTGGTACGGCGCGCAGAGCAGCATCACGCTACCGGGAAATCCCACGCCGATCCTCACCGATATTAAGAAAACCACCGCGATTTGGGCAGTACAGGCGGCGCTGCTCAGCGGCATTCTGGTGGTGCTGATTTTTGGCTGGCGCAACATTCGTGGTCGTCTGGCAGAAGGCAGTCGTACGGCGGTCGCCGGTGCGTTACTGGCGGCGATGAATACCGCCTCCGAGTACGGTTTTGGTGCGGTAATCGCTGCGTTGCCGGGCTTTGTCGTGCTGTCTGGCGTGCTGCAGGCGATTCCCAACCCGCTTCTCAATGAAGCGATCAGTATTACCGTGCTGGCGGGGATCACCGGTTCGGCATCGGGTGGGATGAGTATTGCGCTGGCAGCGATGGCAGAACACTTCGTGCAGGCGGCGCAGGCCACGGGGATTCCGATGGAAGTGCTGCACCGCGTGGCGGCGATGGCCAGCGGCGGGATGGACACACTGCCACACAATGGCGCGGTGATCACCTTGCTGGCGATCACCGGGTTAACACATAAAGAAGCGTATGGTGGCATCTTCGCCATCACCATTATCAAAAGTCTGGCCGTGCTGTTTGTGATTGGGGTGTTTTACCTCACCGGCATTGTCTGAAGGAGGATGAATCGATGCAATTAACGGGAAAAGTGGCACTGGTGACCGGGTCTACCAGCGGTATCGGATTAGGTATCGCGGAGCAACTGGCACTAGCGGGCGCCACGGTGATACTCAACGGTTTTGGCGAAGTGGAACACGCGAAAGCGATTATCACGGCCACCGGGGCAACAGTGGACTATCACGCGGCAGACATGTCCGATCCGCACCAAATCGCCGCGATGATTGAGTGGGCAGAGGCACACTATGGTGCGGTAGATATTCTGGTAAATAATGCCGGTATTCAGTACACCGCGCCGGTGGAATCTTTCCCGGTAGAGAAGTGGGATGCGATTATTGCCATCAATCTCTCTTCGGTGTTCCACACCAGTCGCGCCGTATTACCCGGTATGCAGGCACGTCACTGGGGGCGCATCATTAATATCGCCTCCGTGCATGGGCTGGTAGCATCGAAAGAGAAAGCCGCTTATGTCGCTGCGAAGCATGGGGTGGTAGGGCTGACAAAAGTGATTGCGCTGGAGAACGCGCAATCACCGATCACCTGCAACGCCATCTGTCCGGGCTGGGTGCTAACGCCGCTGGTGCAGCAGCAGATCGATAAACGCATTGCAGCCGGCGAGGATGCCGAAACCGCGCGCCTGGCGTTATTGTCAGAAAAACAACCTGCTCAGGCTTTTGTTACACCTGAGCAGTTGGGAGCATTGGTGCTGTTTCTGTGCAGTGAGGGCGGTGCGCAGGTGCGCGGCGCGGCCTGGAACATGGATGGCGGCTGGCTGGCGCAGTAATGCATCACGGCTTTATCCACGCGGCAATACACTCTTTCATCACGCGCAGGCGCTCATCCAGCGCCGCTTTGGCACTGAGATCCTGCTGGTAGATAATCGACAGCGTTGACTGATTGATCAGATAGAAAAAGCCCAGCGCGGAGATATTGATGTTGAGTTGCATCACATCGATATCCTCGCGCACGTTTCCTTCGACGCGTCCTCGTTGCAGCAATTGCTGGGTGATACTGCTCCAGCTCTTATTAATCTGCACGGTGATGTCAGAATCTTTGAGATGCCGCGCCTTGAGCTGATTTTCGCTGTTGAGTAGGCGAATGAATTCGGGATTTTTCAGGTAATAGTGCCAGGTGAACTCCACCAGCTGCAAAATTGCCTGATCGGCGGGGAGGTGATCGAGCATTAAGGCTGCTTCCTGCTCGCGAATGTCACGATAGGCTTCTTCCAGCACGCGGGTAAACAGTATGTCTTTGTTAGTGAAGTAGTAGTAAATCAGTTGCTTATTGGCATGAGCGCGTTCGGCGATGCTATCAACGCGTGCACCGTCGAATCCTTTCTCAGCGAACTCTGCGCGCGCGGCCATCAGTATCCGCACCTGCTTATCCGTGACATCCTCAATGTTACTCGCAACACGATCAACCAAAGCAGAATCCCCACATATCACTGTTTTACTGAGCATTATAGTGCCTCTTTTTGCGCATAAAACAAGGGCAAAAGATTTTCAACTAACTAGTTGGTTATGTGAATTCGATCAAAGTCAGGTCTCTTTCTGCCCATTATAGTGACGTCATCAACCAGTTAGTTGATTGATTATGAATCAGCGAACGGCGGAGCGTTGAAATAGATGTTGAACGTGTTACTTCCATCACAAACGACTTTGAGGTGAATACATGGCGCAGATTCCAGTGGGCATCATCATGCACGGCGTGACCGGGCGAATGGGTAAAAATCAACATCTCATCCGTTCGATTGTGCAGATTCGGCAGCAGGGCGGTGTGGCGCTGGCCAATGGCGACCGATTGATGCCCGATCCGATTCTGATTGGCCGCAACGCGGAAAAAATGGCTGCGCTGGCGCGGGAATTTGGTATCGAACGTTGGGGAACCAACATTGATGAAGCACTGAATAATCCGCATGACATCATCTTTTTTGATGCAGCCACCACCCAGGCACGTCCGGCTTTGCTGAAGAAAGCCATCAGCAAGGGGAAACACGTTTATTCGGAAAAGCCGGTAGCGATGGGGCTGGATGATGCGCTGGATCTATACCATTTCGCACTAGAAAAAGGCGTGTGTCACGGCGTGGTGCAGGACAAGCTATGGCTGCCGGGTCTGCAAAAGCTGCGTTTGCTAAATGAATCCGGCTTCTTTGGTCGCGTGTTATCGGTGCGCGGTGAATTTGGTTACTGGGTATTTGAAGGCGATCGCCAACCGGCCCAGCGTCCATCCTGGAACTACCGCAGCGAAGATGGCGGCGGCATTATCCTCGACATGATTTGCCACTGGCGCTACGTCATCGACAACCTGTTCGGTGAAATCAAAAGCCTGAGCTGCATCGGCGCAACCCACATTCCACAGCGCTGGGATGAACAGCAGCAACCTTATGACGCCACGGCGGATGACGCGGTGTACGCCACCTTCGAACTGCACAACGGCGCGATTGTTCAGATCAACAGTTCATGGTGCGTGCGCGTGCGCCGCGATGATCTGGTGACATTCCAGGTGGATGGCGTCAACGGTTCAGCGGTGGCTGGCCTTAGCGATTGCTTTACGCAGGCTAGCGTCAACACGCCAAAGCCGGTGTGGAATCCGGATATCCGTCAAACCCATAGCTTCTTCGATGACTGGGCCAGCGTGCCGGATACCCAGGTCTATGACAATGCATTCAAAGTGCAGTGGGAGCTGTTTTTACGCCACGTCTGGGGCGAAGGGGAATATCGCTGGGATCTGCTGGAAGGAGCCAAAGGTCTGCAACTAGTCGATCTGGCTCTGAAAAGCTGGAAAGAGCGCCGCTGGGTTGATGTGCCATCGCTGGAACGCTAAGGAGCTGAACATGAGTCGTCCCCATTCCGAACAACTTTCCCTGAACACCGCGACCGTGCGCCAGCAGTGGGATTTGCGGCAAATTATTGAAGGTTGTGCGCGCCATGAGATTCGCGGCATCTCGCCGTGGCGCGATCAGGTAGCAAATATCGGTTTAGCAGAAGCGGCGCGGCTGATTCGTCATCACGATCTGCGGGTGAGTGGCTACTGCCGGGGTGGCATGTTTCCCGGCGTTGATCAGCAAGCACGCCAGGCGACCCTGGCCGACAACCAGCGAGCGGTGGATGAAGCGCTGGAATTGGGCGCAGAGTGCCTGGTGCTGGTGGTCGGCGGTTTACCGGCAGGTTCGAAAGATCTGCCGGGGGCGCGACAGCAAGTGCGTGATGGACTCAGCGCACTGCTGGAGTACGCCCGCGCGGGTGGCATGCCGCTGGCGATTGAGCCGCTGCATCCCATGTACGCAGCGGACCGCGCCTGCATTAACACGCTGAAGCAGGCTAACGATCTCTGCGATGAATTGGGTGAGGATGGACTGGGGATTGCCGTCGATGTCTATCACACCTGGTGGGATGCTGAGTTTTATCAGGAAATCGCCCGTGCGGGTCTGAAACGGCTGCTGGCGTTTCATATCTGCGACTGGCTCACGCCTACGCGGGATCTGCTGGAAGATCGCGGCATGATGGGCGATGGCGTTATCGATATCCGCGCGATGCGGGAAGCGGTAGAAGCCCAGGGTTATCGCGGACTACATGAAGTGGAAATTTTCTCCCGCCTGAACTGGTGGACTCAGGATCCAGATGAGGTGCTTAAGACCTGCAAGGCTCGCCATCTGGCGCACGGTTAACCGTATCTGACAGAGCTGAAAAGCTGTTTTCGTCGGTCACAGACATTGTCGAGGAAAAGATGAATACAGATACCCGCAAAATGATTCTGGTCACCGTGCTGTGCGGCCTTGGCTACATGATGTACTCGGTGGATCGCATGACGGTGTCATCAGCCATCGGGCTGATCGCCGGAGAGTTCGGTCTCGGTAAAGCGGAGAGTGGCATTCTGCTCTCCTCCTTCTTTTTTGGCTTCATCGTCTTTCTGTTCATTTCCGGCATTATCGCCGACAAGTTAAGCGGTAAACCGGTATTGATTCTCGGCCTGATGATGTTTTCACTGGCGACACTGCTAACCGGTGTTGCGGGCAGCATGACCAGCCTGATTTTTTACCGCGTGATGACGGGCATCGGTGAGGGCATCTTCTGGCCTGCCGCCTCGCTCGAAGTGGCCAACGTGACCAGCGAAAAACAGCGCACCACCGTGATGTCACTCTATTGGATGGGGTATCCGATTGGCGGATTCCTCGGTACATGGATGGGCGCCATGCTCGGTCCGATCTTTGGCTGGCGCGTGGTGTTCTACGTGGCGGGCGCGATGGGCATGCTGGTGGCGCTGTTGTATCTGGTGCTGGTGAAAAATGATCGTAAACCTGCCGAGTTGATTGCACGCCAGGCAGCGGAAAAAGTGCCATTAAAAACCTTGTTCCGCCATGCGCCGGTGTTGCTGATGGCTGCGTTCTATTTCGTGCTGCTGGCAGGCTGGTGGATTGTGCTGCTGTGGGCACCGAGCTATTTGATGCAGGTAAAAAATCTGTCGATTGGCACTGCAGGCACCATCGCCAGTCTGCTGGGCATTACAGGTGCGCTGGGCGGTTTTGTATTGGGGCGCTACTGCGACAAGGGCGATTTCAAACGTCGTCGCACCATTCTGATGACCATTACTTTTATCAGCGGGCTGGTGATGGCCGCCATGGCATTCAATCTCTCGGTGCCGTTGGTGATTGTGCTGGTGCTGATCCTCGGTTTCCTTGGCTATCCGATTACACCCATTGTTCTCTCGCTCACCGCTGAACTGGTGCCGCCTTCTCTGCGTGGTTCCGCCATCGGCTTTGTGATGAATATGGGAATGGCGGCGGGCGGCATCTCGCCGATTGTGGCGGGTTATTACGCGCAACATTACACCTTGCAACCGGTCTGGCTGGTCGCCGCCTGCGTCATTATCTGCAGCAGCCTGGTATTGCTGGGGGTGCGTCGCCTGCCTATCGGAAGCCACAACAGTTCGCAGAATGTGATGCCGTCCGGGCATCTGGCAAAACACTGAAATAAGGAACAGAACCATGTCTGTGAGCAATAAAGTGCGTTTACTGGATCGCAACGGTCAGCCCTACAGCTACATCATGCAGGGTGAGCGCCACTGGAGCGTACCGGTGAAACCGCTATTTAACCGTGACGTGTATGCCGCTGCGCATGTGGTTGCCGACCCGCAGCGCATGCAAAATCCACATAGCGATATGGCGATTGACTGGGACAGCACGCTGGAATATCGCCATCATTTAATGTCGCTGGGATTGGGCATCGCGGAAGCCATGGATACCGCGCAACGCGGCATGGGGCTGGATTGGCCAACCGCGCTGGAGCTTATAAAACGCAGCGTTGAGCAAGCGAAAACTTATCCGGGGGCACGGGTCGCCAGCGGGGCTGGCACCGATCATCTGACGGACTTTTCCCAACTGACTCTACAGGATGTGATTGCCGCGTATGAGCAGCAAATCTCAGCAATCGAAGCCTGTGGCGGCCGTATTATCTTAATGGCCAGTCGCGCGCTCGCTGCCATTGCTAAGGGGCCAGAGGATTACATCACCGTTTACAGCACGCTTCTGCGCCAGGTGCGTGAGCCGGTTATTTTGCACTGGCTGGGGGACATGTTTGATCCCGCACTACGCGGTTACTGGGGGGGCGCGACGATTCACAGTGCGATGGAGGTCTGTCTGGCGGTGATTCGCGAAAATGAGGCAAAAGTAGAGGGGATAAAGATCTCACTGCTGGATAAAGATCGTGAAATTGAGATGCGGCGCCAGCTGCCGGCTTCCGTCAAAATGTATACCGGCGATGACTTTAACTATCCCGAACTGATCGCCGGTGATGAGCAAGGCTTCTCGCATGCGCTGCTGGGCATTCTCGACGGCATTGCACCGGCCGCCACCAGCGCACTGCATGCATTAGCACAGGGCGATCGCGCCAGCTTTGAACGGATTCTGGCACCGACAGTGCCGCTGGCACGCCATTTGTTCTCGGCACCCACGCAGTATTACAAGGCGGGCATCGTGTTCCTGGCCTGGTTGAATGGCCATCAGAAGCATTTCACCTTGCTGGGCGGCATGCAGAGTGCGCGCAGTCTGACGCACTACTCTGAAGCCTTTAGACTGGCGGATGAGGCTGGTTTGTTGAATAACGCGGATGTGGCTGCTGAACGCATGTGGTCGCTGGCGAAGTTGCACGGCATCTAACTCATCGTCCTAATCGCAATTAGACGCTAATTAAGCCGCCTGACTTTTTGACGGAAAAAAAGACTGACTCAGTTAGAGTGAAAAAAAGCCCGCCATTGGCGGGCTTGATAGCAGCGGCTATCGAATAATCTCGTAGGTGACGCGCGTGTATGTACTGCAACCACGATTGTGGCATTCCATTATTGCAGGAATATTTTGTTACTGAACATACCGTTTCCTGATGGCTGTATAGCCGTGGGCTTCAAGCGCTGACTCATACGTATTGAATATTGAGCGCCCCCTGTGCTGATGTCGTGATCTGCGCCTGAACCCGCCACGTTGTGTGTATGCGTTCGGGTGTGAGGACGGCTTTGGGCTTACCCGTTGAAACCACGCGACCCTGATCGAGTACCACAAGGTGTTGGCAATATTTTGCCGCCAGATTCAGATCGTGAAGAGCAATCACCACCGTCACGGGCAACGAAGAGATAAGACGCATCAATTCAAGCTGGAATTGGATGTCGAGGTGATTGACGGGTTCATCCAGCAGTAAAACATCCGGTTTTTGCGCCAAGGCGCGGGCGATTTGGCAACGCTGGCGCTCACCGCCGGATAATCGTTGCCAGCAGCGGTCGACCAAATTTTCCAGTTGCATTAACGCCACCGCCTCGTCAACGGCGCTGGCATCCTCTGCCGTCCAGAACTGGAATGCGCCACGATGAGGTGTGCGCCCGAGACGAATAATGTCAATCACCGTGAGTTCATCATCGGCCTCGGCGTGTTGCGGGACAAAGGCCAGTTTGCGCGCCAGCTGATTGCGCGAAAGTTGGTTCAGCCTCAGTTCGCCGAGCGTTATCTTCGCGCCTGTATCAGGCATTAGCCCAGCCAGCGCACGCAGTAGCGTAGATTTTCCTGAACCGTTGGGCCCAAGCAAACCTACGGTTGCAGACTGAGCTGCGTCGAAGGAGACCGTGGTGAGGATGCGACGCGCTTGAAGTTGGACGCTGAGGTCACTGACCGATATCGTCATCGTTTAGTTGCCCTTTCGTTGATAGAGAAGGAAGGCAAAAGCAGGGGCGCCCAATAATGCAGTCACCACGCCAATGGGTAAAACCTGATGTGCGATCAACGTTCTCGACATCAAGTCGGCAAGGATCATGAAATGGCAGCCCGACAGGAATGTCACGGGAAGGGTGATAAGGTGTCGCTGTCCAACCAGCATGCGGGTCACGTGCGGGATGACCAATCCGATAAATCCCACCGCCCCAATTGAGCTGACAATCACCGCCGTGATGAATGCCGTAATCAACAGCAACACCACCCGCACTTTCACAACCGGAGTACCTAACGTTACCGAGACATCGACACCAAATGAAAACGTGTCCAGCGTGCGTGCATAGCACATGATCACCCCAAATCCGCTGACGATGACGATGGCGCACAGAACGGCATCTGGCCAGCGAACGCCGCTTAAACTGCCTAAGAGCCAAAACATCACACCGCGCGATTGCTCCGCATTGGCTGATGTGCTGACGATGTAAGACGTGAGCGCATTGAACAGCTGTGTTCCGGCAATCCCGGCCAAAATGATGCGCCCGGTGTTTTCCCCCATCCCTCGTGAGAGCAATATGATCAAGCCAAATGCCAGGCAAGCGCCGGCAAAGGCACCACTGCCAACCGTCAACACGCCGCTGCCAATACCCAGCAGCATCACCATTACGGCCCCGGTGGAAGCACCCGCAGAGATACCCAACAGATAGGGTTCCGCCAGCGGGTTTCTTAACAACGATTGCAACACCAGGCCACATATCGCTAAGCCACCTCCACTGCAGGCGGCCATAAAGGCCCGGCTCATCCGATATTGCCAGACGATGCCAGCTTCAACGGGAGGGAGATCATAATGCGTCAAGCCCACCCCGTTGGTGATCGCCTGGAAAGTGGCGCTCAATGAAATGGACATATCGCCAATGCTGGATGAGAAGATCATCATCACGGGCAAGCTGATAAGGCCCGTGATGAAAATAAAGCCGATCTTAAATGGGTAAGCCCGATTCATACTATTTAAACGCGGCAATCTTCTGACCGATCAGTTCAACCGCATCGACATTGCGCAGGGACGGATTGAGTGACATCGCAGGCACGACCACGATATGACCCTGCTTAACCGCGTTCATTTCTCGTGTGACGGGATCGCTTTTGAGAAAGGCTTGCTTTACCGCGACATCATCGGCCGGATACAGCCTTCTATCCATGCTGGCGATGACGATGATATCGGGCTGAGACTGTGCGATATGTTCCCAACTCACGGCGGGCCATTCATCGGAGGAATCAATGATATTTTTGAGGCCTAGAGTCTGAGTGATCCAGCCTGGCGCACCATCACTGCCTGCGATCCACGGATCGCCTTTAAGGCGTGTGCTTGAGAACCAATACACCACCTTAAGGGGTTTGCTGGTGTGAAGCGCCGCCTGTTGTTGTGCCTGAGCGATTCGTGCAGATAACTTCTCCTTTAAAGCATCGCCACGCTCCGTCACATCGAAGATGTTGGCAAGCGCGGTGATTTCATCATAAATCACCTCAATCGAGTAAGGTTTCACGCGCGCACCGTCGCCGTTTGAAGTGGCGGTGACCGATTTGCCCTGACAATCAGCAGGTGAAATCCAGCTTTTGATGCCAGGTTGTTCAAATTGATCGCGAGTAGCGACTTCACCCTGAGGCCCAACATGCCAACTGTACTGCGCCAAAACCAAATCAGGTTTTTGCGCGACGACGGCTTCAAAGCCCGGTGAGTTGTCCGCGAGGCGTTTAAGGCCACTGCCAGCCTGTGCTAATTCAGGGGGGAGAGGGCCGAACCAGACGGCGGTTCCCGCGATTTTACTCTCCAGGCCAAGTGCCAGAAGGAGTTCTGTTTCATGCTGACCAATGGTCACCACGCGTGCAGGTGGTCGTGAAAAGGTTTCCGTTTTACCGCAGTTTTCAATGTTGAGTGGAAAGGCGGAAGCCAGTGCGGCTGAACTGCTGAATACCATTATGAGTGCTAAAAGGCGGGTCGAAAAAGTGCGCATGATTTACCGATTACGTAGTGTTATGTTATAACGTAACATAATGGCAAGTCTGATGTATTCATGTCAATTGATTCTGATACCCATTGTGAGTGTTAAGTGTTAAGGCTATTGAAGCGAAGTCCGTGGCCCGGACTTCACTCTGATCTTAACCCGGACCATCACTTCCTGCCGCCAGCAGAGGCACCACCACATCACTGATCGGTGTCGCGATGCCTTGTGCTTTGCCGCGTCGCTGCACCACGCCATTACGGATGTCCCACTCAAGCGGGCGATTGGCCTGACGATCCGCCAGGATCGAGGTGCCTAAATCTGCCGGGGCGCGATGGAAGCCAGCCATAATTTCCTGCGGCACGTTGTCGCTCAGATTGGCGCCTTCCGCACGCGCCACAGTCAGACACTCCCGCAGATAGGCCAGACCCAGCTCGGTGATATCTTCGCGCTGAAACATCCCGGCGCGGCGATTGGCGAGCACCATTAAACCGGCGACGGCGTTTTGCAACAGTTTGCGCCAGGCAATGGTGAGGAAATCTGCCTCCAATTCGACCGCACAGCGCGAGTCTTGCAGTGCTTGCACAATACGCTGTGCTGGCGCGACGTCGGGCACAGTCAGGCGCGGCTTCGCGCGTAACCACACCGAGGCATCAGGCTCGCGCTGAGCCGGGAACCACACCACAGAAGGCAGTACCGTTGCGCCATTGACTAATGGAGACAGCTGTTCAAGTTGCTCCACGCCATTTTGCAGCGCGCACACCACCGTATTCTCATCGCACAACACCGCCAGCCAGGGTGCAATTTCCGCCACCTGGGTAGTTTTGACCGCCACAAACACCAAATCAAAGGGCCTGGCGATCGCTTCAGGATTGCTCAGCACCGGGCCAGGCACCACAACCTCACCGTCTCCGTGGCGCAGCAGCAATTGTGTATGTGCCGTACGCCCACACAGTGTTGGCGTGCGATTCATTTCATGCAGCGCGGCAGCCACAGTGGTGCCGATGGCGCCGGGTCCGACAAGGGCGATGGTTGGAAACTCAGTCATGCAGCTATTCTCCTGTTTATCCAGTGCTGCCCTCAGGGTCAGCGAAAACTCTCTATTACAGCCTGGCATTGTGACTGAATGATGTGCGTTCCATCGGCCAGATAGAAAAATCATAGCGCGGGATAATCACTCAATGCCTGCATTGAAAGGGCGAATTACAGCAGGGCTATCTGTTTCTGTTGCAGCAGTTGCTGCATCTCAGCATCAGGTTCTCCATCAACAATCAGTGTGCTGGCCAGTGACAGATCGCCAATGGCGAACGCCGATGCTGAGTTGAGTTTCTCTTTAGAGACCATCACCACCGTTTCCGCCGCACGCGCCGCCAGTGCACGTTTCACACCGGCTTCTTCGTAATTACCCGTGGTTAACCCTGCGGTTTTGTGTACTCCGGTGACGCCCATAAAGAACAGGTCTGCATTGATGTGTGCAATGGCTTCGATCACCGCTGATCCCACGGCAACCACCGAGTGACGATACAGTTGGCCGCCAATCAGAATCACCTCAACCAGAGGAAAATCAACCAGGGCGACGGCAATACTCGGACTGTGGGTCACCACGGTAAAAGCCAGTTCTTTGGGCAGCAGTTGCACCATTTCCGCTGTGGTTGTACCGCCATCAATAATCACCACCTGACCCGGTTGAATCAGTTGCACCGCTTTTTGCGCGATCAGGCGCTTAGAACTGATTTGCACGTTTTTGCGTGTTTCGAAAGGGGCAATAGCAGCAGAAACCGGCAGCGCACCCCCGTGGACACGTTGCAGTAAACCCTCGCTGGCCAACTCCCTTAAGTCACGGCGAATCGAGTCCTCAGAGACGCTAAAGCGCTGGCTGAGCTCGCTTGACATCACTTGCTGCTCATCGGCAAGAATCGTCAATATCTGCTGTTTACGTTGACTGGAAAGCATAATTCTCTCATTCGTGTTTTTGCTTGTATGTGCACGATTATGCATGATAACGTCTGTTTTGTCAGCCATCGGGAGACCAAACATGCAGCATAAAGTGCGCAATATTCGTGAGCAGTTGTTATCCGACAACTGGTACACCTTAAAAAAATACACCTTCGATTTACAGCGTGCCGACGGCAGTTGGCAACAGCAAAGCCGCGAAGCTTACGACCGTGGCAATGGTGCGGTGATCCTACTTTATAACCGCCATAAACAGACAGTCGTCCTGACACGGCAATTCCGCTTTCCCATCTTTATCCATGGGCATGATGGCTTTTTGATCGAGGCCGCAGCCGGTTTGCTGGATAACGCCTCGCCGGAAACGCGCATTATTGCCGAGGCAGAAGAAGAAACTGGTTACACTGTCACAAATATTGAGAAGGTGATGGAGGCTTATATGAGCCCGGGTTCGGTGACGGAGAAGTTGTTTTTCTTTATCGCGGAATATCACGATGGCGACCGAAAGCATGCTGGCGGCGGTCTGGAGGAAGAGGGGGAAGATATCGAAGTACTGGAGTGGCCTTTCGCACGCGCGATGGACGCGATCCGAAACGGTGAAATCGAAGATGCCAAAACCATCATGTTGCTGCAACACCTGGCATTAAACATTCAATTTGAGGAGAAAGTGCAATGATGATTCTGATCGCAGGTCCGGTTCGCAGTGGCACTCACGGTGATCAGCAACTGATTGAGCAAAATATGCAGAAACTTGATCACATGGCGTTGCAGGTTTATCAAAAGGGCCATACCCCGGTGATAGGTGAATGGCTGGCGTTACCGCTCGCCAATGCGGCGGGTTCGCAGCGGATCGGGGATGAAATCAGCGAAGCCTTCCTTTATCCCGTTGCGCATCGTCTTATTCAGAGTTGTGATGCCATTTTACGCATGCCTGGCGCATCAACGGGAGCGGATCAGGATGTGCAAGTTGGCAAGGATTTGGGTTTGAGTATTTTTTACGATATCGAACAGATCCCCTTGGTTCAGGCCCAGGCAGGATACATATAGACAGATAGGGCAAGCTCTGTTTTGCCGATTTGAACACCAAGGGCGGAGGATAGTGTTATGGAGGAAGTGATGACGGAGAGAGCCTACTATTTCAGCGATCTGCTGGAGATGGATACGGAAGTGTTGCGTTGTGAAGTGCAGGAAGACGGCCAGTTTCGTGTACAGCTGGCGGCAACACTATTTCATCCGCAAGGCGGTGGGCAACCCGCTGACAAGGGCACGATAGGCGATGCCAACGTGCTTCAGCTCATCCAGGACGAGGGTGAGTTAATCCATATCACTGACCGCGAAGTGGCGCTGGGCTGCGTGCATATCCAAATTGATGCGGCACTGCGTAAGCTGCATACCCGTTACCATTCTGCAGGGCATCTGATTGCTTATGCCGGAGAGAAGTTTGGCTGGTTAGGTTACAAAGGCGATCATCGGCCCGGCAATGGACGTATCGTTTTTAAACCGCAGGGCGAACCACAAGCCGTTGATGAAGCGATCATCGCTGAGGGTGTAGATGCACTAGTGGCGCAGGATTTAGCACGCGTGCTGCAGGATGACGCCGGACGCAGAATGGTCAGCTGGGGCGATCTCAAACCTTATGCCTGTGGCGGCACACATGTGCAGCGCACCGGTGACGTTGGCGATATTGTCATTACCCGAGTGAAAGAGAAGAAGGGCGAACTTTCGGTGCAGTATGAAGTGCGGGATTGATGAGCAGGCGGATTAACGCCTGCACTGCGCTACTTAAATTCATCTATTTTTAATTGTGCGAAAGCCTGATCAACATCGCTATACGCTTGTGAGGTGGTATAAGTGCCAGACAGCTGCCAATAAAAAACCGGAGCGCCAGGTTCTTCGCTGCTTTCCGCTACCCGATAGCGAGAGAATTTTATTAGCGCGGCTTCAGTCAGATCATCATTGTCCTGATTTGACGAGAATTTCATCGCGCGGATCAGGTAATAAACGCCCTGGATATTGTGCAGTTCAAAACCAATGATTTTGTCAGAGGAACCCGCAAGACGAAAATCAGACCAGGTAAAACCATCATCATCCGGAACCGGTAAAATAAACCAGTTGCCGTTTTTATTGATGAAGGCAGATAGCGTCTGGCTGGGATGCGAGGTGTTATTGTCAAAGGTCGCTGAGACCAGCAAATCCGGGATGCCATCCTGATTAAGATCGATATTATTCGCCCCTGCCAGCAACCCGACCCGCGTAGCACCCTGCGCACCGAAAACGGTACTTAATGACAGAACGATAAACGCGAAAGTTTTTAATTTCACTGCACGCTTTCCTCACTGGTTAAGACAATATCAGGGATTAACACCTGAATATTGAAAGACAGCATGGTATTGCTGCCTGATGGCCATCATGGCGTATTTTAAAAATTTTGCTCTCCAATCGCGCTGAATTATGGGTGTTTTTTCTGTGATGTGAAAGGGGGAACGGAATAATTAAAAGAAAAGAGATTAACCGACGAAGTGCGTCATCCATTACGCACTTCGTTAGAGGAAAACAGACCTAATGTGAACGTCTTTCCTGAACCATCAACTCATACTTGCGCCATGCCGCCATCCACGAACAGTTCGGTGGCATTAATAAAGCTCGAAGCATCGGATGCGAGAAACGCGACAACCTGACCAATCTCACCGGGTTCACCCAATCGGCCCAATGGCACCTGGGCAGCTAATGCATCGAACAATCCCTGACGTTGATCTTCGGGCACTAAATCGCCCAAACCCGGCGTGCGCACCGGACCAGGGCTCACCACGTTGACACGAATTCCGCGATCTTTCACATCCAGCGCCCATGAGCGGGCAAAGTTGCGCACGGCGGCTTTACTGGCGCTGTAAACACTGAATCCTGCGGTGCCCTGAACCGAAGTGGTGGACGAGGTCAAAATCACCGAGGCTTTGTCGCTCAGCAGCGGTAACGCTTTTTGCACGGTAAACAGCACGCCTCGCACGTTGGTGCCAAAGATACGGTCAAAGTGCTCTTCAGTAATCGCACCGAGCGGTAACATATCGCCGCCGCCAGCATTGGCGAACAGGATATCGAGCCGGCCTGCCTGGCGTGCAATCTGGGCATACACCGCATCCAGATCGCTCAGCACAGAAGCATCAGCGCGGATACCGGTTGCCTGCGCGCCAATCAGCGTCACGGCGGCATCCAGTTCCGGCTGGCGACGACCGGTGATAAACACCCGTGCGCCCTGTGCTGCCAGCGCCTGGGCAGAGGCTAAACCAATCCCGCTGGTGCCGCCGGTGACTAATGCAATTTTACCGTTTAATGATGTGTTCATGAGTGTTCTCCCAAATGGATTTAAGTGTGTAATGACTGCGTTGCAGTGCATGGGAGGCAATGTAACCCTGCGCGGTTTAGTGATAAATGGTGTAAAATCGAAATCACTATTCCTCTGCATGGATAATAAAAATGGACCAGCTGTTGGCGATAAAGGCGTTTGCGCGCGTGGTGGAAGCGGGGAACTTCACCCGTGCGGCCGATTCACTGGATATGCCGAATGCCACGTTGAGCAAACTGGTGCAGGAGTTAGAGGGGCATCTGGGCGTGCGCCTGTTACAGCGCACCACGCGTCGCGTCACCGTCACGCCTGAAGGACGAGATTATTACGATAAAGCACTGCGTATCGTGCGTGACCTGGAAGATATTGATGGCGCATTTAACGCGGTAAACGGAACGCCTCGCGGGTATCTGCGCATTGATATTGGCGGCTCAACGGCGCGTGACGTCCTCATCCCACTGTTACCTGATTTCGTCGCGCGATTTCCTGAGATTAGCCTCGATCTCGGCGTATCAGACCGGGCTGTGGATCTGATTAGCGACAATGTCGATTGCGTGATTCGTGGCGGTCCGCTCGGTGATTCATCGCTGGTGGCGCGTCATCTTGGTAATGCTGAGATGATCACCTGCGCGGCACCCGCTTATCTCAAAACTTACGGCGTGCCAGCCTATCCGCAAGAGCTTAAAAATGGCCACCGCTGGATTAGCTATTTATCCCCGCAAAGCGGACGCGCTTTTCCCCTGCGCTTCATGCAAGGGAATGAGAAACAGGAAATGAAAATCGAGCATCGCATTGGCATCAATGAGAGCAACGCGCATCTGGCAGCTGCAGTGGCAGGATTAGGCATCATTCAGACATTCCGGTACGCAGCAGCGGCAGATTTAGCGTCAGGCGCGCTGGTGGAGATACTGAAGGATTGGCGGCCCGCCAGCTATCCGTTTCACGTGGTGTATCCGCAAAACCGCCATCTGACCCAGCGTTTACGGGTGTTTATCGAATGGTTGCGTGAGGTATTTCCTGCGCGACTCAATGGATGACAAGCACACAGCGATCTGTTAACTTTTTGTTTCTTAACTCCCCCATTTTCACTACAGGCCAGCGTAAATGACACATTCAGCTGCATTTTCCCCGTCATACGAACATGGCCTGTATGCGATCTGCTGTCCGCCACCGCCTCCTGCACGCGTTGTGGTTCATTAAGAACCGGAAGTCTTCACGCTTAAATTTCCAACGTTTGTTTTAGGAGCATTTTCATGCGTTCTTCGTCTTTGGCGTCGCAAGCGGCGACGTCGGGCTTCGTGCTGCTGTGGGGCAGTGCGGCCATCTTCTCTCGCCTTGGTTTAGACAATGCCTCACCGATGGCGCTGTTGATCGTGCGCTTCGGTGTGGCGCTGGTTGCATTAATGCTGGTGGGCATTTTTCGGAGTGGCTGGTTACCCGATGCGGGCAGCCGAAAAACGGTGATGTTTACCGGTCTGATTTTGATTGGTGCCTATTCAGTGTGTTACTTCCAGGCGATGGCCGAGGGGGTGACGCCAGGTTTAATCGCCACCATCATGGGCATACAACCTATCCTGACGCTCTGCATTGTGGAAAGGCGCATGCAGGGCACGCGATTACTGGGATTACTGATCGCGTTAGCAGGATTGATACTGCTGGTGTGGCGCAGTCTGGCGGCATCGCAGTTGCCGTTGAGCGGCATAGTCTTCGCTCTCGGCGCACTGCTGTGTATGACGTTTGGTGCCATCATGCAGAAAAAGGTGTCCCAGCATCCCGCGCAGGTACTGCCGCTGCAATATGCGGTGAGCCTGGCGCTGTGTGCTCTTCTGCTTCCGGTTAAAGCCTTCCATATCGACTTTACGTTGCACTTCTGGATTTCCGTGCTGTTTCTTGGGGTGATGATCTCGGTGGTGGCGCAGCTGCTGCTGTATCGGCTGCTGAGTGCGGGAAGCATCGTTAACGTCACCAGTTTGTTTTATCTGGTTCCAGTGATAACGGCAGTACTGGATTACCTGTTGTTAGGTAATGCGCTGCCGTGGTCGGGGATGATGGGAATGCTGGCTATTCTGCTCGGCATTATGCTTGTATTCCGCGCTCCGCGCCTGAAAACCTTGGGCTAAGATCGAATAGGGCGCATCAATCGTGATGCGCCCTTCATCGGGATTAAACCGTGCCGGTGCCGCCATCAGAACACCAGACTTGTCCGGAGGTGAAGCTATTGGTGGTTTCCGCAAACGTCACGTAGAGCGGCGCGATTTCAGCAGGCTGACCGGGCCGACCCAGTGGTGCGGAAGCACCAAATTTCTCCACTTTCTCCTGCGGTTGGCCGCCACACACCTGCAATGCAGTCCAGTAAGGGCCGGGTGCCACGGCGTTGACGCGGATTTGGTCTTTACCCAACTGCTTGGCTAAAGCTTTAGTAAAGGCCGCAATCGATGCTTTGGTCTGGGCATAATCCAGCAGGATAGCGCTGGGATCGTAGGCCTGCACTGATGACGTGTTAATGATCGATGAACCCGCCGGTAGGTACTCCAGCGCCGCCTTCGTGATCCAAAACATGGCATACACGTTAGTCTTAAAGGTCGCATCAAAATCTTCTGTCGAGAGGGTACGAATCGATTCATTGAACTGCTGACGACCGGCGTTGTTGACCAAAATATCCAGACCATCAAGTTTCGTCGCCGCTTCCTTTACCAGCTGCTGGCAAAAGGATTCGGAGCGAATATCTCCCGGTATGGCAATCGCTTTACGACCTTCCGCTTCAATCAGTTTTATCACCTCTGCCGCATCCTGTTCTTCGTCGGGCAGGTAATTTATCGCCACGTCGGCGCCTTCTCGCGCGTAAGCGATGGCCACTGCACGACCAATACCGGAATCGCCGCCAGTAATCAGCGCTTTACGACCGGTTAAACGGCCGGTGCCACGATAGCTGGTTTCACCATGATCCGGACGTGGTTCCATTTTGGCGGCCAGTCCAGGGAAATCCTGTAATTGTTTTTTGAAGGGAGGTGTCGGATATTGATGGGTGAGCAGCGTTTTATTGGTAAATGAACTCATCGTAATCTCCATGTTCTTTGCTAATGATAAATTAAGCCTGGCATAAATGTGATATATGTCACGTCAAAAAGTGAGCAGTTGAAATTTTGCAGCTTAAGCGAGGCGTTATTATGACTGCTGTGATGAAAATAAAAGGCGTGACTGGAATGAGAGGGAGAAAGCAGAATAAGCGCAAGACGTCAGTCATATATCGTCATTGCACTTATTCAATTGCCAGTAGAACGTATTGGCATCCTTGTCGTTGAGGCGACTAGCGCGCCCGCTGCGGGTTAGGAGCCTTTGTTACTGCTTTTTCCGCCTTTTTTCCCGGCTTCGGAGGCTTTCTCGGGGTTGTCTTTAAAACTACCGCCGCCACTGCTTTGCCCACCTTTTTTACCCGCTTCAGATGCCTTTTGTTTATCATCTGCGAAGTTACCGGAACCGCCTCTATGCTCGGCCATAAAATGCCCTCATTCATGCATTGCGATTACATAATCGTGGATAGCGTCACACGTTATGTCCAGACTGCAGAATTAAGGTTAGTGCCACTGTGAATATTAACAAGCGCGGCGGCAGCGTATAAGTGGATTATCGAGTATTTTTTCGTATCTTATTTTTTAAGTAAATGAATTATGGAAGTTAATAATTAATTATTAATATAATCGAAGCGTATTTAACGCTTCGATTATAAATAAGGCCGATTAACTCGCAGGGATTTGAGTGAAATAGGTCCCGCTATAAGGTATGGGCAGGAAATCATGGAAGATTTGCTTTAACGTTTGCTCGGGTTCGACATCCGCGAACAGCTGAGGATAAAGTGTTTTTGCCATAAATTCCGTTGCCGCGATGTGCCAGGGGCTGAGGTAAAAATTCATCCAGATGACGGCGGAGTGGCCGTTACGTAGCGCGGCTAATTCACGCAATCCGTTTTGCTGCGAGGTCAGTTGGGCGAAGCTGCTTTGCACCGCTGGCAATGCCACTTCTGGCCCCAGCTTCAGCAAACCCTGCGCCTCGTTACCGCCAAATCCGGTGGCGAAGTAGTAATCCGGTTGCGCCGCGATCACCATTTCTTCACTCAAGCGACCAAACACACCGTGCTGCGTTTTAGCCGCGATATTGTCGCCGCCCGCTGCATTTAACAGTTCGCCAAGGCTGCCGTTGATGGCGGTGACGCAACATTCATTGCGACGACCAAGATGCAGCTGCAACAACACTGAAGGCTTCGCGCCATTATAACTGGCCAGCCGTTCACGAATCACCTGCATATGTGCGTCATAAAAACGGTTAAAGGCCTGCGCGCGAGCCTGCTGATTCAGCACCTCGCCAAAAATCTCCACGCTGCGACGGGTATTCTTCAGCAGATGCACGCGCAGATCGATTTTCACCACCGGAATATGGGCGGCTTTCAGCATACTCACCAGGCGCAGATCGGCATCATCGTAGCGCGCAAGGCTCGGCAGGATCACCACATCCGGTTTGAGTGCCAGGATCTGCTCAGGATTGATGGCATTCGGGCCGCCTGAACCGAGGGAAGGGATTTTTAACATTTGCGGGAACTGACGCGCAAAACTGTTCCACGTCTGGCTATCGTACTTTTTCAAATCCTGAGGCCAGGCAACGATATGCTGAAAAGGATTGCCCGGTTCCAGCAGCGCCAGCGTGTAGAGCATGCGACTTTCGCCCAGCACAATGCGCTGCGGATGGTCAGGGATATCCACCTGATTACCGTCAATATCCGTGACGGTTTTTGCCAGCGCGGCGCTACTAAGCACCAGTAAGAAGCAGGCCAGAACAATCAGCATTGGCCCCCAAAGGGAAGGGGCGCGCCGGGCGCCCGCTTTAACTACAGAATCAGAACTCAACGCTGGCCTCGAGCATTAGGTTACGGGTTTCACCCTCACGCACGCGCAAATTGCCGCCGCTGGAGGTGTAATAGTGCTTGTTGAACAGGTTGTTCAGATTCAGCTTAAGCTGTGTTTTTTCACCAAACAGCTGATTGTTCCAGGCGATAAAGCTGTCCGCCACCACGTAATCCGGCATGGTGAAGCTATTTTCAGGATCGCCCGCTCGCGAGCCGACATAGCGCGCGCCGCCACCGACGCGGAAATCACCGGGAATGCCGTTGATACTGAGGTTGTGGCTGAGATAGAGTGCGCCCGAATGACGCGGTGCATTTTGCAGCCGATTGCCATTGTTAGCAGAATTTACGCCATCATCAACAATCTCAGCCTTATCATAGCTGTAGTTAGCGCTGAGATCCCAACCCGGCAACACTTCGCCGTTCAGCTCAAACTCTGCGCCGCTGGAGCGGGCTTTATCAATTGCCCGCGTTGAACCGTTAATACTGAGCGACATGTCGCGTTCATCAATGCGGTACAGCGCGACGCTGGCAAATAGCTTTGGCGAGATCTGCCATTTACTGCCGACTTCCCAGGTCGTGCCCTGTTCGGGCTTACCGACATTGCCGTCATCGTCCACATCGGTGGAAGGCGTAAAGGATTTGCTGACGCTGCTGTAAAGCGAGACATCAGGGGTGATTTTATAAATTAGCCCCGCTTGTGGCAGGAATTTATTGCCTTCACTATTCAGTGTTTCCACCACCGGATCGAAGCCTTTGGACGCACGCTGCTCGTAATGCTGATAACGTCCGCCAAATACCGCAATCCACTGTTCCGTCAGTGAAATACTGTCTTTAGCGTAAACCGAACGGCTATGAATGCGGTTCAGGTTATTGGCGTTGGCGGTGTTTTCTGTGGTGCTATTGGTCACCGGCGATAGGATGTCGTATTGCGGATCGGTAAAGTTAAACCCGGTGTTGGATTTTCCTTGATACTGATGTGCACGGTAAGTCTGATTCATCTCATAATCAGTCCCGATCACCACATCGTGGGTCATGCCCAACAACTGTTGTGAACCGAGCAGATCCCATGAAACGTATTTCGTTTTGTGGTTAAAGCCACGGTTAGCATCGGCACGACGCGTCACGACGCCGGTGGTGGGGTTAATGGCGGTGACGCGCACTTCATTATTGTCATATTGACGCTGATTCCAGCCAAAAGTGACGCGCGTGCTCCAGTCATCATTAAACTGCCAGTCATAGTGCGCATTAAGGGTTTTGTTGTGACCCCAGGCATGATTCGCCTTGTCGTCGAGACGATCTTTGTAGCCGATATCCAGCGGCTTGCCATTGATAAAGGCGGTGCCACGATCGTAGGGGATATCGTATTGATAATCTTCATAGCTCACGAGGAAGCTGGCTTTTTCACCGTACCACTGCAACGAAGGCGCGATCAGCGTATGTTTGTCGCTGCCAAAATTGCGCCAGTAATCCTGATTCTGCTTTTCGGCAATCAGGCGAAAGGCAAAGCCGTTGCCCAACGGGCCGGTGATATCAACGGTACCAGCGCCACCACCTTCACTTGAGGAACGGCCGCTGACTTTGGTGTGCCAGTCATATTGCGGTTTTTTGCTCACCACGTTGATCACGCCGCCCGGATTTTGAATGCCATAGAGCAGGGATGCCGAGCCTTTTAGCACTTCGACGCGTTCGATGGTGGCATCGAAGTTCAACCCCTGGCTGCTGCGAATGCCATCACGATAGATTGACCCATCAGAGTTGCTGCCAAATCCGCGACGCACAAAGCCATCTTCGGTGCCTGCCAGAGTATTGCCCTCTGTGACACCACTGACAAAGCGCATCGCATCAGTGAGACTAGCGGCCTGATAGTCTTCAAGCTGTTGTTGGGTCACCACACTCACCGATTGCGCTTCGTTCAGACGCGGCGTGGGCGTTTTGCTGGCGACGGAACTGCTGGTGGCGTTATAGCCTTGCGGGCGACTTTCCTGCGCGGACACCGTCAGGGTATTACTGCTCTCCGCTGCCAGACTGCCTGCTGCAGTGAAAACGCTGACACCGTATATAGCGGCGATAATAGCCGGATGGCATTGTGCTTTAACAGCGAAACTCTTGTTGTTATTCATTTAAATAAACCTGGTGTTGGTGCGGAATTAATCTCGTCCATGAAACGAAGCTAGGATTAAATTATTTTCAGCAGAGAAAAGTGCATGAAATAAGCATTCTCTGTGGATCGTGCGCCTTAAACTGAGATGGCGTGATGTTATTGAGAATCATTCAAACATGAAAGAATGTAGTAGTAAACGGAAATAATGGCGTGGATACTACAGCAGGAATAGAGTCCATCAGCGCCATTTCCATTTGAGGTTTAATTGTTATAAATGCAACAAAAACAGTGATATAAATAGATTTCTTGCTGTAATCAAACGTTCCACCCCAAAGGAGCGATAGCGATCAGGGTGCTGAATTAAACAAGAAATATCACTACAATACCGTGCCTAAATGGGGGACGAAATCACGCCCTGAAGACAAACAGGTAAAAAGATGGCCGTAAATAAAATAAAAAATAGAGTTGATGTATTAGGTGAGCGCTATCGCGCACGTGCGCCGTCATTATCGTCCAGCCTTCAATCCGTCGCGCGATATATCCACGATAATCGTGAGGCAATATTAGATGCCACCGCCATGGAAATAGCGGATGCGACTCATACCTCAGATGCCACCGTGGTGCGTGCCGTTCAGGCATTGGGATTTGCCGGTTTGCGTGATTTGAAAACCACGTTGAAAGCCTGGTTCGGCCCGGCGATGAATTCAGAAGAGAAGATGAGCGCCACCGTCAGCGAACTGTCGTGTGACATCAATTCGGGGATCGATTTCGTACTGGGTGGCCATAAACGTGCCTGCGATGCCCTCTCGGAACCTCACAATCGGCAAGCGGTCGCGCAGGCTGTCGCGATGTTGATCGACGCGCGTCAGGTCGCGCTGTTTGGCATTAATGCTTCAGGGATTCTGGCGGATTACAGTGCTCGGCTGTTCACGCGCATTGGCATTCCTGCCGTCACGCTCAATCGTTCGGGTATTGCCCTCGCTGAACAGTTGATCACCTTACAACGTGGTGATGTGCTGATTATGATGGCGCAGAAATCTGCCCATAAAGAAGGGCTGACTACCCTGAAAGAGGCGAAGCGGCTGGGGATGCCGGTGATTTTGCTGACCAATGCCTTAGATTCAGCCTTCGCTAAAGAAGCGGATGTGATTATCAACGTGCCGCGCGGTGGGGAAAACGGCCGCATGCCGCTGCATGGCACCGTGCTGGTGTGCTTAGAGATGTTGATTTTATCAGTGGCTTCAGCGACTTCTTCGCGCACGGTAAAAACCATGAAGCGTATTCAGGATCTCAATCGGTCGCTAAAGCCCACCAGTAAAAAATAGCGCTATTGACTGCCAGTGGTAGTCGGCCTGGCAGCTTTGACCATTCCGCTGCGCGTGACAAGCCATACCGCCAGCACTATCAACAATGCACCGCCCATAAAGCCCTGGTTGATCTGCTCGTCCAGCACTAACCAGCCCCACAGGATGCCAAAAGGCGGAATCAGGAAGGTGACGGTGAGGGTGCGCAGCGGGCCAATATCGGCCAGCAAGCGGAAATAGATGATGTAGGCCAGCGCGGTGCAAATAAAGCCGACGGCCAAAATACAGGCCCAGACTTCAGGTATTTGCCAGTTCGCCGCCGGCGTTTGCGGGGCGCTGAAGGCAAAGAAAGGCAGCAGGAAAAGCGAGGCGCCCAACTGGCTGCCGAACGCGACTTTCGTGGCATCAAGCCCACCGCGCGACCCAATCCAGCGCTTAGCGAGAAAGCCAGCAAAACCATAACAGGTGGTGGCGACCAGACAAGCCGCGATACCGAGCACCAGCGCGTGCGAGAGTACGACTTCGCCAGTGGTGCTGATTAACATAATGCCGACAACACCGGCCACCATACCCAGCACTTTACTCACGGTCAGTTGTTCATTGAAGAACGCCGCACCAATCACGACACCCATTAACGGCGCAGTAGCGTTGAGTATTGCGGAGTAGCCTGCGGGCAGCACGCGAGCGGCAAGGCAATACATCAGGAAAGGTAATCCTGAGTTAATCACACCCAGCAACATTGCCCAACCCAGTTTGCCTTCGAAGCGACGCGGAATGCGCAGTACTGCCATCACAATGATTAAACCCAATGCGCCACATAACACGCGCAAAAAAGCCGTATTTATCGCACCCAGCGCGGGAACGGCAATACGCATAAAAAGAAAACTGGCTCCCCAGATAGCCGCCAGCAGCAAAAGTCGCAACGAGTCCGATGTTCGCATGGTTCAGATTCAATCATTAGCAAGATGGGCTGACATCATAGCAAAAATTCTTAACACTCAAAGCGATGTCGCGGTGCTATGTTACTTCACTGCATCACAAAACAAACGGCGAGGAAATGAATGCATTGGGAGTCTGAAAGGCTGCTGTATCGGCCGATTGAGCGCACGGATTTGCAGGCGCTTTTTCGCATCTATGGAGATGCACGAACACATCAATTTAACCCACGCGGGCCTTATCCAAGCCTTGATCATGCGCGAGAAGTGTTATTACGCAGAATCAAAGACCGCGCTATTCATGGTTTCGATGACTGGGTCATCATGGAGAAAAGCGATCCTCAACACGTGATTGGTTTCGGTGGCGTTTTCGTTAGCGAATTTAACGGTCGCAGAACCAATAATCTCGGTTACCGTTTTGAACCGGATGCCTGGGGAAAGGGCTATGCGACAGAACTCGCGCATCGCGCTATCCGCCACGGTTTTGAAGATCTAAAACTGAAAGAAATTGTCGGTGTGGTGAGAGAAAACCACACCGCATCACGCCGCGTACTGGAAAAGGTCGGGATGACTTTCCTCGAAAGGGTGTTTAATCCGCAAGATCCGCCCGCCAGTTTGATGTTCACCATCACACGCCAACAATGGAGAGAAAGAAATGGAACAGGTGATTAGAAAACTCACTGCAGAGGATTACGCACAGTGGAAATCGCTGTGGTTGGGCTATCTCGACTTTTATGTCAGTGAGGTCACGGAAGAAGTCATCAATACGACATTTCAACGATTGGTTGCGGAAGGCGAACCGATGCATTGTCTGGTGGCGGAGGAGCAGGGCAAATTGACTGGGCTGGTGCATTTTATTTGCCATCGCAGCACCTGGACCCAGGGTGACTATTGTTACCTGCAGGATCTGTTCGTCAGCCCAGACGGGCGTAAACAAGGTACGGGTCGCGCGTTAATCGCAGCGGTGAATGCTGCCGCTGAGGCGTTGAACTGCTCGAAAGTGTATTGGATGACGCGCGAGAATAATTACCGAGCCCGGGCACTGTATGATCAGGTCGCGACGAAGACGGATTTTGTGCAATACCGTGTTGCACCCTAATCAGCAATTTCACTCACACCGCTTGTCAATTCTTCCTACCATCCTGTACCATTTGGGAATCGATCATTTCCTAAATGGTATTTCCCCTACCGCAAACTCAAATCTTGATACGAGAACGCGGCCAACCATGCCAGCCCAGGAACGATTATGATTTCGACCTATCCAACCAAAAATTTGACCAATTAGGAAGTAACCATTTCCAATTTTAGGAGTAACGGATGAATGCCTCAGAATTAAAAATAACATCGCGCTGGTCACAACCTGTCACCAACCTGCCTGATTTTTCCCATCATTACGCCACCGTAGACGGTGTTCGCATCCACTACGTTAGCGGCGGCAACCCACAAGGTGAAACCCTGGTGCTGTTAGCCGGGTTCCCACAAAGCTGGTTTGCGTGGCGCAAGGTAATGGCTCTGCTTGGCGATCGTTACTTCATTATCGCGCCCGATCTCCCCGGTCAGGGTGATTCCGATAAGCCTTACAGCGGCTATGACACCACTTCTCTGGCAGAAAAAGTACAGGGCCTGCTGCTGCAACTGAACATCCATCACTACTATCTTGCGGCGCATGATGTCGGTGCGTGGGTGGCCTGGCCGTTTGCCCTGCGTTATGCCAATCAGATAAAAAAACTGGCACTGCTTGATGCCGGCATTCCGGGCGTCACCTTGCCGGATGCGCTGCCTGCCACGCCCGATAAGGCCTGGAAAACCTGGCATTTCGCCTTCCATCTGCTGCCGGATCTGCCTGAAGCCTTAATTGCCGGGCGCGAAGAGATCTATCTGGATTGGTTCCTGAAACGCAAAGCCGTCAGCCCAATGGTTTTTGACGCGGAAGATATGGCGGAATATGTGCGCTTGTTGCAACAGAACGGGGCATTGCGCGCAGGCATGGCGGCCTATCGCGAAGTGAGCGCCTCGGCGGAACAAAACCGTGCATGGCTGCATGATAACGGCAAACTGACGGTGCCGTTGCTGGCGGTCAGTGCCGATCAGGGTTCGATCCCCGATATGGCGATTCCGTTTCAGGAGTTTGCGGCTGAGGTTTCAGGCATCAAAATCGCGCACTGCGGTCACTTCATCCCGGATGAGCAACCGCAGGCGCTGGCTGAAGCACTGCGCGAGTTTTTTAGTTAGTTGCGCAGACTGGCGATCTCCACACGTTGACCACTGGCAGATGAGCGCACCATCGCTTCAATGATCTGCTGATTCTCCAGGCCAAAGCGGAAATCCGGGAAACAACCGGCTTCGCTGCTGAGGCCTTTAATCAGGTCGTAAATTTCGATCACTTTCACATCGAAGTATCCCAGGCCACCGCCAGCGAAATCGAAGCCAAAGAAGCCTCCAAACTGCTCGACCTGAGAACCGGCATAAATGGTTTTAAAGCCGCGATCGTGTTTCGCATCGCCATAACGTGCAATCTTCAGTTCGTTAAAGCGCTCACCGTCCATGATGATGGTGCCTTCGGTGCCCGAGATTTCCCAGGCAATGCCGAACACTTTTCCTGCGGAGATGCGTGAAGATTCAATCACGCCACCGGCGCGGTTCTCGAAAGTGACGAGCGCCTGGAACTGATCGTCGTTTTCCACTTTCAAACGCGCCGCCTGTTTATCTGCCTGGGCCCCATAGCCTGAACCACCACCTGCAGCAGGACGCGTGTCAATAAACAGCTGCTCCTGTCCTACCACGCTCTTGATCGGCCCCATCAAATATTGCGCCACGCTCACCACGTGTGAGCCTAAGTCACCGAGTGAGCCAGACCCGGCCTGTTCGCGCGAGCAACGCCAACTCCATGGCAGCTCGGGATCGTTGAAAAATCCCTGATCGAACCAGCCACGGAAGCGTGTCGGTGTGCCGATGTCACCGCGATCGATCATCTGCTTCGCCAACTGCGCTGCCGGCGTTTTGATGTTATTGAACGCCATGATGGTTTTCACACCTGCTCGCTCAGCTTCCTGGGTCAGGGTTTGCGCTTCCTGCAACGAAACGGTGAGCGGCTTTTCGCAGTAGACGTGTTTACCTGCACGAATCGCGGCCAGCGCCATGTCGAAGTGCATGCTATTAGGCGTGGTGATATCAACAATATCGATTTCAGGGTTGTTCACCAGCGACTGCCAGTCCGCCGTGCTGTGTTGAAAGCCGTAGCGTCGAGCCGCTTCTTCGGCCAGTGCGGGCGTGACATCTGCCAGCGTATGCAGAACGGGTTGCAGCGCCAGGTTACGATACAGTAAACCCGCGCGGCGCCATGCATCGGCATGTGCCTGGCCCATAAAGCCTGAACCGATCAGGCCAACATTCAGTGTTTTTCCAGCCATCAGCGGCTCCTTAAGCGTTTGCAGGTAAAATGTGTTGGGCAACAAAACGTTGTGCGCGAGTCACGGTCTCCAATGGGGGCGCTTTCGCCGGATCCTGCTCGGCTTCCACCACCATCCAGCCCTGATAACCGCTGCGAGCGATAAACTCTGCCAGCGGTCGATAATCAATGCCGCCGTCGCCTGGCACGGTAAACATCCCTGCGAGCACGGCTTCGTTGAAAGTCATACCGCTGGCTCGCACCTGTTGCAGGCGATCCAACCGCACATCTTTTAGATGGATGTGGCAAATGCGGTCAGCGAATTCCTCAATAAGTTGCGTATAGGAGAATCCGGCAGCGGTGGCGTGACCGGTATCCAGTAACAGGCCAACGGCGGGCGAACAGGCATTTAACAGCGCACGAATTTCCGGCAGCGTTTCGGCCACCATCATGAGATGGTGGTGATAGGCGAGGCGTAAACCGTATCGATCAAACAGGGCTTCGGCAAAGTGGGAAAGGCGATCGGCATAGTCGGCGACCTGACTCTCCGGCAACAAACGTCGGGTGCTCAGTGGCACATCCAGCGCGTTGTCAGCCATCCAGCCGCATTCGCCGTACACCATCACGTTGGCGCCATTTTCCTGCAGCAGGGCGGCATGGTTGTGCACCGCATCCAGCTCCTGCTCAACGCTGCGTTCGGTGAGAAATCCGTCATGCCAGCCTGACACCAGTTGCAGTTGATGTTGTGCCAACAGCTGCTTCAATGCACCCGGTTCACGCGGGAATATGCGACTTAGCTCGACGCCCTGAAATCCGGCCTGTTTCGCTTCTTTCAAACAGTGTTCGGCCGAGGTCCCTGCGCCGAGGTATTGCAGCACTTCATTGACCCAGGAGAGTGGGCTGACGCCGAGTTGAGGTGCGGGGTGACCTGTGCGATAAAACGCTTCTTTGATCATCGGTTATATCCTGTAGGGGAGATAGCGATGAAATTAGCGGATGCGATGTGCAGCGGCGAGCGGTTATTTGACGTAAAACCATCAAAATTTGCAGGCTAAACGTCAAAAAAATATTGATGTGATTTTGGATGGAAATTGATGGGTTAACAGGGAGATAGGAATGCAAGTCATTAGAGGTGGCCCTTAGAAGGCCACCCATCAGGACTCAGAACGACAGGGTGACGCCAGCGTAATAGGCGCGGCCCGGTTCGTTGTAAGTTGAAGCACCTTCATCTTCACGATAAATGCGCTTATCAAACAGGTTGTTAATACCCGCATTAGCACGCAAATTTTTAGTGATGTCGTAATTGAGGTTCAAGCCGACGATGGAATATGGCTTGATTTCACGTTGTGAAAGACCTCCAGGTCTTCCCTCAATAACTGTTTCTGCATTTTGGCGCGGTTTTTGGCGGCCATACTGCGTCCAGTTGATATTGGCGCTAAGGCTATCAGTTGCTTGCCACTCTAATTGTGAGTTGATAGTAAATTCAGGAATGACCGATAGAGGATTTCCGGTCTTCTTACTTTCTGAACGGAACATGTAAGTCGCATTAGACCGCCACTCAAGTGTGTCCGCAATCAATGGAATAGTCAGGTTCCCTTCCAGCCCCTCTACAATGGCTTTGCCTCCATTCTCCCACTGAAGCACGTTGTAAGTACCATTGGTGTAGACAACATCAGTACCGGATACAATTTTGTTTTTGTAATCGTTACGGAAGTAGGTGATACCAGCGACATAACCCGCGTGGTTAAACTCTAGTCCCACTTCTTTATTGACGCTCACTTCAGGATCGAGATTGTCATTCCCTAATAAATAACATTGGGATAGGCCAATTGGGCAGCCATTGCCACGTGTTGATAGTAGGTAGCCGGGAGTTGATTGATATAAGTTAGGCGCCTTGAATGCCCTCGCAATACCCGCTTTGAGCGTAAAATAGTCGCCCAATCCTTGCGAAATATTCAGGCTTGGACTCCAGTTAGCACCAAAAGCATCATGATAATCAAAGCGTAAACCCGGAATAATTTCAGTGCTGTCAGTGGCGGCAATATTATCTTCAAAATAAAGAGAACTTATCGTGGCGGAGTTAGTACTGCTGCGCTGAGACGGATCGCCTGAACTACCTGGCAAGTAAAGGTTTGTACTTGCAGATTGCATTGACGCAGGGTCATTAAGCTCATCGTGGTTCCATTCCGCTCCCAACGTCACGGTTTGGTCCACCAATAATTCCAGTGGGAAGTTTATTTCTCCGCCAGCACGATAACTTTCCAGACGACTGGTCGAATAAACATTACTGTTAATCATCCCTTCAACACTTCCGGCAGTGCCTTCTTTCAAGCGAGTGTTATTGGTCTTCTCGTAGTTGAAATTAAGTTTGGATGTGCCCCAATCCCAGATACCGTTATGAGTGACGCCATAGCTCTGACGATATAAGCGGTTTGTTTCACTGCCGTACAGAGATTCAACTAAACCACCTGCACTGCTATTTCCATTGCTGTTCTGCGTGTCGCCCGCATAGATATTGCCCTGACGGCTATAGCCGTAGGAGAAATCAACGATCTGAGTAGGGGTGATTTTCCATGACAGTACACCGTTAATATCTTTATTACGTACCCCTTCCCGTCCCGCAGCATAAGAGCCGTTTTGAGCGGTATTGATATCATAAGCATCCGCATCGGTGCGGTTGATATTGCCATACAAACGCATGGTTAATGCATCGCCAGCCAGTGGGCCACTCAAATTGAAGTTGGCGCGACGCGTGTCACCCTCTTTACTGTTTTCGGGCTGATTGGTGAACAGTGACAGCGATCCATGCCAGTCATTGGTCGGGCGCTTTGTGATGATGTTCACCACGCCGCCAGCCGCACCGGAACCGTAACGCGCGGCGGCTGGGCCGCGAATCACTTCAATACGTTCTACCATCTCCGCGGGCACCCAGTTGGTATCACCACGCGAGTCACGTTCGCCGCGCCAGCTGTAACGCACGGAGTTACGCGAACTGACCGGCACGCCATCTATCAGGATTAAGGTGTTTTCCGGGCCCATGCCGCGAATATCAATCTGACGGTTGTTACCACGACTACCGCTGGCCCCGTTACCGGTCAGGTTGACGCCCGGCATTTTGCGGATGATATCGGAGAGGTCGTTAACCGGTGGACTTTTCTTAATGTCCTCAGCGGTAATGGTGGAAACGCCAGGCTGTTGTTTCAGACCCTGTTCTGCAGTGACGATCATCGATTCATCGTCAGCCAGTTTTTCCGTGGGTTCTGCGGCATAAGCAGGTGAGGTGAGCAAGGCTGCCACAATCAGTGCAAGAGGGCGCTTCCTGACATACAAAGTTACATTCACTTAAATCTTCTCCCTGAAGTATTAACATATGTAAGCAAATGCGCATGATAATGAGAATGTTTCTCATTGTATATGCGACAAACCGGCGTCTCCTTTTTTTCTCCATGATTGGTGCTAAATGCGGGGGAAACGTGAAGAAACGTAAAGCCAGAGTGACGTTTGTGCTTAAAAAACGTTGCGGAGGAAAAGCGTTCATCAAACTGTCATCAATTCCTTGCAAATCAGTAGACTAAAATCAGTGATAACGCACAGTAACTACATGGGAATCCGTTTAGCTTCGAGCCTGCACCAAAAAGGGTGCCTGGGACTCTCATAAATCAAGGAGAAAGTGTGCGCCAGATCATACAAACCTTTACATTCCTGTTACTGATTTCGTTCACTATTTCTGTTGCCAGAGCCGCCGATAAGATGGATTTCTGGCTGCAACCTCAACATGGCGGCAACAGTTTTAATCGCATTCCACCCAATACTGCTTATTTTAATGCTCTCCACACTTACGGTGCCTCTTGGGTGCGGCTCTCCTGGGATAAATGGCCCACCAAACAGCGTGATTTTCTGCTGGGCAGTGCGGATCGCTACCAGGGATTAGTGGCGGAAGATGTCGCCACTTTGAGAAATGTGCTGGATAACGCTGAGGCAGCAGGGTTGAAAGTGGTGATTACGCCGCTTTCCTTACCCGGCATGCGATGGTCACAAAATAACGGCGGACAGTTCGACGACCGGCTGTGGCAAGACAACGCTTTCTGGCAGCAAAGTGCCCGTTATTGGCGTGACCTTGCGGCTGCATTGCAAGACCACCCTGCAGTAGCGGCATACAACATCATTAATGAACCCGCACCGGAGAAAATGGGCGGTCTGGACGAACATGCGTCTGCCGCAACCATGAAAAGCTGGTATCTGCAGCACAAGGGTACCGCGCGGGATTTACCGGAGTTTTACCGCACCGTGATTGCGGCGATTCGCGAAGTCGATCAGCAGACGCCGGTGATGGTCGACAGTGGCTGGTACGCTGCCGCCGATGCCTTCACGTATTGGCCACAGCCGCTCGAAGATAAACGGGTGTTATATAGCGTGCACATGTATGAGCCTTATTCCGCCACCAGTGCACCGAATGCCAAACGCAAAGCGCCCTGGCCTTACCCGGGTAAAGTCCCGTTTGCGGGATTGCAGCAACAGTGGGATGCACAACGCGTGGCAGAATATTTAGCGCTGCCGTTTGAGTGGGCGAAAGCGCGCGGCGTGGCTCGCCATCAAATGGTGGTAGGGGAGTTCGGTTGTGTGCGCACCTTGCCAGGCTGCACACAATATCTGGAGGATGTATTAACGGTATTGGATCAGCAGCAGGCACATTGGGCGTTCTACAGCTTCCGTGAAGACAGCTGGGATGGTATGGATTACGAACTGGGCGACAAGAAAGTGTCGTGGCAATACTGGCAGGCAGCCGAGCAGAATTTACCCGATATCGTTCCACGCCATGCGACTAAAGAGTTTGAGCCTATACGCAAACGCTTAGAACAATAATGTCTTGCTAAGAAGAATACGTTCATAAGCCATGGCAAAAGCAGGCTGCCGAATACCTGACTAAATCTGAATACCTCACCTGAAACCGCGCCATCGCTGGCGCGGTCATCCCCGGCACCACGGGCACTACGTTCTATTCCCGAATTATGGCAATAGATATCCGTTTTTCGCATTTGTGATCGCTGCACATCTTACTGAGAATGGCTCCGGGACGTTCAGAGGATGAAAATTTCTTTCCGCCGTAAGGTGAGAAAGAAGAAAAATACATCGCTACCTCAACGCCTTTTCCCTACAGGGAAACATTTATATATATCAGGAGAAGGTTCCAGTGAAACTCGCCAAAGGTATCACCTTGCTTGCACTTGCATTGAGTGCGCACACCGCGTTTGCCGCCGATCAATCCGTCCCAACTGACAGCTCACTCCATGTTAAGGCCGACCCGGCACTGAAAAGCTTGCTGCCGGCGGATGTGGTTAAGCGCGGCTACATCGTGGCAGGAACCAACCCAAACACGCCGCCGACCACCTTCTATAAAGAAGACAACAAAACCCTGGCCGGACGTGAAATTGACGTGATGAACGCCGTGGGCGAACGCTTAGGGATCCAGGTCCAGTGGCGTGACACCGGCGGTTTCGACAACATCATTCCCGGCCTGAAAACCGGTCGTTACGATGTTGCGCTCTCGAACATTAATGCCACCGCGACCCGCGCCAAAATTATCGATTTCGTGAGCTATTACGATGCCAGCCTGTTGGGCATTATCTCGCGCAAAGATGCCAATGTGGCACCGTTCAAAACCCTGGACGCCGTGTGCGGCCTGGAAGTTGGCGCAGGTTCAGGCACTACGCAGGTGACGCGTCTGGAAGAAGCCAGCAAAGCCTGTGAAGCAGCGGGTAAAAAGCCGATCAAAGTATCCGTATTCCCGGATCGTCCAGCCGGTGTTCAGGCTGTCGTCAGCGGTCGCGTGCCGATGTTCCTTGGCCCGTACGAAGGTCTGCTGTGGCAGGCGAAAGTGATTAAACCTATCACCCTGAGCGGCGAAATCACCGTGCATGACGCGCCTGTTTCTGTGGCTTTCCCGAAAGATTCTGCGCTTGAGCCTGCGGTGCAAGCGGCACTTAACTCGCTGATCAAAGATGGTAGCTACCAGAAGATCCTCGACAACTGGGGCATCGGTTTTGGCGCGGTTAAAGAATCCAAACGTAACCAGGAAATCTTTCAATGAGTGATGTACGTGACCACACCGATGATTTGAAAATTGTCGGCAAACGTTACTACGGACGCTGGCTGAGTGCGCTGGTGGTGCTGTTGTGCGTCGTGGCAATGGCGCACTCGATGATTAACAATCCACGCTTCGAATGGAGCGTGATTGCGGAAAATTTCACCGGCGAATCGATCTTGCAGGGCGTATTAATGACGCTGCAACTGACGGCGATTTCGGTGGTGCTGGGCTTTGCGTTTGGTACGGTGCTGGCGCTGATGCGCCTCTCATCCAACCCCGTGCTGGTGGGCGTGAGTTGGTTCTATACCTGGTTCTTCCGGGGTGTGCCGATGCTGGTGCAGCTGTTCCTGTGGTACAACATTGCCGCACTTTATCCGACGATTTCACTCTCAATCCCAGGCCTGGGCGAGCTGTGGAGCACCCAATCTAATGCGCTGGTGAGTCCATTCAGTGCGGCGGTGATCGCGCTGGTGATGCATCAGTCTGCCTATGCCGCTGAAATTGTGCGTGCCGGTATCCAAAGCGTAGGAAACGGACAACTGGAAGCCGCACGTGCGCTGGGTTACCGCCCCGCGCAGATTTTCCGACACACGGTGTTGCCACAGGCGATGCGCGCCATCATGCCACCTGCTGGTAATGAAATTATCGGTCAGTTGAAAACCACTGCCGTCGTCTCAGTCATTTCGCTGCAGGATGTGCTGTTCTCCGCGCAGATCATTTATCAGCGTACTTATGAAGTGATTCCGCTGCTGCTGGTGGCGACGCTGTGGTATCTGCTGATGACCTCGGTACTGTCGATTGGTCAGTTCTACGTTGAACGCTATTTTGGTCGTGGCGTTACGCGTCGTGAAAAACGCAGTCTGTTTAAATCCTTGCCGGGCTTTAGCGCGCAAAAACCTGAAAGGAGCGTAAGCAATGGCTGAAGCGATCGCCTTACGTAAAGTCACTAAACGCTTCTCTGGCGTCACGATTCTGGATGAAGTGAATCTGGATATTCCCGCTGGTTCGGTGACGGTGATCCTCGGGCCTTCTGGTTCGGGGAAATCCACCTTGCTGCGCTGCATTAACCACCTGGAAAAGCTGGATGGCGGCACCATTCGGATTGGTGGCGAAATCATTGGCTACAAACAAAAAGGCCAGGCGCTGCATGAGTTAAGCAGCAGTGAGATTGCGCGTCAGCGTGCGCAAATTGGCATGGTGTTCCAGCAGTTCAACCTGTTCCCGCATCGCACGGTGTTACAGAACATCGTTGATGCACCGATGCGCGTGAAAAAACAGAACCGCCAACAGGCGACCAGCAAAGCGCTGTCACTGCTTAAGCAGGTGGGGCTGGCAGGGCGCGAAGAGGAGTGGCCGCAGAATCTTTCCGGCGGACAGCAACAGCGTGTGGCCATTGCGCGCGCGCTGGCGATGGACCCGGGTGTGATGCTGTTCGATGAGCCGACATCGGCACTGGATCCAGAACTGGTGGGCGAAGTGTTGCAAGTGATTAAGCAACTGGCGCACTCCGGCATCACCATGGTAATTGTGACGCACGAGATTGGTTTCGCGCGCGAGGTTGCCGACAACATTGTCTTTATGGAAGACGGCAAAATCGTGGCAGCTGGACCCACTCAACAAGTCCTCGACGACCCGGAAAACGGGCGCGTAAGAAACTTTATTGCAACGGTGCTCTAAGCACCGTTTTTCATTTTTGACAGCCAGGAACAGTGATGACGCAAAAACCGGTAATACACAGCGCCCACTGGGGCGCTTTTCATGCCCAGCAATCGGGCGACCAGCTCACTATCGAACCCTTTAAAGGCGATCCCGATCCCAGCCCGCTGCTGCAAAATTTCCGCACCGCTTTAAATCATCCGGCACGCGTCTCGCGCCCGATGGTGCGTCGTGGCTGGCTGGAAGAGGGCCCCGGCCCCGATCAGCGCCGTGGCAATGACGAATACGTTGCTGTTAGCTGGGAGCAGGCTTACGAACTGGTCTCGCGTGAATTGAAGCGCGTGGGCGACACTCATGGCCCGGAAGGCATTTTTGGCGGTTCTTATGGCTGGTCGAGTGCCGGGCGATTTCATCATGCGCAAAGCCAGGTACACCGATTCCTGAACACCACGCTGGGCGGCTATGTGCGTTCGGTAAACAGCTACAGTTCGGGCTCTGCTTCGGTGCTGCTGCCACATATCGTCGGCGACATGAACGAGATTGCGCGACGTGGCGTGAGTTGGGAAGAGATTGCCCAGCACAGTAAAATTGTTATCGCCTTGGTGGTCTGGCGCTGAAAAACTCGCAGGTGGCGAGCGGTGGATTAAGTGAACACACCGAGCGCGGTTTTATGCATCAGGCCGCGCAACGCGGCACACGTTTTATCTCAGTAAGCCCATTGAAAAGCGATCTGCCCGACGAAGCCAAAGGGGAGTGGCTGGCCTTGCGTCCAGGCACCGATGCCGCTTTTATTCTCGGTGTTCTGTCCGTATTGATTGAAGAACAGCTGACGGATGAAGCCTTCCTGAGTCGCTACACCGTGGGTTGGCCGGAAATGGTTGCCTATATCCGTGGTGAAGAGGATGGCACACCGCGTGATGCCGCCTGGGCAGCAGAGATCTGCGGCGTCAGCGCGGCATTTATCACTGATTTTGCCCGCCAGCTACCCGGTAAACGCGTGCTGGTGACCGTTGCGCATGCGCTGCAACGTTCGGAACACGGTGAACAACCCGTGTGGCTCGGGCTGGTGCTGGCCGCCGCGCTGGGCCAACCGGGTTTACCGGGCGGCGGTTATACCTATGCGCTGGGTGCGTTGGGTCACTACGGTAAGCATCACAACCTGGTGAGTTTCCCGGCTTTGCCGCAGGGTAAGAATGGCATCGATCGTCTCATCCCGGTGGCGCGTATTTCGGACATGTTGCTCAATCCTGGCAAACCGTTCGACTACAACGGCCGTCGTTTAACCTATCCACATATCCGTCTGGCTTACTGGGCGGGCGGTAATCCGTTCCACCACCATCAGGATTTAGCGCGACTCCGTCAGGCATTTTGCCAGCTGGATACGCTGATTGTGCATGAGATTGCGTGGACGGCCAGTGCACGCCATGCCGATATCGTGTTGCCCGCGACCATGACACTGGAGCGAGAAGATATCGGCGGTGCGCCAACCGATCGCCATCTGTTTGCTATGCAGCCGGTCGCGCAACCGCACGGCGAAGCCAAAGACGATTACGCCATTTTTGCTGAGCTGGCGCGCAGGCTGGGACATGAAGAGGCGTTTACCGAAGGTCGCGATACGCGTGGCTGGCTGAAACACCATTACGCGCAATTGCAGCAAAAGCTGGCAACGCATCAGGTCGACATTCCCGATTTTGAACAGTTCTGGCAGCAGGGCGTGCTGGAATTGCCGCAGCTCAAAGACGGTGGACGGATGATGAACGCCTTCCGTGCCGATCCGGATGCTTCACCACTGCCAACACCGAGCGGAAAAATCGAAATCTATTCGGCGACGATTGCCAGCTTCGATTATGAAAACTGTCCGGGACATCCAGTGTGGCGAGAGCCGCAGCAAAAGCCCGATGCCGACCATCCGTTCTGGCTGATCGCTAACCAGCCCGCGACGCGTCTGCACAGTCAGTTGGATTTTGGTGATTACAGCCTGAGCGGCAAACGTGATGGGCGTGAAGTGTGCAGCCTGAATTCGGATGATGCGGCATCTTTGGGTATTCAAGATGGCGAGATTATTGAGCTTTATAACCAACGTGGTCACGTACTCGCCAGCGCGCGTGTGACCGACACGGTGATGCCGGGCGTGGTGCAGTTGCCGACCGGTGCCTGGTACGATCCCGTCGATCCCACCGCGCTGCGGCCGTTATGCCGTCACGGCAACCCGAATGTGCTGACGCTGGATATTGGCACCTCGTCTTTGACTCAAGGCTGCAGTGGCCAAATCACCGTAGTGCAGGTGCGTAAATACACCGGGGAACTGACGCCGGTGCAGGCATTCATCCCGCCGCAAAGTTAGCGTTCTCAATGGGCGGCCGCATGGCCGCCCCAGAACATTAATCTTCTAACTGCAACCACATTACGCGCAGACGATGCCCATCAGGATCGATAGCCGCGAAGGTGTAGCCAAAATCCATCTCGGTCGGTGACTGTACAATGGTGATCTCCCGGAAAGCACCCCATTCGTTGTAAAGGAAATCGACGTCGGCTTTGTGCTGCACTTTAAAAGTGATTTCACCGTTGGCCGTAAAATGTTGCGTCTCCACCGGCGGTTGAACGGTGTATTTCGACCACAAACCCAGTTTGAATCCATTCTCAAAAACAAACATCGCAAAAGTGGGCGCGACGTTAATTGGCTTGATATCAAACAGCGATGCATAAAAGTCGGCACTCTTCACAACGTTGGGAACGTAAAGAATGGTCATATCAGCAGTGAACATGGTTTTTTCTCCTTGTGTGTTTACCGCTGTAGATTACGAGAGAGCTGTGACAGAAACTGTCAGGAGTGTGGTGTAAACTTTTAGTCGCACTCGCGCTCAATATCCTGATAATGCACGCAGGTTTTATTTTTATTGAACGCTGTAAATGGAGAGATGAAATGGTCAATGACTACTTTGCACCACCCCCAATGGGCATGACGCCGGAACAACACAAGCGGACCATCGCTGTGGCGGCCGCTTTAACTGTGGCGAAGGAATCCGTCAGTGCCTCAACCTCCGCCAGCGGTTCAAAAGCGTCATGGGATCTTCAGGCGGTTGCTAATGAGATCTCCAACCTGGCGGATGCGATTCAGGACGCGCTCGAGCCAGAAGACCAGATTTAACCGCAGGTGACTGCACACATGACGGCTGTTTTGGCCGTCTTGTGATTTTTTTTAAAAATATTTTCTCCAGCCTGCATCCAGTTGTGACCCTCCTTACGTATATCCCGTTGTGAGCAACTCCTTCGCTCCCCTACAACGAGGATTTATGATGAAAAAGCTAATCACCACTGCAGTCATCTCAGGCGCGTTAATGTTCACTGCCACCACCTTCGCAGCCATGAATTCTGATTCTGTCATGGTCGGCGGTGCCGCCATGTACCCGCAGAAAAACATCATTGAAAATGCCCTCAATTCTAAAGATCACACCACTTTGGTAGCAGCAGTAAAAGCGGCGGGATTAGTCGACACGCTGCAGGGTAAAGGTCCGTTCACGGTGTTCGCGCCAACCAATGCCGCGTTTGCGAAATTGCCTGCTGGCACCGTGGATAGTCTGGTTAAACCGGAAAACAAAGCTAAGTTGACCAGCATCCTGACTTACCATGTTGTGGCGGGTAAATACGACATGAAAGCGCTGGAAATGAAAATCAAACAAGGTGGCGGCCATGCTGAACTGAAAACCGTCAACGGTCAGCCGCTGTGGATTATGAGCAACGGTCCTCACAATATTCAGTTAAAAGATGGCATGGGCAATGTGGCCAATATCAGTACTTATGATGTGAATCAGAAAAACGGTGTAATCGATGTCATTGATACCGTCCTGATGCCTAAGTAATTGTCTATACTCGGAAGGCATTTCAATGCCTTCCGGGAAAAACATGGATAACGTTTTGGCTGAACAGCAGGTGAAATTAATGCGGGCGATTGCGCAAGGCGATCGCCAGGCATTTGAACAATTGTATCGACTCGCTTCGCCTCATCTTTTCGCCCTGGCTTTGCGCACATTACGCCAGCGAGCCTGGGCGGAAGAGGTGCTGCACGATTGTTTCCTCACTATTTGGAATCGAGCCGACAGCTATGATGCCGCACTTAGCGCCCCCATGACCTGGATGACGCATATCGTGCGCAATCGCTGTATTGACTGGCTGCGCAGTGGACAGGCGCGTGATGCAATCCTGTCTGAAGAATACACCGATAACGTTTCAGAGGGCGAAGTGGAAGGGCCAGATGAACCCTTTGATGATTCACAGACCGCCCGATTACAACATTGCTTGCAGCATCTCAGCAGTGAGCAGCGGCAGAGTGTGACGCTGGCTTATTATCAGGGGATGTCGCACAGCGATATTGCTGCCTGGATGCAGCAACCGGTAGGGTCAGTAAAAAGTTGGATCCGTCGTGCGATGGAGCATCTTCGGGAGTGCGTGGGCTTATGAAAAACAATAAACATGATGATGCGCTCGCCGCCGAATATGCCCTGGGAACATTACGCGGCAATGCACGGTTGCGTTTCGAGAGGCGGCTGCAACAAGAGCCGGAACTGGCTGCGAAAGTGGCAAGCTGGCAGACAATGCTGGCAGGAATGGACACCCATTTGCGACCTGAAGTCCCGCCTGAACGCGTGTGGAAAAAAATTGCCTTGAGTCTTCCGGCTAAAACCCCGGTGAAACGCGCCAATCCTTATGTTGGCTGGCTGGTTGCTGCGGGTCTTGCGGCATTCACCCTGGTATCGTATTACAACCATCGTCCTGATGAATTCGCACCGTTGGTGATTCTGGGGGATTCGCAGCATCAGGGGCAATGGGTCGTGAGCCGCAGCAGCGATCGCCGTTATCTGCAATTATCGCCAATTAAACCTGTCGCCATTAATGCGTCCAGGAGTTTGCAACTTTGGCTGATTCCTGCGGGGCAATCCCCGGTCTCGCTGGGTTTACTGGCAGACCATGCGGCAACGCAAATTGAAATGGATAATCGCGCCCTGGAAGCAGGGGCAACCCTTGCCATCAGCCTGGAACCGCAGGGCGGTTCGCCAACGGGGCAACCCACCGGACCGGTGCTTTACAGCGGTATGCTGTAAAGCCATTATCGGGCATCGGGATAGCGTGCTTGCTGATAATCCTTCCAGCGCTTAAGCAACTGATGGCGCGTCCCGGGATAGTTTTCATCCTCAACCACAATCTCTTCAATGCGGTCGACGCGGAAATTACGAAAATCCTGGCGCAGTTCGCACCAGCCACACAGCAGACGCACGCGGTCAAAATACCCCAGCACCACGGGCCAGATGACACGAGTGGATGACACGTCTTTAAGATCTTTATAACGCAGCGAGATTTTGTTGCGGGTATGGATTGCCTGACGCAGTTCCGGCAGATGCTGCTCAAACAGGGCTTCTCCCCGTGAAGCGATCAGCAGTGATTGATGATCGATGCCTTGCGATAAATGCGCTGGCATTACGGCATAGATTTTTGCCAGCGCGTGTTGTGCTGCGGATTTCAATTCAGCATCAGTGTGGCGGCTGACCCAGTCAAGGCCCAACGCCAGCGCATCAATCTCATGACGGGAAAACATCAAGGGCGGTAAATGACCGTCGGATTTCAGCAAATACCCCAGTCCGGCGCTGCCCTCGATTTCCACGCCTTGCTGCTGCAGGCAGATGATGTCGCGATAGACGGTGCGCACGCTAATGCTGAGTTGCTCCGCAAGATGCTGCGCAGTCACCGGATAGCGGTGACAACGTAACAATTGCACAAGCTCCATCAGTCGCTGGGTTTTGGTCATGGTGTGTGCCTAAGCTAAGAGTCTGGCAGTCAGGAGCGGTCCAGCCGCACGCACCAGCGTTGACTCCAGCGCAAGTGCGGCGACCTGTAGTTTAATACGGCACTCGACATCCCGATAGACGCAACTTCGTCTGTAATGTGGTGAACTAAAAGCGCTGCAACGAACGTGATATTAAACGCGTAATAACTGCTGCAGCATCGCCAGATCAGCGGTTGTCTGCAATGCGCTGCTTTGCTGCACCTGTTGCCATCGCTCGCCCGATTCCTGACGCAGTGCAAGACGCAATTTACCTTCAACGTCCACGCCATCGGCCAGCGATTGCTGACGGGTGCGTCGCTGTTGCAGCCGAGTGCCATCGCGCAAGTTAAGAGTGACCAGATGAAAACGCAGTGCGGGATTAATGGCATCTGGCGGAGCGGTGTCGTCAGGCACTCGTCTTACTTTGGCTGCCAGTGGCATCACAGCATGATTAAGATCGCCTTCCTTAAAATCTTCCAGCCGCAGATCGTTATAGATCAGCATTGCGGCAATCACGTATTCCAGACTGAAACGCGCTTCAATCCCATTGGTGGGCGATGTGACGGAAGCGGCAATATCGCCACCTGGTGGGAAAGCTACGCTGATAACGGTGATGTTATCCAGCAGCGCTTCCAGCGAATTGCCGCTGGCTAACCAGCCATCACGCAGAATGCGCGCGGCTTCCGCTGCGCTATGCGTTCCGGCGCAGGTCGGGAAGGGTTTGTACTCCAGACCCGGCGTCACGACGCGCCATGGCACGCCCCAATGCGCGACCAATTTTTCAGGTTGAGCTGCGCCGTTGCTGCTGGCCGCAAGGAAAGCCTCAATCACGCCCTCCTGTTTGCCATCGAAACCAGCCAGCGTCAGCTGTGCCGCCGTAACTGCACGTTCCGCCGCTAAACCCGCGTGGAGCGGTTTGACAGCGGAACCGAATTGCGCACGCAGCCCGCTGGCCTGAGTGGTGGCGATGCCGAGCATGTTGGCCGTTGCGCCGACATCCAGTTTTAATAGACGAGCCAGCGCGGCGGCGGCGGCAATGGTGCCCAGCGTTGCGGTGTTGTGATAACCCAAAGCGTAATGCTGCTGGCTGGCAGCTAAGCCAAGCCTTCCGGCCATTTCCACACCGATGGCGTAAGCATCAAGGAAATCATCAATCGCTGCCGCCTGTTGCTGCAGCCAGGCAATCAGCGCAGGCAAAATCACCACGCTGGGATGACCGCGAAAATCAGCGTGGAAATCATCGTAATCCAGCGCGTGAGCGGCATAACCAAGCAGCAACGCCTGAGAACGTAGGCCGCCGTCGCCATAAACGGTTCGTAGTGCCGGCAAGCCGCTATCCGGCACCTGGCCTTTCAGCACCGGCCAGCTGACAGCGAGAAAATCCTTTACCCCTTCGCGCGCGGCTTCACGTGCAGCGGCATCGGGTTGGCTATGGACGATAAGCTCAGCGAGGGCAGCGGTGATACTCATTGCGGCGCCACACTGTTCAGTGCTGCCACAGCCAGATTGGCCAGATAGCGTGATGTTGGCAGCAGTACATCATCATTGATGCGAAACGCCGGATGATGCAGCGCGTAAGGTTCGCCGGTGCCAATCATCATAAACGCACCTGGCAACTGCTGTTGATAGAAGGCAAAATCTTCACCGATTGGGCTGGCTTCAACGACGCGCGCTTCAAAGCCGCTGGCCGCTGCCTGTTGCAGCGCGAAATCGGCCCAGTGTGCATCATTCACCACCGACGGTGGACCTGCATGCCAGTTGAACTCAACGTTGGCAGCAAAGGCCGCGCCAATTCCCTGCACGATCTCGCGGAAGCGTTGCTCCAGTCGCTCGCGCGTCTCCTGTGAGAATGAACGCACCGTGCCTTCCAGCCACGCGCTGTCCGGGATGACGTTCCAGGTACTGCCGCTGTGAATCTGGGTAATCGAGACCACCGCATTGTCGCCGGAAGGGGCATTACGGCTGATCAGCGTTTGCGCGGCAGAAACAATCTGCGCGGCGATCACAATCGGATCGTTGCCCTGATGCGGCTTCGCAGCGTGGCTACCGGTGCCGATAATTTTGATATCAAAGCGGTCGACGGCGGCGGTCAGTGGGCCGGCTTTGCTGCCAATCACGCCCGGTGGTAATGAAGGGTCGTTATGAATGCCGAAAATAGTTATCGCATCCTGCAGTGCACCGGTAGCAATCACATCCGGCGCGCCCTGGCCGGTCTCTTCGGCGGCCTGGAACAAAATACGCACGCGGCCCGCTAAGCTCGCTTCCTGCTGTTTCAGCAGAATCGCCGCGCCTAAGGCTGCGGAACTGTGGAAATCGTGGCCGCACGCGTGCATCACGCCCGGACGCTCAGAACGGAACGTCACATCAGACTGCTCTTCAATCGGCAGTGCATCAATGTCGGAACGCAGCACGATCAGTGGCCCATTTTCGGGGCCAACTTCCGCCACCAACCCGGTTTTCAGCGGCAGATCCAACACGCGGATCTGGTGCTGATCCAGTTGCTGGCGAATACGCGCGGTGGTTTCAAACTCTTCATTAGAGAGTTCAGGAAAACGGTGTAACTCATGGCGGAAGGCAATCAAATGCTGGCCCAATGCGCTCTCATCAAAACTCATGCTTTGCTTCCTTGTTGTGCGGCCTGACGTGTCATCCACGCATCATGCGCGCTGTCATCCAGCACTTTCTTCATATATTGGGTGATGTGGCCTTTGCCGAGATCGGTGGTGTGCATCAGCTGGAAGCCGCGCTTTTTATACATCTCGATCAGCCAGGGATGGCTGGTGGCGGTACCCAGTGATACCGCTGGCGCCCGCAATTTACCCAGCAGGATCTCCTGTTCCAGCCGATCCTGCACCTGGCGGCCATACTGTTTACCGGGATAGTCGGGATGGGCACCGAACCAGCCAATATGCGGCAGGCCAAACGGCCCAGGCAGCGGTCCCCATGGATAGCGCACGGTGACCGAGGAAACCATCACGCCTTGTGCGTAAAGCGCATAAACGCCGTGACTTTGCAGGTGGCGCAGCGTCTTTTCGCGATCTGCGGTGGCGGCATCAAATTTGATGCCCAGTGCCAGCGTTGGCGCATAGGCGGCGTGCATCAGCGCCTGATAGGTTTCAACCTCATCTTCTCTAACCTGACGAAATTCAAGTGACATAACTATCCCCGGAAAAACCGCATAGAAGCGGTAAATTGAATGCAGATTGAGCAGCGCATAGCGGTTGAAAAAGCGCAATTTAAAGCGCTAATTCAAAATACCCAGCGTGCTAAGCAACTCAGAATATCAGTAATGCCTTGTGCTTCTATATGTGAAAAATGACTAAGCTAATGCGAATTTGTGAAAATGAAATGGCGGCTTTTCCATTGCTTATATCGCGATTTACCGTAGTATGCATAAATTACATAGCGCTATAACTATTTCGCATTAACCCCATGAAATAAAATAACTTTTCTCGTTATAGCCTTATTCTTAATCAGGGTGACGACGTGTTAGCGATCAAATCTCCGCGTGCTTATGCACATGAAGCTGGCCTGCGTAAGCGTGCCGGTGAATTTATCAAACCTTATGCCACACATATCCGCATTTTCACTTCTCCCAACGCCTGGCAAGCCGTTAATCCGGAATTAAGCCAGAGTTTAGAAGCCAACGGTATCCGCTGGGAGTTGGAGTATCTGCACGGTGAATGCACCGATGTTGCCATCGAAACGCTGAAAAACAACGTTGAGCAACAGCAAACCGAGCTGCTGTTTGCCGTGGGCGGTGGCCGCGTGCTGGATGCTGCCAAAGCGGTGGGCAGCCAGTTACCGGATCTGCAAGTGATTAACTTCGCTACTTTGGCGGCGACCTGCGCTGCGTGGTCACCGGTTGCCATCATTTATAACGAGCAGGGCGGCCACGTGCGCAGCCAGCCACTGGGGAAAATGCCGGAGCTGGTGCTGGTGGACAGTGAAGTGATCGCCTGCAGCGATGTGCGCTATCTCAAAGCGGGTATCGTTGATGCGCTGGCGAAGTACTACGAATTTGCCCCTTACCTGCGCAGTAACCCGCACGATCTGGCGCTCGATCTCAAAGTGATGACGGCGCAACGTGCGCTGGATGTTTATCGCCAACTAGGTGAAGCCGCCGTCAGCGCCAATGAAAAACAGCAAGTCACGCCGGAGTTGGTGAAGGTGATTGATGCCAACATCGTACTGGCAGGCCTGGCCAACAGCGTGCGCGATCAACTTCCCACCCCCGGCTTTGCTCATGCGATTCATAACCGTCTCACTCACCAGCCCGAGCTACATCATTGGCTGCACGGCGAGAAGGTTGGCTATAGCCTGCTGGTGCAATCGCTGATTGAAAACCATGGTGTGCCTGATGCAGAACTGCTGGCACTGCTGCGTCAGTACGCGATGCCATTGACGCTGGCGCCGCTGACTGGCGACCGCGCGGTGGCAATTCGCACTATTGCAGAACAGATTAAATTCCCGGCGGCCAGCGCTGAACGTCTGCCGTTCCGTATCCATGCGGATGCGTTAGAGCAGGCGCTGCTGGCAACCGAAAACCGTTTCTAACTTTTACTCTTTTATCGACCAGGACAACTTCATGGCTACTGCACAAACACAACGCATCCGCTTAGGACTCTTTGTACAACCGGTCGGGCAACACGTCAGCGGCTGGCGTCTCACGGAAAAGCTCGGCGATCCCACTGACATTGACTGGTTAATCACCATCGCGAAGAAAGCCGAAGCCGGTAAATTTGACCTGTTCTTTGTTGGCGATGCGTTAGCCACCAGCATGTACCGTTTGCCTTCGACCATGGCACGCCTTGAGCCGCTGACCATGCTGTCGGCGCTGGCGGTGAATACCAAACGTATTGGCCTGGCAGCGACGGCATCCACCACTTTTAGCGATCCATTCACCATGGCGCGCAGCTTCTCGTCGCTGGATCACATCAGCCGTGGTCGCGCAGCGTGGAACGTGGTGACGTCATTCTCCACCGACGTGGCGCGTAACTTTAGCCGCAGCGATATGCCAAACCACGCCGAGCGCTATGCGCGTGCGCGTGAGTTCCTCGAAGTGACCAACAAGCTGTGGGAAGGTTGGGAAGCGGGGGCCGTGCAGCCAAACAAAGAGACCGGTGAATACTTCGTTAATGACAAAATTAAGTCGATTGATCATGACGGCGAGCACTTCCAGGTACAGGGTCCGCTGAACATCACGCGTTCTCCGCAGGGACGTCCGGTGATCATCGAAGCGGGTTCATCAGCAGACGGTCAAAAACTGGCGGCTGAAACCGCCGAAGTGATCTTCACCGCTGCCGCCAGCCTGGAAGAAGCGCAAACCTTCTATCGCTCGCAGAAAGATCAGGTGATCGCCGCCGGACGTAACCCGGATCATGTGGTGATCATGCCGGGCGTGATGCCGATTGTCGGACGTACCCGTGAAGAAGCCAAAGCGCTGTGGAAAGAGCTGAACACGCTGGTGGATATCGAAAACGGTCTGCGTCAGCTGTCGCTGCGTTTCAGCATGGATCTGAGCCAGTATCCGCTGGATGGTCCGGTTCCTGAAGTGCCGCTCGGCGAAGGTAATCAAAGCCGCGTCAAGCTGATGACGGATATGGCGAAGCGCGAAAACCTGACCTTGCGTGAGCTGGCCGCCGTGGCAGCCGGTTCGCGTGGCCATCGCGTGATTGTCGGCACCGCAGAAGACATCGCCGATGACTTTGAGCTGTGGCTGAAAGAGGGCGGAGCCGATGGTTTCAACATCATGCCTGCCATTATGTCAGAGCAACTGGATCTGTTCGTCGAGCTGGTGATCCCGGAACTTCGTCGCCGTGGTCTGTTCCGCGATGATTACGAATTCGCCACGCTGCGCGAGAACCTCGGTTTGCCCGCGCTGTAAACCTTTTAGGAGCTGAACATGGTCACCTTATCAAAGCGTGTGCAGTCTGTGTCGCTCTCTGCCAATGCGGCGGCGCGCCAGTTGACGCGCCAGCTGAAAGAGCAGGGCGTTGATATTCTGGATCTCACCACTGGTGAGCCGGATTTTGATACGCCCCAGCACATCCGTGATGCTGCCGTTGAAGCTATGAATAATGGTGAGACGCGCTATACGCCGACCAATGGCACCACGCCGCTGCGTAAAGCGGTGCAGGCCAAACTGGCACGTGAAAATCAGCTGGATTATGCGTTGGGGCAGATTTGTATCGCCAACGGGGCGAAGCAGATCATCTTCAACGCCTTCGCCGCCACCTTGAATGACGGCGATGAGGTGATTGTGCCGGTGCCATACTGGCCGACGTTCCCGGATAGCGTGCGTTTTAACGGCGGCGACGCGGTGCTGCTGGAGTGCCCGCTGGAGCAAGAGTACAAGCTGCAGCCGCAGCAGCTGGCGCAAGCGATCACCGACAAAACCCGCTGGCTGGTGCTGAATAATCCCGGCAATCCATCCGGTGCGGTGTATAACGCAGCAGAATTAACTGCACTGGCGGCGGTGCTACGTGACCATCCCAACGTATGGATCATGCTGGATGAACTGTATGAACACGTTCTGTTTGATGGACGTGAACACGTCAGCCTGTTGCAGGTAGCGCCAGATTTAGCCGAGCGCATTCTGCTGGTGGGGGGCGTGTCGAAAACCTATGCCATGACCGGCTGGCGCATCGGCTTTGGTGCCGGTCCGCAAGCGCTGATTGATGCCATGGTGGTAGTGCAGTCGCAGAACAGTTCTGGTGCCTGCGCCATCAGTCAGGCGGCAGCGGTAGCGGCGCTGAACGGCGGCCTGGATTTCCTGCCACCGCAACGTGCGGCCTATCAGGCGCGTCGCGATGCGATTATGGCGCAGCTAAGCCCGGTTGAAGGCATTGAGGTGCTGAATCCCGAAGGGGCGTTCTTTATCTTCTGTCGCTGTGCTGGCCTGTTGGGCAAATCGCGTGCTGATGGACGTACGCTGGAAAGCGAACAGGATGTGCTGAATTATCTGCTGGAGAGCGGCGTATCCGGCGTTGCCGGCAATGCGTATGGCTTGTCACCGTATTTCCGTTTGTCGATTGCCACGGATATTGAAAGCGTGCGCGAAGCCGCAAAACGCATTGCGGCAGCCTGTGCAGCGTTGAAATAGGGATTTAATCGGTCGCCAGGATTGGCGACCCTACAATATCCATGCGGATCGTTTAAATCAGAAACTCATCCATCGAACCGCCCGCATCTAATACGGATTTGATCGGTGAAGGCGTACGACCCTGGCCAGTCCAGAATTTTTCCTGACCGTTTTCGTCGGTGAACTTATATTTCGCCGGACGTGGAGCGCGTTTCGCTTTCGGTTTGGTTTCGCTCTGGTTTAATTTCGTTAATTCACTAATATCGATGCCATCATTCAGCAGCATCTCTTTATACAGCGCCAGTTTTTCTTCTTTTTCGCGCTGAGCGGCATTATTCGCTTCCGCTTCTTCACGGCGTTCTGCAACCACCACGGCGAACTTTTCCAGCATTTCGTCTAATACCGCAATCTCAACATCACGCGCATGGGCGCGCAGTGTACGAAGATTGTTCAATGCTTTGAGTGCATCGCTCATGAATAACCCTTATTACTTTTATAACGAAGATGAAAGGGCGCATTCTACGTCAATTTTAATCAAATGAAAATATTACCCATAATGCAGAATTGTCCGGAAAATAAGCTTTCAGCAGAGTGGTGTCAATATCGAACAATAAGACATAAAGCAGATATTTCACTCAAGCCAGTCGAGGTGTAGCCGCGGAAAATAGCGGCTACAAGGGGATAAATATATTCTATAGACTGCGATAAAACGGGAAGCAACCGGTGATCAGTGCGACCACTAATAATACAATTGAGGTGATAAACGACCAACGCAGCGTGGACCGTTGTGTCTGTGCATAATCCAGTTTCAGCATGCCGACCAATAAATAGGTCGAGGCGACCAGTGGGCTGAGAATATGAACCGGTTGACCGACCAGGGCGGCGCGAGCCATTTCAATCGGTTCGATACCATAATGTCCCGCAGCCTGCACCAGCACCGGCAGCATGCCGAAATAGAACACATCGTTCGATACCATCCAGGTGACGGGAATACTGATCAAGGCAGTAATCACCGCCAGATAAGGGCCGAGTGCAGCGGGAATAGTCTGCACAATCGCCTGTGCCAGGGCGTTCGCCATACCGGTTTCAGCAAAAATGCCGGTAAACACCGCCGCAGCGAAAATCAATCCGGCTACGGCAAGGATGGCGGGCGCATGGCGGCCGATCTGCTCCTGCTGTTGGCTCAGTTGCGGATAATTGACAACGAACATGATGGCGGTGGCCAGCATAAACAGGTACGCCATGGGCATCACATCCAGAACCAGGAAGGTCATCAATGCAATGGTCAGCGCCCAGTTAAACCAGAAACGCCAGGCCACGCAGCGTTTCTCTTCAAACTGCAGCACGGCAGGTTCCACCGGGACATGCGGCTGGAAACCCAGACGTTTGCGTTCACTTCTGCCGAGCATCACCGCCAGGATAAAAGTCCATGCCACGCAGGCCAGCAGCGGAATCAGCAGCGGGACAAACAGAGCAGAGACGTCAGCCTGAACGGCGGCGGCCGCACGCGCCGTGGGTCCACCCCACGGAAACATATTGCCCAGCCCGGTGCACTGTAATAGCAGAGCGGCAACGCTGAGCTTTGATAATCCAATGCGTTCATATATCGGCATAAACGCGGAAAGCACGATCATATATACGGTCGCGCCATCACCATCCAGGGCAACAATAAAGCCAAGCAGTGCGGTGCCGACAAATATCTTCACCGGATCGCCATCGACTGCAGAAACGATTCTTTTAATAATCGGATCAAACATCCCGGCATCCGTTACGCTCATAAAATAGAGCATCGCGAATATCAACATGACGCCAGTGGGCGCAACGGTACGCAATCCTTTAATCACCATGGCGCCCATATCCGCGCCATGGCCAGATAACAATGCGAATAGCGTGGGAATCAGGATTAATGCGGTCAGAGCGGAAAGCTTTTTGCTCATTAATAAGCCAATAAAGCAGATTATCATAAGCAGACTGATGATCAGCAGCATGACGAAAGTTCCTGTCCAGAGGGATAGAGCACGTTTGTGGGTAGCAAACGCAACGTATTCGGAATAAATAAAAAACAGCGAATGATTATTTATTGTTCAAATTAACCTTCTGCAACCTCGTCAATCTGGCAATATTATCCAGTTTTTTTTTCGGCAGGCACAAGGTTAGGTTTACGCGAAAGTTGTGCGTAACCTCTTAGTTTTAATAAATTTAAAATAGCGTACGGTGATGATTTATCCTGGTGTTATTTCCTCCTGTTTATCAATAGAGAGATCGTTGAATAAGCGCGGCGTGACTACCGCGCTAAATAGCTTTAATGGGCACGTTATGGCTTATTGATGATCCCGCGGCGAAGGCTTAATCGGTAACGGCAGACGGTACAGCTTCACCGGATATTCCACGGTTGACGGTTTGCCGCCGGTGGTCGCGGGCGTGCGATTGATCTGTCCGGACGGCATCCACAGTGCGCCGTCGGATACCCACATTGCGTCAATCCATACCAGGCGGGGATCCTGCACCACGGTGGTCACTTTGCCATCAGGCGCGATGCGTTTAATGCTGCGGGTATTGATATCCGACGCATAAATATTGCCTTCGGCATCAATGGCTGTTCCGCCGGTGCTCCAGGTTTCGCGCACTTTCTCCGCATGCTTCGCCACTTCCGCCGCTGAAAGGGCGCTGTCGTTCAGATAACGGGTTTCAATGCGAGCCAGAGGACCCGGAATCGCCTGGTAATAGAGCCATTTGCCATCCGGCGAAACTTCCAGCTGATCGAGGCCGACGCGTTTTTCGCGGCCATCGCGCAGAATCAACTTCTTGCCATCCGCGTAAATTGGCTGGTGATCAATGGAAAGAGGATGGTTATCAAGCACCCGCCAGCTTTTGCCGCTTTTCAGGTTCAGCACCACTAATCCCACCGCGCCGGGATCGGTGATATAGGCGAAATCGCCATTAAAACGCACATCATCCAGATAGCTTGTGGGTTGCAGCGTTGGTGCCTTAAACACATAGCTGTTCACCACTTTGCCAGTGGCCAGATTGATGTGGACCAGCTTGGCGCCACCAGCCACGGCCTGATCGCCGGTACCAATCCCTTTGTTGCCCGAATCCATCACCCATAGATCGCCATCCGGTCCGATACGCAGCGCATTCACGTGGTAAAAATGATGCTCCGGATCGTTAGCGTTCCACTGATTCCAGCTGTCATCGGGAAAGGCTTTCAGCTGATTATTGATCACTTCCGCCAGCTGCAAACCCGCACCTTCCGATTGCGTTAACGAGGCGAACAGGCGGTTGTCATGACTCACGGTAATGCCATTCCACACGCGTGGCGAGGTGGCGACCTGCTCCAGACGACTGTCCTGTTGCGTCGGTAACGTCACGGGCAGCGTGTCTTGTGCCAAAACCTGTGCGCTGCTGGCCAAAGCGATCATCGTAACCAGTGCTTTCAGTGAATGTTTCATCCTTTACTCCCTTGTTAAGCGCCACAAGGTGACGCGAACGGCGTGTTGCTCTGTTGTTAATGTCATTCCATCCTGGCAGCGTAGAGTGATAAATTATATTCTCTGAATTTTATCAATTGATTCCTGGTGGGAATGAATGGAACTGAAAGATCTGCATTATCTGCTGGCGGTGAAGGAAACAGGACATCTGGGTAAGGCGGCGCAATCCCTTGGTATCACTCAGCCCGCCTTAACCAAATGTCTGCAACGTCTGGAGAAGTTTTACGCCACGCGGTTAATTCTCAAGGTGGGGCGTGGGATGCAACTCACCGAAGCGGGACTACTACTTTGTGAACGTGCTCAAAAAGTCGTGCACATGATGCAGGTCACCCGACAGGATTTACAGGCGCTGGGTGCGGGAACGGCGGGCGTAATCCGGTTGGGCGTGGCGGCCACGGCAGCGGAATTTATGCTGCCAGTGCTGAGTAAAGACCTGTTGCACAAAGCCCCCACCGCCAGACTCGAAGTGACGGTCGGGATGAATGATCTGCTGCAAAAACTGCTGCGCGAGAACAAGGTTGATTTGATTCTGGGTTTTCTACCGCAGGGGAACAGCGAATTTATTACCCGCCCGCTGATTGAGGATCCGGTGGTGATTGCCGCCAGCCGCCATCATCCACTGGCCAATATACATCCGACGCCTGAACAGCTTGATGAATACAACTGGTTATTGCCCTCGGATAATGTCGCGACGCGTCAGTGGCTGGAACAACGCCTACGCAGCGGTGGCTATGCGGCGCCGCGTGCACAAATGGAAAGCAATACGCTGTCACCCCTGCGTGCCGTGCTGGCACAAACCCAGTTATTGAGTTTTATTTCCCGCCGATTATTAAAAGGTGAGGGCGGCGAGTTGATTGAAATTCCACTGCCGTTGGTCATGATGCCGCGTACCTTCGGCTGGCAATTCCGCTCACTCAGTGAACTTTCCCCCGCGTCACGTCTTCTGGTGGATTTGGCGGAAAAACGCTGGCCCTGGTGATCCGTTGAATACCATCACGACGAGAACCTGTGATTTATCACAGGTTTGCTCCAATAATCTGCGTGATAATGTCCGAAAATAACCCACCTGTATTATTAATCATTGAAGAATAAGGAAATATCCAAATGTAAAATTGCCGGATAACCGGTAACAATCTCTTGCAATAGTAATCTTAATGCGTATATTTCTCATTTGCTTTCTTAACGGCATCTTTACGGTCGTTCTGTTTGTGCCAGGACGGCACGGTCGGGAAATACCTCATCCTGATATTCCTTTTCAGCACGTTATTTATGGCTGGATCTAACAGACGTCAGCAGCTATGCCGCCAACACAAAATAACGATAAGTTGATTGAGGAATATTATGTCTTTCAAAGAAAAGCGCGTCAGGGAATCTGGCCGTGCGCCGCAGCGAGCATTGCGTATCTCTGTGCTGGCAATGATGGTGGCGTCAGGTATTGCCCAGGCCGCAGATAGCACCAAAACAGAACAAACCCTGACCGTGGATGCCAGCGCCAGCAGCGATATGCAAGAGCAGGCAGCAAAAGATTACAGCGTCCCGGTCACTCGTGCCGGTACCAAAATGGCATTGACCGCGCGTGATATTCCGCAATCGGTCAGCATTGTCAGCAAGCAGCGTATGCAAGACCAGCAGCTGCAATCCCTGAATGACGTACTGTCGAATACCACTGGTATTCGAGGCGTCAGCAGCGATATGGATCGTACGAATTATTATTCACGCGGTTTTATCATCGACAATTACATGGTTGATGGCATCCCTACCGCTTTCGCTTCTCGCTGGAACCTTGGCGATGCGCAAACCGATATGGCGTTATACGAGCGCGTTGAAGTGGTGCGCGGTGCCACCGGCCTGTTGACCGGCCCAGGTAACCCGTCAGCTTCCATCAACATGGTACGTAAACACGCTGACAGCAAAGAGTTCACCGGGAATCTGGAAGCGAGCTACGGTAGCTGGGACAAACAGCGCTATGTCGCCGATCTCTCTGCGCCGCTGTCGCCCGAAGGCAACGTGCGTGGCCGCGTAGTGGCGGGTTACGAAGATAAAAACAGCTTTATCGAGCGTTATGGCTTCGAGAAGAAATTCATCTACGGTGTGGTGGATGCTGACCTGACCGATAAAACCAAGCTGTCTGTGGGCTATGAATTTACTCAAGTCGACACTGACTCCCCAATGTGGAGTGGTTCGCCGCGTTGGTATACCGACGGTTCACAAACGCATCTGCGTCGCGGGTATAACACCTCACCGGAGTGGGCTTACAATAACAAAGAAAATAAAAAGGTCTTTGTTAACCTGCAGCAGAACTTCGATAACGGCTGGAATATCACCCTTAACGGTACTCATAACGAGATGCTTCTCGACAGTAAGCAACTCTACATCGATGGTTACTTCGATAAGAACACCGGTATCGGCACCTCGCCATATGCTAATTACCCTGTCGTAGGTGGCACTGGATACAACACCGGTAAACGTAAAGTCGATGCCGTCGATGCGTTCGCCAGCGGCCCGTATGAATTGTTAGGTCGCCAACATGAACTGATGGTGGGTGTGAATTACAGCCGTCAGGATAATAAATACTACAGCGCGTGGGCAAATATTTCGCCGGCCGAGCTGGGCAATTTCAATAACTTCAATGGCAACTTCCCGGAAACCGACTGGAACCCTCGTGAGCCGGCATCAGACACGCAATTGGTGCGTCAGAAATCCGCTTATGTCGCCACTCGCATTTCACTGGCCGATCCGCTGCATGTTATTTTAGGTGCGCGTTATACCAACTGGAATCGTGAGACGCTGAGTTCAGAGATGGAGAAGAACAACACCACTCCTTACGGCGGTGTGATTTGGGACTTCTATGATAACTGGTCAGCTTACGCGAGCTATACCTCAGTATTCCAGCCACAAGATTATCAGGATGCTTCGGGTGGTTACCTTTCACCTGTCATTGGTAAGAACTATGAAGCTGGTGTTAAGTCTGATTGGTTGAACAGCCGTCTGACCACTTCAATTTCAGTATTCCGTTCAGAACTGGACAACGTTGCGGAAGCAACTGGGGCGACCAACCCGGATACCGGTAATGCCATCTACGTTGGTAAGAGTGGCGTAGTCAGCCGTGGCGTCGAGTTCGAAGTGAACGGTGCGCTGACGGATAACTGGCAGATGACCTTCGGTGGCACCACCTATGTGGCTGAAGACCGTGATGGTGAGAACTACAACTCACAGCTGCCACGCACCTCGTTCAACCTGTTCACCAGCTATCGTCTGCCGATGCTGGATCAGCTGACGCTGGGCGGCGGTGTGAACTGGCAGTCGAAGACGTACAAAGACGTTGGCGCACCGGACGGCAATGGCACCTGGCGCGCACGTCAGGGCAGCTATGCGTTGGTTGATCTTTTCGCACGTTACGACGTGACGAAAAACCTGAGCGTGCAGGGAAATCTGAACAACCTGTTCGACAAAGAGTATGACGAAAACGTCGGTAGTGGCGGCATCGTTTATGGCGAACCTCGTAGCTTCTCGGTGACTGCGTCTTACCGTTTCTGATTTCAACCAACCGGGCGCGCAGCAATGCGTGCTCTGCCGGGGTTCACGCTGATGTTCGTGAGTCACTGGCAGGGACGGCAAGGATGCCGGCCCGGCGTTGTTCGCATCAGACTTGAAAAATTATTAACATCCCGCCGCAATATAATCCCCGTTCGCACTGATCGGCACCACGGTTAAAAACAGTACCAGCGCACATAAGATCAGCAACGCGCCTCCGGCAATACGTACTATCCCCAGTATTTGCTGCGTGCGTGGCGATGACTCAGCCAACCATAACTCTCCCGCGCGATGACGAAAATGACGTACGAAAAGAGCCAGCGCGACCAGTGCCATACCGGTGCCGAGTGCCATGGTCATCACCGCAAACATGCCCCAACGGGTGATGCCAATCACGCTGGCAAACAGCAGCACCGTGAGTGAGCCGCTGCAAGGCCGCACGCCCGTGGCAATAATAATGCCGATCCACGCTTTCCAGTTATCCACTGAATCCGCAGTAATGCCGTGATGATGGCCGCAGCCGTTATGATGCTGTTCATGTTCATGTTCATGTTCATGTTCATGTTCATGTTCATGTTCATGTTCATGTTCATGCTCATGTTCGTCTTGATGCTGATGCTGATGTTGGTACAGATGCTTATTGCGGCCTCGCCAGGCTTGCACCATTATCATCACGCCGAGCGCGGCAATAAACAGCGCGCTGGCTTTTTCCAGATACCAGCGACTGGTGCTGAGATCGCCGGTTGTCAGGTTAAAGCCAACGGCCAGGATAAACACAAAAGCGATGGCGCTGAGGCCCTGCACCAGGCTGCCAAGAAACGGCACGCTGAGCGCGACACCGCGCGGCGGTTGATGAGTGGTGAGCCAGGTGGTGACGATAAATTTGCCATGGCCGGGGCCAACCGCGTGCAGGATGCCATAAAGAAAGGTCACGCCAATCAACCACAACCCCGCGCTGTATTGCCCGCTATTGATTTGCAGCAGATGCGTCACCAGCAGGCGGTGGAGTTGGATCTGCGTTTGCAGTGACCAGGCGAGAAACGCCGTCCAGTGGGAAAACAGCAAGGCGAGCGCGGCAAAAATTGCCAGCGCTACAAGAGTAAATCCAGTTTTAGTGGCAGTCATAGCTATCAGATATCGCGGCCCTAAAAACGGACAGCATGCAGGATTTTAGTGCGATTTTATAGGGTGTAAGGCGGAAGTAATCTGGGCGCTGCAATAGCCATTAAACGTGAAAACACAGGTTGGCGATGCTGGAAGCTGCAACCTGGCTCAAAAGCATCAGTGCCCATGTCACCTCCGCAAACGTAACGTTATGAAGTATTCCTCGCAGCAGCCAGGGCGGTTTTGCCCACGGAAGTGAAAATGGCGTCACTCTGCGGAGTGTGAATGCGACCGCAAAGCACATTACGATAGTGACGTTGTAACGGATGATGACGCGTTAACGCATGATTACCAATGCTTTCCACCATCAGTTCAACGGCACGAATGGCATTTTCTGTCACCACTTGTTTGATCTGAGCCGTATGGCTGCTGGCAACCTGACCGCGTGCGGCACTGTTAAGCAGCGTGTGATTGGTGAATAGCAGCGTATCAATCCGTCCGACTAACTCCTGAAAACGTGGCAAGGATGCCAGCGGTGCACCGAGGTTGGCAGGAGCGCGCTGTTGTAAAAAGCCAATAAACCAGTCGCGTGCACTTTGGGCAATGGCGTCATACAGCGAGCCGAGCAACACCGCCAGCCACACAGACTCTTCTTCATTTAGCCCGGCTTTCGGCGTGCTCCAGGGTGCAACGCTGACTGCGTGATTGAGCGGAATCAACACCTCATCTAACACCACGCGATGGCTACAGGTGCCGCGCATTCCCAGATGATCCCATTCATCGACGATTTGGATGCCTGGCGCATCGGCGGGCACCAGATAACCGCCGACCAGCGGATCGACATCATCACTGATGGCCCAGACGAGAAACCAGCTCAGCCCATAGCTGCCGGTGGAGTAAATCTTCTCGCCACTGATGCGCCAGCCCTCGGCGGTTCTTCGCGCTCGGGTTGCGGGCAAACCGCCACGCGCAGGCGTACCCAGTTCCGGCTCGACGCGCAGCGCATTGATTAACGCGCCCTCGGTTGCCACGCTGCTCGCCACCGTCGCGCGCACACTTACGGGCCAATCAGATTCCTCACTCAGCCTCCGCGTATTGAGATACTGCATGATCAGAATCAGTGCTGCGGAGGGTTCGCCGCGCGCGACTGCCTGAATGATCGCCTGACAATCGCGTAAATCGCCACCACCGCCGCCTGCGGAGACGGGCAAAGCGAAATACAACAATCCAAGTTGTTGCAGATGAGCAAAAGCCGCGCGCGGAAATTCACCGCTTCGATCAACTTCTTCAGCATGTTCAGCCAATCGTTCGGTGAGGGCTGGCAATAATTCAGCGAGAAAAGGCGTGTTATTTGCCATTAAGAAAACCTTGTTTATCGATGAATAACATAGGGTCGATTGTTTCCTGATATGGCAAGGCTGTAAAAGCAATAAAACCGCTTAACACATGCGTAATCGGCATAATTACACAGCTGGTTGCGCTGTTAATTAACGATTAATCTGCCTGCTCCTGAAATGAATTATTACAACGCTCACTCTTTCACCTGTATATATTTTTGGGAGTAAAATCATGCCAGAAAATTATTTACTTTCGCGTCGTCGCTTTCTTGGGTATTCCGCCGCAGCGATGATGGCGTCTACTTTACCAGGGCGCAGTTTCGCCGAAGATCAGATGCACAATATGCCGATGTCCGGCGACCTGTTGCAGGGTGGTGCGGGTAAGTGGGCACTGGCGAAACCCACGCACATTCGCCTCGCGGTGAACCTTAATGCCATTTGCCTGGCACCGGTTGTGGTGGCCGATCAACATAATTTCTTCAAAGCTCACAACCTTCAAGTGGAATTCGTCAACTTTGGCAATTCCACCGAATTATTGCTGGAGTCGATTGCCACGGGGAAAGCGGAAGCCGCCATCGGCATGGCACTGCGCTGGTTAAAAGCGCTGGAGCAAGGCTTCGATGTGAAACTCACCGCAGGCACGCACGGTGGCTGCATGCGCTTATTAGCGCGCAGTGACGGTCCCGCCACGCTGGAGCAGCTAAAAGGCAAAACCATCGGCGTTACCGATATGGCGGGCGCAGATAAGAACTTCTTTTCACTGATGCTGAAAAAGCACGGCGTCGATCCCAATACCGACGTGAACTGGCGTGTATTCCCCCAAGATTTGCTGCCAATGGTGTTGGAGAAAGGGGAAATTCAGGCCGCCAGCGGTTCAGATCCGATTATGTGGCGCCTGGCGCAGAAGCCGGGCTATCGCGAAGTCGGTACTAATTTGATGGATGAGTACGCCAACCTGAGTTGCTGTGTGGTGGGCACGCGTGGCAGTTTGATTCGCGAACAGCCAGAGGTGGCTGCCGCGATTACCCATGCCATCCTGCAAGCGCACGCCTATGCTGCGCAGCATCCCGTAGCGATCGGTAGCGAGTTCAACGGTCAGGCGCTGAATACCACGCCGCAGGAGATCGCCAGCGTACTGAAAACCCATACCCATGGGCACTATTCGGTGGGCAATGCCTTCGTCAAAGAGATCGATGTTTATGCGCGGGATTTGAAGGCTATTAACGTGCTGCGGCCAGAAACCGATCCGCTGCTGTTCGCTAAGGGTATCACCAGCAATGTGCTGGTGTGAGGGGCGATCTTATAACGCGCAATTTGATGTGGCGGAGTGATTTATCGCGCATTCATCGAGCAGCGTTGTTGCTCAGGAATGCGCCATAAATGACATCGTGATAAAGAAAACCCGGCGAATCAGGCAATCTTTTGTGATGTCTGAATCGCATTTGCTAGCTTGAAGGTCTCAGCAGGCACCTGATGCGCAAATAACTGCGTCGACAGGTAGCTGCTGCCGCCATCTGCCAACAAAACCACGATACGCTTGCCGTGATTCTCCGGCCGCGCCGCCACCTGTTCTGCCGCCCACAATACGGCCCCGGAAGAGTCACCCACCAACACGCCTTCGCTGAGCGCCAGTTGACGTGCCGACGCATACGCTTGCCAGGTTTCTACGGCGATCACTTCGTCATACACGCGGTGGTCCAGATTCGCCGGGATGCGTTCGGGCGGCTGATTGCTAAAGGCGTGCACCCCGGTGATCTCCAGCGGTTCCGGACGCAATTCGCTGGGTTGTGAACCCACGCCAGGCTCCACCGCGATCACCTGCAGGCTTGGGTACTGCTGTTTGAGATAGCGTCCGGTTCCCGACAGTGTGCCGCCGGTTCCCACTGCCGCAATAAAGATATCCAGCTTGCCGCCGCTGTCGCGCCAGATCTCTGGCCCGGTAGTCTGAACGTGCACGGCCGGGTTGGCGGGATTCTCCAGCTGTAACAAAAAATGGACTTCCGGCTCCGCAGCGGTGACCTTTTCCGCCAGCCATTTGGGGGCGGCGACAAAATCGCCATTGCTGGCTTCATAAAATTCTCTGAAGCCCTCAATGGTGCTGAACGGCACCACTTCAGCACCATACGCCTGAATCAGTTGCGTGCGTTCGATGCTGACAAAATCATTGATATAGACGCGGAATTTGTAGCCCTTGGCCGCTGCAATCGCCGCTAATCCAATCCCGGTATTGCCGCTGGTGGTTTCTACCAGCGTGTCGCCAGGCTGAATGGTGCCGTTGCGTTCTGCGGCTTCGATCATGCTGAGCGCAATGCGATCCTTGACGCTGTGATTAGGATTAAACAGCTCCAGTTTGGCGATCACTTCGGCCTTAATCTCTTGTTGCTGAGCATAACGTGAGAGCCGCAGCAGCGGCGTATTACGAATCAGTTCGGTGATTGACGAGGAAATTTTTGCAACCATAGTTCACCTCTGTGGTGGAGTAGCCTGCCTGGGCGCCATGATTGACGCCCCTTGAGATGTGGCAACGTTTCTAAAAGGTGCGCCTTCAGGCGCATCACCATGCCGTTACCATTTCACCGCGCTGCGTTGCCACGAAAGCAAACGGTCACGCACCAGGAATAACAGGGAGATCAGGGAAGAGAACAGCAGCGCCATCACGATCAGCGCCGCATACATATTGGCGTAGGCCGCCCAGCCCTGTGCCCACTGGAGATACCAACCCAGGCCCGATTTCACTCCCATCATCTCTGCGGCAACCAGCACCGAGAACGATGCGCCCAGCCCCATAAATAGGCCGACAAACAGGTGCGGCAATGCGGCGGGTACCGCCACGCGCAGCACCAGGAACATCGAATTGGCGCCCAGCGTGCGCGCCACATCGTAGTAACGGGTATCGACGCTGGAAACGCCGGACCAGGTCAGCACGGTCACCGGGAACCAGGTGGCCAGGGCGATGAGAAACACCGCAGCGGAGAAACTGGAGGGGAAGAAGTAAAGTGACAGCGGCAGCAACGCCGTGGATGGCACGGGACCCAGGAAGCGTAAAATCGGATGTACCCAATAACCGAGTCCTCGCGACCAGCCTATCGCCACGCCGGTCACAAAGCCCACCACGCTTCCGTAGAGAAAACCAAAGGCCAGCAAACGCAGCGAATTGAGCACGCTGTCCAGCAGACGTGGCCAGTCAGTGGCGTAGGCTTCGACCAGTGCGCGCGGCGGTGCAAAGAAGGGCGCGGGCAACAGCGCCAGTTTAACGGTCACGGTTTCCCACACGCCAATCAGCAGCGCCAGCACAATCAACCACGGCCCGCTACGTTTCAACGGAGCCAGCAGCGCCAGACGCGGAAACACGCCAGAGGCTATTGCCAACACGGTGAGTAACAACGCAATCCCGGCAAACAGTTCATGGGTTTGATCGACAAAGCGCGGGGCAGCAAAACCCTGCGGCTTATCCGGTACCGCCACCATCAGCGCCACTAACGCCCACCACAGCAACAGCGCGCCCCAGACGGCGGGTTGCAGGCGGCGCGGTGCTGCACGGTGTTGGGCAATCGTGAGGGTTTCACTGGTCATGACTCTCTCCTTAACTCGACATATTGCTCATGTGCGCCATGTTACTGGCGTGCTGATGGGCGGATTCGGCGGGCAGCAGTTGCGGCACATAGTGTTCGGCAAACTGCTGCGCATCGGTATCCGGGCGAATCACGTTGATCTTCTTCAACTCCTCAACATAGGTCGCGACTTCACTGCGCAGCTGGGCGCCGGTGGAGTGGTGGTGATGAGTGTGCTCTTTGAGCATCGCGGTGATGTCCTCTACCGGCACCGAACCCGGCACAAACGGCTGGAAGATTTTGGCGGTTTCGGCGGGATGATCGGCGGTCCACTGCTGTGCATCCACAATTGCCTGGGTAATGGCCCGCGCGGTGGCAGGATCGTCACGCACCAGCGAACCGCGCAGCCCCAGCACGCAGCAGGTCATGCTGGCGTATTCGCCTTTGAGGTTGTTGTCGACTTCCAGCAGGTTGTGCTGTTTCTTCAGCAGCCAACCCTGTGGGTCATCGGTGGCCAGTGCCTGTACTTCGCCTTTACGCAGCGCCTCGCCAAACAGATCGGGCGGATACTGCAGCCAGTTGATTTGTTTATCAGGATCGATGCCCTGTTTCGCCAGCTGCACCGCGAAGAAATTACGAATCGGGCTGGCCTGATCGCTGACCGCGACAGATCTACCCACCAAATCTTTTACATCGCGGATGCCGCTGTTTTGCGGGGTCAGTAAACGCATGCAGCCGCCGTGCGTGCCGACGGTCAGGTCGACGTCAAAGCCTTGCTCAAGCGGTTTTAGCCAGCGCAGCGCCATGCCAATACCACCATCGGCCTGCCCGGTCGCGATCGCTTGCAGCAGGGCATCGGTCGGGCCGCTGAAGTTAACCGGTTCAACGTTAAGGCCATATTTTTTGAAGAAACCCTGCTTCAGGGCAACGGAAATCGGCGCCTGACACACCGCCGTTTGTCCCCACGCCAGTTTGATGGTTTTAAGCGGTTTGTCGTCGGCGAACACATTGCTGCTCAACAATGGATTCACCGCTACACCAGCGCTGAATAAACCCAGGCCGCGCAATAATGCGCGCCGGCTCAGAAAGTATTTTTGCATTGCCATTCTGCTTTCCTTGTCATTAAAGATCACGGGCACTATCGCTTAGCGATTTCCCACCACCAAATAACAATCCCGCATGAGGTCATGCAGTTTTTCTTTATGAAAGATGACGGATAGGTTTGCCGAAAAGGCTATTTCAATCAGGAGAGAGAGACGCTTATGGTTATTTGCTGATAACTGTCGGCACACTCTTATTTAGCAGGAGCGAAATATGGCCATGACCTCTGCAGGCGTGAATATTGCTATTGAAAAAGTGAATCACCATTTTACGCTTGAAGGCAGTGATTTACCGGTGCTGGAGAACATCAATTTACAGGTGAAGGCCGGTGAATTTGTCGCTCTGCTAGGGCCTTCCGGTTGCGGGAAATCGACTTTATTACGTTTGCTCGCCGGGCTGGAACCTCCAGCCAGCGGTTTGCTCGCGGAAGAGGGTAAAGCCATTACAGCCCCCGATCCTTCACGCGTGGTGGTGTTTCAGGATCCCACGCTCTATCCATGGCGCACGGTGTATGACAACGTCGGTCTGGGATTGCAGATTCGCGGCGAGAGCCGCGCAGTTAAAGAGCAGCGAATTAACGCAATGTTGGATCGTGTCGGCTTGAAGGATTTTGCTCGCGCCTGGCCGCATCAGCTGTCTGGCGGTATGGCCCAGCGAGCAGCATTGGCTCGCGCGTTGGTGAATGTGCCACGTCTGCTTATTCTTGATGAGCCTCTGGGTAAACTTGACTCCCTTACGCGACTGCGCATGCAGCAGGAGATTGTTGACCTCTGGCAGGAGCAGCAGTTCACCACGCTGATGGTAACGCATGACGTTGAAGAGGCGCTGGTGATGGCGAATCGTGTGGTGGTATTCAGCCCAAGACCGGCGAAAGTGGTGGATGTGATTGAGGTGGATCTGCCCTGGCCGCGCCGACGTGATGACCCTAAGCTGGTGGCGCTGCGCAGCCATATATTGAATCTGCTGGGGAATGAACAGGCGGCCGCTTAAATCGCCGTAGAGAAGAGTAATTCACGCAACCAGCGGTGCCCGGCATCGCGGTGCGTGCGTTCATGCCAGACCACAATTTTGTTGAACCCCTGGATCGTTAACGGAGGAGGCAAGACCTTCAAACCGGGTAAATCGTGCGTTAACCGGCGTGGCACCACGCTAATCAAATCACTGACGCGTAAGATCTCTGGTAATACTAAAAAGCTGCACACCGAAAGCGTCACACGTCGCGAACGTCCAACCGCGGCTAACGCCTCATCCGTGACGCCCTTGAAGTTGCCTCCTACGTAGGAAACTAACGCGTGGTCCTGCGCGCAGAAACTGTCGAGCGTTAAACCTGTCTGCACAGACAGTGGATGGTCCTCGCGCATGAGACACACATACTCTTCATCGTACAGCGAGCGGGCGTGTAGATCGGGTGGGGCACTGTCTGGCGTGATCAACGCGATGTCGATGTCACCCCGTTCAAACTGCGCAGATAACTGCTCGTTGTTAACGGGCAATACCGCCACGCGGATACCCGGTGCCTGTACCCTTAACGCGGCCATAAAGGGCACAATGACCGCACGCAGGGCATAATCGGTGGCCGCGATTTTAATGGTCATTTCGGCGGTTGCAGCGTCAAAGGCTTTGGGCTGCAACAGTTCTGACACTTCCGCCAGAATGGACTTCACGGGTTGAGCCAACTCCAGTGCGCGCAACGTCGGGACAACGCCGCGCTGCGCCCGCGTGAACAGCGGATCATCAAAACACTCCCTCAGACGCGTTAACATGCCGCTGACTGCAGGTTGCGTCAGGGCTAAACGTTCAGCCGCGCGGGTGACGCTGCGCTCATCCAGTAAGGCATCCAGCGCTTTGAGCAAATTGAGGTCGAGGTTGCGGATATCGGTTTTCATCATCTTCCGGCGATGGCGTGGCAGTGCCTCATCATACGCTGCCACCAGATATCACGAAAACGTATATTAAAAATAAATAATGGCGATTGGTCTTATTTCACTGAGAGTCAGATACTTTTGCCACGATTTATCCACGCTGAGACGAATGAAATGAAAATGAACGCGATTAACTGGCCAGAAGGTTTTGTACCGGGCTTTAGCGATAACTACTGTTCCAACGAGGTGATTGTGGCGGGCTTAAGCACCCAGAATATCTGGCCGCTACTGAATACGCCGTCACTCTGGCCGACTTATTATCAGAACTCGGCGAATGCGCGTTTCTATGACAACAAAGGCCCCGAACTGGAGCAGGGCGTACGCTTCTATTTCGAAACCTTTGGCTTCCCGGTGGAAGCGCAGGTCACCGAGTACGTGGCACCCGTAGTCGGCGAAGCGGCCCGTGTTTCCTGGCACGGCTGGGCGGGTGAAGTGGGCAGCGACGACCGATTAGATGTTCTGCACGCCTGGCTGATTGAAGATCTCTCTGACAATCGCGTGCGTATCCTGACTCAGGAAACGCAAAACGGTAAACCGGCCGTTGAGCTGGCAAGCGCGAAACCCAATCCGATGATCAACGGTCATCAGGATTGGCTGGATGGACTGGTTGCGGCTGCGAAGGCGCGCAAATAATTAATGCAGGGTCAAAACCTCAATAAAGCGGCCGAAAGGCCGCCTTCTCCATAATCGACCCTGCTGCTAGCAATCAATCTTTAGCGAAAATCCACAGATCCTCTTGCGGCAGTGAGACGCGGAAGCGCTGATTCCCGCGGAACTCCTTGCCATACGCGCGCAGCGCAAAATCATCCCCCTCGGTTCGGAACAGATATTCCCAGCGATCGCCTAAATACATACTGGTGAGCAAGGGCAGCTCAAGTGCGTTGTCATCAGTGGTGTCAGCGATATTCATACGTTCGACGCGTATCACCGCTGTTCCTTCCTGTCCAACCTGCACATCGCCACTCGGTTTACCCCACAGCGCCCATTTTGCCCCGGCAATACGTGCCCGGCCGCCTTCAACGTGGGTGATTTTGCCGTGCAGACGGTTATTGCTGCCCATAAACTCAGCGGCAAACAGCGTTGAAGGCTGGCTGTACATCTCTTGTGGTGTGCCTTGTTGTTCAATCACGCCGTTATTCAGCAACAGAATACGGTCAGAGATCGCCATGGCTTCGTTCTGGTCATGCGTCACCATTAAGGCAGACAGTCCGAGACGAATAATCAGCTCGCGCAAGAACACGCGCGCCTCTTCACGCAGTTTGGCATCGAGGTTAGAGAGCGGTTCATCCAGCAGAATCACCGGCGGGTTGTAGACTAGTGCACGGCCAATCGCCACGCGCTGTTGCTGTCCGCCGGAAAGCTGATGCGGATGGCGTTTGCCGAGATGCCCGAGCCCTAATTGATCCAGCACCGCTTGCACGCGTTGATTGATTTCTGCCTTATCCACTTTGCGCAACTTCAGCGGGTAGGCCACGTTCTCAAACACGGTTTTGTGCGGCCACAGTGCGTAAGACTGGAACACCAGACCGAGATTGCGCTCTTCAGCCGGAATCTCGCTTTTAGGCGTGCCGTCAAACACCACATTCTTGCCGATATTGATACGCCCCTGAGACGGTTTTTCCAGACCGGCTACGGCACGCAGCAGGGTGGTTTTGCCGCTGCCTGATGGGCCCAGCAGTGAAACTACTTCGCCTTTTTTCAACTGCATCGATACGCCTTTCAATACAGGATTATCGCCGTACATCAGATGCAAGTTATCTACCGATAATTCAATCATGTAATTTCACTCCAAAGCGTAAAGCGATGCCGAGGCCGATCACCACCAGCACGATATTAATCAGGGAGAGCGCAGCCACGATATCAATGGCGCCCGCTGACCACAGTGAGACCAGCATTGAACCGATGGTTTCGGTGCCGGGTGATAGCAGATATACACCGGTTGAGTATTCACGCTCAAAAATCAGGAACATCAGCAACCAGGAGCCAATCAGGCCGTGGCGAGACAGCGGCACGGTCACGTGGCGCGTGGTTTGTCCCGGGGTGGCACCCACGCTGCGTGCAGCTTCTTCCAGTTCAGGGCCGACCTGCAACAGCGTTGAGGAGATCAGGCGCAAGCCGTAAGCCATCCACACCACGGTATAGGCCAGCCAGACGCTAAAGATGGTTTGACGCAGGGAACGCAGCCAAACAATAAAGTTTTCCCGCAGCCAGTCAGCAACTGGCAGGCTGGAGAGCCAGCCGTTTTTCAGGGACTGATCGAGCCACATCGGAATGAACAGAAACACCCAGAGAAAAGCCAGACCGGCTAACAGTCCCGGCACGGCACGCGGCACCAGCACGCTGTAATCCAGGAAGCGTGTCACCTGATCCTGCTTGCGATGCATGGCGATGCCGACAAACAAATAACAGATCACCGCCACCGCGCCGCCGATCACCCCAATCAGCATCGAGTTGACGATGGCACGCAACAGATTGGGTTGATCCCAGATACTGCGGAAGGTCGCGAAGGATATTTCATCCCACAGTGAGACGCCGACGCCCCAGTGCGAGATAAACGCACGCATCACCACGCCCAGTAGCGGCACGCCGATGGTGATGGTCAGCCAGGCCAACACCACCGCACCAGCGATCCAGCGCCATTTACCCAACGGCAGGGCGCGCGCTTGTGACGCTTTGCCTTTCATGGTGACAAAACGGTTGGCGGTGCGCATCAGCCAGCGCTGCAGCATCACCAGTGGCACGGTAAAACAGATCAGCACCACGGCGACAGCGGCCATCAGGTGGTAGGAAGGCGTGCCGAGCTTGTTGGTCAGCTTATACAGGTAGGTGGCGAGCACCATGTTGCCTTCGGGATCGCCCAGTACCAGCATCAGGCCGAACACCTCTAATCCCAGGAAGAACAGCAGCACACAGGCATACAGAATCGAAGGGCGCACCATCGGCAGGCTAACGGAAGTCATGACCTGCAACGGTGAAGCGCCGACCGTGCGCGCGGCTTCCTCCACATCGGAGCTGACGCTGCGCAGTGCCGATGAGATGTAGAGATAGGCGTGCGGCACGTGAGTGAGTCCGGCGATCACCACGATGCTGGTCATCGAGTAGATGTTCCACGGCACCACGCCAAACAGTTGATTCGCCCATTGCGACAAGAAGCCCACCGGGCCGGCGGCAACCACATAGCCAAAGGCCAGCACCATCGGCGAGACAAAGATCGGCACCAGAATCAATGGCTCAATCAGGCGGCGTCCTGGCAGGTTGGTTCTGACCATCAGGAAGGCCAAAATACCGCCGAGTGGAATAGCAATGATCACCAGACCAAACGCCAGAATAAAGCCCGACTCCAGCGCCTTATAAAAATCAGGATCGGAGAAAATAAATCCAAATGAACCGAGCGTCAGCTCTTTCTTTTTGGCAAAGAACGGCGCGGAGAGAAAACTCTGCACCACAATAAACATCAGCGGCACGTAAATAACCAATGCCGTGATCAGAACAATCAATGCACGTGGCAAACTCTGCCACTTTTTTAGTAACCTGCTCATATGCCAACCCTATCAAACACCGGAGGCGAAAGGAGATGTTATGCGCCGCGACGGGCGCATAACGTGGGGAGCATTATTTCCCGGCGGCGGTACGCCACTGTTTAATAAATTCCAGGCGTTTTGCCGGTTCCAGATATTCCAGCAGTGATTCATCCACCGGAATCGGCTTCAGAGCATCGCCCAGCATTTTGGTCATACCGTCAATATCGTTTTTGCCTTCAATATCATTGCGCAGGGAAGGGATGTCCGCCTGATTTGCCAGGATATTCTGTCCCTTTTCTGACAATACATAATCCAGCCACAATTTAGCGGCGTTCTCATGCTCACCATCTTCGGTGATAAACGAAACGCGAGACAGCACCAGGATATAATCTTTCGGGTAAGCGATGCCCAATGCCGGATCGTTCTTCGCTCGGGCTTCGGCATAAGAACCGAGAATATTAAAGCCAATCAAATTCTCACCTGAAGAGACGCGCTCCATCATCGTGCCAGTCGAAGATTGTACCGTCAGACCCCCTTTCGCCATCCCCGCCAGGTTTTCTTTGTATTGCGGATCCACTTTGCTGTCCTGAACCGTCAGCATGAAACCTAATCCTGATTTTTCAATATCGTAAGTGGTCACTTTATTTTTGAATTTAGCCGGATCGGCTGCAATCATTTTAGCCAGTGCGGTGTGAGAGTCAGGCGCGGTGTCTTTTGGGATGAGTTTATTGTTGTAAATAAACACCACCGGTTCGTAGGTCGTGCCGTAAGCTTTATTTTGCCACACTGCCCATTTTGGTATTTTGCTTTGCTCAGGCGAGGCATATTCCGCCGCATATTCCGTGGCCAGCTTTAGCGCGGTATCCATGGATGAACTCCATACCACATCACCGCTGCCGCTACCCGAGGCCTGCTCACTGATGTAACGGTTATAGAGTTCGGTGCTGTTCATGTCGTTATATTCAACTTTGATGCCCGGATACAGTGACTCAAAGCCTTTGATCAACGGGCCCGCTGCTTTGGTGTCAGTGGTAGAATACACCACCACTTTGCCCTCTTTTGTCGCTGCATCAATGACTTTCTGATACTCAGCGGGATAACCTGCAGGTACAGCCGCAAACGCAGAGAAGGAGAGTCCTGCCAGTACAGAGGTTGTTAAAAAACGCAGAGAGGTTTTCATACGGATCCTTTTGGTTACATTTGTTACAAGAATTTAACAGTAACCCATTGCGACCCCGATGCAATCAGAGTGTCAATTTTTTTCAGGATCTGTGAAGTTAGTTAGGTTATTAATCTGATGTTTAAATGGGGGGCTACTTGATTGGCGTTATAAATTAAACAAGCTTTTAAAAGGTGTTATTAATATCTACGATGGAATGATTAAATGCATGAGTGATGTTAAAATGCCCAGTGATAAAATTCATTGATGTTGTTAGGTTGAAAACCAAATAATAAAAAAGGCTGTAATGGTAAAAACACTCATCAATATGGCAATCCATCCATCAAACTGAAAAAAAACGATTTCATATCATTCATACCCTCATGTTAGTGAGGGCATATTGAGGTTTAAAGATTAACAGAACCTTAGGGAAGTGACGAAATGGCATAAAGGGGCAATGGGTAAAGATCTTCTGATACCAGGGTTAGCCGCGATCACAGCTCAAGAGCGCTATTTAAGAGGTGCGGCCCATGGGCCGCCCGCAAAGCTCAAGCTGACTGCTGAAACCGCAGCGCCACGCCAAAAGCATGCTCAGCGCTGACGATAAGCGCGGATTCCTCTTCGTGGAACGGGATATCGCCCAGTAATAAGCTGGCTTTCACCTTGCGCAGATCCACGCTGCGTAAGCTTAACGCCGCCATGCGTGCACTGCCGTTGTAATCGGGTGGTAATCCAGCGAAACGCTGTGTGACATAGCCGGCAGCCGCGAAGCGCACCGTCGCCACGCCAGCTTTTAATACGAAGGCACCTTCCTGGCAGGCGGTGAGCGCATTAGCCCCAAATAACCGACTGTAAGGTTGTGCTGCCGCCGCAGGATCCTGTGCCACCACCACAAATTCGACAATATCGGTCACGCCGTTGGGATGCTGACGCCATGCATCCTGCCACACCGCGTGTGGCGTCTCGTGCTGGCAAAAGAAACTGCGCCCATTCGGCACCAGCGCCGGTCGTAACGGCACGGTGCGGAAACGCGCCTGATCCTCATTGCCATCCGGCAACTGTACCGGACGGAAGAAGCTGGCAGGCACAGCGCCATCAATGTCCTGGCTCTCAAGATAACGCCATACCGCATCGGCATCGTCGGTCTTCCACACCAACCCGCTCAGGCCAATGGGTGACTGCCACACATCCTGACGTAAACTGGCGCGCCCCGGCTCGAAGCCGAGCAGCTCAAGATAGTTATCACCAAACACGGCCAGATGGTTACTGGATCCGAGTGAATGATGGCCGCGTTCGGTGAGCTGAAACCCCAACCGACGAAACAGCGCACTGGCCTCATCTAACTGATCGGCCACGTTGATCACCACATGACCCAGACGGGGAATCGGTACGGAAATCGCCATCGCTTTCCTCCTTGCTCTCATAGTCACTGCGCCCATGTTGGCGCGTCCGGTTCGGATGCTGACAGTGGCTGCCAGTTGACGTGCGTTTCCGCGCCAAAACCGGCGGCAATGCCGGCAATCAGGGTGGTGATTTGCCTATCGGTGTGCTGATCCAGACTGCGCACGATGCCCTCGATCTCCGCCGTCTGAGGCAGCACATTCCAGCTGTTACCGGCCGTTAAGCGCGTGATGCCCAGCGTCCATTGGCGATGACGACTGGGGAGTGCATAGAGCGCGGAAACGATATGGCTGCCGATCACAATCACATCAATGCCTTCATGTGGCCGTGCGGCATGCGCGCCTTTACCGGTCAGGGTGATGTGAAAACGCTGCGTGGAGTGGGTTTGCCCGGTCATGGTCATCCTTGTGATTGTTCAGGTAAAAATGGCTCGCCCAGTGTCAACATCAAACGGTTTGCCCAGGCAAAGAAAGCGGCGGACTGGATCACATCAAGCAGTTCCAGCGTACTCAAGCCCTGATCGCGTAACGTCTGCACCTGCTGCAGGCTGGCGGCAGCGGGGGTAATGGAAAGCGTCGCGACCAGGTCAATAATCGCGGCCCAGCGTGGTGACTGGCCGTGTGCCAATTCTGCGCCCGGTGCAACATTCAGCAGCTTTTGTACTGCCGCATCGTCTTTTGATAATTGGCTGGCTTTACGCGCGTGGACCGAAGCGCAGAAGATGCAGCCATTCACTTTACTGACCACGGTGGCTGCCAGTTCACGCTCGGCACGCGGCAATCCGCCAGCGGTGTAAAAGATGCCCTTGTCGGTCAGCGTACGCTGTTCCAGCAGCGGCAGATGACGTGCCAGCAGACGGAAATAATCGGAGTCGCTGTGGCCATTTTTCTTCAAGGTAGCCTGTTCATCGGCGGTGAATTCGTGGAGCGGTTTGGCTGCCAGCCAGGGTTCCCAGCCTAACTCTTGCTGGGTAAAGGCGGTGAGGGCGGTTTGGCCACTCAACGTCAACGGTGCATCGTGCCACTTGCCAGCCACGGCGTGCGCTTGCACGTCACTCTGCTCGCCGTTGAGCAGGCGTAAGCCGGTCAGTAAACGACTTTGAAAGCTCACAAATGCGATTAACTGTGCGAGGGTGACGATGCCACGTGGCGTCCAGCCAGCGCTTTGCAGGTTTTGAATGTGTTTGGGCGCTGCATCCACCGGGTGCAGGCTGAGCAGTTCGGCAAAGGCGTGACCGGCCGCAAAGCGCGCGTCATGTGCCTTGTTGTTCACCTGTTGCTGATAATGTGCCTGTAAGCGGGTGGCGCCGTGCCAGTCGGCGACCTGCGCGGCGAAGGCAAACCGCCATTGCAGCGGAAGGTCCGCATCATCTTCACCAAACAGCACCTCATAGCTGCCTTGCGTGTGTTGAGTGGCAGCGTGGCGCTCATTGCGTGCTAACGCGAGTTCTGATGCGGGATCGATATCCGCTAAGGCGGCAAGTAAATCAATGGGTTGAGACATCATATTCTCCTGTTAAGCCTGTTCCAGAGCACGTAGCTCTGGGGCGATGTGATCAGCGATTAATTCAATGGAACGCAGAATGTCGGCGTGTGGCGGATCGATTGAGTGCACCTGGAAGGTGATATCGGTGACACGTTGCAAGGTCGAGTCGGCGCGTAATGACGCCAACACCGCAGGTGCATCGCCAAAGTGCGCATCAAGCTGGCGCGCATGGCTTTCCAGCGAATGGCCGGTGATGACGTGGCCAGCAGCCTGGAACTGCTCAGCCTGGCGCCGCAATCCTGGCTCTGCGAGACGACGCGCATAGTCATTTGAATCGGCAACAAACGCGGTGCGTGAGGCGAGGATGCGCGGTGCAATACCGGCCGGCAGCGCGGCCAGATAGGCATCGATCATCGGATTTTGTATCGCCTCCAGCGGCAAATCAGGCTGGCCTGGCGGACGCGGTTGCGTGCGTGACAACATCAAGCCATGGCCAGCGGCGCCCGCTCGCGCCGCACCCTCAACTGAGAATGTGGCGATCCACACGCGCTGTGCCAGCGTTGGCGCGGGCGGGTAGAGATGATTGTCCGGGTGCGCGAGGGTATCGCCTCGCCAGGCGCTAAGCAGCGTGTGCAGCTGGTCGGCAAACACACTGGCGCGTTGATCGATGGTCAAGCCAAAGGGCAGGAAAGAGGTTTTTGTGCCGCCCGATCCCAATCCGACTTCCAGCCGCTCATGACTGAGCAGGTCTAATACGGCGGCGTCCTCTGCCACGCGCAGCGCGTTTTCCATCGCCAGCGTAATAATGCCAGTGCCAAGACGAATCGTGCGGGTGTGCGCGGCCACGTGGGCGAGGAAAACCAGTGGCGCAGGCAGACCGCCTTCCTTCTCATGAAAATGATGCTGAGCGATCCAGGCGCTGTCGAATCCCAAACGTTCGGCGTGCTGAATCTGTTCGGTCGCAAGGCGATAACGCTCTTGCGCCGATACCTCATCCAGCAGGCGAGTGAAAAAGCCAATGCGTTTACGCGTCATGCAGACTCCTTAATCAGCGGACGGATAGCGGGGATGGCGTCAATCAGTGCACGGGTGTAAGTATGCTGAGGTGCGTTAAATAATGTGACGGTGTCATCTTGCTCGACCACTTCGCCCGCTCTCAGTACGGTCACGCTATGCGCAATGCGGCGTACCGTAGCGAGATCGTGGGTGATAAACAGATAGGTTAATCCCAGTTCCTGTTGCAGCTGTTGCAACAACTGCAGGATTTGCGCCTGTACGGTGACATCCAGTGCCGAGGTGGCTTCATCCAGCACCAGTATCGCCGGTTGCAGGATCAGTGCGCGCGCAATCGCCACGCGCTGACGTTGACCCCCGGAGAGTTCACGCGGTTTACGCGTGAGTAATTCCACTGGCAATGCCACTCGCTGAGCCACGGCTTCAACCCGCTGACGACGAACATCGGCACTGAGTTTTTCGAAATTACGCAGCGGTTCTTCGATAATGGCAAACAGCGTCTGGCGCGGATCAAGTGATGCAAACGGATTCTGATACACGAACTGGATTTTGCGTCGGAGTTGGCGCAGCGCTTCACCGCGCAGCGCACTGGCATCAATGCCGTCGATCACCACGCGTCCACTGTCAGCCTGTTCAAATCCCATCAGAATGCGCGCCAGCGTGGTTTTACCGGAGCCGGATTCACCGACCAGTGCGTGCGTGGTGCCGCGTGGCACTGTCAGGCTGACCTGTCTGGCGACCTGTAACTGCTGCTGTTTACCGAGTGAGAACTGCTTGTTGATGGCTGAAAGCTGGATCGCGGGTGTCGAAAACTTTGCTTCAGGTAAAATCGCCAGCGCCGTGTGGTCTGGTGAAGCATCCTGCAGCAGCTGGCGCGTGTAGGGATGTTGTGGCGCGTTAAACACCTGAGCGGCTGGCCCTTGTTCCTGAATCTCGCCGTGACGGAATACCAGCAACCGGTCGGCTCGTTCAGCCGCCAGCGCCAGATCGTGCGTGACAAACAACACCGCGGTGCCCGACTCACGGCGCAGCACATCCAGCAGATCCAGAATGCGTTTCTGCACCGTGACATCCAGCGCGCTGGTGGGCTCATCCGCGATGATAATTTGCGGTCGCAAGGCGAGGGCGATCGCAATCAATACCCGCTGCTTCATGCCGCCAGAAAGCTGATGCGGATACTGCGTCAGTCGCTGTTGCGGATGGCTCAACCCGACTTTTTCCAGCAGTTCCAGTACACGCTGCTGGCGCTCAGACTTGCTGATTTTCTGATGCAGTTGCAGCATCTCACCCACCTGATCGCCGATGGTTTTCACCGGGTTGAGTGAGTTGCCGGGATCCTGCGGCACCAGGCTGATACTGACGCCGCGCAGGCTGTCCATACGTTTGGCTGACCAGTCGGCAATATCGGTGCCGTTTAACACGATCTTGCCGCTGTCGCGACGACCATTTTCGGCCAGCAGGCCAATAATCGCCTGTGCGGTGGTGGTTTTACCGGAGCCGGATTCGCCGACTAATGCCACCATTTCACCTGCCTGCAAGGTGAAGCTCACGTTGTGCACCACTTCACGCCACTGCCCGCGCTGTTGATAGCTCAGGGAAAGATTTTCTATTGCGAGTAATGCACTCATGCGCCACCTCCGGCGATCTGTTGACTAATGCGATTCGCCGCCAGCACCACGGCCACCACCACGATGCCGGGGAAAGTGGTGAGCCACCAGGCGGTGGCCAGGTAGTTACGCCCTTCAGCAATCAGTAATCCCCATTCTGGTGAAGGTGGCGGTGTGCCGTAGCCCAGGAAACTGAGGGTGGAGAGCGCCAGAATTGCCTGACCAAACTGCAGTGCGGCAAAGGCAATTACCGCCGTCAGCGAGTTGGGTAAAATGTGGCGCCACAGCACCAGCCAAAAGCTGCCGCCACTGCCGTAGGCCGCTTCGACATATTCGCTGCGACGCACACGCACCACTTCACCACGCGCCAGCCGGGCAAAACTGGCGATGGAGGCAATCCCCACGGCCAGCGCGGCATGCACTGTGCCAAATTCCAGCAGAATCAGTACGCTAAGTGACAGCAGTAATGAGGGGATGGAAAGCAGCACATCGACAAGGCGCATCAAGGTGTTTTCCGTGCGCCCGCCCACAGCGCCCGCCAATACGCCCAGCGTGGTGCCGCCAATCAGGCCCATCGCCACGGCGGCAAAGGCGGCGGCCAGTGACTGTGAAGCACCGTAAACAATACGGGTAAACAGATCGCGGCCGAGCTGATCGGTCCCGAGCCAATACGCGGCCTGCGGCGCTAAACGTTGCGCACCGGACACCCCTTGGGTCGGGTTGTAATGAGTCAATAATCCTGGCGCGAATGCCGCTAATAGGGCCAGCAGCATCACCGCCCAGGCCAGCCAGAGTCCGGGCTGAATCTGCCAGCTGCGTTGAGTACGAGGGGGGGCGCCGTGTTGGCGAGCGGTAGCGTAATCGACGAGGCTCATCGGCTTCCTCCGGCGATAGGTTGCAAACGGGGATCGAACAGTGGCATCAGCACATCGACCAGCAGATTGATCAGGACAAAGGCCAGTGCAGAGATCATCACTACCGCCTGTAATACGGCGACATCCTGATTATTGACCGCCTGCTGCGTCAGTTGACCGATACCGCTGAGGCCAAATACGGTTTCGGTGATCAGCGCGCCGGCGATTAACTCGCCTAAAAGCAGACCGGCCACGTTGAGCACCGGCAGCAGCGCATTGCGCATCACGTGTCGCCACAGCACGCGACTGGCGCTGGCGCCTTTGGCTCGCGCCACCGCCACAAAGGGCTGCGTTGAGATCTGGTCAATACTGCGCAGCAGGATTTGTGCCAGCGGCGCGGAGATCGGGATCGCCACGGTGATCACCGGCAGGATTAAACCCTGCAACGGCGACGGGTTGATCACCGGTATCCAGCGCAACTGGAAGGAGAACAGCTGAATTAACGCGATGCCGAGCCAAAAGGTCGGCAGCGAGATAAACAGCGCAGGAACGGATTGCAGCAACGAACGCAGCAGACGCAGTGCGGGCAAGCGAGACAGTGCCGCCAGCGCAAAGGCCAGTAACGTGGCCAGCGCAAAACCCAGCACCGCCAGCTGCAGGGTGGCGGGCAGATTGCTGATCAACAGATCGCTCACTGACACGCCAGCCTGTACCGAATAGCCAAAATCACCGTGCAGCATCGCCAGCAGCGTATGGAAATATTGCTGCCACAGTGGGTTATCCGCGCCATAAGCCAGCCGCATCTCAGCGATCTGATCCGGGCTTAAGCCCAGATCCGGGTTCTGAAATTTAATCAGCACCGCATCGCCCGGCAGCACCTGCAGCAGCAAGAACGACAGGGTAAATGCGGCCCACAATACCAGCACGCTTTGACCCACTCTTCGCAGCAGAGAACGTTGCATCATCAGCCTGCCTTAGTGTTTTTCCAGCCATGCGCCGTAGAACGAAGGACGGCCCACCGCTTCAAAGCTCACGCCTTTGAACCAGGGAGCACCTGCGAACACTTGCGGCTCTTCGAAGATGGGGATCACGTAAGCCTGATCGAGCAGATAGCGTTGGACATCACCGGTCAGAGCCAAACGTTTAGCCGGATCCACTTCCGCCGAGATATCCACCAGCAGTGCATTCAGCTTGTCGTCGCGGAAGTTTTGCACCTTGTCGCTGGAGCCGCCTTTTTGCAGCAGCGCATCACGGTTAGTGGGGTAGAACTGGCTTTTGATCACATCCGGATCGGCACGACCCACTTCCGAGACCGTCAATGGTGTTTTCAGGGGCTCGAGATTGTCTAGCGTACGGCTGCCCGCATCACCGGCTTTGACTGCCAGCGCTACACCGACCTGACGCCACTGCTGTGCCACCAGTTGCAGGACTTCTTTGTTTTGAGGCTGTGGCAGTGATTCATAGATTGTCAGTGCAAGCTTTTTACCGTCTTTCTCGCGGATACCGTCACTGCCGACTTGCCAGCCAGCTTTATCCAGCAACTGCTTTGCCAAAGCAGGATCATACTTCAGCTTGTCGGACAGGTTGACGTAACCTGCTGCTGAGTTGGCAATGACCGAGGTGGCTTGCGGATAGTTTGGCGAGAAGAGTGTTTTTACCACTTGTTGGGCGTTTGTTGCATGCAGCAACGCCTGTCGCACATTCACATCACTCACCAGCGAGTTATCGGGGCGGAAGCTGATACTGTCATTGATTCCGCGTGTGGGGGCTGCATATATCGGGAAGTTTTGCTGCTGCGCCTGTTTTTCGTCATAGGCTTGCACCTGGCGGATAAAGTCTGCCTGGCCCGCCAACAATGCGCCGATACGCACGCTGTCTTCCGGCGTGACGATAATTTTGATGCCATCGAGATTGGCCGGGCCTTGCTGGGCGATATTTTTCGGCCCCCACTGATAATCTTTACGCGCGGTGAGATCGACTTCACGCCCGAGTTTTTCATCACTGACCACAAACGGACCGGAGCCAATAATATGGCGTGCGTCACCCAGTTGATCGAAGCTTCGTTGCAGGGTGCTCAGAGACACTAAGCCAGATCCGATGGTTGCGGTGCCCTGTAAAAATCCCGGAGAGGGTTTTTTAAAATAAAACTTCACCGTCAGCGGATCGATGACTTCACTGTGGTCGTAGTTATTGATCACTTCCGAAACCGGCAAGCGCAGGGCTTTATTACCGAGACCGTAGGTATCAAAGTTTTTGGCCACCGCGTTGGCATCCAGTGGCGTGCCATCAGAGAAGGTGACGCCCGGACGAATTTTAAAAGTGTATTCAGTTTTATCGGCGTTGCTGCTCCAGCTTTCCGCTACCCAGGGTTCAACCTGCAGCGTCTTTGGATTCTGCCACGTCAGTTTATCGGTGATCTGGTTGAGGATACCGCCGTTGGGGTAGAAACCACCGGCAGGCGGATAGAGGTTGGTATGCGGTTGCTGTTCAAGATACACCAGCGTACCTCCCTTGACCGGAGTGTCCGCCGCGTGTGCGCTAAATATCCCTGTCAGCAGGGCTAAGCTTAATGCCTGCAAGTGAAAATGCTTATTCATGGTGAATTCCTTATGATTCAATAGCCCGGCGGGCGGATTTCATCATCAAATGCCGCACCCGCGAGGAGAACCAAGGAATTGCACTAAGCTTTTGCGAAAAAAATAAAATGAATGGACTTGTGGGAAATAATTAAGATTCTTCGCCGATTAAAAGTGGCGTTAACTCTCTATAATGTAGAGGTTTTATATTTATGGCTTACAGCATGAGGGGGGAGTTTAATGAGAGCATATTGGATCCCGGGTTTAATGTTTATGCTGTCAGCGTGCTCAAGCTCCGTCGGGCATAATTTCGATACCGCGAACATTCAGAAAATACAGACCGGTAAAACCACCAGAGCCGAGTTGATAAATATGTTTGGGCCGCCTGATTCTGAATCCCCTTATCCGGAAGGGCAACGCCTTATGATGTGGAAATACAGCGAAGCCCGTACGCTGGATACTACCGCAGGCAAGACACTTACCGTGCAAACCAGGAATGGCCGGGTGTTTACTTACACATTGAGTAAGAGTTGAGGGCAGGGAAACGATATGTTCGTGCTACAGCAGCCCGAATTCTTCGTGTTTTTGAGCGTGTTATTGAACCCGGAAAGAGATGTGAGTAGGCGATGCTAAGAGAAAATTTCAGCGATCTGGTTTATCTGGTGATGGTCGCCCGGGAACGCAGTTTTACCCGTGCCGCCGCCAAATTGGGTGTCTCTCAATCCGCACTAAGCCATGCGATGCGCGGCCTGGAAGAGCGGCTTAAGACGCGTCTGTTGACGCGCACCACCCGCAGCGTGGCACCCACGGAAGCTGGCGAGCAACTTATCCAGAATATTGCGCCCTTGATGTCAGATATTGAAAAAGCGCTGGTGGCATTGACTGAACACCAGACGCGCACCTCGGGTAATATACGGATTACCGCCGGTGAACATGCGCTGCACTCCACCCTGTGGCCATTAATTAAACCCTATCTTCAGCAATACCCTGACGTGAACATTGAACTCTCCGTCGATAACACCCTGACCGATATTGTGAGCGGGCGTTTCGATGCCGGGGTGAGATTAGGCGAGCAGGTGGAAAAGGATATGGTGGCGGTGCGTATCGGTCCTGACTGGAGAATGCTGGTGGTTGCGACCCCCGAGTATTTTAAACATCACGGTATTCCTGAAACGCCGTATGAATTGCAGCATCACAACTGTATCAATATGCGCTTGCCGACACTGGGTGGATTGTATAACTGGGAGTTCACCAAAGATAAAAAAGAGATTCGCGTCAAAGTGGAAGGCCAGCTTATTTTCAATAACCTCAGTTCGCGTATTGAAGCGGCACTTGGCGGCATGGGGATTTTGTATGCGCCGGAAGATTCTGTGCGGAAATATATTGATGAAGGTCTGTTGCAGTGTGTGCTGATAGACTGGTGCGAACCTTTTAGTGGTTACTATTTATATTATCCCAGCCGTAAACAGCACACCGCAGCCTTCTCTAAATTGATTGAAGCAGTGCGCTATCAGGGCTGACCGACGAGTTACACCTATTGGTGAGTTTTGTTCATAAACCCATCCTGATTTGACTACCTTATCAATCAATCCGCGTGATCCTACACTTTTAGCTGCAATCAATGTGGCCGCCCGTTCCAGAGCGGTCATCACCCGAACCTGAAGCACGGAGCCGACATAATGAGAATGGCTGTTGCCCTCATACTGGCGTTATCTGTCTCAGCTGTTTCTGCAAAGGAGAACACATCGATGATCACTGTCTGGCAAAGTGGTGAAAAACCTTCGGTTAAAGGCAACTCAGAGTATTTCACCGGTACGGTGCGTATTGATGCGCCGTTTCAGGGAAGCGAACCTGCACGTATTGGCGGCGCAACGGTGACCTTTGAACCCTCCGCGCGCACGGCATGGCATATCCATCCGCTCGGGCAAACGCTGATTGTGACAGCAGGTCTGGGGCGTGTGCAGGAGTGGGGCGGTGAAGCACGTGATATCCGTCCGGGCGATATTGTGTGGATCCCGGCAGGCGTAAAACATTGGCACGGTGCTGCACCGGAAAACAGCATGTCGCACATTGCTATCGCTGAAGCTGAAAATGGCCAGGTGGTGGAGTGGCTGGAGAAAGTCAGCGATGAGCAGTACGGTTCCACGGCCTCTCTGTAAGGAGTAAAAGATGACGAAAAGCATCAATGCCTCATTAATGATGTGCGCTGCGCTCGCCTCTTCAGTGAGTCTGGCTGATGAACCCTCCGAGCCAGAACAGAAAAAATATGTCGCGCTACGGCAAAAACAGACTCATCCATTGACCCTGCAACAAAAGAGTATCGCGGTGATCGCGGCCCATGCCGCCACAGGCAATATTGCCAAACTCAACAACGCGCTGAATCAGGGTTTAGATGAAGGCCTGACCCTCAGCCAGTGCCGTGAGGTGCTGGTGCAACTTTATGCTTATGCCGGTTTCCCTCGCAGCCTCAACGCGCTGGGAGAATTGATGAAAGTGATTGATGCCCGCCGCTTACAGGGCAAAAATGATCAGCCAGGCAACGAGGCCGGGCCGGTTCCTGCGCCCGAAAACATGCTTTCCGCCGGTACGCGCAATCAGACGGCGCTGGTGGGCAGTCCGGTGAAAGGGCCATTGTTTGAATTCGCCCCGGCGATCGATCAGTTCCTCAAAGCGCATTTGTTTGGCGACATTTTCGCGCGCGACAATCTCGACTGGAAAAGCCGTGAGTTAGCTACTGTGGGCGCTTTAGCCGGAATGAGCGGTGTCGAGTCGCAACTGCAATCGCATCTGCGCATCAGTATAAATGTCGGCTTCGACAAATCACAACTGGCGGAACTTCAGACTGTGTTTAACGTGCAGGGAGAAGAAGCGATCGCTCAGCGAATTGAAGCGGCGTTGGCACAGATAAAATAATAAATCCCTTGAAAACGCACCGGTATTTATTCCGGTGCGTTTTGCTGTTCAATATAATAACGAAGAGTGTATTCCGTCAGACTTATATCCATTAGTGCAAACCTTTCCCGATTAGTTTATTACGCACAGCCAACCGTTATGCACAACGCTGTTTGATGCGCAACTCTCTGTTTTACATTATTTATTTATCCATCAATATTCCGCGTCCCTCTGATATGCATTAATTACAAATGCATACGACAATAATATGTTTTACCCATTACCCGCCGCCATCACACACTGCTCGCCATCATCATTGAGGAAAAGGATTTGGCGTATGTCATATCGACTGAGCTTGTTAGATAAATCGCCGATTGCCGATGGAGAGAGCGCTTCGCATGCCCTGCATCGCACATTACAGCTGGCGCAGCAGGCTGAGGCCTGGGGCTATCACCGCTTCTGGCTGGCAGAGCATCACAACACTGACCGCCTGGCGAGCCCCTCTCCTGAATTGCTGATCGCCTGGATCATTGGGCAGACCCAGCATATTCGCGTCGGGTCCGGTGGCGTGATGTTGCAACACTACAGTCCTTACAAAGTCGCTGAAAATTTTAACCTGCTAGCTTCAATTGCGCCGGGCCGTATCGATCTCGGTATCGGTAAAGCGCCAGGCGGTCTGCCACTCTCCACCCGCGCCTTACAGCAGGGCATCCATCAGGATGAGAAGGGCACTTTTGCTGAGCAGCTTTCACTGCTGGATAGCTGGCTGGATGTTCCGCCGGTGGGCGATGAAGAGATCCTGCGCGCCACGCCGCAGCCGCCACGTCCGGCAAACCGATTCCTGCTGGGTGCCAGCGAACAAAGTGCCAGGCTGGCAGCAGAACTGGGCTGGCAACTGGTGTTTGCGGCACATCACAACGGTGATCCGCTGTTAATGGAACAGGTGCTTAACAGCTATCGCCAATACAGCAACGGCAAGCAGGCGCTGGTGGCCGTGCAGGTGGTGGTCGCCGATTCCCCGGCGGAGGCTGATTTGCTGGTGGATAACCTGCGCGTCTATCACGTCAGTGTGAAAGATGGCCCAAGCGTCAACGTGGGCAGCGTTGAGCAAGCTGAACGTTACGTGCGACAGGGCGGTTATACCGATTATGTCATTGAGCCGCGCACGCCATCGTTGCTAAAAGGGACTGCCGCGCAGGTGCACGCCAAACTGGACGCCTTGCACCAGAATTTCGGCATTGAAGAGTTCGTGATTGATACCCCGATTGCTGAGGAGCAGGCGCGAGTGAAATCTCTCGAACTGCTGGCAACGCATCGACTGGTTGCGGCGTAATTCGGAGATAACCATGACTCACACAAGCGAACAGCAACTGATTGACTGGCGACGCGAGCTGCACAGCTGGCCTGAGCTGTCTGGATATGAGGTGGAAACCACGGCGCGTTTGCGCCGCTGGCTACAGGACGCTGACTTGCGGTTGCTCGATTATCCGCTGGAAACCGGTCTGGTGGTGGAAGTGGGTCAGGGTGAAACGCTGATCGCGTTGCGAGCTGATATTGATGCCCTGCCGATTCATGAAGCCACCGGCCTCCCATACCGTTCGCGTAATGCGGGTGTGATGCACGCCTGCGGCCATGATGTGCATAGCGCGGTGATGCTGGGCGCGGCGCTGCAACTGCATGCGCTGGGAGATCAACTGCCGGGACGCATCCGTATTCTGTTCCAGCCAGCCGAAGAAAATGCCACCGGTGCGCGCAAGTTTATCCATGCTGGCGTGTTGCAAGATGTGCAGGCGATCTTTGGTATGCACAACGAACCAGGCTTACCGACGGGTGCCTTCGCCACGCGCGGCGGGGCGTTTTATGCCAATGCCGATAAGTTTGTGGTGCGCGTCGCCAGCCCTGAACAGGGAGTGGATGCCATTCTCGTGTCCAGCCAGATCATTCAGGCACTGCAATCACTCACCAGCCGCAGTTTTAACACCCTGGATAGCCTGGTGTTGAGCGTGACGCGCATCGATGCCGGTCAATCTGGCAACACTTCACCGAGAGAAGCCGAGTTTGGCGGCACGGTACGCACCCATGACAAGCAGGTGCGGGCACAACTGGAACAGCGCGCGCGTCAGATTGTCGAGCACATTGCCGCGGCAAACGGTGCGACCGCGACCTTCAGCTGGCATCAGGGCCCGCCGGTGCTAGAAAACGATGCACGCTGGGCGCAGTTTGCCAGTGAGATTGCTCAGCAGGTGGGGTATCGGGTGCAAACCGCAGAACTGCACCTCGGCGGCGAAGATTTTGCCTATTACTTACAGCAGGTCCCTGGTGCGTTTGTCAGCATTGGCAGCGCCAGTGAATTTGGTCTGCATCACGGCGGTTTCAATCCCGACGAAGCACTGATCGCCCCTGCCGCGCACTATTTCACCCAACTGGCGCAGCAGGCCTTACAGCACCTCAATGCACGATGTCGTGACGCCGTTCTGAGTTAGCCCATTTAACCCAATATCCTCCGCTCTGTATGGCGACGAATCCGTCGCCGTCAGGCTATGCCATGGAAAAGAGAGAACACTATGACTGCAAGACAACTGCGACTTGGCACTATTCTGCATGGCGCGTCCGGCAATATGTCCGCATGGCGTCATCCGGCGGCGCAGGCCAATGCCAGCATCAATTTTGACTATGCGAAGCACATCGCGCGCAAAGCGGAAGCCGGCAAGCTGGATTTTCTGTTTGTCGCCGACGGTTTGTTTATCAATGAAAAATCCATTCCCCATTTTCTTAATCGCTTCGAGCCGTTGACGCTGCTGTCGGCGCTGGCGGGAGTCACTGAGCATTTAGGATTGGTGGGTACGGTCTCCACTTCTTACAGCGAACCCTTTACCGTTGCCCGTCAGTTTGCCAGTCTCGATCACCTTAGCGGCGGACGCGCGGGCTGGAACGTGGTGACCTCGCCATTGGAAGGATCGGCAAAAAACTTTTCGCGCCAGCAGCATCCCGAGCACGCGCTGCGCTATCGCATCGCCGATGAGTATTTGCAGGTAGTGAAAGGGCTGTGGGATTCGTGGGAAAGCGATGCCTTTGTGCGGAACAAAGAGAGCGGTCAGTTCTTTGATGCTGCCAAACTTCATACCCTTAATCACCACGGTGATTTCTTCCAGGTGCAGGGGCCACTGAACATCGAACGCACGCCGCAGGGACGCCCGATCGTGTTTCAGGCCGGTGCGTCAGAGGATGGGAAAAAGCTGGCAGCGCGCCACGCCGATGCCATTTTCACCCACCAGCCGACGCGCGAAGAGGCGCAGGCTTTCTATAAAGATGTGAAAAAGCAGCTGGTGGCAAACGGACGTGAGCCGCAGGATCTGCATATCTTCCAGGGTGTTGGCGTCATTGTTGGCGACGATGCTGAAGACGTTGAGCGCCAGTACCAAACCACCGCCGCACTGGTGTCCATCAAAGATGCATTGAACTACCTCGGTCGCTTCTTCGATCACCACGACTTCTCGCAATACCCGCTTGATGAGCCCTTCCCGGATATTGGCGATATCGGCCAAAACAGCTTCCGCAGCACCACCGATGAAATCAAACGTAAGGCGCAAGAGCACGGTCACACACTGCGTCAGGCAGCACTGGAAGCGGCCACGCCGCGTCCGCTGTTCTTTGGCACGCCAGAAGAGGTGGCAGATGGCTTACAGCTGTGGTTTGAAACCGAGGCCACCGATGGCTTCATTATTCAGGGCGGCACGCCGGATACCTTCGAACGCTTTGTTGATCGCGTCATCCCTCTCTTGCAAGCGCGCGGCCTGACCCGCAGCGAATATCCTGGCACCACGCTGCGTGCCAGCTTCGGTCTGAAAGACCCGGTTAATCAGTTCACACAACAATAAATTAAAGAGAAAACACGCTATGCAGAAAAAATCCCTTATTGCGCTGATGTTGCTGAGTTTAAGCAGTGCGGCTTTGGCTGAAGAAGTGGCGGTGAACGGTCAGCAGATCAGTATCGAAGCCAATAAAACACCGGTGAACACTGCGTCAAATCCCGCTGCGGTGGCGCAAATTCCGGCCGGACATAAGTTTGCTGTGCCAGGCTCATTTACTGTGGCGGTGGCCGCGCAGAATTCTCCGCCGTTAACCGTTTTCAGCGATGACAATAAAACCTTGCTCGGCAGTGAAGTGGATATCGCCCGTCTGGTGGCCGACAGCCTGGGATTGAAACTCAATGTGGTGCCGACCTCGTGGGAAGACTGGCCGCTGGGCGTGGCTTCCGGCAAATATGACGCGGCGATTACCAATGTCACCGTGACCAAAGAGCGTAAAGAGCGCTTCGATTTCGCCACCTATCGCAAAGATTCCCTGGGTTTTTACGTGAAATCCAGCAGCCAGATTAAATCATTGAACAAGGCCGAAGACATCGCCGGGCTGCGCATCATTGTGGGCTCCGGCACTAACCAGGAAGCGATCCTGCTGGCGTGGGACAAAGAGAATCAGGCGAAAGGACTGAAGCCTTTCACGCCGGTGTACACCAAAGATGATGCCGCACAAACGCTGGCGTTGCAGTCCGGTCGCGCCGATGCCTACTTCGGTCCGAATGTGATTGGAGCCTGGAAAGCCGCGTTAACTCATCAAACCAAACTGGTGGGCAGCGTGGATGGGGGTTGGCCGAAAGCCGCTCATATCGCGGTGACAGTGAAAAAAGACAACGGTCTGGTTCAACCGATTAACACCGCGCTCAACGGCGTGATCAAAAACGGTGACTACGACAAGGTGCTGAACCGTTGGGGTGAAGGCGTGGAGCGTCTGGATCGCTCTGAAATCAACCCGGCCGGTCTTGGCGACTAAGGAGGCTGCATGAGCCAGCAATTTTTCCGCGAAGTGCATCCTGAAGCCGCTGAGTTGCAGCCGATTATCACCGGTCTGTTTGGCGAGTATGCGGCACGTTACGGCGATTTCTTCAAAAGCTCCAACGAGGTGGAATTAACCGAGTGGTACTTGCCGCCGCGTGGGCTGTTTATCGTGCTGGAGCGTGACGGCGAGATCATCGCCATGGGCGCCTATAAACCTTATGACGACGTAACCGCGGAATTTAAACGCATCTGGACGCGTAGCGATCTGCGCCGTCAGGGATTGGCGCTGCTGATTTTGCAGGAGCTTGAACGGCGTGCGTTGCGCGCCGGTTATCAGCGCGTGTTCCTGACCACCGGATTTCGTCAGCCAGAAGCCGTGCAGCTGTATATCGGCCACGGTTATCAGCCGCAGTTTACGCTACTCGAAGATATGGAAATCTACAGTCAGCCACCTCATGACGGACGTTTACGCTTCTTCAAGGTGATTGATGTGCACAGTGTGGCGCAAGCCAGCTAAGGAGTTGAGATGAGTCAGGAAAAACATTTAACCGTGGTGCCCGCACGCTATCCGGGGCGGATCAGGTGGTATTTATGGTTGATGGCCGCATCGTCGAGCAGGGCAGTACGCACCAGGTGCTGAATCAACCGCGTCATGAGCGTACGAAACGATTTTTGGCGCGGGTGCTGTAATGGAAAGAGTGATAGTCAGCGCGCTGGCCGCATGGTTGTTCAGCTCGCCACTGTTTGCCGCAGAAACGCTGGATGCAAAAAACAACGAAACGCCAATCCACATTCCGGCTAACCCGCAAGCCATCGCCAAAATTCCGGCCGGATTTCATTTTGTGACGCCGGGATATTTGACGGTGGCGACTTCCGCATCCAATTCACCGCCGATTGGCTTGTGGGCATCAGACAATAAAACGCTGATTGGTAGCGACCCTGATTTCGCCCGGCTGCTGGCCGACAGTTTGGGGTTGAAACTCAAGCTGGTGCCTGCCGCCTGGGAAGACTGGCCGCTGGGCCTCACCGCCGGACGTTATGATGTGGCGATGTTTAATATCGCGGTGACAGAAGAACGGAAACAGAAGTTCGATTTCGCGACTTACCGCGCGGATAACCATGCGTTCGCCGTGAAAACGGACAGTGCAATCACGGCGATCAAAGGGCGCGAGGACGTGGCGGGTAAACGCATCATTGTGGGCTCCGGTACCAACCAGGAGAAAATTTTGCTGAGTTGGGATGCGAAAAACCGTGCACAGGGGTTGGCTCCGGTTCAGCCGATATATCTCAATGATGATGCCTCAGCGACGCTGGCGTTGCTCTCCGGGCGCGCCGATGCTTCATTTGGCCCACAAGCCATGGCGGCATGGAAAGTGGCGTCACGCGGTCAAACCAAAATCGTCGGTCACGGTCCGTTCCGCGCCTGGGTGGCAGTGACGACTAAAAAAGGTAATGGGCTGGATGTGGCATTACAGCAAGCGATCAATGGAGCGATAACCAGCGGACAGTACCAACAAGTGCTGGCACGCTGGGGAGAACAGGAGGAGGGCGTGGAGGCGTCACAGGTCAATCCGCCTGGGATTGTTTATCAATAAATAATTTTTTTGTTAATTGAGAGAAAACTCACAGCTTGATTGTTGTGAGTTTTTTCTTTTCAGCGTTGTTGTGAACCTATTCATTCTTTTATTTATTTTTTTGGCATGAATTAAACGGTAAATCTCGATTTTTGACCGTGAAATAAACTCGCCTTGCATTTAATTAATCGCTTCAGATGGTTTTTTATCTTCTCTTACAAGGATCGGTATTGTTTAGCCTGTCGGTAAGGTGTCATATTGGTGTTTCCAGAGGGAATGTGAGGTTGAAAAAGAGTAAAAAGGATTTTGAATGAGTCTGGCTTAACCTGCATTACCCAATCAACGTATAAAAGATTGGGGTTAACATGTTAGTTGAAAATATAAGAGGTCAACTTAATATCTGCCACGCGCAATCCCTACAGTACAGAGAAATTAAGCGGCCGAGATTGGGGGGCGTTTTCATGGAGTCAAGGGTCAGGAAACTGGAAGAGACGGTTGCCATCATCGCTACAGGTGTTGCCGTTATTACATCGAATTACGCCACTAAACAGGATATGGCTGGAGTCAGGACTGAAATCGCTGAAGTCAAATTAGAAATAGCAGAATTACGGTCCGAGGTTCGTGAAGTGAAAGCCGATGTTGCGTCCATAAAGGAAAATTACGCGACCAAGGCGGATGTACTGGCGATCAGGGGCGATCTGTACCAGGCGCTGAACAAACAAACCAAATGGATGGTTTCAATGCAACTCGTCACGTTAGGACTGGCGTTAACGATCGCCAAAGCGATATTTTAATCCTGAGCACAATGGCGGCTCAGCCGCCGCCATGGCAAAAGTCTCTTACGTTGTGGCTTTACGGATCCAAAGCGCAGCCTCTCCCGCTGGGAGTGGACGGGCAAAGTGATACCCCTGGAACAAGTTACAGCCTTTGTCGCGCAGGTAGTCGAAATACTCTTCACTTTCGATGCCTTCAGCCAGCACGTTTAATCCCATTTCACGCGACAGTTCAATTGTCTTGTGCACTACTATCGCTGCAGATTCGTTGTCAAAAATATGCATGATAAGCGATTTATCGATCTTGATATCATCAATTGCGAAATCACTGATCGATTTCAGCGATGAATAGCCTACGCCAAAATCATCGATCGCCCATTTAATGCCTAATTGACTGAAGTGCTCAATGACACTGCTGATTCTTTTTTGATCGTAAATAAAGGTGGTTTCAGTTATTTCAAACTTTAATCTTTCCGGACTGATTTTGTGATGTGAGAGCGTCAGCAAAGTATCTTGGGTAAAATCCCGATGCATCAACTGCAGTGGACTGATATTGATCGAAAACTTCAGATTGCTGAGATTATACATGCGATCCCAGTCAGACATTTGCTGCAAGGTTCTTTCCATCACCCATTTGCCAATCTCAATAATCAGCCCACTTTTCTCCGCCACAGGAATAAACACCTCCGGCGAGATAAAACCTTTAACCGGATGCTTCCAGCGCAGTAAGGCTTCGAAGCCTATCAACTTTTTATTGGTATCCACCTGTGGCTGATAGTACAGCTCCAGTTGGTTCTTTTCGATGGCGTTGGAAAGCTCCCGTTTAATCAGGTCGGTCTCCGAATAATCACCGCGTGACGTAAACACGGTTAACAGTAGCGCGATAATCGACACGCTGCAGTTAACAATATAGAAACCAAGTTCCTCAGGTATGCTCAGTCTGAAAGCCCCACTTTGCCAGGTTAATCCCGTAGCGATAAACAGCAGATAAAACGCCAGGCAAATGAGAGGAAAAATTTTACTGAGGTAATTCGATTGCTGGCGTAGCACCAGCGCGGAACCGATGGTCAGAGCCATCAGATAATTGTATTCCGAGCGCTTAACAATTGAATGATAATTATCCAGTAATAGTAGCAGGATAATACTGAATAAGAGTGCATGCACGATGATGTAAAGGTTGCGTTTTAAGCCACTGCAGAAGGCCGCACTGGTAATGTAACCACCCAGTAATGTGCTGGCAGCATATAACCAGGCAATGTCATGGTGACCCCTGACAACGTTAAACAACACCATGTAAATACCGGCCACAATGCTGGATGTCCCGGCGATCAACAAGGTTAAACGCAATTTCTTTTCCAGGCTATCGCCTTTCAAAATAAACGGCAGATTGCGAATGATTGAAAATCCTGAACTGAAATAAGAGATCATTAGCTATTCTCAGTTTTATAGTCATAATTATTTAATGTTTTCAGTCAGGTATATTAAGGAAAAGCGTGACGGCTGTCATAACTGTTTTCACGTTATTTACACTCATTCAAGCTGCATTATGATTTGACCTATGTTAGAGGAAATGAGCATTTATCCGGGTAAAACTGGCCGATTGAGGTGACTTAAGTCGATTATTTCCGCCTGCATACGGCGCGTTAAAAGAGGTTGAAAGCTCGCAGCGCATTTTATGATTACCGCGATTGCGCCTACCCTATGGCAAGTGCACACGTTAGAATGAAACCTCAGTGCCTTAAGGTAGTTGCAGTGCCAGAGGCAAAAACAACAAGCGCTGGACACGTATTCAGCCTGGCCTGACCCGAATGTGAAACCCACTTTAAAACGACTGGTTGCAATGAAAATACGCTTTCTATCTGCCAATGAGCTAAAGCTTGCCGAAGTGCGCACCATCCTGGAGCCGGTCGGCGTCGAAGTCATTCCCATCGCCCGCCGCATCGAAGAGATCCAAACAGAAAATGAAGTTGAACTGGTACGTGACAAACTCACCAAAGCCTTTTCCATCATTGGGCGTCCACTGTTTGTTGAGCACACCGGCCTGTATCTGGATGGGTTGAATGGTTTGCCTGCCGGATTGACGCGCATTTTCTGGAGCCGACTGAACGCTGAACGCTTCACTAAACTGGTTAGCGGTCTGGATAGCCCCAGCGTGACCGCCAAAACCGTGCTGGGCTATTGCGATGGTCGTAAAATGTACCAGTTTGAGGGTGAACTGCGCGGCACCATCGCACCAGCGCCGGCCGGACCGCGCGAGTTTCAGTGGGACTGCGTATTCATTCCAGAAGGCCATTCGCAGACCTTCGCTGAAATGGGTGAATTCAAAAACGAAATATCCATGCGCCGCCTGGCACTGGATCGCTTCGCCACCTTTCTTAAAACATCACGGGGACTGGCATGAAACCGGAACTCAAACGCGCCTACGATGCAGGCAAACTGATCCTGTTTGCGGGTGCGGGTATTTCACGCAATCTGGGTTTGCCGGAGTGGCATGAGCTGATTGCGCATCTGGCCAAAGAACTGGGTTACGACCCGAAGATCTTTAATACTTATGGCACACATCTTTCGCTGGCGGAGTATTACAAGCAACGCAAAGGTTCGCTCGGACCATTACGCAGCTGGATGGATCGTGAATGGCATCGCCCGGATATTGACGTGCGCAGCTCTGAAATTCACACCATGATCACCCAAGGTAACTTTTCACGCATCTACACCACCAATTACGATCGCTGGCTGGAGATGGCGCACGAAGCTCACAATGTGCCGTACAGCAAAGTGGCGAATGCGGCAGATTTGGTGTCATTAACCGAAGACAAGCGTCATATCATAAAACTTCATGGTGATTTTGACGATGATACTTCCATCGTGCTGGATGAGAGCAGCTACTTTGAGCGCCTCTATTTCGATTCGCCGCTGGATATCAAACTGACGCATGACGTGATGGGCAACTCGGTGTTGTTTGTCGGGTACAGCATCAGTGACTTTAACATTCGTCTGTTATTCTACCGGCTGACCAAGATGTGGGGCCGTACCGGATTGGCTACCGCGCGCCCCAAATCCTACTTGTTCACCAACCGCAATAATCCGGTGGCCAAAGAGGTGCTGGGGCAGTGGGGTATCGAAATGATCGTTTCAGAAGAGGACGATCCGCGCAAAGCGCTGGCGACGTTCCTGGAAGAATTACTGGCTTAATGAGCAGAAAACGTTTGCTCAAAAAAGTTTGCTTAGAATATACTGTATATAAATACAGTTAATCGAGGTGCATCATGGCAGTCGAAACCAAATATGTTGTTGTCAGAAAGGGTGAAGAAAAAATGACGTTTGCCAATAAAAAAGACGCGGATGCCTGGGACAAAATGCTCGATATGGCGGACGCCTTCACCGACTGGCTGCAGCAGCATCAGCCTGAGCTGGGTGAAGCACAGGCTGAAGCGTTAGGCATGTTACTGGCTGAACAGAAGGATGCGGTGCAGCATATCCTGCGTACCAGCAAATTACCGGATGCGGTAAAGGAAGAAGCGACAGCCGAAGTCGAGACTGAGGCTTCTGCGGAATCTGAAATCTCTGCGGAATCTGAAGCCTCTGCAGAAGCAGACACCGGTAAACCCGAAAAGAAAGTGCGCGCGGTTAAAGCTGCCTGATACTTTGCTGAGAGCTGAGAGCTGAGAGCTGAGAGCTGAGAGCTGAGAGCTGAGAGCTGAGAGCTGAGAGCTGAGAGCTGAGAGCTGATAACTGGGAGCGACGAGAAGGTCGCTCCTGTTGCCTCACTAAACTCTACAGCTTGATCTGATAACGCGTACTACGCCCACCGCCCGGTAGTTTCTCCAGACAACCTTTCTCCAGCAATTCCGTTAAATGACGCGTCGCCGTGGCTTTACTGACCTTTGCCACTTTTTGATATTGGCTGGCGCTGATACCGTCCTCAAACCCTTGTTCACCACCATCCAGTAAGCGATTCAATACGCGGTTTTGCTCAGCGTTCAATTGGGCATTGTGGTGAATCAGCCAGAATTTCGCTTTGTTCTGTATCCGCGTGACCGATGCCAGCGCCTCTTCCAGACTGTCATTGAGCACATCGAGGAACCACAGCATCCAGGCCGTGATGTCCAAATCGCCACGCTGTGTCTCTTGCAAAATCCGATAATAATCCGCGCGCCGGGTCAGAATCGATGACGACATGGCATATAAACGGATGCTTTGGCTGTCTGCTTGTGCCAGCGCCAAATCAGTCAGCGCGCGCGTAATACGACCGTTGCCATCATCGAATGGATGCAGCGTAACAAACCACAGATGACAGATGGCAGCGCGCAGCAGTGGATCGAGTTGAACCTCGTTATGGCTGTGATTAAACCAGCAAATAAACTGATCAAGCTGCCGTTCAAGCCCGTCGCGTGGTGGTGCTTCGAAATGCACGGTTGGGCGATCGATGCGCCCGGATACCACCTGCATCGGCTCCTCGCCTCGCAAACCACCTACGTTTAAACGCTTAATCGTCCATTCACTCGCCGGGAAAAGCCACTGATGCCACAGACACAGCCGCTCAAACGTGAGAGGCTCATCGCGCTGAGTGATGGCATCCATCATCATAGTGGCCAGTCCTTCAGATCGTTCGGAAACGGGATAGGGCTGCTCCAGCGAGACACCTAATCGCCGCGCAAGGGAAGACCTGACCGATTCGGCGTTAACACGCTCATCTTCAATGGCGGAGGAAGACAGGATGTTGGTGAGCAAAGTATTCAACGTTTGCGTATCGGTGTTATTGGATATGCTTGCGCGGCCCAGCAAAATGCCGCGCTGCTGCTGGAGATAGCGCAATCGTGGCAGGAGTTTTTCCTCTTGCCAGCGAAAACTTGGCCAATCAGGTTTCTGCCATATCCACATATATTGCCTCATATCCTTTGCCAGTGAGCCAAACAGTCTGGTGATTAGGCTCAATTACTGAGCCATAAAGCCGCTTTATTCGGCTCACATAATGAGTTGAATGATACTGCCTAATTGGCTCAAACGCCAGTTCATTCAGCCCACCAACGAATGTAAGCCGCATGAGAAGGCGAAATGGGTGGCGATTTCAGGCTGAAATTTTAGGTGAGCCAGGAAAGGGTCTGTGTGCCAGATGGCGACCTGAGCGCCGCCATCTGGGAAAATGAAGTGACTATCGCTATAGCAGTGATGGAGAGCAGATCAATGGGTGAAAAGTGAAAATGTTCCAGAGTAGTAGATCACCATCCACGCCACATACACCAGCCAAACCAATAGCAATCCTGTTAAGCCTAATTTACCTGTCATGATGCATTCCTCTTGTTGTTTGGCGTCATGCGCCCTGTAACGAATAAGCTGACAGGATGGTGAGATAGCGATCTTGCGCCAGATCAAAAACAGCAGGATTTTGTCGCGGAAATGCGCAGACAAAAATTGATCGGGATTAGATATGGGTGTTTGCCCCCGCCTCAACAAACTATTTATCACAGAAATTATAAGGAATTTAAGCGGATAAAAAGTGCCGCTTATTGAACATATTTGCCAAATATCCCGGCATAACCCTCCAGATATTCTAGAGTTAATCGCGAAGTTTAAAAAATACACAATCCTGCAATCGTTTATGGCAAAGGACATTATTTTGAACATCGCAAACCCAATACCCAGACTTTCGTTCTGGAATAAACTATTTGCTCTTATTCTGCTGTTGTTGGGGATTATTCTGGCCGCAGGCGGGGGCTGGCTGGTGGCCGTAGGCGGAAACTGGTACTACGTGCTGGCGGGTATAGGGCTGATCATCTCTGCTGTACTGATATTCATGAAGCGCACCAGCGGTGCAGGCTGGTTCGCGCTGGTGTTTGTCGGTACGCTGATCTGGACCATCCAGGAATCGGGGCTGGATTACTGGCGCTGGGTTCCGCGCTTTGCGCTAATGCTGATTCTTGGCATTGTGTTTGCCTTTCAGTTGCCCAATCTGGCACCGCGCGTCAGTCGGGGTGCTTCACGCGCGCTGGCGGCGGTGCTGATTGTCGCCTTTGTGGTCGCCGCTGCGCTGCCCTTTGCGCCACTTAATGAAACGCCGGCCACCGATGTACCCGCTGCGGGTTCGGCCAACTTCATGGCGGATACCGGTAATGGGAAAGCCTCCACGCCAGACAATGGTGACTGGTATACCTACGGCGGTTCTCTGGCGTCGCAGCGTTTCGCCAATGCCAGCCAGATTACCCCGGATAACGTAAAAGACCTCAAGCTGGCCTGGCAATTCCGCACCGGCGATTTACCCAAAGCGCGTTGGGGCGGTGAAAACACCCCAATCAAAGTGGGCGATACGCTCTATACTTGTACCGCACGCAATATGGTGTTCGCGCTGGATGCCGCTACCGGCAAAGAGAAGTGGCACTTTGATCCGAAGGTCAGCGACAAATCTATTCCGTACACCGCCGCCTGTCGAGGGTTAACCTGGTATGACAGCCAGACCAACAGCCATGCAACCACTGGACAGGAAGCGGCTGTTGCACCGAACAGTGATAACAGTGACTGCCAGCAGCGCATCATTCTCGGTACGCTGGATGCCCGCATCATTGAGTTGAACGCTAAAACTGGTGAAGTGTGCCGCAGTTTCGGCAATCAGGGCACGGTCAATCTCGCGGAAGATATGGGGGAAACCTATGACGGCTATGTGGCCATTAACTCCGCGCCGGTGGTGATACGTGACACGTTGGTAGTGGGACATCAGACGATCGATGGACAGCGCGCATTTGGCCCGCCGGGCGTCATCAAAGCCTATGATGTGCGCACGGGCGCGCTGAAATGGGCATGGGATGCTGCCGACCCGGATACGGCGACACCGAAGAAAGGACCTAATGCCTATAAACGCGGTTCACCGGATGTCTGGACCTCGTTCACCGGTGATGACAAGTTAGGATTAGTGTATCTGCCGGTCGGGAACTCCTCCGGTGACTATTGGAGCGGTACGCGCTCGCCTGCCGAAAACAAGTATTCGGTCTCACTGACGGCATTAAATATCGATACCGGCTTACCGGCCTGGACTTTCCAGACAGCACACAAAGATGTGTGGGATTACGATCCCGGTTCTCAGCCCACGCTGGTGGATTATCCGGATAAAAACGGCGGTAAGACACCGGCAATTATCATGCCGACCAAACAGGGCGAAATTTATGTGCTGGATCGCCGTACCGGTAAATCGCTATTTGGCGTTGAGGAGCGACCAGTGCCCGGTGGCGGCGTCGAGCCGGATCAGCGTTCGCCTACCCAGCCTTATTCGCTATTCCATCATCTGAGCAAACCGGATCTTACGCCGCAGGATATGTGGGGCTTAACACCGGTGGATCAGTTGGTGTGTCGCATTCAGTTCCAGCAAGCCAGTTATAAAGGGCAGTACACACCACCGGAAGCCGATCGTCATTCGATTGAGTATCCGGGTTATAACGGCGGTTCTGACTGGGGCAGTGTGGCAGTGGATCCGACTCGCGGCATCATCATTGCAAACTACAACGATATGCCGAACTACAACATTCTGGTGCCGCGTGCGAAAGCCGATGCGATGGGTTGGAAACCCCGCGATGAAGTCCCGTATAACCCACACGATACCGGTCATGCGGAAGGGGCAGGCGATCCACAAATCGGCGTGCCTTACGCGGTGAACGTGAATGCGGGTTGGCGCTTGCCGTACACCGGCATGCTGTGTAAAGAGCCGCCATATGGTGGCATCCGCGCCATTGACCTGCGTGATGGCCGCACTATCTGGGATCGTCCACTGGGCACTGCACGTCGCAATGGCCCATTTGGTCTGCCAACCGGATTGCCGATTAACATTGGTACGCCGAATAATGGCGGTTCCGTGGTGACATCCAGCGGGCTAATCTTTGTCGCGGCGGCCACCGATGACTTAATTCGCGCCATCGACATGAAAACCGGTAAGGAAGTGTGGAGCACGGAACTGCCTGCAGGGGGCCAGGCCAACCCGATGATCTACACGCAAAATGGGCGCGAGTATCTGGTGATTGTCGCAGCAGGGCATCACTTTATGGAGACGCCGGTGGGCGATTATGTGCTGGCATACGCGCTGCCTGAACAGAAATAACCACCATTCAAAACGGGATTAGGCTGCGGCCTAATCCCGCCATAAACACATTGTCATCACATCCCTTTGGTCATCACGCCCTCAGGGGTTCACCTCTTCCAGGCGGCGATTCAGCGTGCGTGGACCAAATACACCAATGGTAAACACCACAATCGCCATCGCGCCGGAAATCACGGCAAACACTGAACTGACCCCCATCTCACTCAGCACCCAGGCAATGGTAAAGCCTGACAACATGCCGCTGATACGGCTCACCGAATAGACCAATCCAATCGCTTTAGCGCGGAAACGCGTCGGGAACAGTTCCGCCTGATAGGCTCGGTAGGAGAAGGTCATACAGGTGCTGGCCAGCGACAGCAGCAGTCCCAACGTCACCAGCATCACCGGTTGCGACTGCCAGGAAAACACCGTGCCGACGAGGGCAATGGCCAGCGCGGATCCACTCACCAGCCACTTACGCTCAATGCGATCGGCAAAGGTCATTGCCAGCAGCGGCCCCAACGGGCTGGCAAAAGCGATCAGGAAGGAATAGAGCAAGCTGTGGGTAAAGGTCACACCTTTTGCTGCCAGCAGTGTCGGGATCCAGCTGGCAAAACCGTAATAGCCAATCGACTGAAAGAAGTTGAACACCAGCAGCATGAGGGTGCGACGGCGGTAAGGCGGACGCCACATCTCATTTTTCACTGCCGGTTTAGATTCAATGGGCTGCAACAAATGGTTATCAATGGCAGGCAGCGCCGCGCCAGTGGATTTAACCACGCGCGCTTCGAGTCTGCGTACCACGTCTTCCGCTTCTTTGTAACGGCCTTGCTCAACCAGCCAGCGCGGGCTTTCGGGTAAGCCCATGCGCAGGATCCACACCAGCACCGCGCCGATACAGCCAAACAACACCACCCAACGCCAGCCGCTCAGGCCGAGAATTTCCTGGGGGACCAGCTGCCATGAGAGGAAAGCGATGGTCGGAATCGAGGTGTACTGGATGGCCTGCACGAAGGCATAAGATCTGCCGCGCAGACGCGCCGGGATGAATTCGGAGACATAGGCATCAATAGTGACCAGTTCAGCACCAACGCCAATCCCCGACACAATGCGCCAGAACACAATGGAAAACGGATGGTGCTGAAACGCCATAATGCCACTGGCGATCGCGTAAACCAGTAATGCGATAATAAACACCTTTTTGCGCCCGATGCGGTCGGCCAGATTGGCAATCAACAAGGTGCCGAGGAAAACCCCGAGGAACATCGCCGCGACAAACGCCCCCAGGCTATGGGGATCAAAAAAGTTATGGCTGCCGTGGGAAAAAATCCCCTCACGCACCATACCGGGACCGATATAGGCGGTCAGGAACACGTCATACACTTCAAACCAACCACCCAATGCCAGCGCAAAAATAATCAGCCACAGCGGGCGGGCGGCAGGTAAGCGTTCCAGACGCGCAGAGAGTTGCGCAACAAATGCTTTGCCTTCTTCTGGTGTGAAGTTGTCACGCCAGGTCATCGGCGGGGGGATCAACTCGCTCAGCGAAATTTTTTTCAGCACGGTAGGGTACTCCGTTGTTTTTATAATGGTTTGTTAAGGGCTGGCCGGATGGCCATGCCCGATAACACAGGTGATTCAGGGATTTAACGTTAAACCGGGCAGCCTTTCGCACGCAGAATCGCGTTGAAGCGCTCAGGGTCGTTGTTGCCTGCCACGTTGCTGGCGCGGATCTTCTCCTCACGCTGTGCATGTTGCTGTACGCGAGGCAGCAGCACACTCAGCTCATCCTGCGGGATCGCAATCACACCGTCGGCATCGGCCACGATCAAATCGCCGGGTGACACCACCAGTCCTGCACAGTGCACCGTGGTGTTCACTTCACCAGGGCCTTCTTTGGAAGGGCCGCGCAGAGTGTTACCCCGAGCCCAGCAGGCAATACCGCCTTCTGCCCATTCATTCAGGTCGCGCACGGCGCCATCAATCACGAAACCGGCAATCTTTTTGGTGACGGCAGAGGTGCGCATCAAGCCACCGATCAGCGCCTGAGTCAGATCGCCCGAGCCATCGACCACAATCACATCGCCCGGTTGCGCCATTTCGATGGCCTTATGGATCATCAGGTTATCGCCAGGACGTACTTTCACGGTGATCGCCGGGCCGCACAGCATCAGGTTGGCATCGTTGTGATACGCCTGTAAGCCAAGTGCACCAACACTGCGCCCCATGGAGTCGCCAATGTTCGGCACCGGCAAGGCACGGAAGGCATCAATCACGCCCGCATCAATCTGTGCGCCGCGCTCACCGATGAAATAGCCAATCGGCCAGTCTTTGTGGATGGTCATAAGTTAACTCCGGTTTAACACCTGCGGATTAACGCAGGCGGATGGGTTGATCTGTTGGTTATCAAGAAAAGCCAGACACTGACGTGCTGCGCTCTGTGCAACGGCATCCAATGCCTGCGGGGTGGAACCGCCAATATGCGGAGTCACGATCAGGTTGCTGAGCGCGCGGAAGGGATGATCGGCAGCCAGCGGCTCAAGGGTCACCGTGTCCAGCGCTGCGGCACGCAGTTGCCCGCTTTGTAATGCGGCAGCCAGCGCCTCTTCATCAATCAATTCACCGCGTGCGGTGTTGATCAGCGTGGCTTGAGCAGGCAACTGTGCCAGGCGTTGCGCGTTGATCATCAAACGGGTTTTGGGCGTGACCGGACAGTGAAGACTCAGCACGTCCGCCAGCGGCAATAATTCGTCCAGCGAGGTACAGCGTTGCGCCCCTTCAAAGTCACCATTAGCCGGAGCAGCGGGATCGAAAAATGCGACCTGCATCCCAATCACACTCGCGAAGCGCGCCACGCGGCGGCCGATTTCGCCAAAGCCGATCAGACCCAGGGTTTTGCCCTGTAGTTCTTCGCCATCACCGCTGCGGGTCCAGCGCCCGGCGGCGACTTCCTGCTGAAAATAGGGCAGACGGCGCGCGCAGTTCAGCATCAGCGCCAGCGTCAGTTCGGCAACAGATTGCGCATTGGTGGCGGGCGTGGTCAGCACCGGAATGCCACGTTCGGTAGCGGCAACCACATCAATATTGGTGACGCCCACGCCGTGTTTGCAGATGATTTTCAGCGTTGGACAAGCGTTGATGGCTTTCGCGTTCAATTCAACGGTGCGCGAGATCACCGCGTCATACGCCACGCTGCTCATACGCTGTTCAACTTCCGCAACGTCATTGGCGTCATCCAGATAATCGACCACACAGCCTGCTTCAGCGAGCAGTTCACGGCCGCCCTGGCCGAGGCTGGTAGTGGTCACGAGAAAGCGATAAGTCATGTCGGTTCTCCGATAGGGTTTACGTCATCCTGGCATCGACAACCGATAAAAAATATTCTGCGAAGGTTATTAATTCATTCCTGACAGGAATAATGACCTGAGGCGGAAGCTGAATCGTCACACGCCATAATGTTGGAATTTTGTTAACAAACAGATCGCATGTTGCTGGGATTGTGTTCTGCTATACGCTTCAGGATTTTTACTTAAAAAATCGTTAAAAACGCAGAGTTAGCGGAGCGCAGCGGCCGTATATCAGCAGGCTAAAGACCGCACAAATAGTGTGATCTACTTCAAAAACCTCCCTCAGCACCCTGACACCCCTCAGTTATTTTATCGTCGTTGTTTTGAGCAAAGTGCGCCGCAAAGTTGCACAACTCATGCATTGCGCGTTTTTTAGCCGCACGAAATGATAAATGTAACTAAAGTTATAGAGTGTACCGTTTGGTTCATTAACAACTACATAATAGAACGGTTACATCATGTCTCACTCAAAAGATCTCTTCGCTGTGCTCGGCCGCGTCATGGCGGTGGGTCTGTTTTTCGCTTCCGGTCTCGACAAAATCACCCACTACGCAGACAACCTGCAAACCATGGCGAACAACGGTGTTCCCGCCTTTTTCCTGCCGCTGGTGATCCTGCTGGAAGTGGGGGGCGGTCTGGCCATTGCCTTTGGTTTTCTGACGCGGTTCACGGCCATTTTTATGGCGGTGTTCTCGGTTCTGGCCGGATTCCTGTTCTATCAGGGATACAGCCATGCACACCTGATGGTGTGGTTAAAAAATATCTCCTGCGCTGCCGGTTTCCTGATGCTGTGTCTGAATGGCGGCGGCAAATGGAGCCTCGATCATCTGATTCAGCAACGTCTAGCACGCCATTAAGATTTTCACCTAACCCATTAATTATTCAGGACAATACCCATGAAAAAACTCCCAACAGTGCTGCTGTGCGGTGGACTTTTCTGTGCCGCGAGCCAGGCCGCCGAACCCGTTAACCAGGTCGCCGTATTAACCCATCACCAGGCGCAACAGCTGGTGGAGAAAGCTGAGCAGATTATTGGCAGCCATCACATCGGCGGCGCGATTGCGGTGGTCGATCCTTTTGGTCAGCTGATCGCTTATGAGCGTCTGGATGGTGCCACGCTGGCCAACAGCGAACTCGCGCCGAAGAAAGCGCACTCTGCGGCCGCCTTTGGCGTGCCAACGTCCAGCTTCCAGCAGAAAATCGCTGCCGGTAATGTCGGCATGCTGGGTAACCCGGTGGTGGTGCCGCTGCCTGGCGGTGAGCCAGTGAAAGTGAACGGTGTGGTTGTGGGCGCCATTGGTGTCAGCACGCCAGATGGCAACGTGGATGCAGAAGCGGCGCAGGGCGCGCTGTCGGCGTTGAAAGCAGGTTAGCCATGGAAAGAAGACGTTTTTTACAACTGATGATGGCCACACCGGTCATCGTTTCTATCCCGTTGCAACCGCTGTTGGCCGCACCTGCTGATGCCTCACAAGCGCTGCTCTTGCGTGCCAGTGAACTGTTAACCGGACGCCGTGGCCTCGATATCGGCATCACTGAACGGTTATGGACGCTGCTGTGTGAACAGGATGCAGGATTCCCGGCTCAGCTAGCGCGCCTGATGACGCGTCTCAATGCGTTGCATAGCGAAGATCGTGAGCAGATCGTCGCGCAGCTGGATGACGCGGATGTGAAGACCGCGCTGACAATTATCTCGCCGTGGTATCTCGGCTATACCGGTCATCCGTCTACGACCAAAGCGGTGGATGACGCGCACTTCGTGACCTTCCTGTCGGCGCTGATGTATGAGCCCACGCGTGATCACACCATTCGCCCAAGTTATGCCAGAGCGGGCGGAGATTATTGGGCCGAAGTGCCTCCGGGCGTCACAGCGCCACCGATGTCCACCTTGATCCGCGAATGGGGCGATCAATCGCCCCTCGCCGCAAAGCAGATTAAACAGCCTGATGCACCCTGGTTACTGATGGTGCAGGGCAAAGCCAAAACCCTCGTGGAAGCCGAGGCGATGCTGGCGCAGCACAATACCCTATAACAAGAATCGAGCAGGTACATCATGAGTGAATTTGATGCTGACGTGGTGATCGTCGGCTCCGGTGCGCTGGGCGCCAACGCCGCTTATCAGCTGGCGAAAGCGGGCAAGTCGGTGATTATGCTGGAAGCAGGGCCTTATATTCCACGCTGGAAAGTGGTGGAAAACTACCGAAACGGTGCCAGTAAACGTAACTGGTGCACGCCTTATCCGAATCTGCCGTGGGCACCCAACTCTTACACCGAAGGGTATATCGATGCCAAAGGGGATGACGATTTCGAATACGTCACCAGCTACTTACGCGTGGCCGGTGGCAGTACGCGTCACTGGGCATCCGCCTGCTGGCGCTTGTTACCCAACGACTTCAAGCTGAAAAGCGTCTACGGCGTTGGCCGCGACTGGCCGTTTGAATACAGCGAGCTGGAGCCCTGGTATGTCAAAGCCGAGCGTGAAGTCGGCGTCGTCGGCACCGCCAATGAGGACCAAAGCGGGCAAGGGCGCGGTCACTATCCGCCACGTTCAGCGGAATATCCGCTGCCGCCGGAAGCCAAGCCGTATATGGTGCAGCGCATGCAATCAAAGCTGGGCCCGATGGGTTATCAGGTGATCCATGAGCCGCACGCCCGCGTGTCACGTCCCTATGATGGCCGTCCGGCTTGCGCGGGTAACAACAACTGCGAACCGATCTGCCCGATTGGCGCGATGTACTCCGGCGATATGCACGTCGATAAAGCGGTGGCGCTGGGTGTGCAGTTGCGCACCGAATGTGTGGCCTGGAAGCTGGAGAAAGGCGCAGGTAACAAGATCGTCGCGCTGCATTATCGCCAGCCTGATGGCAAAGACACGCGCCTCACCGCGAAAACTTTCATCATCGCCGCACACGGGCTGGAAACGCCGAAGCTGCTGCTGATGAATGACGTGGCCAATAGCTCCGATCAGGTCGGTCGTAACCTGATGGATCACACCGGTTTGAGCCTGACGTTCCTTGCAGACGAACCGCTGTGGACCGGGCGTGGTTCGGTGCAGCACGGCACCATCGCCAATCGTCGTGATGAAGCCACACGTGCACAGCACTCGGCGATCCGCTATTCGCTGCGTAACCTGGTGCCCAACGTCGATGTCACTGTGCCGTTGCTGAAACAGGGCATGATGGGGCAAGCGCTGGATGATGCGATTCGTGACCGCGCTTCGCGCATCATGAATATCAGTACCATGAGCGAAACGCTGCCGAGTCCCACCAACCGCGTGACGCCAAATTACGATCGCAAAGATTCGATTGGCCTGCCGATGCTCAACGTCAATTACCATCTTGATGATTACGTGCGCGGTATGCGCCCGCAGGCGTACAAGGATTTCGCTAACTTCCTGCAGGCCTTTAACGGTGAAGTGATTGAAGCACCGACCGGCTGGCGCAATCAGTATCACATCATGGGCACCACTATCATGGGTGATAACCCACGTGATTCAGTGGTCGATGCGCACTGTCGTAGCTGGGATCATCCCAATCTGTTCCTCGCCACCACCGGCGTGATGCCCACCTCTGCCACGGTAAACCCTACGTTGACGGGCATCGCGTTGGCGCTGCGTATGGCCGATACCATCGCGAGGGAGATCTGATCATGCGCAAACATATCAGACATCTGGCTGCGGCAAGCCTGTTGCTGGCCGGCGCTGTGCAGGCGCAGGACGCCTCGCCGGATCTGGTCAAACGAGGGGAATATCTGGCCACCGCCGGTGACTGCTCGGCCTGTCATCGCGATCCGCACAGCGGCAAACCTTTCTCGGGCGGTTACGCGATTCAGTCACCGATGGGAATGATTTACGGTTCCAACATTACGCCGTCGAAAACCGCTGGGATTGGCAACTATAGCCTGGCGGATTTCACTGCGGTGATGCGCAAAGGCAAAGCACCGGGCAATCATTACCTCTATCCGGCGATGCCTTATACCTCATTTGCCGGGCTGTCAGATGAGGATATCCACGCGCTTTACTCCTATCTGATGCTGGGCGTGCCAGCCGATAATCATCCGGCCCCCGAAACCGATCTGCCATTCCCGTTCTCCTTCCGTCCGGTGATGGCGATGTGGAATCTGCTGTTCCTGGATAGCAAGGCCGTGCCGGGCAGCAATGCGGCATCAGGCAGTGCAGAACGGGGCGAATATTTGGTCCGTACGCTGGCGCACTGTTCCACCTGCCATACCCCACGTAACGGCATGATGGCGGAACAGGGCGATCGTTTCCTGTCGGGCGGTAAGGTTGGCAGCTGGACAGCACCGAATATCACGCCAGATGCACAGGCAGGTATCGGTGACTGGAGCGAAGCGGAGATTGTCACTTACCTGCGCACTGGTGCGCTGCACGGTAAAGCAATTGCCGCGGGTGAGATGGGCACCGCGGTGCAGAACTCGTTCTCCAAAATGCAGCAGAGCGATCTGGAGGCAATGGCGCACTACCTGAAGCAGGTGCCTGCGATTGGCGGCGCGGATCGTAAAGCGCCTTCGGTAGCGCCACAGCCTACACCGCTGTCGGCCATTGAAACCGGCATGAAAGATGAGATCGCCGATTATGTCTCCGGCGATGCGATGAGCGGGGCGCAGCTGTACAACGGCGCCTGTGCCACCTGCCACGCCAGTGACGGGCGCGGAACCCACGATGCTCAGCGTTTCTATCCCTCGCTGGTGGGATCTTCAGCGGTGCTGTCAGACGATCCCGCCAACCTGATCATGACGATTGCGGAAGGGGTCGATCGCCAGACTGGTAACGATCACGCCTTTATGCCGGAATTTCGTACGCAGTTTAGTCAGGCCGAACTGGCCAAAGTGGCGGACTACGTCTCTACCAACTTCGGCAACCCGCAGCATGCGATTACGCCAGCTGACGTTGAGCAAACGCTGAAAGGCGAAAGCGGCAGCTGGCTGGTGCGATACGCGCATGCGTTAAGCATCATCGGTGGCGTCGTTGCGCTGCTGGTGATCGTGATGGCATTGATCCTTTTCCTGCGCCGCCGGAAATAACTTTTACGGGCGGCGTTGACGTCGCCCGCATTCAAAACGGTATGACCCTTTAAGGAGTAACTTCAATGAAAAAGGCTTTATCCCTTGCGCTGTTGAGCGCCGCGCTGTTCGGTTCTGCTGCCGCGCATGCCACCCTGACGCAAACCATTCTTTCCCAGGGCGATGCGCAGAAGCTGATCGCGGCCGCGCAGGAAAAAGCGCACGCGCTGAACGCCAACGTCTGTATTGCCGTGTTGGATCAGTCAGGCCAGCTGCTGGCATTTAACCGTATGGACAATGCACCGGTCGGCTGTATCGATTCTTCCATTCTGAAAGGCCGTGCGGCTGCGTTGTATCGCACGCCAACAGACAAATATATGGATCGCGCCAACGGTAAAGAACCGGCTATCGCGACCTTACCGGGCGTCATTCCGCTCGGCGGCGGCTCACCGGTGGTGTGGCAGAACAACACCATTGGTGCGGTGGGCGTCAGCGGTTCTGCTAACCCGAATGAGATCGCCATCGCAAAAGCAGCAAGCGAGAGTTTTAAATAACGACGTATTTCGTTGCGAAGATATTGATGACATTAAGGTGCACCCTAAAGCACCGGCGGGCGGCCTGAGCGGCGCCCGCGTAACAAAACACTCTGCAGAACCCCATTTCATTACGCGCTCCTCCGACCTGCGCCCCCATCAAGTTACTGCACCGGACGCCGATAGTCTTTTAAGCAGGATGTACGTGCACAGGGAGTGGTTCATTTCTAACTGAATAAGTGTCAACCCAGGAGCGCCATAATGGCCAAACACGCACCACCTAAGAAAACAATGAGCACCCGCACGCAGATGCTGCTGACGGGCGCCTTAACCATCACCCTTGGTTTTGCCGTCACCATCGGCGTGTTGAGCTGGCAGTCCAGTAATGAACAAAAGTCACTGGCTGAAAACTATCTCAAGAAAATTGCAGAAACGCAGGCGCTGCAAATCCAGCATGAGCTGAGTTATGCACGAGATGTCGCCCATAACCTTGGACACAGCCTGATCGCGCTGCCTGCGGCAGGGATTATGGATCGAAAGGTGGCTGACAAAGTGATGGAGTCTGCGTTGCGTGATAACCCAGACTACTTGTCGATTTCGGTGACCTTTGAAGAGAACGCCTTCGATGGACGTGACGCAGAGTTCGCTACCCAACCGAATGCAGCACCGAAGGGGCGTTATGCCTACTTTGTCGATCGCGATCAGAGCGGTACTTTTAACATTCATCCGCTGACCTCAATCTTTACCCCTGGTCAGGGAGACTACTATCTGCTGCCGCAGAAGAGCCAGAAAGACACGCTGATTGAACCTTATACCTATGCTTACAACGGTATTCCCACATTGCTGACATCCGTAGCTGCCCCGATTGTCAGTCAGGGGAAACTTTGGGGTGTCGTCACATCCGACATTTCCCTCGCGTCATTGCAAGAAAAGGTCAACAAAATCAGACCATGGGATGGCACGGGTTACGCCATGCTGCTGTCCAGCGCGGGCAATGTGGTGTCCTATCCGGACAAAAACCAGACCAGTAAGCCGTGGAAGGGCGACACACACAACTACAGCACGTCAGTGGTAGAGCAACATGACGCGTTATTGGGTGAAGATGGCATGGTCACCTGGCAGCCCATCGTGATCGGCAACAGCGATCAGAAATGGTATCTCGGCGTGGTCGCGCCGGTGAGCAAAGTGATGGCTGCAGCGCATCGCCAACTGGTCAACGCCGTGATCCTGATGATCATTAGCATTCTGGTGGTCTGCGCCCTGCTGGGGCTGTTATTCAGCCGCAAAGTATTGAAACCGATCGGTGGCGAGCCGCTGGAAGCCGCGACCATTGCGTTGGCGGTGGCGGACGGCAAGCTGGATAACGTCATCACACTGAAAGGGCGCGATAACAGCAGCCTGTTCTATGCGCTGCATACTATGCAAAACCAGCTGCGTGAGATTGTTGGGCAAATTCAGGACGCCAGTTCCTCCGTTCGTCAGGGCGCAGGCGAAATTGCCAGCGGCAACCTTAATCTGGCCTCGCGCACGGAAGAACAGGCGGCAGCCCTGGAACAAACCGCCGCCAGTATGGAGCAAATCACCGCCACAGTGAAACACAACGCCACTAATGCGCATCAGGCCACGGCGTTGACGGAAAACGCCACGCAGATCGCCAGCCGGGGTGAATCGCTGGTGGGTGAGGTGGTACAGACCATGGCGCAGATCGATGACAGTGCGAAGAAGATTGGCGATATCACTGCCATCATCAACAGCATCGCTTTCCAGACTAACATCCTTGCATTGAATGCGGCGGTGGAAGCGGCGCGTGCCGGCGAGCAGGGGCGTGGTTTCGCGGTGGTGGCTTCTGAAGTGCGTAATCTGGCGCAGCGCAGTGCTAACGCCGTGAAAGAGATTGCGGCGCTGATTGAGGAGTCGAGCCAGCGTGTCGGCAGCGGTGTTCAGCTGGTGCAGGACGCCGGTAAGACCATGCAGGAGATGACCCAGGCAGTGAATTCAGTGCGGACTATCATCGGTGAGATCGTGGTGGCATCCGATGAGCAGGCGCGCGGTATCAGCCAGGTCACCATCGCGGTGAATGAAATGGACGGCACCACCCAGCAGAACGCCGCGCTGGTGCAACAGATGTCGGCGGCGGCCAGTTCGCTGGAAGACCAGGCTGCACAACTGGCGCAAACGGTAGGGCGTTTTCAGTTGAGTTGAGCCAGCCGTCTGCGTTGAAGACCTTGTCACAACGGGCCGCGCCTTATAACGTAAGGCGCGGCCTTGTGCTATTTGCTCATGGCCGACAATGACTTCCACACATCGGGAACCCTCATGAATCGCCAGCAACTGTTCGAACACATCAGCCGAACCTACCAAATTGAACCCGACTATCCGTGGAAAAAACACAGTGAATACGCGGTTCTGCGGCATCCGCGCCACCGTAAATGGTTTGCGCTGGTGTTCCCGCTGGAGAGCCACAAACTCGGATTGGACGCAGGCCCGGTGGTTCAGGTGATGAATATCAAAACCCGTCCCGAACTCACCGGTTCACTGCGCCAGCAGCACGGCGTCTATCCGGCTTATCACATGAACAAAGAGCACTGGATCAGCCTGACGCTGGAAAATGGCTTGCCGGATAGCGAGATCATTGCACTGCTGGATGAGAGCTTTAGCTTAACGTTTTAGGTTTTCGCGCCAGGATGACATTGAGCGGTGACATCGGGAACGGCTGCATCCGTTGGACGCGCTCAATATCAAATCCTGCCTGCCGCAATTCCTCGCACAACACACCCTCATTCGTGACGTTGTAACCTCGCATCATTAACGGGGTAAAAAATGGCAGTACCTGCCGTGCTTCCTCTGGCTGCTCAGGGACTTCTGCATGGGCGCTGAGCAGCAATCCGCCTGGCTTTAAGCATGTGAACCACTCGCGCAGCATCGCCTGTCTGTCCGCCATAAAGTAAAGAAATGATGAACTCCAGATAATGTCCACCTGACGCCCTTCAGGCAATTTCGCCAGCGCGCAACAGCGATCGCTCAGGCCGGCTTTTTCGAAATTGCGCTGTGCAACGGTGGCGGTTTGAGGCAGGTCGAGCACGATCACCGAAAGCTGCGGAAAGCGTTGCGCTAACGCAATGCTGATCAACCCTGGACCGCCGCCCATATCCAGCAATAGCGCCGGACATTGAAAATCAGCCAGGGTATCAGCGATTGCGCATGCGGTGTCCGCGCTCAGCGCACGCTGCTCCTGGGCGATTTGATGCAAGGCGGCATCCGCCCACGCGGTATCGATTTGCAAAGGATCCTGCCAGCCGGGTCCCGCCTGCGTCAGCAGTTGGGGCAAACGCTGAGCGAACTGCTGTAACACCTGATGACGATAGCGCCAGGCGTCACCGATATAGCAGCGACTGTCGTGACACAGATAAGCATGGACATTGGGTGCCAGCACAAAGCAGTCAGCTTCATGCGTGAGCAGTTCGGTGCTCCATAACAGGCGTAACAGATGATAGGTCTGATGCGGCTGCCAGTCATAATGTTGAGCGACTTGCGCAGCGGTGGCGGGTAGCGCCATGAAATCAAACAAGCGATGTTCAAATGCAAACGCCACAGCGCCGTTGAGGGCGTGCTGAGCCAGCAGATGATCGAGGGTAGGAAGTGGTGAACGCATGGCAATCTCCTGAACAGGTAACGTCAACATCAGACTAGTCTTTGGCGTAAATGCAATTTATTCTCATTTGTCTGCGAGACGGTGATTTAACTCTGCGTGAGGAGAAAGGATGCAAAAACCTGGTGAAATGCGTGTGCGCCAGCATCAACTGTCGTGAGAGATGCGCATGGTGCAATCGGATTACTGGCCAGTGCAGGCACTCTGTGAGTCTTCAAAACCGTCTAACGAGCAGCCACAGCTGGTGCTGACTTTTGGTCTGCAGGGAGAATCCCGTTTTCGGGAAAGCAACGGACGTGAGATCGCTTTCAGTGCCGGGCATCTTACCGTGACCAGTTTTCAGGCCAGCCAGGGCGAGCGATTGTATCGCGCGGGTGAGCGGGTGCAGCAGGTGCGCCTGATTCTCAGTGCGGCGAATGTGCGCCATTATTTTGGTGAACAGGCTGCAGAAGGATTGTTACAGCCTCAGCTTAAGCGCCATCTTTTTAGCCGTTTCGGCCACGCCACCGCGGCGCAACTCAGTCAGGTGCATGAGGATCCGTTGTTACTGGAAATTCAGGCGCTCAGCCTGTTGGCGTTGCATCGTCATCAGCTCCAACCCACGAATACTCAACACAAACTGCATCCACAGAGGGTTGAACGGCTGGAACAGGCACGCGACTGGATGCGCAATCATCTGGCTGATGCTTTCTCGCTGAGTGCGCTGGCGCTGGCGGCAGGGTTAAGTGACCACCAGTTGAAAACAGGGTTTCAGCAGCATTTTCGCTGCACGCCGGGCGCGATGCTGTTACAGATGCGCATGGAGCACGCGTATCGCTTGCTGGAGGAGGGATTTCAGGTGGCTCAGGCGGCATGGCAAGTGGGATATCAACATCCGCGCAATTTCAGCGTTGCGTTTCAACGCTATTTTGGACGCCCGGCCAGTGCGATTACCGGGCGCAGAAGAGAATGGTAATGCAAGCTATAAAACGACAATGTCTATTGATAAACCATGCTCGGCTGGTTTTGAAAGGACTGAAGTAGGGTATTGAATTTATGGGTTGATATGATTACAACGTAATAGAAAGAAACAATGAGCGTGATGCATCAGATTGTTTTCAAATTTCTCATGAACGTTAATTGACTTATGATTGTAATTGTTAGTTATAATATTAAGGATAAAAAATGAAGTTCTCTTTTGATTCAATATTTAGTTATTTATCTGACTTGCTTGAAAATAAACCATTATTTATATTGGTTGTCACTATTGTATTGATTTTTATGCTTTATTTTTTCAAAAGGAAGGCGGGCTCAGGTTTTTCATTAGCCTATAGGTTTCATAAATTTTTGTTTGGCGCTGCACTTCAGAACAAAAAAGACCTCATACATGAAATAAATAGCATTGAGCAGTTTAATTTCCTTTTTAATACTCGAGCGATATCCATTTCTCAAAAGAAATCATTTGAAAAATGGATAAAGAAATATGAGCTTGATTTTAAAATCATTGGCAAGCTTAAAAATAACCTAAATATGGATAATTTGAAAATTACTAAGTATTCCTGGCGATATCTGACAATCTTGTTTGCCATTATATTGTTAGTTTTCACTTCGTCATTTGGAAGTGCAATTGTAGCAATAAAGCCTGCGGGTCTGATCAACATAAATAATACTGGGTGGTTTTGGTTCAATGAACAAGGAGCTGAAGAATATGATTTTTTTGGTAAAGGGGATTGGGGTTTTACCCCAAAAGATTGTGAAAATCAAAAATCAATTCGAAGCACACTACCATCCAAAACAGTCGAGGTTATCTGCAGTTCATTTAATAAAGAAAAGGATAAGATTTACATAAGCAAACTTATAAAAAAACAAAGATGGTTCTTTGGTGGTCTGACATTCTTAATCGGAGTTATTTTGTATTCTATGTTTAGGCATGCAGTCGTCATATTAGTGACTTATGATGTAAGAAGGATGGTTTTTGCCAAGATTCGCAGATATAGAAATCAAAGATCATGGCGACATTTGAGAAGAGATAATACTAAAAACACGAATGATCCTAATGAATCATTAAAAAATTAACAATTTAAAAAACAACGTTTATTGGACGCCCGGCCAGTGCGATTACCGGGCGCAGAAAGCAGGATTAGCGTGAACGACGAGACGGCATCATGCGCAGTAACGTGTTGTCTTTGAATAAATAATGATGCGCCAGTGCCGCAACGGCATGAATACCAATCAGCCAGTAGCCGTAAGGGGCGAGTGTTTCATGCCAGTCTGCAATGCTGTCAGCAAAATCAGGATCGGGATCGCCGCTCACCGGCATCGGAATACCAAAAATCCACCAGGTGCGGCCCATATAGAAGCGCGACAAAATGCCGAGAATCGGCAACACAATAAAGAACAGGTAGATCGCCAGATGCATCAGGTGCGCGAGGCCGGTTTGCCAGTGTGGCGGTTTAGGGACTATCGCCGGGCTGCGATGACGAAAGCGCAGAATGACGCGTGACAGCATCAGCACCAGCACACAACTCCCTGCGCTGAAATGACCAATGATCATGGCAAAGCCCTGCCAGGATCCGCGCGTCGCTAATCCGCGAAATTCCATGGTGCAATAGGCCGTGACGACCAGCAAGAAGGTCAGCCAGTGGAGAAAAATCTGCGAAGGGGCGTATTTGGTGCTCATCATTTATTCCATCAAAAGGCGTAGCAGAAGCGCTAACATAGCGGAAAGCGTACTGAATTAATTCATATTTTGACACATCCCCCGACGAAATGCTTACCGCTGGGCTTCCGATGCCTGCATCAGTTGGCTGAGTAAAGACTGCAGTTGCTGTTGCTGATCAGCACTTAACGTTGCCAGTTGATCACGCTGCGTCTCAGTATGAACCAGCAGGGCTTGCTCAATCTTTTCACGTCCGGCATCGGTTAAGGCAACCAGCATGCTGCGTTTATCCTCGGGATCGGCCACGCGTTCAATGGATCCCACCTCCTCAAGACGATTGAGCCGATTAGTCATTGCGCCAGAAGTAATCAGCAGCGATTTGTACAACTGCGTGGGGGAAAGGCAATAGGGAGGGCCCGCACGACGCAACGTAGCGAGCACATCAAACTCCCCATCGCGAAAATGGAAAGGAGCCAGTGCCTCCGCGCGTCGGGTGGCGAGGTGCTTCATGATGCGCAACATGCGGCCAAATATCGCCATTGACGAGGCATCCAACTCCGGCATGGCGTTGGCCCACTGCTCGATAACAAAATCAACGTGGTCGGTCATATTTCCCCTCGAATGTGTTGCTTTGTGCGCATCCCTCTATCGAAATGCCGCAAAGTATCTTAACGTTAAGATACTTTCGACGCACATGGAGATGCAAAGTGACTCGTACCTTACCTGCTTTAGGCATGTTTGCTTTACTGGTTTTCATCATCGCACTGAATTTAAGACCGATCATGGCCGCCATCGGACCGTTGTTTCCGCTACTGCAACGCGAATCCCACCTCAACGCCACGCAACTCAGTTTACTCACCACCTTGCCGGTGGTGATGATGGGGTTGTCTGCCCTGGTGGGGCCGTGGTTGCTGCGTTGCGTTGGTGAGGTGCGCGGGATCGCTGCCGGTTTGATTCTTTTGGCGTTAGCTTGCCTTGTGCGCGGTGCTGTCCCAACTGCTGAGATGCTGATTGCCAGTGCGCTGGTGGCGGGTATCGGCATAGGCTTAATTCAGGCCTTGATGCCGGCGCTGATTAAACGGCACTTTGCTGCACAGGCCGGCACGCTAATGGCACTGTTTACCACCGGGATTATGGCGGGTGCAGCGCTGGCTGCCGCGACGGCCGCCCCATTGGCGGATGCGCAGGGGTTGGGCATGGCGCTTGCCATACCCGTTGTGCCCGCGATTGTTGCGGTACTGCTGTGGTTAATCACGTTGCGCAATATCGTTCCCGCTGCTCACGTTCATCGTGCTACAACTGCGCGAACGGGCCGTACCTGGTTACTCATGGTGTTCTTCGGAATTGGTACGGGGGCTTACACGCTGGTATTAGCCTGGCTGCCGCCGTTTTATATGCAGCATGGCTGGACGCCGCAGCACAGCGGCTATGTGCTCGGTGCACTGACGCTAACGGAAGTGGTGGCGGGCTTTATCGTGTCGGGCTTAATCCATCGCTACCGTGACCGCCGTTTTCCGCTGTTGCTGGTGCTGACCTCCCTGCTGCTGGGATTAATCAGCCTGATGTGGCTGGGTGGCGCGCTGGCCTGGTTGCCCACTGTGCTGCTCGGATTGGGGATTGGTGCACTGTTTCCGCTATCACTGATCGTGACGCTCGACCATGCGCATTCCCCTGAAGAGGCGGCGGGAATGTTATCCTTTGTGCAAGGCGGCGGCTATTTGCTGGCCGCGCTAATGCCCTTGATGGCCGGCATTGTCCGCGATCGTGCCGACTCACTGGATAGCGCATGGGCCATTATGAACGTCGGGATGGTGGTTTTAATGGTGATGGCATTGTGTTTTAAACCCCAGCGATAACCGGGCTTGTCTGCTTGCAGAAGGTACAAGGCAGCGCATACCATTGCGAGCGATTAACACAATCAGGAGCTTTTATGTCACCACAAGTGGGTGTAGGCGTTTTGATTTTCCGTGAAGGAAAACTGCTGCTGGGCCGCCGCAAGGGCAGCCACGGTGCAGGGAATTGGTCAGCACCGGGCGGGCATCTGGAGTTTGGTGAATCTCCGGATGAGTGCGCACGACGTGAAGTGTTTGAAGAAACCGGATTAACCCTGACCGAATTGCAAAACGGCGCATTCACCAGTGATGTGTTCCCTGAGGCCAACAAGCACTACATCACCTTGCTGCTGGTGGCACATCACCCGCAGGGGGAACCGCAGTTGATGGAGCCGGAAAAGTGCGAAGGCTGGCAGTGGTTTGCACCTGAAGCCTTGCCGCAGCCGCTGTTCGCGCCGCTGCGCACATGGATTGTTCGCGATGGCTTAGCCGCGTTGCAACATCTCGCACAGGTTACAGCGCGATAATCGCCTCAATCTCAACCTTCAGATCCGGTGAGAACAGCTGGCTAATTTGCACCAGCGAACTGGCGGGTAGATGCCCGCCATAATGTTTAAAGAGTACGGCCCGAAGATCATTAATCTGGGCAAAGGAGGTGATGAAAATGGTCACTTTAATCAGATGGCTCAGCGAGGTATTTTCGGAAGCCGCAATCAGGTGCAGCTGCTGAAAGATAGCCTCAGCCTGTGAGGCAATATCGCCTTGCTGCGCGGGTGTGGCAAAGGCTGTTAAACCTGAAACATATAAGGTGTTGCCATGCTTCACCGCGTGCACATAGGGCGCTTTCACTTCGCCCAGTTCCGGGTAATTTTTGCGTATCAACATCGATTGCTCCTTAATCCAGTTTTAACACCATCACCGTGACGTCCTCATCGGCGATATTTTGCTGTTCCACGTCCTGCCAGCCAAAGCGGCGATACATGGCCTGTTGGTCAGGTGTATACAGCCAAAGTGCAGGGATCGATTTTGCTCGCGCTTCGGCAATCAGGCGGGTCACTAATGCACTGGCCAACCCTTTGCCGCGATGTTCGCGAGCGGTGATCACTTCACCCAGCCAAAATTCACGCTCGGGGATGTCACTCAATTCGTAATGGATGATGCTGGCGGTGGCCATCAATTCGCCCTCGTGCGTGGTGGCAAACAGCGTCATCGTTTGGGCATCAGCGGCATTGCGTGATTGCAGCCGTTGGCGGATCACATCGAGGTCATGCCAGTTAGGTAGCTCGGACCATTCGCGGTGTAGCATGTCAGCAATCTCATCATAGAAATGTGACATTTGGGCCAGACAGTGTATCTGCATCCATTATTCTTCTAGGCTAACAGAGGAGTCAAACAACATAACCGTTAACCTCGAAAGGAACCAGGCTATTCGCCTGGTTCTTATGCTTAGGTTGTCTGGTTGGCCAAAGCCACCGCATCTTCCCCGGCAGGAATGCGCATTGGTGCGTTGGGATCGGTTGCCGCTTGCCATATCGCGGCGGCGACATCTTCGGCTTTGGTGGTGGGCTGCGGTTGGTGCATGCCCGCCATAATCCCATCCAGCATCGGTTGGTAGGCGTCGAGGAAGGTTTGCTCCATGCGCGGCATGGCGTTCTTGCCGAAATCGGTGGTGGGCGCCATGCCTGGCAACACCAGCCGCACATTAACATTAAACGGCTGCAACTCCAGCGCCAGTGATTCGGTAAACGCATTGACGGCGGCTTTACTGCCGGTATACACCGCCAGCAACGGCAGGGATTTCAGCGTCACGGTGGACGTCACGTTGATCACCGTACCGCCGCGTTTGGCGCGGAACTGAGGCAGCACCGCCTGCGTCATGGCGATAGTGCCCAGCGTGTTAGTCTCAAACACTTCGCGTACCGTGGACATCGACGTGCCTTCCAGTGAGGTCAGCACGCCTATTCCGGCGTTGTTCACCAGCACGTCGATCTCGCCTGCGTCAGCGATTGCCTGACTGATGCTTTCAGCGTTGCTGACATCCAACGGCAACAGGCGCAAATTTTCCGAAGCCGGGAACAACTCCGGGCGAGGATGACGCATAGTGGCAATCACCTTCCAGCCGCGTTCCAGGAAATAGATCGCTGTGGCGTGTCCGAAGCCAGAAGAACAGCCGGTGATGAGGATCGTTTTCATTCTTCACTCCTGCATTGCATTGGGTAGATGCTCACTATAGAGTCAGTGAGATGGACTCACTACAATGCAAAGTCCATATTTCATTCGCAGGAGTCCATAATGATCGATCCCCTTGCTGAGATAGTGTCACTGCTGCAACCTCAGGCGGCCTTTTCCAAACGTGCACGCGCCAATGGCCGCTGGCGCGTCAATCGCAGTGAAACCGGACAGCCGTTTTACTGCCTGGTACTGGCTGGGCGCAGTCAATTGAAGATGAAAGGGCATGAACCCATCTCACTTGAGCAGGGTGATTTTGTCCTGATCCCAGCGGCGTGGGAGTTCTGCATGAGCAGTGCCGAACCACCCGATGACGATGCGCCCGAAACATTGCCGGAAATGCTTAGCCCCGGTGAATTCTGGATTGGCGATCAGCAGCAGCCTGCTGAAGTGCAAACGCTGATTGGCTATTGCCAGTTTGGTGCGCCTGACGCGGGATTGATCGTCTCGCTGTTACCCCAATTTATTCATATTCGCGGGGAGTCACGGCTGACCACACTGGTACAACTGGTGATGGATGAGTGTCGTGCGCAGCGTCCTGCACGCCATGTGGTACTGGAACGCCTGCTGGAACTGCTGCTGATTGAGGCGCTGCGTTCGATGCCAATCTGTCATGCTTACCCTGGCGTGATGAGTGGTTTAGCCGACGAACGTCTGGCGGCGGCCATCCGCGACATGCACGCCAACCCGGCGCATCCGTGGACTGTGGCGCAATTAGCCAAAGTTTCCGCGCTATCCCGTTCGGCATTCTTTGTGCGTTTCCGCGCAGCAGTGGGCGTAGCACCGATGGTTTATCTGCTCACCTGGCGCATGGCTTTGGCCAAAAATTTACTGCGTGGCAAAAATATGGCGGTAGCGGATGTCGCAGAACGCGTCGGCTATCGTTCCGCCAGCGCGTTTAGTGTGGCCTTCACCCGTTATGTGGGGCAACCACCCGCATGGTTTGCCGCAGGTCAGGATATTTAGCGATAAAGCTTAAAATTACCTGTAAGGCTGGTGATTTTTTTTTAAGGGCCAATCAAGACAATTGCCACGAGCTCAATGTTGCCACTGTTCGCGCTGGCAATGCGCTCGCCGTATTCGTCATAGGTTTTGCAGGATTGCGCCAATGCGCTAAACGGCATGGTAACGATTTCGTCCTACGCGCGGCTCTTTATCCTGATAATCAGGAAGGACAGGTCGTTTGTGGAGCGATGCTGCATTAAAGTAAAGTCGTCTTAGGGTGCTGATACCGCTTTCATGGTAGAACCACTGTCCTGTATCTCCACAGGCATGAGACATGACCGGCATGTTCGGTCTAGAAATTCAAGTCCTCAGCTGCTTTAGGGTACTGATTAAAAACGCTGTTTAACCCGCAATGTACATTACCCATCCCATGATGCTTAAAGTAGATGTGAGAATATATCCCACACCTTCACCTGTCATATAGCGGCGCATGGTCATCTCAAATTGACCTACTTGGATTTTTTCGCGTTGTTCGTCATCAGTGGAGTTAAGGATGGTGCGAAAAGCCGCAATGCCATTGGTCATAAAAAGTGCGCAGACCGAGGCGATGGTAAGGGTAAGAACATCATGAATTTGCATTGGGGAGGCTTCTGCTCGTCAAATAATTGAGAGTTGATTTTAATGTGTTAGATTAATCGATTCAGTTCACATTTATCTATTATTGCTATCGCTGAAAGGTCCTTAATAGCGGCATCAACCAGGCCACTGTTAACAACATGGGTGTAATCCGCTGCACCTTTAACTCGCCCCTTTTTAAACATCTTGCTGATTTATCATCAGAAACTGACTTTGGAAAGGGAACTACCATCTTTTATGGCAGGCATCATCACTAAATGCCCGCAGCCCCGGATAGTCTGTTTTATATGCCATTCCTGCGAAGCCAGAGAGTTAGTGGAGTTTTTATACTTGACGCCATCACTCGCGTCATTATTTCGCCCCGAGAAAGCACCGTTGCGACGGCAGACAGGATCATCGTTTTAAATGATAGCAATGTGCCGGCTGGGATTAATTCATTCAAACAGGCGGCGCAGAGGTCGCCTGTATAATTGATGTATTACGCCTCTAACCCCGCATTATGCATCCCGCGGCGCAGCGTGAAGTTCACGCCCATGGTCAGCAGGGGATCTGGCGGATTCCACTCTGGCTTCAGCAGTGACAGCAGGTAATCAATGATATCGTTGCGCCACCGCCTGCGGCGCTGAAGGTTCGCCAGTGGCGGCGGATGCGCTGGTGGCCTTTAGCTGCAAATTAGTTAATACCGTTGACTGGCAAACGCACGCAATATTTCTAGGCGAGGTGACACACGTGGCGCACCCCAATAATGATGGGCAACCGCTGTTGTATTACGACCGTGGGTTCCATCAACTCTCTGCGCTGTAACTTAAAGAACGGGAGGGCAAGTGCCTCCCGTTATGTTCAGGGCAACATAATCACCACATCAATTTCCAGCAGCAATTCCGGTTCGGCGAGCGCAGAGATCTGAAACAGCGTGCTGGCAGGTAACTCAAGTCCTTCAAAGAAGCGCTGGCGTACCGGATGAATATGCGGCACCAGCGCCAGGTCGGTGACATAAGTAGTGGTGCGCACAATCCAGTCACGCTGTGCACCCAGCCCCTCCAGCAAACGATCGATATTGGCATACACTTGCTCGACCTGCTACTGCATATCTCCAATGCCGACCACGTTTCCTTCTTCATCCCACGCGACTTGCCCGGTCGGGAAAACCGGCGTTCCGGGACGAATTTTGACGTGATTGTAATAGCTGCGCGCCTTCAAACCGGCGGGATTGATAATGCTCATAACGCTCCTTAACCCTGTTTCGTTCGCGAATGTTCTCGCTTCAAGGCTATCACCTGTGCGCGTTGCCGGGTAAAGGTATCCTGGCAACGCCGCATTGCCGCTAAAGCAACACGGCGGCGGTTACAAACGCTTTTGTGACGCGGCATCGAACAGCATCGCACGCGCATAATCCACTTCAACGGCAATCATATCGCCTGCTGCGGCACCGGAACGTTGGGTGGTAAACAGCATCACCTCATGCCCGAATAAGTTGCCGTGGATGAGCTCGGATAAACCGGTGGGTTCGACGAGAGAAACCTCCAGTGGCAGCGCGTGTGGAGAACCTGCTGAAGCCAGTGCGATGTTTTCAGGTCTGATGCCATAAATGACTTCACGACCTTCAGGCTGATTGGCCCATGCCGGGTTAGCGGGCAACAGCGCGCTGTCGCCGATACGCACGCCGTTTGTTGTGACGACGCCATTGATAAAGTTCATGGACGGTGAACCGATAAAGCTGGCGACAAACTTGTTGGCTGGCGTGTCATACAGTTCCAGTGGTGTGCCGACTTGTTGGATAACTCCGTGGTTCAGCACCACAATCCGGTCGGCCAGCGTCATCGCCTCAACCTGATCATGCGTGACATACACGATAGTGTTGTTCATCTGCTGATGCAGGCGTTTAATCTCGACGCGCATCTTGCCGCGTAGTTGTGCATCCAGATTGGAGAGCGGTTCATCAAACAGAAAGACCTGCGGCTGGCGCACGATCGCGCGTCCCATCGCCACACGCTGGCGCTGGCCGCCGGACAGTTCTTTAGGACGACGATCCAGAAGATGTGAAAGATTAAGGATATCCGCCGCTCGCTTCACTTTCTCCTCAATCTCCGCACGCGGACGTTTCTGGATTTCGAGGCTAAAGCCCATATTGCGTGCCACCGTCAGGTGAGGGTAGAGAGCATAACTCTGAAACACCATCGAGATATCACGATCTTTCGGGGCGACATCATTCATCAGTCGTTTTCCGATGCGGAGATCGCCGCTGCTCGCCAGTTCCAGACCCGCAATGGTGCGCAGTAAGGTGGATTTGCCACAGCCGGACGGCCCGACCAACACCACGAACTCACCATCGTTAATCGTGAGGTTGATATCGCGCAGGACTTCAACATTGCCGTAGCGTTTGTCGATCTGCGCCAGTGTAATTTCTGCCATGTTTACCCCTTAACCGCGCCAGCGGTCAGACCCTGAACCAGATATCGTTGAATAAAGGCGAAGAACAGACAGGCAGGAATCAGCGCCATTACGGCGGCTGCCATCATTTCACCCCATGAAACGGCAAATTTGGAGACGAAGCTGAGTAAACCCACCGGGAAGGTCATCACTTCGTTTTTGTTGATCAGCATCAGCGAGAACAGCAGTTCGCTCCATGCGGCGGTAAACACGAAACCGAGCGTTGCCGCCATTCCCGGTAACGTCAGCGGAACCAGTACCCGATACAGCGCCTGAAAACGTGTGCAGCCCTCGAGCATCGCAGACTCTTCCAGATCTTTGGGGATGGCATCAAAGAATGACTGCATCAAAAAGGTGGCAAACGGGACGTTAAAGGCGGTGTAAATCAGCACCAGACCCAGAAGACTGTTGGTCAGGCCGAGTGGGGCCATCACGCGATAAATTGGGGCGATGATCATCACCAAGGGGAACATCTGCGTGAACAACAGCAGCGCCGCCATCACCATCTTGCCGCGAAAGTGAAAACGCGAAAATGCATAGCCGGCACCAGCAGCAATCAGCGTGGTCAGGAATGCGGTGCTGAAAGAGACGATCAGACTATTGCTGAAGAAGGTGGGGAAATCACTGTCGGTGAGCACTTTTTGAAAGTGGCCTAAAGTGAAGCCGCCCGGCAACAGTGTCACGCCCTGGCTGAACAGCAGCTGATCCGGTGTGACTGAAATCTTAATGATCCAGTAAAGCGGAAACAGGGCAAACAGCAGGTAGAGGCCAATACTCAGGCGATGGCCAATCATGGGTAACAGTTTCATTTCGCCTCCTTATTTCAACAGTTGATGACGAATGCGCAGCAGAACCAGCGCGTAGCAGGTCATCAGCAGTAACAGAAACACCGCCATTGCCGAGGCATAGCCAAAATCGAGTTTGCGATAGGCGGTGGTGAAGATGTAGCTGGACAGAATCGAGGTGGATCCGGCGGGGCCACCGTCGGTCATCACCACGATCAGATCGGCGAAGTTGGCGATCCAGATGGTACGTAGCATCACGGTGATGGCGATCATCGGTGCCAGGAAGGGCAGCGTGACGCGACAGAATTGTTGCCAGCCGCTGGCACCGTCAATCGAAGCCGCTTCATACAGATCTTTCGGGATGGATTGCAAAGCGGCCAGCAGGGTAATGGCAAAAAACGGAATACCAAACCAGACGTTAGCAATGATCGGTCCCCACATGGCCAACTGAGGATCGGACAAGATATTGTATGGCTCGCTCAGTAATCCGAGATCGCTCAGCCACTGTGGTAACGGGCCGACCACCGGGTTAAGCAGCCAGGACCAGGTCAGGCCGGATAGAAAGGCGGGCACCGCCCAGGGCAGAAACACCAGCGCCTGCACCCAGCGACGAAAACGAAATTCGCGGTTGAGCAGCAGCGCTAACGCCAGACCGAAGAAAAACTGCAACAGCAGTGAGCTGAGCGTCCAGTTCAGCGTGTGACCGAGTGCTTTAAAAAAGCGCCGATCGTCAAACATTTCGGCAAAGTTATCCCAGCCCACCCACCCGCTATCCATCGGATTGAGCAGATTCATGCTCTGAAACGCGTAGGAAATGCCGATCGCCATCGGCACAAAAATAAACAAGGCGATCAGCAACAGTCCCGGCGAAAGATAAAACCACGGCTCAGCCAGCCGCAGCCAGCGCGTGTAGCGCAGGCGCGGCGAGCGGGCATCAAGTGAGGTTTCTAACATCATCATTGTTCTCCGCGCGATCGGTGATTACTGCGTGGCGAGCCAGCTTTTCTGCTCTTTGGTCAAATATTTAGCCCAGTCTTTCACCATGTCTTCAGTGTCGTTTTCACCCAGCAGGGTTTCCTGGCTGCTCTCTTTCACAATCACCGAGTTAAAGTAACCCCAGCCTTTCAGATGTGTCGGCATGGTTAAGGGCACATAGTTCGGATCGTTTAACTCTTTAAACCAGCCGGCAAACTGCGGTGTTTGATAGAAAGGATCCTGCTCTGCACCTTTATAAATCGGCAGGGTGCCAACAAATTTTGCCCATGCGAGGTTGTTGGTCTTATTACTCAGGAAGGTGATGAGTGGCCAGGCGAGATCTTTTTGTTTGCCCTGTTTAAACATCGCCCAGCCGGTATAACCAATGGTAGGGAAAGCTTTACCCGACGGCCCGACAGGCATCGGTGCAACGGCAAAATCATCGGCGGCCATGCTGTTTTTAATCGCAATCAGCGCATCGGGGTCCTGATCGAGCATGGCGCACTTGCCGGAATAGAAACCGGAGACGATTTCGTTAAAGCCCCAGTTCACACTGTCTTTTGGCGCGCCGCCTTGTTTGTACATGTCGACCAGCAACTGCGCCCCTTTGATCGCTCCTGGCTGAGTCAGAGTACTGTTGCCGGATTTATCGAAGAAATCCGGTGAGCCTTTCATTGCCGCCATAAACATCATCCAGGCGTTGGTGCCGCCGACGCCGCCGCGCATACAGTAGCCGCTGATGCCGTTACCCAACTGGCTGATGCGTTTAGCATCGCTGGCAAACTCATCCATGGTTTTTGGCGGCTCACTCAATCCGGCCTGCTGGAACAGTTTCTTATTCCAGAACAGGGCGCGCAGGTAGAAGCCGTAAGGGATCATGGTGGCTTTGCCATTGGCGGCACGCGCCATCGCCAGCGTTTTATCGGTTAACTGGGCGGTGCCATCCCAATTTTTCAGGCGCGGTTCTAAATCTTCCAGCATATTGTTGCTGGCATACAGCCCTTGCCAGGTGTCGGGCATTTCCACCACATCGGGTACTTGCCCGCTTTGCAGCATGGTACCCAACTTCTCAAACGCCTGACCCCACGGCAGCGAGATCAGCTCAATTTCCGTGCCGGGATGCTGGGTTTTGTATTCGGTCAGCATCTTCTGCAGCAGTTCAGTGCGGGGCGGGCTGGTAATCACTTCCACCACGGTTAATTTTGCCGCCATACTGCTGAGTGCTGAACCCAATCCAATGGCTAAAACCAGTGCGTTAATCGCAAAACGAGTCGTCATTGCAGCTTCTCCTGGGAGTGAGTGATTATGCGCGGGTTGCGGTAGCCAGCGCCTGTTGCAGGTCGTTCCAGAGGTCTTCGGTCTCTTCCAGACCAATCGAGATGCGGATCAAACGTGGCGAGACGCCGAAATCAACGGCTGAGTTAAATTCGCTGGCTTGATTGATGACTGAGATGGCGGGCATCACCAGACTTTCGAATCCACCCCAACTCACCCCCATATGGAAATAGTGCAAGGCGTTGCAGAAGGCGGGGATATCGATTTGTTCGGTTACTTCAAATGCAAACAGGCCACTGTAACCGCGCAGCGATGACCAGGATTTGGGGGCCAAACCGGGATGGCACACTGCCGTAACCTGTGGATGGGCACTCAGCTTCTGTGCCAGTTCCATGCCGCTTTGGTGGTGCTGCTTCATGCGCAGGGGCAGCGTGCGCAGACCACGTATCAGCAATGAGGCTTCATGCGCCGATAGCTTGCCGCCGAGGAAGGGGCTGATGTGGCGTGCGATATTGCTGATGTGCTGTTGACTGGCAATGACCAGGCCGGCCACCACATCACTGTGCCCGCTGATGTATTTCGATGCCGAGTGCACCACGATGTCGATCCCACACTGCAACGGCTGCTGGAAAATCGGCGACGCCCAGCTGTTATCGATAATGGTGACCGCACCAGCATCACGCGCCAGCGTGGCCAGTTTATTCAGGTCCAACTCGCTCATCACCCAACTCACCGGACTTTCCAGGTAGAGCAGGCTGGCACCCGGCAGCGCGGCACGAATTGCCTCTTCATCATCACCATCGACGAACTCGGTGGTGATACCAAAATGCTGGCAGAAGCCACGCAGGAAGCGATACGTATCGGGATAGACGTGATTGACACACACCACTTTTGCGCCGGGTTGTAGCACGCTGAGAATGGCATTGCTGATGGCGGCCATGCCACTGCCGAACGCCAGGCAAGCCTCGCCCCCTTCCAATGCGGCAACTTTCTCCTGCAGCGCTCGGACCGTGGGATTATCGACGCGCGAATAGAGCGGTTGATCGCTTTCGCCACGGAAGCGGGCAATCATGCTGTCGTAATCGCTGAAGGTGAACAGTGACGATTGGTAGATCGGCGGGGTGACCGCGCCTTTTTCATGGCGTAAATCATGGGACAAAAGCGTTTGTTGCGAGACAGGTTTATCGTTTGGCATTGATGACATCCTTCATGTCGCGTTCAGTGATATCGAGAATTTGATGGCAAATGGCGCGCGCGGCTTCGCCATCCCGCTGGCAAATGGCATTGAAGAGATCGCGGTGTAACGGGAAAGAGTCGGCAAACAGTGCCTGCTCCGGTGGCGATTCAAAAAAGGCGTGCATGCTGTCGTAGATGCCGTTGAGCATTTGCAGCAGTAAAGGATTGCCGGAAGCGCGATAAATGCTGGTGTGAAACGCCCAGTCTTCGGCACCGGCTGAGCCGACCGCCAAATGTACGCGCTCCATTTCTATCAATCGCTGTTCGATTTCCAGCAGGTCTTCGGTGCTTGCACGCTGTGCAGCGAGCACACAGGATTCCGATTCGATAATGCGACGGACCTCCAGTGCGTGCAGCATATTGGCGGAGTCATTTTTGAATCGCAGCGAGAGAAAGCTGTCGTTGATGCCGACATCTGCCTGCAAAAACGTGCCGCTGCCTTTCTTACGCAGAATGATGCCCAGTGCTTCCCAGCGTTTTAACGCCTCACGCACGGTGTTGCGGCTCACCCCGAGTTTTTCCGCCAGCTCGCGTTCAGGCGGTAAGCGACTCCCCGGTTGCGCACCGGATTGCGCCATAAAACGCGTGAGTGCATCAAGAATCAGCGTGTCACTGCGCGGTGTGGTTATCGGTTGAAGCTCAAAAGGGGATTGCATAGCGCTGCCTTAATTGGTCCAACATCTCTACCAATTTCATAGCAAGGCGCGTGCCATTTTTTTATGCCTGATTTAATTGACGTTTCTGGGCAGTAATAAGCAGGAGATCTGAGTTTTACTGGTGCAAGGCGAAAAAAAATGCACCGGGATGTCACAGCGAGGATATAAAAAAGGCGCGAATTAACGCGCCATTTATATATGCGTAAATAAATTAGCTGGCGTCAAAAATCACATACAGTTTACGCATCGTGTTTTCAATTACCCAGGTCCCTTCAGTATTGGCTTCGAAGAAAAAGGAATCACCCGGTTTAAAATTTAGGGTTGCTTCGCCATCAGGAGTAAATGAACCTGTGCCGTTAAGAAAATGCATAATTTCAGCCTGTTTCACTGAGCGACGATAGGAACCTGCTGCGCATTCAAATATGCCCGTATCGATATCTTCTTTGCCGGGAATCACTTTCTGGATACCGGAAAGGGCAATAGTGCCGCTGCCCGGTAAGCCTTCCACGCTGCCCCAGGGTTCCATTGTTTCAATTAACGCCGGCTGTTCAATTTTTTGCACTTTCATCAGTTCTTTTTCCTGTAAGCAGTGACAAATAGCACTCACCACAATGGCAAAGTGCATTGGGGAAAAACTCAAACAGATTAAGCGATTGCAGTAAAACCTGAGGGGACTTATTGCCGTGCGAATAACATATTTGAATGATTATTCGCACGGCTTTGGCAGAAACTTTTGTTTCCTCACCATGCTTCACGCTGCAAGTGGGGGGCGGCGTCCATTCACCCCCGATCAGTCATCTGAGTCGGTTCCAGGCGACGCCTGCCTGCACTTTGAAAGGGAGTGAGAGCGCCGCCTAACTCAGCGTTTGGCAGCATGGGCAGGGCTGCGCAACGGTGTTACCCAGAACACGGCGCAGGAAATCTTGCGTGCGCGCTTCTTGTGGCCGCAGTAACAGGTTGTCAGCGGGACCTTGTTCTACAATCTGTCCGCTGTGCAGGAAGCAGACGCGATCGGCCACTTCACGCGCGAACTGCATCTCATGGGTGACCACGATCATGGTCATCCCTTCACGGGCGAGATTGCGCATGACCTGCAGCACTTCACCCACTAATTCGGGATCAAGCGCAGAGGTGGGCTCATCAAACAGAATTGCTTTGGGCTGAAGGGCCAGCGTGCGGGCAATCGCCACGCGCTGTTGCTGTCCGCCAGATAACTGGGTTGGCCATGCGTTGATTTTCTCAGCCAGACCCACCATTGCCAGTAAGTCTTTGGCGCGCTTTTCCGCCACGTTGCGAGATTCACCATTGACGTGAATCGGACCCTCCATCACGTTTTCCAGCACGCTGCGATGCGGGAAAAGGTTGAAACGCTGAAACACCATGCCAATCTGACGCCGCAGGTCGTTAATGCTCTTGTGCTTGTTGTTGACGCGCTGGCCCAGTACGGTGATATCGCCGCCTTCATAGGTTTCAAGGCCGTTGATGCAGCGCAGTATGGTTGATTTACCTGAACCCGAAGGGCCAATCAGGCAAACCACTTCGCCTTCGCTGACCTTGAAACTCACGCCTTTCAGCACCTCAATGGGGCCGAATTTTTTGTGTACCTCATGAATTTCAATCATCTCAAGCCCCTTTCATCTGACGTTTTTCCAGCTTCTTAGTGAGTGCCAGCAGCGGCAGGCAAAGCACCAGATACAGCAGTGCCACCAGCGTGTACACCGTGGTGTTATCGAAGGTTGAGGCAGCAATCAGCTGGCCCTGACGTGTCATTTCCGTCACCGCAATGGTCGAGGCAAGCGCAGAGTCCTTGAGCATCATCACGAGCGTATTGCTGAACGGGGGTAAGGCAACATGGAAAGCCTGAGGCAGCACCACGCGGCGCATGGCTTTGCCATAACTCATGCCCATTGATCGCGCGGCTTCAAGCTGCCCGCGATCAACCGATTCAATGCCGGAACGAAATATTTCTGCGATGTAAGTGGAAAAGCAAAAGGCGATACCAATAACACTGGCCTGAAACGAGGTGAGGGTGATGCCGATATCCGGGAAGACAAAGTAGATATAAAACAGCACCACAATCATCGGCAGACCGCGCGTGATATTAATGATGCTGGCGATCGGCCATGAAATGATTTTCCACGGACACATTTTGGCTGCGGCAAAAATCAACCCCAATGGCGTACTGATTATCAGAGACAAAAGGGTGATATAGATCGTCATTTCAGCCCCTTTCAATAAAAAGGGCAGATACTGGTGGATGCTGCTCCAGTCCATTTTGTTCTCCTGGCTTGTAGTGTCACCCTAAAATCAGGCGATAAATTCATTATAATGAATATCGTTGATAGCAAATCGCTGTCAATCTTTACTCTCATGACAGAGATAGCATTTACTTATTACGCTCATACGAACAAGCTATAGGTGTGATATTTAGTGAAATCAAAGGCTTTATTGCTAATTTGTGAGTTGGCGCATTTTCATTAAATAAATCGTTGACAGCAGGTGTGCAATTTTCATTATAGTGAAAAAGAGCATTATCCCTTTCATTGCACCCAGGAGTGAGCCATGTCTGCCATTCGTTCCCCGTTGATGATCCTCGGCCTTACGGCTGCGTTGAGTTTCAATGCCAGTGCAGCGGTGTTAACCGCGGGTTCTCCGCCATCGAGTGCACCCACTACCTTTCTCAATACCCAAACGGGCAAGATTGAGGGTTTTATGCCGGATGTGGCCGCAGAAGTGGCTAAACGTGAGCATTTGGACATCCAATACAGCGCAATCCCTTTTTCCACGCTGATACAATCTGTTATTGCCGGAAAGATTGACATGATAGTGGCGGGAATGACACCGACTGAAGAGCGCGCGAAACGTATTACGTTCTCTCAACCGGTGACGGCTTTTGGCGCGGGATTGATCGTGCGGGATGACAATAAAAAAGCGTATAACTCCTGGCAGGATCTTAAGGGTGAAGTGGTAGGCACCATGGCCGGTACTGATTATACCCAAAGCCTGATGGCCAGCGGTATTGCGAAAGAAGTGAAGGTCTACGACAGCCCTGCGGATCTGACGCGAGATTTGTCACTGGGTCGCGTGGCGGCCGGATTAAATGACTATCCGATATTAAAAGCGCAGGAAAAAGCCGGTGGACTAAAAGGCATGCACGTGGTGGATGGTTATAAACCGGAGCATGTTTCCCCAATGGCATTCGGCGTGAAGAAAGGCAACGATGCGTTAATGGCGCAGATTAATAGCGCGTTAACCAGCATGAAAGAGGATGGCACGTTGCAGACGATTAAAACCAAATGGGGCATGCCCTGATTGATGACACCCTTAAGCTCAGCTGACAGGGATGCGAATGGAATTCAGCCGATGAATAAAGAACCGATCATCAAAGGGGAGTCAGGCGCGCAGGAAGCGGATATCGGCTCCCGCGTAAAACGTGTGCGCAAGGCGCGGAATATGACCATTACTGAACTGGCGCTGCTGGCGAATGTCTCCGCTGGCGCGATCAGTCAGATCGAACGCAATCTGACGAATCCGACAGTGCGTATGCTGGAACAACTGCGTCTGGTCTTAAAAGTCCCCCTTTCGGCCTTTCTGGAAGAGGCCGAAGCTCACACTCGTGGTGCTGAGCATTATGTCCGGCGCGCAGCGGAACGCCCGCACTTTAACGTGGGTAAACAGGGCATTTCTAAACAGATGCTTTCCCCCTCGGGCGACCATGGTTTGCAGTTCATGTTCATCAATATCCCGGCAGGCGTGCAGTCCGCTGAGATGTTAATGGGGAAGGGGGAAAAAGCAGGCTTAGTGATGGCGGGTGAACTGATGCTGGAGATTGACGGCGATACCGTGCTTTTGACACCCGGTGACAGTTTTCAATTTCAGAGCCATCTACCGCACAACATTTTTAATCCGACGTCCAGTGACGCCACTGTGTTGTGGATCATGCATATTTCCTCTGAGCAACATTTATAAAGATCAGGATTGAACATCATGCGCATCAACGTGAATACCGTAGCAGACAGTGAAACTTTCCCCAGCGCGGTGGATGTCATCGTCATTGGCGGCGGGATTATTGGTACTTCCGTCAGTTATGAACTGGCAAAGCAGGGCGTTTCCGTGGCGCTGTTTGAAAAAGGCGTGATTGGCGGTGAGCAGTCGGGACGCAACTGGGGCTGGGTCCGCCAGCAGAATCGCGATCTGTATGAGCTGCCGATGGCGATACGCAGTTTGCAGCGTTGGGAAGCGTTGAGCGGGGAAATCGGACTCGATCTTGGCTTTAGCCGCCAGGGAATCACCTACGGCACGCTGAGTGAAGCGGATGTGGCGCGCTGGGAAGCCTGGGGCAAGCAGGCGAAACAAATCGGCTTTGTTAGCCACTTATTGACGGGCAAAGAGACGCGCGAGCGCATTGGTGAACAGGCCCAATGGGTGGGCGGCGTGTGGTCACCGAGCGATGCGCGTGCCGAACCCTCCATGGCCGCACCGGCCATCGCCACGGGCGCGAAAAATCTGGGTGCTTCAGTCCATCAAAACTGCGCGGTGCGTGGATTGGATATCAGTGGCGGGCGCGTCGCCGGTGTGTGGACCGAGCGCGGCTTAGTGAAAGCGAACCGGGTGATCTGCTGTGGTGGTGCCTGGAGTTCACGTTTCTGCAAACAGTATGGTGTTGAACTGCCGAGCGCCAATATTTTGGGTACAGCGTTTAAAACCACGGTGGCGCCGGAAGTGATTAAAGGGTGTCTGAGCATCGGCGGATTGTGCATTCGCCGTCGTCAGGATGGCAGTTACACCGTGGCACTCTCCGGTCGTGGGCAGATCGACCTGGCTCCGCAAAATATCCGCTATGCCACCAAATTTTATCCGATGTATCGCAGCAAAATTGCCAAAAAACTCAAAGTGCGCATCAACGGCTCTTTCTTTAATGGTCCGGAAGCCGCGGGTTCCTGGTCGAATCAGAGCTTATCGCCATTTGAAAAGATCCGTGTGCTCGATCCAGCCGGCGATCCGTCGATTGTACAGGAAGCGATGCAACTGCTGGTTCAGTTTTACCCGGAACTTGCCGGGATCAAAGTGGATCATGCCTGGGGGGGCTGGATCGACACCACGCCGGACCTGGTGCCAGTGATTGATGAGATGGATACGGTGCCGGGCCTGTTTATCGCCTCAGGCTTCAGCGGCCATGGTTTCGGCATCGGTCCTGGAGCGGGCTTATTGTGTGCGCAGATGGTGAATAACCAACCGCTGTTTACGGATGCTGAACCTTACAGTCTGGCGCGTTTTGCTAAAGGTAATGCGATTCGCGAACCGCAGATGATGTAAAAGCCTGCCGGGTACTGACCGATCGTGGCATCGTTAAAAGTGAAAGGCGGCCTTCAGGCCGCCTGAGCATCGCTGATGGGGGATCACTTAAACATCCAGTCGATGAATCACATTCACAAACTCATGTACGCCACTGTTTATTTCTCGCAGGCTGCGTGACAGCACGCTGATTTTATCCTGCTCGGTCACCACGAACTGTTTCACTTCACCTAACTGCTGCTCCATCTGATGAATCAGCATGGCGTTGTGCTCCACGACTTGAGTGATCTTTTTGGTTGCGCTGGAGGTGGAAGCCGCCAGACGCCGCACTTCATCCGCTACCACACTAAATCCACGCCCCGCTTCACCCGCGCGCGCGGCTTCAATCGCGGCATTTAACGCCAGGATATTGGTTTGTGAAGCAATCAGATTGATGGTTTCCACCACTTCGTTGATGCTTTTCGCCGAGGCATTTAACTGGGTGCCAATATCGGTGGCGGCATTGACCTGCACTGCCACCAGACCGGAGTTGCGGATGGTTTCATCCAGCACTTCGTTGGCGTTATCCGTTATTTGCGAAGTTTGTTCTGAGGTGGTGAGGGCAATATCAGCGACCCGTTTTGCCGCTTCAACCCGCGGGGTGATATCGGAAGCAATTTTGATCACCTTGTACACTTTGCCGTCGGCATCAAACACCGGATTGTAGCTCGCCTCCAGCCAGATACGTTCGCCTGCGGCGGTCTTCCGCTCAAAGCGCCCGACAAAGTGTTGTCCCTTAGCGATTTTGCGCCAGAACTCGGGATTTTCCCGATAAAAGTTATCGAAACAGAACAAGCGATGATGCTGACCGACAATCGTTTTAAGCTCGTAACCCATGTGTGTCAGGAAATTCGCGTTGGCTGTCAAAATATGACCATCGGGCGTGAATTCAATGACGGCCATAGAGCGGTCGAGGGCGGTGATCACTGCCTCTTTATGCTCGAGTTCTTCATGTCGGGCAGTGATATCACTGGCGACTTTAATCACCTTATAGACTTTGCCCTTATCATCGCTCACCGGGAAATACGTTGCGCTCAGGTAGAAACGTTGGCGTTGTTTATTAAAGCGCTCAAAGATTCCTGTGACGGATTCACCTGAGGCCAGCGTCTGCCAGAAAGCAAAGTACTCCGATGACTGGCTGTAGGCCGGGCTGCAGAAAATGCGATGATGCTGTCCCTGAATCTCATGCAGGCTGTAGCCGGTCACCTCAAGGAATTGCGGATTGGCGCTGAGGATTTCACCGCTGGGCGAAAACTCAATCCATGCCACATGTTGTTTGATTGCATTGATATCTTTGAGTACATCGCCACTTTTATAAAATGGCAGAGAAAGGCTGGATTTCTTCACCCCAAACATGTGTGACCTCAGGCGATATTATGTCATTGAACATAATGCGTGCAGCTTTTGCCGCTCCGCTGAATTTCCTCAGCTGAACACTTTTCTTGCGATGTGCTTCTCTGCGCGTACGCAGGCTGGGTGTATTGAGTTTTGATTGCCTGATGTTGTGGTAAACGGACCGGTTACGGTCCGCTTTGATAAAGGTAGCTTAATTATCGGCGCGGTTTCCAGAACATTTAACTAAAATGCATGAAAAAGCGTTTCACTTGCCAGACTGCGGATAAGCAAGGGTTTTCAACCGATCATTTGGTGGTCGCGAGACGATAATGCCAATTACGCCACCCGCGATCAGTGCCACCGCCACCACCAGTAAACCTGAATGATAACTGTGGGTCATATCCTTGAGTTTTCCCAGTACGGGCGGCAATCCTAATCCGACAAAGTTGGCGACCGTATTGATAAAAGCGATGGAGGCCGCTGCGGCCACGCCTGCCAGTTTCTCCGTGGTTACCGCCCAGAATATCGGCGTCAGCGCAAAGTTGAAACCCACGGTCAGAACCAGGAGCAGATAAGCAATCCAGAGATTAGTGGTGAATATTGCCGTCGCCAATGCCAGTCCGGAGAGGATTAACGGCAACCCTAAATGCCAGCTGCGCTCACGTGTTCTGTCAGAGTGACGGCCATTCAGATACATGAAGAGGCACGCCATAATGAAGGGCACCGCCGACAAAAGGCTGATGACGAAATTGCTCTGATCCGCCGCCATGCTTTTAATGATCAGCGGCATAAACAGCGTAATGCCGATGGAGCCAAACGCCTGCAGAAACCACACCAGACTCAACAGCAGCACTGTTTTATCTTTTAGGGCACTCCACCAGGAATGGTTTTTTCCGATTTCTACCCCAGCATTGTCTTGCTGCAGACGTTCACGCAGCCAGGATTTTTGTTTTGGGTTCAACCACGGGGCTTGCTCCGGCGAATCGGGCAGGCGCCATAACACCAGACAGCCAAGAATCAGCGCGGGAATACCTTCAAGAGCAAACAACCAACGCCACCCAGCAATATCGGCGATGCCATGCATATTCAATATCGCACCAGAGACCGGTAAACCAATGATGGATGCGCTGACTGAGCCCATGTAGAAAAACGACATGGCCCGTGCTCGATTGCTTTTGGGAAACCAGCATGAAATGTAGTAAATAATGCCTGGCGCAAAACCTGCCTCAGCCATCCCTAGCAAAAAACGCATCACATAGAGTTGATTGGCGGTGTGAACAAACGCCATGCCAGTGCTGACGATGCCCCAGGTAATCATAATGCGCGCTATCCAGCGTCGGGCGCCAACCTTGGTCATGATCACATTGCTGGGAATTTCGAACAGAATATAAGAGATATAAAACATCCCCACGCCCAGACCATACATGCTGGTGGTGAGGCCGAGATCTGCATTCATCTGGAGTGCGGCAATGGATATATTGGTCTTATCGAGATTAGCAACAAAATAGCAGATGACGATGAAAGGGATGATTTTGCTATTCAATTGTTTAAGGGTAGAGGCATATAAATCGTTGCTCATGATAACGACCTCGTAATCGGTTTGGCCTTCTTCAGGCAGCAGTCATACCGCCCGCCAGGCATGCAGGTAAATAAGATGGAGTTGTTGTTTTTATTATTATCAGGACGAAAAACTGGCGTAGGAACAAATAACAACACGAGGAGTATTGTAGTACTATGAATCTGGATTGTACTACAATATAGATCACAAAATGAGAGGAAAAGTAAACTAATACCAACAAGCAATTTACCGCGCCACATCACATATATGGCGCGAATAAATGCGGCTTAATGCAACTGTTGCGCAATCGCGCTGTACATCAGAGCCGCTTCGAGTGGCTGCGCGCTGAAGGAGGGTTCAGCCTGAGGCCAGATTGACCATTGTACGATGACCAGGTTTTCTGCACGGTTAACCATAATGATTTGCCCATAAATGCCCAGAGCCCAGAGTGAGTGCTTCAGCCCCTCTGCTGCAGTGGGCACGACATGTTGTGCATTGGTAGGGATAGCATTATTCCACCATTGATAACCATAAATACCCTCCGGATGGGCCGCACTGACAGAGTCTTTTGCCTGTGTCCAGATTGCAGCGTCATTCACCCAATTGTCAGGCAAGATTTGCTTACCATCGGGCAGGCGACCCTCGTTGAGAATAAATTCACCAAAGCGACCCCAATCTTCCAGCGTGGCGTTGACACCATGAGCACCCACGTCATGCTTTCCAGCCTGGTAAGCGTGCCAGACGCCATCACTGGCCATGCCATTGGGTTGCCATACGGTTTGCTGCAGGTAAGCAGCCAATGACATGCCTGTTGCCCGTTCCAGCACATCCCCCAACAACCATGCGCCGCCGGAAGAGTAAGACCACTGTTCACCCGCAGGATGCGCGCGTTTCAGGTAAGTGACGATATGACGCACACAGGCATAGGTACCAGCTTGCGCCTCGCACTGAGTCAACTGCGCAAAGTCAGATTTCGGGTTGGTGTAATCCTCATTCCACGCCACGCCGGAGGTATGCTGAATGAGCTGTTTAAGCGTCACGCCATCCCACGCGGTTCCCTTCAGTTCGGGTTCATATACAGTGATGTTGTCATCCAGTGAATGAATTTTTCCTTGCTTGATGGCGATGCCCACCAGTGTAGATACCACCGATTTCCCCACCGAACGCGAGGTCCACAGTGTGCTGTCGGTATTATCCTCGGCAAAATATTTGTAGGCGACTTTGCCGTTTTTCAGCACCAGCATGCCCGCGACATTTTCACGTTTTAAGTAATCAGCGAGGTGATAGGTGTGGCCATTAACCTGATACTGCGCATCGACTAACAGGTTATTGGCACGCGCCAGTGGCTTCGCTTGCCCATGATGAAACACATCTCCCGCATAATTTCGGTAATCATTACGGAAACCGACTACTCGATCTTTTTGACTCCAGCTCAGCATCTGGTGAGGGTCAGGTAACTGATGATCAAAGGGTGCAGGACAGGGCGTGAGCGCCACGCCATCGCACTCTGTCGCAGCAGTTGCATAGCTACTCACAGCTAGTGAGAGAGAAAACAGCAGGGGTTTAATCACGGTGTGACGTTGCATGAAAAGTGCCTTTGTAGTGCAGTTAAGAGTGCGGCGAGTATAGAAATCTATAGGGCGAGGTTAAAATCACCCCATGGGGGAAATTCCCCCCAAATGTTAGACATAGGATTTCAGATGAATGCGCTGCGCTATTCCTTTTCACAAATTGAAGCCTTTGCGGCGATTGCAGAGTTCGGCACGGTTTCCCGTGCAGCAGAGAAACTGAGGAAAGATCGCACCACCGTGCGCGATCTCATCGATTACCTGGAGGATGCCCTTGGCTACTCGTTGTTTGAGCGTGAAGGGCGCAAATTGGTGCTGACATCCAGGGGGGAGCAGTTACATCGTCAGGCGCATTTGCTGGTGCGTCAGGCTCATGCATTTGAAGCTTTCGCGCAGACCTTGCCGGAGTCGCGCATGCAGCAAATCACGCTGGTGTATGACCCTTTTGTCCCGCAGTTATTTTTGCAGGCATTCATCAGTGAGTGCAGCAGGGCGCAGGTGCGTTTAAGTCTGTGGTGCGCTTCGCGTTTAGAGGCTGAAGAAGCACTGAAATCGGGCAAAGCCGACATGGCAATTTGTCAGGCTGTGAACCGCACGCTGGGTAATGAGATGGAGTGGAGCGCGTTAGGCGCAATTGAACTGAATTTTTACGCAGCAAAAGCTTTATTTGCCGGACAGGAAACGCCGCTGACATTACTTAACCTCGCACTCGAGCCGCAATTAGTGATGCATGCGCAAGCTGATGAGCAAATCACGCAGCGCCTGCAGCTTTCGGGGCAATCGCTATTTATCAACGAACGGGCCATGCTGAAAAGTCTGATGGAGCAGGGACAAGGCTGGGGATTTTTACCTACGCACTTTCAGCCGCAGAAATGGCATCAGGTCGAGGTGCTGCCTACTGAGGTAGGGCATCAAGGACTGAATATTACGCTTGTGGCGTTGTGGGCGCCTGGTGGAAGAAAGCATCCATTGATCCATCATCTATCTGGCAGGCTGCAACAGCTTTGGTTGCAGATGGGGTGAGGTTAAGCTAAACCCAGCGACGGATCTCTGGCTCTTCAGTCGCGTTCAAAAGCTTCAAATCCTAATACTTATATGCCGATACCTCGCCTGGCAGCTCTATCAAAAAAGATATGCTTTATCAGAGCATTACTGTGAGCGAGGTTAAATTCCTAAAAATGCCTGCCGTAATCTTCTGTGCGCAAACTGGTATTACCTTCCATGACTGGCTACACCTTAAACGTCCTTGTTATTTCTCTTTGCTACTTTTCGCATTCTTGATGCGACCTTGCTGGCCTGCGTTGCTGCTGCATGATGCGCACGGCCTACCTTTAAAGCGACCAGACGCGATCCGTCTGGGCCATCACGGAGTTGATGATGATAAAGCGCAAATCTGCACTTTCCGCTGTCGCCGTAGCCACTCTTGGGGCGCTTTTGGCTGCCTCTCCTGCACGTGCATGGGATAGTCTGACGGTGTTTGGCGATAGCCTAAGCGACAGCGGCAACATTGGTCGTTTTACGGCCGATGGCGCGCAGCATCCGCTATACGATGAAATCCTGGCTGCGCATCTGGGTGAAAATTTACAGCCTTCAGATTTGGGTGGCAGCAACTATGCGCAAGGTGGTGCTGTGGCAGTACCTAAACTGGATCCTGATTTGAACACCCAGGATCAGCTGGCGGCCTATCTGCAATCCACAGGTGGACGCGCTGATAGCAACGGCTTGTACATTCATTGGGTCGGTGCAAACGATATTGCCGCCGCCGTCACCAATCCGCTCACCGCACGTGAAACCATCAGCAACAGCGCAATTTCTACGGCTTCCCAGGTCAAAACGCTACTGGATGCGGGCGCGGGAGCGGTCATCGTGCCCAATGTTCCACAATTGGGTCTAACGCCCTACATGGTGCAGATCGTCTTGAGCACGTTAGGAACATCAGCCATGGTCGCGGCTTTTCAGTCGCTCGATAACGCTGAAACACCGGATGATGCCGCCCGTCAACAGGCGGTGAAAGAGGCCTTTACAGCCGCCGCCGGGCAAATTTCGGGTATCCCTGCGGTACGGGATGTGTTGGCACAACAACTGTACGATGCATGGCAAACACTTAGCACGCAGGTCACCGCACTTTCTGATGGCTACAACCAGCAGGAAGAAGCCCAGCTAGCAGCGCTGAAGGGCAATATCGTTCGGGTAGATATTGCAGGACTGTTTAGTGAGGTGGTGGCGAACCCCGTACGTTATGGTTTGACTAACACCATCGGCATTGCCTGTCCGGTGGGCACCTCTGCAGATGAATGCCGCTCCTCTGATGCCGGTTTTAGCAGCGCACAAGATTATCTGTTTGCCGATCGCCTGCATCCCAGCCCGGCAGTGCACGCTATGCTGGCAGATTATATTCAATCGATTCTTGATGCCCCTGCGCAGGTCGCGGCACTGTCGCAATCCACGCTGCTAATGGCGCGCGACATGCACAATACGCTGGATGGTCATTTGCAACAGCAGCGTCAACAACCGGCCAGCGCAGGCCAGTTCACGGTGTTTGGTGGCTACGCCGGGCAGCACGTTGATTATCAAGGTGATGCCTGGAGCAACGGTGATGCAAACACCACCAATCTGACGTTGGGGATCGGCTATCAGCTAACCGATAACTGGCAAACGGGTTTGTTGTTCTCAAACAGCAATCAGCGCATGGATCCTTCATCAAACTATGACTACAAGCTGCGCGGTAATCTGGTGGCGCTCTACAGTCAGCTCACCTTGTTCGATCAAGGCTGGATCAACGCCGATCTCCATTATGCCGATCTCGATTTCGACAGTATCGAGCGTAACATCAACATCGGCCCTGCCACCCGGACTGAACAAGGCAACAGCAGCGGTAAATTACTGGGCATGCGGGTACAAACCGGCTGGGATTTACCCTTGGGGAACCATATCACGACCGGCCCGGTAGTCAGCTATGCGTTGGATTATGGTCGCGTGGGTGGCTATCAGGAAAATGGCAACACCAGTACTTCAATGCGTTATTCGGACCAAACACTTCATTCGCAGATAGGTTCAGTCGGCTGGCGTATTGATAGCCGGGAGTGGGTGATCAATCCCTGGGCGCAGGTGAGTTATAACCATCAATTTGGTGACACGGATGCCACCGTACGCGCGGGTTTGAAATCCACCCAAACCTCGTTTGAACGCACGGTTGAAGCGGGTGATAAAAACTGGCTGGATGTGGCGGTCGGTGCCAATGTGCCGTTGGGCGATACGGTCAATGCCTTTGCTGGCGTGTCCACCGTCGCCAGTAACAGCGATGACCATCAGGTGACCTGGAACGTCGGGGTGAATGCCACATTCTAGGATGATGTGCCAGCAAGTCGTGGCTTGCTGGCACCGTTTTAGCTTCACTTAAATTTCATAAATAAGTGAATAAATCAGTTACCGGCTTAAGGTATTCGATCGGAATCATGCGTAGATTGCTCATTTTTGCGGCCGCGATAAGCACTAATGTTCCTGCGATTATTCTGTAAAATCTCGCCCTTACCGCTGCGCTTTCTTTCTGCAATCATTATCTTGGTTAATTCCATTTATCTGTTGGATGTTTAACGTCTCTAATTTCACTGGCACACATCAACACATTAACTATCAGCTACTTATACTCCATGGGTGCAGTTATTTTCTCTTAATATTTAAGGGGTCCACCATGGTAAGTACGTCCAATAACACCTCGCCGCAAAATGCCGTCAACGCCGCAACGGGTACCGTTGTGCAGTTAAAAACCATTGTTGAATTACGTGCTACTGAACCGACATCCGCCGGGGAAATCGCTTCGGTGCTGGAGTACACCAAAGGCAGCAAAATGGGCGGAGGGGTGTTTGTTTATGACTCCACCGACACCACCAGTGAAGACGATGGTGGGATTGTTTTTATCACTGCCGGCAAAAAGCGCTGGAAGCGTGTCATACAGGACTACAGCACTGTCACGGTGCTTGATTTTGGTGCGATTGCCGATGGCAAGACCGATTGTATTACGGCCGTAAGACGCATGTTTACCTGGTCGCAGCGCGTGCTGCCCGCAGCCGGCATCCGCTTTACGGCCGGGGTGTTTAGCATGTCAACTTTCGACATCTCAGATAAAGAGATCAACCGTTTTAAAGTCTCGGGTGCCAATGTCAATTTTGGCTACTTTCCGACAACCACGTTGGTTTTCAATTGGGAGACCCAGCCACGAGGGCTCCATTTTTTTAAAGTGAATGCGCGCTATGCAGAGATTTCGGGCATTGTGGTGAAAGGCATGAGCTCAAATAACGGCGGAGACGGCGGTACCGCATTTAATAAAGTCGGCTTTTACGCCAACATTATTACTGGCGGGCAGTTTCTGCGCGTGAGCAGTATGGAGTTTCGCTATCTGGGCGGACGAGCACTGGATCTGATCGATACGCTGGATTGTAAGATTGATCAGTTTTATTCAAGAGGCTGTCAGGACAGCATTGTGTATGCGCGCTGGTCCGATCGTGCAGCAGGTGCCTGGGACCACAGCACGGCCATTGAATTATCCAACTTCAATTTGCAAGAAAATACCCTAAGGCCGGTGTTGGATTTACCGCGCTGCACCCAATCCTTTATTCGTAATGGCTGGATTGAACATTCAGAATTCGCCGGGGATTTAACCAATGGCCAGTGGGTGATTGAGGGGCTCGCAATTGAATCAACGACTAATCCGTTAAAATTGGGCTATTGCCGCGCGTTGATCATTCAGAAGAGTATTCATAACCAAAGCGCCGGGTTTGATTACAGCACCGAAGGTATCGAACCCTGGTCACTGCTGGCGGAAGGTGATCGCGGGCTGATGGAAATATCGGATTGGGGTGCCATCATTCAGGGCTCGCTAAACTATGATTATATTACCTCGCAACACCATATGGATAACCGTAGCGATAAAGAGAAATGGTTCTACATTGGCGAATTTAATTTCTCCGATGAAGGGACGCAGATTCACGTGCGTGTGGTGGGGACATCGCAAATATTATCGCAAAGCGCCACGCAAACTCAGTATTCTGGACGAACGCCAGAAGGGGTGGCCAATATTTACCTTCAGGCGCGCAACAATGCCAATACCATTGGCAGCTGGTATGGCGAAGGTTCCTGCCCGGTGACGAAAGTGCATATTGAAGGCGGTGCCACCCGCACGAAGCTCTACGTTAAATTGGCGCAATTCACTGGATTTGCCACCGCGCTGGTGGAAACCAATGGTAAAGATCGCTACAAGGCGGGATTATGTTTTATCTTCCGCAAAAGCTATACCGCCTGCTCTGAAGCCGATGCGCAAAAGTTCGATGCAGCCCCTGTTGTGGCTTTCCAACAGCACTGGATTGGCAATGAAAAAGTGGGTATAGGCTACAATAACGACAAAGAGTTGCTGTTGAACGGGACGCTTATTCTGGGTAAGCCCGAAGAGTACGAGCCAGGCAAATGGCGTACCCGGCGTTATTTGAAAGTTCGGGTTAATGGTGATGAATGGAGCATTCCATTAAATAGTGCAACAGAGCCGTTTATCTGAAAAAAGCCAGCAACATCCGTTGCTGGCGAATTATCATTGAATAATTTGGTTGAAATATGCCGGGAAATCCGGCAGTGATTGGGCTTGAAAATCAACTCCCCCAACGGCTGCGTAAATAATTCACCGCCTGCTGAGTTTGCGGTTGATTAAGGTAGTTTTCGCGGAACAGAATAGTGCCGTTAATTTGTGGCAGAGAGTCATTAAGGTCGAGCTGTTTTTTCAGTTCCGGCACACCACCATCAATGGTCCAGTCTGGCTCCATTTTGGAGGTTTCACCGACTTTATACAGCGCTACACCGATATAGAGCCGGGTGTGCGTGGGTTTGACTACATTGGCCCACCAGTTCGCGAGAACATCATAACGTGCGGCCTGGCGTGAAAATGGCCAGTAGATCTGTGGCGCGATGTAATCTAACAGGCCCATCTGCACCCATTTGCGTGTATCGGCGTAAGCTTCGTCGTAGGCCGCTGCACCGCGCGTGTCTGAGCCTGCGGGATCGTGGGATACGTTGCGCCACACACCAGCGGGGCTGACGCCGAATTCGACATGCGGTTTTAACTGCTTAATGGTGCGGGACACTTGTTCAATCAGCTGCTGAGTATTGTGACGTCGCCAGTCCGCTTTCGAGGCATATCCCTGACCATACTGGCGGAAGGTGGTGCTGTCATTCAGCGTTGAGCCGGGCGATTCCGCATAGAAATAGTCATCAAACTGCACGCCATCGATATCATAATTTGCAACCACCTCGGCCACGATGCTGGTAATCCAGTCGCGGGCATCAGGAATGCCTGGGTCCAGCACAAAGCGATCACCTGCGGTGCGGATCCAGTCACGATGGAGCACAAAAACGCTGGCTGGATGCAGGGAGAGTGTGTTGTTGAGTTCTGCCACCGTCGAGGGTTTCACGTTGGTAGAAACGCGATATGGGTTAAACCACGCATGCACTTTGATACCGCGTTTGTGTGCTTCATCCAGCATAAACTGCAGCGGATCGTAACCGGGATCTTCCCCAATCTTCCCGGTCATCATATCTGACCAGGGTAAGATTTTAGAACGCCACAGTGCCGTGCCGTCAGGTTTCACCTGGAAGAAGACGGTATTAATGCCGAGGCTTTTGAGTTTATCCAGCTTATCGGTCAACGCCTTTTGTTGCTGGCTGATGCGATTTGCCGGGCTGGCATTCACTGAGGCTATGGGTGGCCAGTCAAGGCGCGACACCGTGGTGAGCCACACACCACGCACCGGTTCTGCGCTGGCAACGGGCTGAACAGGATGCGGTTTCGGCGTTACTGTCGGGAACGGGGTGACCAGTGATTTAGGCGGCTCGGAACTGCAGCTGGCTAAAAGCAGTGCAGCCAATAGCGTGGCCATTTTATTCACGGTAGTTATACGGGGAAAACGCGCGGAACAGGCTATGATAAACTCCATTTTTTTCAATTTACTGTTCGAAGAGCCTCATTCTCTTCTCATCAGCCTTAAAGTCAATAAGAGCCCTCGGTAACGTTGTTATGCCATCCATGACGAACGCTGCCCACGGGAACTCACCAAAAACAGGAATACACTGCTATGACCTATGAAGACCTTTACCGCCGCATCGCGATGATTGTTTTCAGCTGTGGACCGCAAGGTGCACGCGAATTAATCGTAAAAGCTGAACTGTTTGCCGATGACGAGGGCGGTGAATACCAGTTCGATTATCTGGATGAAAACGGCGAGCCAGACTGGTTTGAACCGGATGCACAGGCGATTGGTGATTTAACTGAAGCATTGAAAGATTTCCAACACTACTTCGTTGAGCACGATATGACCGAAGGCAAGCCAGTGTGGAATAAATGCGTTGTGGTGATTAACGTGCCCGAAGAGTCAATCAGTATCGATGTGCAATATGAGTAAGGCTTCCGGGCCTCCCAGCCCGGAAATTTCTGGCACTATTATCGCACTGCCACTAACGCCTCGCGCTCGCGCAAAGCGCGCTTACGATGCACGATGCGGCTGGTGATCAACACCGCCAACGTGAGTAGACCGGTGGCAATGATCTCAGAGCGATGCGCCGGCATAAACAGCATTGAGACCAACACTCCCACGATGAACACCATGGTTGCCCAGGTTAAGCCTGGGAACAGCCACATGCGATAACTTAAGATCTCACCCCGTGCCTCGCGCTTTTTGCGCAACACCAGATGCGAGGCCGCTATCACCAGGTAAACCAGTAACGCAATCGCGCCGGAACTGGCTAGCAGGAACTCAAATACCGCTGCGGGTGCCAGATAATTGGCGATCACCGCGAGAAATGCAGCGGCAGTTGAGGCGATGACTGCAACCCAAGGCGTACCGCTGCGCGTGGTTTTTGATGCAGCGGCAGGGGCATCCTGACGTCGAGAAAGCGAATACAGCATGCGTGAAGCCGTATAGAGCGCAGAGTTAAGACAGCTGCACACCGCGATCAACACCACTACATCGACGATTTGCCGTGCATAAGGAATATTCATCATCTCCATCGCCGTTTGATACGAACCGGCTTTCATCAGCGATGGGGTATTCCACGGTACCAGCGCGATAACAATGAAGATCGACAGCAAATAAAACAGCGCAATACGCCAGATCACGGAGTTGGTGGCCTGCGTTATCTGCTTTTTCGGTTCACGTGATTCCGCTGCCGCGATGGTGACGATTTCCGTTCCCATAAAGGAGAACATGGTGGTCAGTATGGCGGCCAGCACGGCACCGATGCCGTTTGGCATAAAGCCGTGCGTGTCATAGAGGTGAGAAATGCCTTGCGTGCTACTACCCGGCATCAGGCCAAAGATAGCCAGACTGCCGACAATCAGGAAGGCGACAATGGCGACCACTTTCAACAAAGCAAACCAGAATTCGAACTCACCGTAATTCTTGACGCTGAACAGGTTGCTGACCGTCAGAAACGTGGTGATCGCCAGGGTATATTCCCACACGGCAATCTGCGGGAACCAACTGTGCAATATCGTGCCTGCGGCATTGGCTTCAAGCGGAATGACCAGCACCCAAAACCACCAGTAGAGCCAGCCAATGGTAAATCCAGCCCAGCGTCCCAGTGATTTATCTGCATAGGTGGAGAAAGAGCCGGAGTCCGGTGAGGCAACGGCCATTTCCGCTAACATGCGCATAATCAGCACCACCAGCGCACCGGCTGCGATGTAGGCCAGTAACACGGCGGGGCCTGCTTCGGCGATAGCATGACCGGAACCGACAAACAGGCCGGCACCTATCACACCGGCAATGGATAACATGCGGACATGACGCGGCTTTAAGCCTTGCGCAAGCGCATCGGCATTCTGTGAACTCATTGTTTTCTCCAGATTGTCTCTCGGGCTGTGATTTGACACAGCCTGGCTGCAGCAGGTGGATGACCAGCCCGCATACGGGCTGGCTAAGCTGGGGGCCTACGAATCCTGGTGCGCGCTCAGCACATGGCTGAGAATCTCCAGCGCCTGGCTGAATTGCGCATCCGGAATAGTGAGCGGATAGAGGAAGCGAATCACGTTGCCCTGCGGACCACAGGTCAACAACAGTAAACCGCGCGCCATGGCGTGTTGCTGGATGGCCTGAGCGGTTTGCGCCTCGGCAAACTCCACCGCGACCATCGAACCTAATGCGCGGATATCGGTGATCGCAGAGCAGTGGCGACGTGCCTCATTGAGGAATTCGACCAGTTGCGCACCCAGTTTCACTGAGCGCTCACACAGTTGTTCTTCAGCAATAATGTCCAGCACCGCATGCGCGGCGGCAATCGCCAGCGGGTTTCCCGCGTAAGTGCCACCCAGACCACCTGGGCCTGGCGCATCCATGATCTCTGCGCGACCACTCACCGCAGACAACGGCATGCCGCCCGCCAGACTTTTCGCCATGGTGATGAGGTCAGGTTTAACGGTGTAATGGTCCATGGCAAACAGTTTGCCGGTACGACCAAAGCCGGTTTGCACTTCGTCGGCAATCAGCAGAATGCCGTGCTGATCGGCCAGCTGGCGCAGGCGAACGAAGAACTCAGCAGGAGCGATGTGGAAACCGCCTTCGCCTTGTACTGGCTCCAGCACAATGGCCGCGACGTCTTGCGGCGCGATGTCCTGAGTGAAGATGTCTTGCAGGCTCGCCATCGCATCATCAATGCTAATACCGGCCACGCTGTTGGGATAACGAGCGTGCCACACGGAAGCAGGCATCGGGCCAAAGTCACGCTTATAGGGGGCCACTTTGCCGGTCATCGCCATCGTCATAAACGTACGACCATGGAACGCGTTACCGAAGGTGATAATGCCGTGACGGCGTGTGGCGGCGCGCGCAACTTTAACGGCATTCTCAACCGCTTCAGCACCGGTTGAGAAAAAGGCGGTTTTGGCTTTACCGGCTATGGGCACCACGCTGTTGATGCGCTCTGCCAGGCCGACATAGCTCTCGTAAGGCGTCACCTGGAACGCGGTATGGGTGAATTTTTCTAACTGTTCCGCGATGGCTTTCACGATGCGCGGATGACGGTGGCCGGTGTTGAGCACCGCGATACCACCAGCGAAATCAATCCAGCTGTTGCCTTCAACGTCACGCAACGTCGCATTCTCTGCCTGATCGACATACCACTGGCAAAGATTACCGGTGCCACGTGGGAGTGCGTCATCTTTACGTTGTTGCAGCTGGCTGTTTTTACCTTCCATAACCTTTCCTTAGCGATAAGCGTCTTTACAAATCACGACAAACACGCTTATTTATCCCTGCGCTAAGGTTTGTTGCCAGAGCCACTTTTACAGAAAAGGATGGAGCCAATTGCGGAGTTTGTACGCCGATCATGTATTAGAACGTTTGCAGTTTATGCCGGAAGGGACGTTGCAGCAGCGCCTGTTGGCGTGTATGCAGGCGGCGATTGTTGAGGGGATTTTTCCACGCGCCACGCGATTACCGGCCACGCGCGATATGGCACGGGAGTTATCGGTGTCACGCAATACCGTACTCAACGTTTATGAAAATTTGATGTCACAGGGCTATGTTACAGCGCGCACCGGCAGCGGAACCTGGATCGCCGAAACCCTGCCGGAAGGTTGTTTAAATAGCCCGCGCAGCGATGAGCTAACGCTGCCGCTTACCGTGAAAACGGCGGCGATTTCTAAACGCGGTGCATCGCTGTTGGGCCATGCCAACGCCTCGCCTTATCAATGGGGCGCGTTTGTACCAGGCGCACCGGACGTGACGCAGTTTCCGCATAAACTCTTTAGCCAGATTCAGGCGCGATTAAATCGCGAACCTGATATTGAACGGCTGATTTACAGCAACAATGGCGGCTGTCCGCAATTACGACAGGCGCTGGCGGACTATCTCAGCGTGGCCCGATCGGTGCGTGCGGATGCGGATCAAATCATCATCACCGAAGGCATCCATCAGGCGGTTGATCTGGTGACGCGCGTACTTTGCGATCCCGGTGATACCGCGTGGATTGAAGAGCCTGGCTACTGGGGAACCCGTAATCTTTTACGCATCAATGGGTTGAAAATACAGGCCATGCCGGTCGACGATCAGGGCATTATTCCTGACTTACCGCCGCGCAGTCGGGCGCCAAAAGTGATATTTGTGACACCGTCACACCAATACCCATTGGGCGTTCATCTCAGCCTTGAAAGACGTAAGCAGTTGCTGGATTTAGCCAGCAAACATAAAACCTGGTTGATAGAGGATGACTACGACAGTGAGTTTCGCTTCGCGGGGCAGCCATTTCCCTCGCTGCAAGGTTTTGAGCCCGATGCGCCGGTAATTTACATGGGCACGTTCAGCAAAACGCTCTATCCCGCGTTGCGACTCGGTTATCTGGTGGTGCCGAAAGCGCTGGCGCAACCTCTACGCGTGGCGGCGGCGGAACTCTATCGCGGTGGGCATTTACTGGTGCAGCGGGCGCTGGCGGAGTTTATCCAGAAAGGGCATTACATGGCGCATATCCGCCGTATGCGCAAACTCTACAGCCAGCGTCGTCGCTTTTTAGCGGGTCTGATTGAGCGTTATCTTGGTGCTGATTTTATGCCGCGCGTCAATCATGAGGCGGGTTTGCATCTGGTGGTGAACTTACCGGCTGGATGTGATGATGTGGCGATTGCCGCACTGGCGCTGCGGCGCGGTGTGAAGGTTAGACCGTTGTCGCAATATTACATGCACCAGCAAGAGCGACGGGGCTTGCTGCTGGGTTATGCCTGCGTGGATGAACGTCAGTGTCAGGATGCGTTTGGTGTATTGAAGGCATGTCTGATGGAGAGCGGGATTTTAGCGCGTTCATAGACGTGTGCGCATGCAATCATAATGTTGGGCGGCCCGGGGGCCGCGTCATTCAGGACTAAGCGATGCCGTTTAAACGTTGCACGACATCGGCACTCAACACCAGATCGCCACTGGCGAGATTCTGCTGGAGATGTTCTGGTGATGAAGTACCGGGAATCAACAGAATGTTAGGCGAACGCTGAAGTAACCAGGCCAGCGCGACCTGCAATGTGGTGGCATTCAACTCGTCTGCCACCGCCGTAAGCTGCTCGGATTGCAGCGGCGAGAACCCGCCCAACGGGAAGAACGGCACGTAAGGAATACCCTGTGCAGCCAGTTGATCAACCAACGCTTCATCCTGGCGATTTGCCAGATTGTAGAGATTCTGCACACAGGCGATGGGCGTCATTTCCTGCGCATCTTCCACTTGTTTGGCCGTTACGTTGCTCAGACCAATATGCTTAACCAGTCCGCGCTCTTTAAGCTTGATTATCGCTTCGACCTGCGGTTCCAGTGAGCCTTCTGCAGGTGCGTGCACGTCGAGCATCGAACGCAGATTCACGACTTCCATCACCTCCAGACCAAGATGGCGCAGATTGTCTTCTACCGCCTGAGTCAACTCATCGGGGGAGAAAGCGGGCAACCAGCCTCCTTTCGCATCACGACGAGCACCGACTTTGGTGACGATCACCAGATCGTCGGAATAGGGATACAGAGCTTTCTTTATCAGTTGGTTAGTAATGTGCGGGCCATAAAAGTCGCTGGTATCGATATGATTGACGCCAGCAGCCACCGCATCACGTAGTACCTGTAATGCCCGATTCTCATCGGCTGGCGGCCCAAACACGCCTTTGCCGGCCAGCTGCATGGCGCCATAACCGAGGCGTTTAACCTGACGATCACCCAAAGTATAGGTATTTGCGTTGTGAGACATGGAAACCTCCTTCGTCGATGTGTGTACAGATTGTAATCGACGCATGGCTGTGCAACTATCCGGTTAAATCAGGACACAGTGTGCGGAATGGCGAACAATGGCATTGGATATTGCACTGCTACATTCGGTGGTGGCCGTGGCAAAAGCGGGCGGATTTCGTGAAGCCGCCCGCATGACGGGAAGCAATCCTTCTCGTTTAAGTGACGCCGTAAGACGAGCGGAAGAACAACTAGGCGTTCGGTTATTTAACCGCACCACACGCACCGTGGTGCTCACCGAAGCGGGCAGAGCGTTAATGTCGCGCTTGATGCCAGCGATGAACGAAGTTGATGCTGCTCTGGATGCACTGAATAATTTTCGTAATACGCCGGGAGGGACACTGCGTTTGAATGTCCCCGTTAGCGCTGCCCGGTTGGTGCTGCCCTCCATCGTGCCCGGCTTCCTTGAGCGCTATCCCGACATTCAGTTGGAGGTCGTGGCGGAGAGCAACGTGCAGGATATTTTCCGCGATGGCTGTGATGCCGGCATTCGTTACGATGACCACCTTGAACAGGATATGGTGGCATTGCCAATTGGTCCGCGCAGCCAACGTTTTGCTGCCGCCGCTGCGCCTGGCTATCTGGCGAAGCATGGCATGCCGCAACACCCCCGCGATTTAATGCAGCACCGCTGCTTGTATGGTCGCTACGCGACGGGTGTCATTGCCGATTGGGAGTTCGAAAATGGGGATGAGGTCGTGCGCTTACAGCCAAAAGGTCCATTGATTTGCAGTATTGGTGCGGCAATGGATCTCACGGTTTCTGCTGCTGTTGCAGGCGTGGGAGTGGTTTATTTGTTCGAAGACTGGATCAAACCCGCCTTGAATGACGGTAGTTTGCAGCCGATTTTACCTGAGTGGTGGCAGAGATTTTCCGGTCTGTGGCTCTACTATAACGATCGCCGGCTGATCCCGGCACCGTTACAAGCCTTCCTCGACTATGTGCGCGAACTCAATGCGCAGCAGCAGGCGGGTTAACCAGCAGTCCGGACATCAATACGCGAAACGCATCAACCGCGCGCGGAAGCGCAGCTACCGGTTCGCTGGAGGCGGCAATCCACAGCGCGGCATTTAATGCGGCGCCATTGACTAAATGTGCGGCCGCTTCAGTATCCATCGGCTTCACCGTGCCCTCTGCAATCAGTACAGAGAGCCTGTCTGCAGTGGTGCGCAGACAGGCAGTCTGATTGGGCCACTGTGAAGGATCGCCGAGCACAGCGGGACCATCAAGCAGCATGATGCGTTGCACCTCTGGCTCCAGTGACATCTCAATGTAGGTTATCGCTTCAGCCAGAAAGGCATGCCACTTTGATTCAAACTGCTGCCCAGCGGCATGCATCTGCACCAAAATCTCTGCGTCGATCTGGTCGATAACGGCTTGCAATAGGCCCTTTTTATCGCCGAAATTGTGATAAAGCGCTCCCCGCGTCAGCCCTGCTTCAGCGGTCAGATCATCCATTGATGCGGCGTTATATCCTTTCTCTGCGAAGGCCCTTCGAGCAGCCTCAATCAATTTTGCCCGCGTTTCTTCTACCTGTTCTGTTCGCCGTTTGGCTGCCATAGCAACTCCAAAAATTTGCATTGACATACGATGCGTATGTTATCCATATTAATACATACGCGGCGTATGTTAAATCGATAACCGGCTTAGCTACCCGGTTTCACCCTTTTTTCCATCAGGAGTGCGATTATGAACAATCGCAATGCCATTTTTCCAGCGGGACGTCAGGCTCTGTATGAAATTAACCAATATTCTGCCGCAATACGTTCCGGTGACCTGTTATTTGTTTCGGGGCAGGTAGGAAGTCGGGAGGACGGTTCTGCGGAACCTGATTTTGCAGGTCAGGTTAATCTGGCGTTTGGAAACCTGCAGGCTGTGCTGAAAGCAGCGGGATGTACGCTGGGTGATGTGGTGGATGTCACCAGTTTTCATACCGATCCTGAAAACCAATTTGCCATCGTGAATGAGATACGTTTACGGCATTTTGGTGAAGCGCCGTACCCAAACTGGACGGCAGTGGGGGTAAACTGGTTGGCGGGGTTTGATTTTGAAATCAAGGTGATCGCGCGAATTCCTCAATAGTTCAGCGTGCCGCACAGGGAGGTGTGTCTGTTGAATCAGCGCACCCGGCGAACAATCTGCAATACTGCCAGGGCAATGAGTGCAGAAATGGCTGCCTTAATCAGCAGAAGGGTGAAATCGTATTTATCCATCGCTGTTTCACCATCACCGGATACGCGGACTACATGGCTAATGAGTCCACCGGGAATCAACACGATGCCGGCAATAAGGATGATAAAGAAAATAAGTATTTTCATTTGAATACGTCAAAAGAACCAATGCCATAGCATTCGAGCGGCAACGTTTTACCATCTCGCGACAGCTTCTTGTAATCCATGGTGCAAACCTGCATCAGCAACACTCCTGTCATCAATGTCCGGTGAATGGCAGCGCAGAATGAAGGCGTTTATACCAGTCAGGATTAGAGGGAGTTTACACAAAGGTATATGGCTATTAAGTGACAAGAAGGGAATTATTCGACCGATCAATCGGTTATCAGAATCATCCTGGAAATAGGGTGCGGGATATTTATAATTAAAGATGGCAGGCAATAAAAAAGCCGATGACTGTTGCCAGTTATCGGCTTTTCGTTTGAAGCGAAATTACGCGTTCAGCATCTGATTCGCGGTTTTCTCCACCAGCGCCAGCAGGACTTTGATGTCTTCCAGCGTCACGGTTGGGTTCAGCAGCGTCAGTTTCAGGCAGGTAACGCCCTGGTTTTCAGTCACGCCAACGTTAGCGCGGCCTGAATCCAGCAGAGCATCGCCGATGCGCTGGTTGAACAGAGCAATCTGCGCGGTATCGGTCAGTTGCTCTGGACGGTAGCGGAACAGTACGCTTGCCAGCTGTGGCTGCATCACCAGCTCAAGGCGTGGTTCTGACGCAACAAACTTCGCCACTTCCTGTGCCAGCGTCACACCATGGTCGATGATCGCGGCATACTGTTTCTGGCCCAACGCTTCCAGACCCATCCACAGTTTCAATGCATCGAAACGACGCGTGGTCTGCAGAGATTTTGAAACCAGGTTAGGAACACCCGCTTCTTCATCGAACTCAGAGTTCAGGTAAGCCGCCTGATAACGCATCAGCTCGTAGTGACGCTCGTCTTTCAACAGGAATGCGCCACAGCTGATGGTCTGGAAATACTGTTTGTGGAAGTCGAGAGTCACCGAATCCACTAACTCCAGGCCGTCCAGATAGTCACGATACTTTTCAGACAGCAGCAGTGCACCGCCCCAGGCTGCATCGACATGCATCCAAATGTTGTGCTCAGCCGCGATGCCCGCGATTTCGCGAAGTGGATCAATCGCACCCGCATCGGTAGTACCAGCCGTCGCGACAATCGCCAGAATCTGCTCGCCATTGGCTTCGGCCTGTGCCAGTTTGGCTTTCAGGTCGTTAACGTCCATGCGTGCGAACTGATCAGACTTCACCTGCACCACAGAATTGTAGCCGTGGCCAAGCAGCGCCATGTTTTTCTGTACCGAGAAGTGCGCGTTCTCAGAACACAACACTTTGATCTTACGCAGATCGCCAGTGATGCCGTCCAACTGCACTGAATGACCTTGACGCTGATAGAACGCATCACGCGCCAGCATCAGACCCATCAGGTTGCTTTGGGTGCCACCACTGGTGAACACGCCAGCATCGCCTGCTGGATAACCCACCTGTGCACGCAACCATTCGATCAGTTTGACCTCAATGATGGTGGCAGATGGGCTCTGATCCCATGAGTCCATACTCTGGTTGGTGGCGTTGATCAACACTTCGGCAGCCTGGCTAACCACCAGGCTAGGGCAGTGCAGGTGCGCCACACATTGTGGGTGGTGCACTGACAGGCTGTCTTTCAGGAAATACTCAATCGCGCGTTCAATCGCGGCCTGGTTACCCAGGCCGTTTGGATTGAAGTCGAGCGTGATACGCTCGCGCAGTTCGGCAACGCTTTTGCCTCGATACATCTCAGGCTGTTGCAGCCACTGCACAACCGCGGCGCTGCTTTGGGCAATCGCCTGCTGGTACGCCTCAATGCTTTGTGCAGAGGCGGCCAGAATCGGGTTTACTTCAGACATTTACTCTTCCAATCAAACAGGTTTGACGCCAGCGCCAATCAGCGCCTGCTCAAATTTATCCAGGAAAATCGCCAGCTCTTCGTTGGTGATCAGCAGTGACGGCAACAGACGCAGCACTGCACCGTGACGACCGCCACGCTCCAGAATCAGACCTGCTTCGAAGCACTTCTTCTGCAGCAGTGCAGAAAGTTCACCATCAGCCGGCAGGCTACCCATATGGTCAGCCGCTTCGTTTGGTTTAACGATCTCGATACCGATCATCATGCCCAGACCGCGGATGTGACCGATAACCGGGAAGCGTTTCTGCATCTCAGCCAGCTGTGCTTTCAGCCATTCACCTTGTTCAGCCACTTTACCGGCGATGTTCTGCTCGGTCAGGACTTTCAGAGTGGCCAGACCGGTTGCCATCGCCAGCTGGTTGCCGCGGAAGGTACCAGTGTGGTGACCTGGAGACCAGGCGTCGAACTGCTTTTTGATACCCAGAACAGCCAGTGGCAGACCACCGCCTACTGCTTTAGACATCACAATAATATCTGGCTCAATGCCTGCGTGTTCGAAGGCAAAGAATTTGCCGGTACGGGCAAAGCCAGCCTGAACTTCATCAAGAATCAGCAGAATGCCGTGTTCCTGAGTGACTTTACGGATGCGCTGCAGCCACTCGACCGGAGCAGGGTTCACACCGCCTTCACCCTGAACGGCTTCCAGGATAACGGCTGCAGGCTTGCGCACGCCGCTTTCCACGTCGTTGATCAGGTTTTCGAAGTAGTAAGTCAGAGCTTTCACACCCGCTTCACCGCCGAGACCCAGTGGGCAACGGTACAGATGCGGGTAAGGCATGAACTGCACTTCTGGCATCATGCCGTTAACGGCTTCTTTCGGTGACAGGTTCCCAGTCACAGCCAGCGCACCATGAGTCATACCATGGTAACCACCAGAGAAGCTGATCACGCCGCTACGGCCAGTGACTTTCTTCGCCAGCTTCAGTGCTGCTTCAACCGCATCCGCACCGGAAGGACCGGTGAACTGCAGGCAATATTCTTTACCCTGGCCAGGCAGCAGCGAGAGCAGAGATTCTGAGAATTGATCTTTCAGAGGTGTCGTCAGATCAAGAGTATGTAACGGCAAGCCGCTGGTAATGACATTTTGGATGCTCTGCAGAACATCAGGATGGTTATGACCAAGTGCCAGCGTCCCTGCGCCAGCCAGGCAGTCAAGATATTGTTTATTCTCGACATCTGTGATCCACACGCCGTTGGCTTTGGCAATCGCTAAAGGCAACTTGCGCGGGTAGCTCCTGACGTTTGATTCAAACTCAGCCTGACGGGCTAAGAAAGCGTCGTTGTTTCCATTGAATGCGTTGGCACCAAAATTATCAATACGGACTTTATCCGTCATCATATCTCTCCTTCAACCGGGGCTCGTGATGGCTGGCCGATTGACTAGTTGAACAAAAAAGTATCAGTGGTTTAAAAAACGCGGCCAATATAGAGCCTTTTGACGTACATCACAATGATTTATTTTGTTTAGATTTGTTTATTCTTTTCATATAGGAATCAGGGCGTTGGCCACTAATTGGCCGGCTATTTTAGCGCCAGCAGATGAAGTGGTTATTAAATAATCGTGTTAATAAAAAGACTTATGCCCGCCAGTGCAATCCAGGGACCAAAAGCAAGGGGTTGATTAAGGTCACGTTGCCAGCCCAGTTTGGCGATAAACAGCGCACAAATTGCCCCGCTACAAGCCAGTAATAGTACATAGGGTAAGAGTGCCCAACCCAACCACGCGCCTAATGCTGCCACTAACTTTGCGTCTCCTAAACCCAATGCCAGTCTCCCGCTAAGATATTGATATATATAGCGGATTAGCCAAAGCGCGCTGTAACCCACCACCGCACCAAAGACGGCATCATGGAGTGAGCCTGGTAGCCATTCTCCTGCCTTTAATAATAGTCCAAGCCATAGCAAAGGCAGGGTGATTACATCTGGCAACAAATAATGCTCGTAATCGATGATCGCGACGGTTAGCAGTAGCCAAAACAGCACGAGTAAGGCGAGCAATGATTTATCAACCGGGAGGAGCGCGACAAATACCAGGCTGATTGTTGCACAGGCAGTTTCTGTTAACGGATAGCGCAGGCTGATAGCACAACGGCAAAAATGACACCGACCGCGTAGTAACACCCAACTCACTAACGGGATATTGTCTCGCCAGCGCAAACATTTTTTGCAAACAGTGCAGTGTGAAGCCGGTTGCCTTAAATTCACGCTATTGCCGGGCTGTAAAAGCTGCAGAGGCACGCGATAAATAACGACATTAATAAAGCTACCGATGCTCAAGGCTATCACCGTTGCCAGCAACCACAGTATCCACTCCATGTTGACCTCTTGTTCCTTTCCGGTTTTTTATCGAAAAGAAACCTACGCCTGAAGCGCGAAGGAGGCGAGTATCAAAGGGGAATTACGGTGTTTTACATCGCGTTTCACGATCGGTGTTCAGGCGATGAGGAGCAAATGCCGATCGCGACTGAACCGTTACCGCTTCCCCGTTGGGAGGAGGTGTGCCAAAAACTTTTCAGCAGATAAACAGGTCGTGCAGAGCAGTGGAAATGGGACGGCGTCCGTGGCGAGGAGGGATGCGTTTAGCGCAAGGCGCACAGCTTACCGTGCTAACAGCAACCCATGCATCATGACTGCTGTTTGAACATCTGGATAGCTTCCTGCACGTTGCTGGTCGCCAGGGACATCACACGGTCATTATTGAGGAACACGTCATAGTGACCCGCATTGTAGCGGAAGACATAGAGGTCTCCGCGGAAACGTAACCCTTTGGTTTTCACCCCAATATGATGGCGACGCAGGGCGGCCTGCGCCAGTCTGTCAGCTCCGGTGTTCATCTTCATCCCCTCCAATCGTTTCAACGCCAATATCCCGACATAGAGTATGGTTTGAAGCTTAGCTTAACCTTAAGAACAGCGCTGCGACTTTGCTAACACACTGTTTAATTGTCATTTTTCCTTCATCTTCAGATTTCAATTTTTGGTGTTCAGAAAAGCTGCAAACGAAATGTTTCACGAGTTTAGTCATCTTGATGAAACTTTGTTGACGACTAAATAGCGGCACATAACGGTTGAACGTACATCTTCTACCAATCCTCAACATTTAAGAAAAAAGCCAGCTTGCGCGTTACCCATTTAATGTTCAGTTAAGTTTTCATCCGTATTTTGTTCTACAAGCAATAAGACAGGTGTGCTTAAGTTTTTTGCTGTAGGTTAAAAAATTAACACTTAGTGCCATCTAATTTTTCTGTGTAATCTAAGTTTAAACAGCAAGTTACTGAAAGTTGTTATGGATCTGAATCACTGCACACTGCAACTGGTCCTGTTGCAGGCAATTTTAGGTGTAAAACGTTAAGGTAAACTTATGACTTTTCTTCCATTCTCGCGCCCCGCTTTGGGCGAGGAAGAGTTAGCGGCAGTAAAAGAGGTTTTTGAATCAGGTTGGATCACCACCGGCCCGAAAAATGCGGCGTTGGAACAAGCCTTTTGCCAGTTAACCGGCAATCAACATGCGATTGCTGTCAGTTCCGCCACGGCAGGCATGCACGTCACCCTCCTCGCGTTAGACATCCAGCCGGGTGATGAGGTGATCACACCTTCACTGACGTGGGTATCCACCATCAACATCATTACGCTGCTGGGTGCAACGCCAGTGATGATTGATGTTGACCGCGATACGCTGATGGTCACGCCTGAGCAAATTGAAGCGGCCATCACGCCACAGACGCGTGCCATCATTCCGGTGCATTATGCCGGTGCTCCTGCGGACATTGACGCCATTCGCGCCATTGGTGAACGCCATGGCATCGCAGTGATCGAAGATGCGGCACACTCTGCAGGTTGTTATTACAAAGGTCAGCATGTCGGTAATAAGGGCACGGCTATTTTCTCTTTCCATGCCATTAAAAACATGACCTGCGCGGAAGGTGGCTTAATTGTTACCGATGACGCTGAGTTGGCCGATCGCATGCGCAGCCTGAAATTCCACGGCTTGGGTGTTGATGCTTATGACCGTCACACGCATGGCCGTAAACCGCAGGCTGAAGTGATTATGCCTGGGTTCAAATATAACTTGCCGGACATTAGCGCTGCGATTGCTCTGGTTCAGTTGAACAAACTGCCCGCCATCAATGCTCGCCGTGCAGAGATTGCCCAACGCTATTTAAAAGAACTGGCTGATACGCCATTCCTGCCATTGTCTCAACCCACCTGGGCGCATCAACACGCCTGGCATTTGTTCATCATTCGCGTTGATGAAGCACAGTGTGGACTCAGCCGCGATGCGTTGATGGAAACGCTGAAAGCACAAGACATCGGCACTGGTTTGCATTTCCGCGCGGCACATACCCACAAATATTATCGCGAACGCTACCCACAACTTTCCTTGCCAAACACGGAATGGAATAGCGACCGCATTTGCTCAATACCGCTGTTTCCAGATATGAGCGATGACGACGTTAGCCGCGTGATCAGCGCATTACGTCATATCGCTGGAGTTTGATTGACATGCTCGAAGAAAAAGATATTCGTAAAGTCTCCGTGGTGATCCCGGTTTACAACGAAGAGGAGAGCCTGCCAGAGTTGGTGCGTCGCACCGATGCGGCATGTGCTGTGCTGAATCTCGATTATGAGATTTTGCTGGTGGATGACGGCAGTAGCGACCGCTCAGGTGAGATGATCGCCGATGCTGCTGACATGCCCGGAAGCCATGTGGTCGGCGTATTGCTGAACCGCAACTATGGACAGCACTCGGCAATCATGGCGGGTTTTAGCCATGTATCAGGCGACCTGATTATCACACTGGATGCGGATTTGCAGAATCCACCCGAAGAGATCCCCAATCTGGTGCAAGCCGCTCAGCAGGGGTATGACGTGGTCGGTACTGTGCGTCAAAATCGTCAGGACAGTTGGTTTCGTCGCCGCGCTTCCCGCACCATCAACCAGCTGATTCAACGCGTCACCGGTAAAGCGATGGGTGACTATGGCTGCATGTTACGTGCTTATCGCCGTCACATTGTCGATGCCATGCTCAACTGTCACGAGCGCAGCACTTTTATTCCTATCCTGGCCAACACCTTTGCGCGCCGCACGATTGAGCTGCCTGTCGCCCACGCCGAGCGCGAATTTGGTGATTCGAAATACAGCTTTATGAAGCTGATCAATTTGATGTACGACCTGGTGACTTGCCTGACCACCACGCCACTGCGCCTGCTGAGTATTGTTGGCAGTCTGATTGCATTGGCCGGTTTCGCCTTCTCACTGGTACTGATCGTATTGCGTCTGTTCCTCGGTGCCGACTGGGCCGGAGACGGGGTGTTCATGCTGTTTGCGGTGCTGTTTATTTTTGTCGGCGCGCAATTTATCGGTATGGGCCTACTCGGCGAATACATCGGCCGAATTTACAACGACGTCCGCGCTCGTCCGCGCTACTTCATTCAACGTGTTATTAACTCGCAGAAAGATGTCTCCTCTGTACAGGAAATTGAGCAATGAAAACTATCGTCTTCGCCTATCACGATATGGGCTGTGCAGGTATTACTGCGCTGTTAAATGCGGGTTTCGAAATCAGCGCGATCTTCACTCATGCTGATTCTGCTAATGAGAACCACTTCTTTGGTTCTGTCGCCCGTTTGGCGGCAGAGCAGGGTATCGCGGTGTATGCGCCGGAAGATGCTAACCATCCGCTGTGGGTCGACCGCATTAAATCCATGGCACCGGATTACATTTTCTCCTTCTACTATCGCAATCTGCTCAATGACAGCATCCTCAGCAGCGCGCGCCTGGGCGCTTTCAACCTGCATGGTTCACTGCTGCCTAAATATCGTGGGCGCGCGCCACTTAACTGGGCGTTAGTGAATGGCGAGACTGAAACCGGCGTGACCCTGCATCGCATGGTAAAACGCGCGGATGCAGGCGATATCGTGGCACAGCAGCGTGTCGCCATTGATGAACAAGAAAACGCCTTAACTCTGCATCGCAAACTGACAGCCTGTGCTACACAACTGCTGGAGCAGGCACTGCCAGCGATGAAACGTGGTGAAATTGCGGCAATTCCTCAGGATCACAGCCAGGCGACGGTGGTGGGACGTCGCACACCAGAAGACGGTCGCATTAAGTGGGAGCAGTCTGCACAGTCAATCAACAACCTGGTCCGTGCGGTCACCGATCCATGGCCGGGCGCATTTGCTTTCGCGGGAACCGTGAAGTTTGTCGTGTGGAAAGGGCGCGTACATGCTGATGCGCCAAAAGCGAAGCCAGGCACAGTGATTTCCGTTGAGCCTTTCCTGATTGCTTGCGGGGAGGGTGCACTGGAAGTGGTGACCGGACAAAGTGAAAATGGCGTCTATATGAACGGCAGCCAGTTGGCGCAGAGTCTGGGGATGGTGCCGGGCGCACTGTTGTACTCTCAGCCAGTTGCAGCCGTTAAACGTCGTACGCGTGTACTGATCCTGGGTGTAAACGGATTTATCGGTAACCACTTGACCGAACGTTTGCTGCAGGATGACAACTTTGAAGTTTACGGTCTGGATATCGGCTCTGATGCTATCAGCCGTTTCCTCGATCAGCCGCGCTTCCACTTTGTTGAAGGTGATATCAGCATTCACTCAGAGTGGATCGAATATCACATCAAAAAATGTGACGTGGTGTTGCCACTGGTGGCGATTGCTACGCCAATTGAATACACCCGCAACCCGCTGCGCGTGTTCGAACTCGATTTTGAAGAGAACCTCAAGATCATCCGCGATTGCGTCAAATACAAAAAGCGCATCATCTTCCCTTCCACGTCAGAAGTGTACGGCATGTGCACCGATAAACACTTCGATGAAGATCACTCCAACCTGGTGGTGGGGCCGATCAACAAACAGCGCTGGATCTATTCGGTTTCCAAACAGCTGCTGGACCGCGTGATTTGGGCCTATGGCGAAAAAGAAGGGCTGCGTTTCACGCTGTTCCGTCCTTTCAACTGGATGGGCCCGCGTCTTGATAACCTCAACGCTGCGCGTATTGGTAGCTCCCGTGCGATCACCCAATTGATCCTCAACCTGGTGGAAGGTTCGCCGATCAAGTTAATCGACGGTGGTGCACAGAAGCGCTGCTTCACTGACATTCGTGATGGTATTGAAGCTTTGTTCCGCATCATTGAGAACAAGAACAACAACTGCGACGGTCAGATCGTCAACGTCGGTAACCCGGAAAACGAGGCGAGCATCAAAGAGCTGGCGGAACGTCTGCTGGCAAGCTTCGAACGTCATCCGCTGCGCAACCAATTCCCGCCGTTCGCCGGTTTCCGCGAAGTAGAGAGCAGCAGCTACTACGGTAAAGGTTATCAGGACGTCGAGCATCGTAAGCCGTCAATCAAAAATGCGCGTCGCTTGCTGGACTGGACGCCGACCATTGAGATGGATACCACGATCGATAACACGCTGGATTTCTTCCTGCGCACCGTTGAGTTGCAGGATAAGCCATGAAGAAAATTGGTTTGCGCGTAGATGTTGATACCTGGCGTGGAACCAAACTCGGCGTTCCGGCGCTGCTAGAGCAGTTTAGCCTGCATCAGTTGCAGGCCAGTTTCTTCTTTAGCGTTGGGCCGGATAACATGGGGCGCCACTTGTGGCGCCTGATGAAACCGCGCTTCTTATGGAAAATGCTGCGCTCGCGCGCAGCTTCACTCTACGGGTGGGATATTTTGTTGGCTGGTACGGCCTGGCCAGGACGTGTGATTGGCCGCGGTCTGGAGGAGATCATCAGCGCCACAGCCGATCATCATGAAGTCGGTCTGCACGCCTGGGATCACTTTGCCTGGCAAACCTGGGCAGGCGTGTGGTCAGAAGAGAAGTTGCTGGAACAGATTTCGCGTGGGAAAGCCGCACTGGAAGCGATTATCGGTGACGCTGTCACTTGCTCTGCCGTGGCCGGATGGCGGGCGGATGGCCGCGTTGTCGCCGCTAAGCAGACCTTCGGTTTCAGCTACAACAGTGATTGTCGTGGTACTGGACCCTTCTTGCCGCGTCTGCGTGATGGCAGCTTAGGCACGGTGCAAATCCCCGTGACATTGCCTACCTGGGATGAAGTAGTCGGACAGTCGGTTAGCGCCGCTGACTATAACGATTTCATTCTTGAGCAGATGCTCGCAGCCGAAGGATCGCCGGTGTACACCATTCATGCTGAAGTTGAAGGCATTATCGGTTCTAAGGCGTTTGGCGAGTTATTAACCCGCGCGGAGCAACAAGGCATTCACTTCTGTCCTCTGAGCGAGTTGTTACCTGACGATCTCAGCACACTCCCGCAGGGCAATCTGGTACGTGGACATATACCCGGACGCGAAGGCTGGCTGGGCTGCCAGCGCTAAACGTTAACAGGAAACTTTATAGGAACCACGGATGCGTACAGGCACCAAAACGGCGCTGCTGCTGGCGCTTTTCGCGCTTTATTATCTTATCCCGATCGAATTCCGCGCTTTATGGCAGCCGGATGAAACCCGCTACGCTGAAATCAGCCGTGAAATGCTGGTCAATGGCAATTGGTTGGTACCGCACTTCTTTGATTTGCGTTATTTCGAAAAGCCCATAGCGGGTTATTGGGTCAACAATATCGGCCAGCTCTTGTTTGGCCATACCAACTTCGGTGTACGCGCCGGTTCGATTTTTTGCACCACGCTCAGTGCAGTGCTGATTTATTGGCTGGGTCATCAGATGTTTGCCAGCCGGAAAATCGCTCTGACCGGCAGCATCATTTTTCTCACTTCGCTTCTGGTGTATGGCATTGGCACTTACGCGGTGCTGGATCCTATTCTGCTGTTGTGGATGGTTGCCGCGATGTGCTGCTATTGGCTGGTGGCGCAAGCTTCTACTACGCAACAGCGTCTCTGCGGCTATGTGCTGCTGGGCGCAGCCTGCGCGATGGGCTTCATGACCAAGGGCTTCCTTGCGCTGGCGGTGCCGGTATTGGCGATAGTGCCCTGGGCGATTTGGCAAAAACGCTTCGGCGAGCTATTACGCTGGGGACCTTTGACGATCATCGTTGCCGCACTGCTCAGTGCGCCGTGGGCGCTGGCCATTTATCGCCAGGAAGGGGATTTCTGGCATTACTTCTTCTGGGTTGAGCATATTCAGCGCTTTGCAGAGAAAGATGCACAGCACAAAGCCCCCTTCTGGTATTACCTGCCGGTGTTGCTGGCGGGATGCCTGCCATGGCTGGCGCTGCTGCCGGGCTCACTGATGGGCGCATGGCGCCAGCGTCGTCAACATGCGGGAGCCGTTTACCTGTTAAGTTGGGTGATCTTGCCACTGCTGTTCTTTAGCATCGCTAAAGGCAAACTGCCGACCTACATTCTGCCGTGCTTTGCACCTTTAGCACTGTTGATGGCGCATTACGCCCACAGTGGTTCTGCACAGTTAGTGAGGGTGTTTAAAGTTAATGGCTGGATAAACCTGCTGTTTGGCGCCATAACCACCTTAGTCCTGTTGGTGGTGGTTGCGCCATGGGGATTGGCGCACAAGCCCGTTTATACCCATGATGAAATACTGCCGTTAATCTGTGGCGTACTGGCCTTTGCCGGCTGGGGCATTATGGGGTGGTTCAGTCTCAAACCGGGTGCCTGCCGTTGGCAACTGGCGGCGCTTTGTCCGTTAACGCTGGCGCTACTAATCGGCTTCGCGATACCGCAGAAGGTTCGTGATTCCAAACAGCCGCAGAGTTTTGTACAGGCTGTGCATCATCAACTGGCAGACAGCCGTTATCTGCTGGCTGACAATCCTGGCATCGCGGCTGCGGTGGCGTGGGAAACTGAGCGCAGTGATATCACTTTCTATGATGCCAAAGGCGAACTGCAATACGGTCTTAGCTATCCCGATGCGAAAACGCGCTATGTTGATGGCGCAGCATTTGCTGACTGGCTACGTGAACATCGTCGCCATGGCAAAGTGTCCGTAGTGATGATGCTCAACTCGGGCGAGAACGGGCCTGACCCTGCAATACCAACGCCGGATGACGTTTATCGTCAAGGTCGACTGGTCTATTACGGTTATAACGCGACACCATGAACCTGTTGCTTATTCTTCTGGTCAGTTTGTTGAGCTGCGCCGCCCAGCTTTGTCAAAAGCAGGCGGCGTATCTGGGGATGCGCCACGGCAAGAAGCAGCTCATCTTGTGGATTGCGCTGAGCCTCTTTTTGCTCGGCGTGGCGATGTTGCTGTGGCTACTGGTATTGCGTGTGGTGCCGGTCAGCGTGGCCTATCCGATGCTGAGTCTCAACTTCGTGTTGGTGGCCATCGCAGCTAAGTTGATCTGGCGTGAGACATACACCTTACAACAATGGTTCGGTACGCTGGCGATTGTTGCCGGGGTCGCGCTGATGGGGTGCCACCTATGAAAGGGGTGATCCTCGCGCTGTGTAGCGTGCTGCTGGTGTCGCTGGCGCAATTGGTCCTGCGTGCCGCGATGCTACATTTCCCGCCATTGACTGCAATCCTTAGCCCGCAATTCTGGCAGCATCTGCAGCCGCTGCTCCTGCTCAGTCTGGGACTTGGTGCGTACGCATTATCGATGCTGTGCTGGATGCTGGCGCTGCGTCATATGCAGCTTAACCGCCTCTATCCGTTGCTGAGCCTGAGTTATGTGCTGGTGTGGCTGGCAGCTATTTCGTTGCCAATGTTCGGTGAAGCCTTCCGCTGGAGCAGTTTTGCCGGTGTTATATTGATTGTGTTTGGATTGTTGTGCGTTTCACTGCCGCGCAAACCTTAGCCGCAGAACGTTAGATGTGACAGGCGAGCCCCATGGAACCAAAGCGGGGACCACATCTCGTAGACGAGCTGCATTGCGTGACGCTGTCACTTTATCAGGCGTAAATGCTTTTCACTGAGGTCAGTGAGCGAGGGTGCACCCAGCATGCCCAGATCGCGACTGACTTCATTAGTGATAAGGTCAATGGCCCACTCAACGCCCGATGTTCCGCCTACTGCACTTGCATAGTTAAAAGGCCTGCCAACAAAGCAGGCCTTTGCCCCCAGTGCCAGCGCTTTAATCACATCAGTGCCACGCCGGATGCCGCTGTCCATCATCACCGTCATATTTCCCGCTGCGGCGACAATCTCGGGCAAAACATAAATCGGCGGGATCACCGTATCCAACTGACGCCCACCGTGATTCGAGACCACAATGCCGTCGATGCCGATGGATTTACAACGTAATGCATCGTTACGACTGAGAATGCCTTTAATCACCATCGCGCCCGTCCAGCGCTGACGAATATGTTCGATATGCTGCCAGGTGAGATGGCTGCGCCCACTGAAGTCACGCACGGCATTTTTGGAAAACAGCGGTGCGCCACGCACTGCGTTGTTGTTCTCGAAATAAGGTATGCCCGAGGTCAGTAAGGTTTTCAACAGCGTGCCGTAAAGCCAGCGGGGATGAGTGACGCCTTGCCACGCCAGGGCCAGACTGGGGCGGAATGGCGTGGAAAATCCGGCGCGCACGTTGTTTTCCCGGTTAGCTTTGACCGGCGTATCCACCGTCACGACCAGTACGGATATGCGCGCACGCTTGACGCGATCCACCAACGCATCAATCTCTTCCAGCGTCTTTGGCAAATAGGCCTGGAACCACATCGCCGGATTAGCCGCAGCCACGTCCTCCAGTGGAATCAACGAGGAACCGCTCATAATAAAGGGCACGTTCTTGCTCGCCGCTGCCCGCGCTAAAGCAATATCGCCCTGAAAACCGGTGATGGCAGAGATGCCCATCGGCGCAATACCCACAGGCGCCGCATAGTGATGCCCAAACAGATCTACCTCAGTATTACGTTGCGACACATCGACCATGTTTTCCGGTATCAGGCCGTAATGAGCATAGGATTGCTGAGTGTGATGGAGCGCAATGTTGTCCTCAACACCACCGGACACATAAGCGAACAGCGGATGGGGCAGACGCTTTTGGGCATATTTCTCGAAATCATTTAACGAGAGGCAACGTTGGTACAGTTTGCGCATGGGCTAGCCATTCAGCTGTGAGGATAAAGAAGAGAAAAGTCATGCTATTGCAAGAAGGGGATCTGGCAAATGCTTTAAATGGCATTGCATATCTGAATAAAGCATATGGGCGCACCTTAGTGCGCCCATCGTTAATTAATGTTGTTCCCAGGTATGATATTCGCCATCACGTCGGCCTGGAGCCGTTTCAGGCAATCGCAGCAGGCCTACAACGGAAATCACCCCCAGTACCGCAACATACAGCGCCAGGCCATACCAGTGCCCATCGGTGGCCTGCAGGATTTTCACCGCGACTAAGCCAAGCACGCCACTGCCAATTAACGATCCCACCTGCCAAATCACTGCAATGCCGCTGCAGCGAATATGCGTCGGGAACAGTTCCGGGAACCAGGAAGCCTGTGGGGCGTAGCACATACTGTGGCCCAGCGTCAGCGCGACAATCATCGCAATTTGCGTTAGCCAGTAGCTGTTTTGGGACAGGGCATAAAAGAACGGCACGATGGAAATCAAAATCAGCAGTGCACCCATCATGTATACCGGTTTGCGACCGATCTTATCGGATAACGCCCCCATTAGCGGAATGGCAAACACCTCGAGAATCACCGCTACAATCATGCTGTTCATCAGTATGCCGGCGTCGAGATTGTTGGCTTTGCCCCACGCCAGGATAATCACCGTGAAGAGGGCAAAGGCGCAAGCTTCAATTAATTTAGCCGCCACACCATTGATGACTAATTTCGGATTACCGCGAATCACTTCTTTTAACGGACGCGATTCGGCGGCCTTGGTTGCGCGAATGGCGGCGAACACTGGCGATTCATCGATGCGTAAACGAATAAACAAACCCACGATGACCAGCACTGCACTCAGTAAGAAGGGTACGCGCCAGCCCCAATCCATCATTTGTTCCGCGCTCAGGGAGGCATTAAGAATCGCGAACAGTGCCAGCGGCAGCAGGAACCCAACCGGCGCACCGATTTGTACCCAGCTGGCAAAGAAACCACGACGTGACGCTTGCGAATATTCTGCGGTCATCAGGACCGCGCCAGCTTGTTCGCCGCCCACGCCAAAACCTTGCAACAGACGTATGGCGATCAACAACACCGGTGCCCAGATGCCGATCTTTTCATAGGTTGGCAGCAAGCCAATACAAAAAGTACCGAGACCCACGATCAGGATGGTGGCCACCAGCGCTTTTTTACGTCCCACTTTGTCACCAATATGGCCAAAAACAATGCCGCCAATCGGCCGGGCGAGGAAGCCTACCGCATAAGTCGCAAATGCGGCGAGGGTGCTGATCAAAGGGTCGTGGCTGGGGAAGAACAGGTGGCCAAAAAACAGCACTGCAGCCGTGCCATAGGCAAAGAAATCATAATATTCCGCCGCGGTACCAATCGCCGATGCGCTAGCGACACGACGAATGAGTGAGGTGTGATTTCCCTGTGCCGTTTGGGTCTGAGTAAAAGTGGAAGATGCCATAGTCAAAATCCTGCAGGTTTATAATTTTAGACTACCATACAAGGATGTTTGTTGGTTTGTTGCGCGAACGATCACAAATTTACGATGGCGCGAATTTACATCCTCGCTTTGATTCCTGCCTTCGAGAATCGACAGCATATCAATTTTGAGTCAATTATTTCCGACCCGCTACAGCGCTGCGCTTATTAATCTTCATAACATTAATATTCAAAATAGAATGGATCTGTTTCACTGGGAAATCGTTTTTTCTGTTATCTGCGAATATCCATAATAAGAATATATAAACCTCAATAAACTCAGTAATGAATGGACTTTAAATTTAGACTAATGCATTGATATAAATGAAGATGAATCCATTAAGTTACCCCGCGTTACCTGCTGATTTTCAAGGGTTAATTCTTAATTTGACTTAAACCTTCCTGTTCACCTTAACTCCAGCTAGACGTTTTCTTTACGAAATGGTGAGATAACTCGACATAATGCACTCTCCATTCTTGTTCTCACGTTTATTAAACCAATCGTCATGCGCGGTATTAGTTTTTGCCGCGCGGAAAATATTATTTTCTCTCTGGAGGAAAGGGTGTTATTTAAATTAAAACCGCTGGTTATCAGTTTGCTGGCTGCACAAGGCATTATGATTCCTGCGATGCAAACCAATGCCGCCGTGATTCAACCCTTTGACCCTGCGAAAAATGACAACAAAGTGGGGGTGTTTTGCGTGTGCAACGGCAGCACACAATCGCTAACGGGGTTGCCGCAATTTACGCCGGGTAAAAGTGGCGAATTGCAGGTCTCCATTGGCGAGTTACAGGATCAAGGCCGATTGGTGACAGATAACAACTTATTAGGTAAAGAGAGGTTGAGTCTGGGGGCGCAGGATTTCACGATCTCCGTGCCTAATGAGGATCACCGCTCTTACAGCAATTTTCAGACTTACAACACTGCCGCGTTAAGCAATCTCGCCCCGGTCGATAGCAGCACCCTGGTCACCGATTTCGAAGAGGTGAAGAATCAGCAGTACATTGATGCGCGTGTTACCTCAGTGAGTAATGGCACTATCAACGTGCAACCAGGCACTGAGGGAGCCAGCACGGTGGCAAATGGTTGGGAGATGGCGGCAAAGCAGAGCCGCTTATTCACTGCCAGCAACAAAGGCAACATGAACTGGGATTCGGATAACCGTGTCACATTCACCGCGACGCAGATTCCTGCCGTGTCGCGGTGGGGTCTGAATGTGGACAATCTGGTGGCGTATAACGGCGCATTCAGTGTGACCAGCCTCTATGGCGATACCACCGACTTTAACGTGACGTCGTTGACCGATCTGCAAAACTACAACGACTGGCTGATTGAGCAATTGCAGAATGGCCAAATCAGTTCCGCTGACTACAACAACGAATTTAATAAAGCAGTGACGCTCAGCAGCGGGCAGGTGGTGTGGGGAGTGAATACTCCGGATGACGATGAAGCCTTTCTGCCAATAGGCGAACGCGTGGTGCTCAGTGCTGACGGTGCGAATGCGCGTGCCACTATTGAGGCAGGAAAAACCCTTGAGGTGGCGAATGCCAATGGCGGGGCCATGCGTGCGGACAATGGCGCTACCGCAACCATAAACGGCAAGCTCGCCAGTACCGGCAGCGGAATCACCGATAATGATGCTCTGGTATTAACCAATGGCAGCAGCGGCATCAACAACGGTGTGATTAATAGCGGTTTCTTTAATAACGCCGATGGGAGTGGCATTGATAACAGCACGCTCGGCATTAACGGATTAGCGGTAAATGCCAGTGATAGTCACTTTATCAACAACGGCATTATCAACAGCGCGGGATCAGCCGTTGTGCTGGATAACAGCGAAGGGGTGAATAACGGCACCATCAATGTGGTCGGCGACAACGGCAGTGCAACAGCGGTGACGCTGAGCGGCGATGCGAGCACCTTTACTAACAACGGCACAATCTATCTTGGTCGTACGCCGCAAAATCATCCCGGTGATGCAACGTCTGACATTATGCTGGATAGCGCCACCGGTATCCTTCAGTTGGGTCGCAACAGCGTAGTCAACAACGGCCACATCATCATGGGTTCGGGCGTACAAAGCGGCGCGGCGATGAGCGTGTCTGGCGGCGCGGATGCCGTCACCCTGAATAATGGCGTCATTGATGTCAATGGTCGCGGCACTGGACTGGCGGTGATGGACTCTGGCAGCGGCGGTCAGGTGGGCAATGCCGGAGTGATTAACCTGAATGGCGATAACGGTACCGGCCTGTTGGTGACGGCGAATGACGGTGCTCTTTCGCACGCCTGGTCGAGTGGCCCAATCAATATTGCTGGCAATGCAAATGTCACGGAAGGAACACGTAACACCGCAGTATGGGTGAACGGTATCGATGGCGTCGCTTCGGCGGAGATCAGCGGACCGATCACCTTAAACGGAGTTGGCGCGATTGGGATACGCGCGGAAGGCAATGCCACGGTGAATGTGTCGCAGGCGGCTCTACCCACGGGTAATAGCGGTGCCGATCAAATCACCTTTCTCGCTATGGGGCCGAACGCAAAAATTTTACTGCCCGAGAATGGCCACTACGGCGTAACGGGAGATAACGCATCCATCTTTCGTGTGCAGGATGGCGCGAGCTTTGATGGCAGTGGCATGACGTTAATTTCAAACGGCAACCTTTCCACCGCCGTCCTGGGCAGTGGTGATAACACCACGGTCACCACTGGCAATGCCATCTTTAATCTCGGCGAAAATGGCATCGGGTTGCGTATTGAGGGTGCTGCGCAGGGCACAATTGACGCTGCAACCACCGTCAATATGAATGGCATACATAGCATCGTGGCACAGGTACAAGGCAATCGTACCGACCTCAATGGCAATATTACCAACTCCACAACGCTGCCTTACACCAACACGCTGCTGACTAACAATGCCAATATCTATGGCTCGCAGGATCGGCAGATTGGTTTTATTGCCAGTAGCTCTGGGCAGCTGATCAATAACGGTGATATCGCGCTGGAAGGCAGCAACACGGTGGGGATTGGCTCGCTCGGCGGGAATGCCACCAACAATGGTACTGTGTCGATCACGAATGGCAGTAGCGGGCTTTACTCCGAGGGTTATACCTATTCGGTTGCCGCTCGTGCGACCAACAACGGCACGATCAATGTCTCCGCCGGCAATGCCAGCGCGACACAGCCTTCCGTGGGCGGCGTAGCTTTTGGGGACGCAGCTTATTTCTACCAAAATGGCACCATCAATCTGTACGGTGAACATGCGGTGGGCGCGCAGGCGGGCAATGGCGGAACAGTAGTGATTGGTGAAGGCAGTCAAATTGCATTCCATGCTGCCAATCAAATCGGTTATCAGGCGCTTGAAGGCTTTAGCAGCATCAGCAACAGCTCCAATCTGACGACGGATGCGGAGAACATCTCGTTACTGAGTGCAGGCGACGGCGGCTATATCAATAACCAGGGTACCGTCACCGTCAATGGCAACAACAGCCGCGCGGTTGCACTGACGGATGGCGGCCTTCTGGTCAACAGTGGTTCGATTTCCGCTTATAAAGGTGTGGCTTTGGATGCCTCATCAGGAGCGTCAACTTATTGGCAAAACAGTGGACAGATCTATTCCGAAGGGACCGCTGCCATTCGTGTTGGCAATGGCGGTTCGCTTAACATTATTGGTGATGGGCAAGGCGAACAGTACAACAGTTACAGCAGCAATATCTGGTCCAGCGGTGACGCAGACACGGTGTTGATTGATAACGGTGCCGCAGGATTTATCGCCGATCATGTGGAATTGAGTGGTGCCCGCAATCTTATTAATAACCGCGCTGAAACCAGCAATATTGCACTGAATTATGTGCGACTGGACGTCAATGGCGGTAATGGCATTCGCTCGGCAACGTCGTTCGGCTATGACGACCATGTTTATATCAACGTCAGCAGCAACAGCCTGACCAACGCGCCCGGCATCGGCTATCTGTTTGCTAATGAAGATGGTTCTGTCACCCACAACGATTTGACCCTCGGTCCCAATTACACCATTTTCCTTTCGGGTGCCAATACTACCGGCGTACGCGCTAATACGACCGGCAGAGTGATCAACGAAGGCTTTATCGGTGTGTATGACTTTAGTGGCGGATCGGCGATTGTCACTGACACCGCCAGTGAGGTGATTAACCGGGGCAGTATCGTCTCAAACAGTAAAGTCTCACCGGTGATTGATCTGCGCGGAGGGCAAACACTGTTTATCAACCAGGGGCAAATCAGCGCCACCTTCCCGGATATTGAGGTGGTGGCGGGCGGCGCGACCAACGACCGCATTGCACTGATGTCAGGCAGCGTGGTGGGGGATGTGAATACGGGGGCCGGTAACGACATCGTGCAGGTGTCCGGCGGCACGCTTAATGGCAGCGTGACAATGGGGAGCGGCACTAACCAGGCGCTGGTGGAGAAGGTTGATCTGGCCAATACCCGGCACATCACCACGCAGAATGGCGCAGGCAGCACGCTCTATTTTAATGACATCAATGCGCGCGGCGGGTCATTTAGCGCCGATGACCTGAGCAAAGGCACCAACCTTGTCGGTGGCTGGAGCACCATCAACTTCGATAACACTCAATGGACGTTGACCGATAACCTGAAACTGGCGCACAGCACCATTAATATCGGTGAAGGTTCAACGTTGTATGCGGGCAACGGCGTCAATCCACTGCTGAGTGGCGCCACCGACGGTTCGCTGGTAGTGAATAATGCCGGTACGCTGGATCTGACTAATGGCAATGGTGTTCCCGGCAACACGCTAACCATCGATGGCGATCTCAATTCAGCTGGCGGACGCGTGAAGCTCAATACGCAAATTGATACAGGCGTCAGTGACAGTGTGCGTGTGAATGGCAATACCAGCGGCACCACTCTGCTGGATGTTAACCCGACGGGGAACCGTCTGGCGGTGATGACGCCTGAACAGGGCATTGCACTGGCGCAGGTAACCGGCAATGCCAGTGCTAACAGCTTCGCGTTGGCAAAGGGCTATGTCGCCGCGGGTCCTTATCAATATGGTCTTTACAGCGGTTCTAACGGAACCGGTCAGGATTTTCGTCTCGCGAGTAACTTTGTCAGCGATGCAGCAGGTAATGCGGTGCGCCCACAACTTACGCCTCAGATGCCATCTTATATTTCTGCGCCGGTCGGGCTGGCCTACTACAACATGGCGGTGATGGACGATCTTCATAAGCGACTGGGAGAGCTACGTCAGGATTCGGGCAGCAGCGCGGGCAACGGTGGTGAGATGTTTATCCGTTATCTGGGCTCCAATCTCACCTACAAGACGGATCGCAGCCTGAGTCAAAACGGCTACGATTTCGATCTTGATTACAGCGCAGTGCAACTGGGCGGCAATCTGATTCATCTTCAAGGCGCCAGCGACAGTTTGCGAGCCGGGGTGACCTATACGCGCGGTAATGCCCGTATTCGTCCTGATGCAGCGGACGGTTACAGCTCGACCACTTTCGATAGCGATACCTTGTCGCTGTACGGCACCTGGCTGCGTGACAGTGGCTTCTACGTTGATGGGGCACTGTCATTCGACTGGCATCGTGGCGATACCGATATTGCGCGGCAAAAAGAGGTGGGCAAACTGAAAGGCAATGGTTGGGGCGCCTCACTGGAAACCGGCTATCCGTGGCAGTTGGGCAATGGCGTACGTCTCGAACCGCAGGCGCAGTTAATGTACTTGCAACTTAACATGGATGATCTGGTGGATCGAGATAACACACGCGTCAGTTGGGGCAATTACGATCAAACCATTGGCCGCGTGGGCGCGCGTTTGGATCGCACCTGGCAAGATACAACCGGCCAGCAATATACGCCTTATCTGCACACCAGCTATACGCGTGGTTGGGGAGGGGCGGCCACTACGCGAGCGAGCATTAACGGCGGCGCGGACAGTGTCAGTTTCGACAGCGGGAAGTTCGGACAGATGTGGGATGTGGGCATCGGTGGTACGGCCGCGCTAAAAGGGAATCTCTCATTGTATGCCGAGGCCGACTATCGTCAGGAAATTGACGGTAACGGTACGAAAGGCTGGCGCTATAACGGCGGGGTTCGCTGGCAATTCTGATCGCGTTTACCTTACGCCAATACCCATTGGCGTAAGGTTTTTCTTATTTCCTCTCTCGAATGTTTAAATACATATACGCCGCTATTAATCAATATCGCCCACCTCAATTTAGGGTTATTCGAACCCATCTTCGCCTCTCACTCTTTAAATTAACGCTCCCTTTTGATGTTTAACCATCAAAATAAATCAGCCAGAATGCTTGATATCACATTTCGGAAAATGAATTTCAAATAAAAATTAACATGAAATAAAAATACCGATAGCGTCATTTTCTGTTTTGTTCTGCTGTATTTCCAAATGCGTTTTTACCAGGAGAGGTTATGGAAAAAGAACTGTATATCTCGACCAATACCGCGTCAGGCCCGAATAGCGTGACGCGAACTGAGCCTTTTGTGAAGATTATTGCGCTGGTGGCAACGCTCGGCGGATTATTATTTGGCTACGATACTGGGGTGGTATCGGGTGCGCTGTTATTTATGCGCAGTGACCTGCAATTAACGCCCTTCACCACGGGCCTGGTGACCAGCTCGTTACTGTTTGGAGCCGCATTCGGCGCTTTACTGGCCGGACATTTCGCCGATGCCATGGGCCGGCGCAAAATCATCATCACTCTGGCGTTTATTTTTGCCCTTGGCGCAGTCGGTTCAGCCTTTGCGCCGGATGTTGTGTCGATGATTATGTCACGACTTTTCCTCGGCATTGCCGTGGGCGGTGCTGCGGCGACTGTGCCGGTGTATATCGCTGAAATCGCGCCAGCCAATAAACGCGGCCAACTGGTGACCTTACAGGAGTTGATGATTGTATCGGGTCAACTGCTGGCGTATGTCTCGAATGCAACCTTCAATGAAATCTGGGGGGGTGAACATACCTGGCGCTGGATGCTGGCACTCTCGACTGTTCCCGCCGTGCTGTTGTGGCTGGGCATGATTTTTATGCCAGAAAGCCCGCGCTGGCTTGTGATGCGAGGCAATGTCCGCGAAGCCAGACATGTGTTGGAGAAGACCCGTGCAGCAGAGGATGTTGAGTGGGAGTTAGAAGAGATTGAAGAGACCATTGAAGAAAACCGGCAGAAAGGTAAAGGTCGGCTGCGCGATCTGCGTACGCCCTGGCTACGTAAGGTGTTTCTGTTAGGTATTGGTATCGCTGCCATCCAGCAGTTGACCGGCGTGAACACCATTATGTACTACGCCCCGACCATGCTGACAGCAACGGGGCTGAGCAATGATGCCGCGCTGTTTGCCACCATTGCCAACGGCGTCATTTCCGTGTTGATGACCCTGGTCGGGATTTGGATGATAGGCAAAATCGGTCGTCGACCGCTGGTGCTGGTGGGACAGATGGGCTGTACGGCATGCCTGTTCTTTATTGCCGCCGTGTGCTTCTTCATGCCGGAATATCTGGCAGGCGGAGAGGTCAATCTGCTGCGTGCCTATCTGGTATTGACTGGCATGCTGATGTTCCTGTGTTTCCAGCAAGGCGCACTTTCCCCGGTGACCTGGCTGCTGCTTTCGGAGATCTTCCCGGCGCGCATGCGTGGGATCTGCATGGGCGGCGCGGTGTTCGCACTGTGGATGGCCAACTTTGCTATTTCAATGGCATTTCCGATATTGCTGGCTGCTTTTGGTCTTGCAGGCGCATTCCTCACCTTCGCGATCATCGGTATTGGTGGCTCGATGTTTGTGCTGCGCACCATTCCGGAAACGCGAGGGCGTAGTCTGGAACAGGTCGAGCATTACTTCTTCGCGCTGTATGACGGCAAGCCTTAAAGCTGCGTTCGAGGCTTGCATGAGGCTGATGTAAATCACTCAACGATGACGCAGTACAACTTAATAAGATAAATTACTATCAAACCACGTTAAGTACTGCAGCAAAACAGAATAACCAAACTCAAAATACTGATAATGATTTCAGGAAGATTTATGACATATAAAATAAGTAGTGACCGTTTTTGTATTAATCGAAAAATTGCGCCGAATTTAAGTATTAACCAGTTTTTTACGCTGGTTAAAGATCTGGGGTTAAATAAGGTCGAAATTCGTAATGATATGAAAAGTGGCAGTGTGACAGATCATTTGGGCGGCGAGAAAGTCCTCGAACTGGCAAATCAACATGCGCTGACCATCGAAACAATCAATGCGGTGTATCCGTTTAACCAGTTATCCGATGAGGTATTGGAAAAAACACGCGGGTTGTTAAAGGACGCGCGTGCAACGGGTACGAAATCCCTGGTGTTGTGTCCTTTGAATGACGGCACGGTGATTTCAAGTGAACAAACGGTGGCGGCATTAAAAACCCTCGCGCCGCTGTTTGCCGAATATGGCATTGAAGGGCTGGTGGAGCCGTTGGGCTTTCCGCAGAGCTCGCTGCGTTCTGCGGCGCTGGCACAACAGCTGATTAAACAGGCGGGTGTGCCATTTAAGATCGTGCTCGATACCTTCCATCATCATTTGTATGAAGGGGCAGAGCAGGACTTCGCCGAAGGCGTTGACGTTAACCACATTGGGTTGGTGCACCTGTCTGGCGTAACGGACACACGTCCAGTTGCAGAATTGACTGATGAAGAACGCATCATGCTCAGCGCTGATGACATGTTGCAATCGAAACGACAAGTCCAGCGCCTGGAGGAGAGAGGTTACACCGGTACTTACGCGTTTGAACCCTTCTCGTCAGTGATGGAAGCGTGGAGCGAAGCGGATATCGCGCGTGAGATTCGTACCAGCATTGACTATCTGAACCATTAATTTTACTCGTACAGAAGAACGAAGGAACAAACCATGACGCTGAATATTGGTGTAATTGGCACTGGCGCAATCGGGCGCGAACACATTCGTCGTTGCAGTCAGGTGCTGCAACACGCTCGCGTGGTTGCACTGAATGACATCAACCGTGCTAACTGCGAGCAGATCCTGACCGATTTCGCGCTCAAAGCCGAGATCTATGACAATGCACATGACCTGATTAATGCTCCCGATGTACAGGCGGTTCTGGTGACATCATGGGGCCCGACACATGAAGAATTTGTGCTGGCAGCGATTAAAGCCGGGAAAGCGGTATTTTGTGAAAAGCCGCTGGCGGTGACGGCGCAGGGTTGTATGAACATTGTGGAGGCGGAGATCGCGAGTGGTAAAAAGCGCGTGCAGGTTGGCTTCATGCGCCCGTACGATAGCGGCTATCGTGCATTGAAAAGCGTTATTGATAGCGGAGACATTGGCGAACCCTTGATGCTGCACTGCGCACACCGTAACCCGGAAGTCGGCGATGCCTACACCACGGACATGGCGATTACCGATACGCTGATCCATGAACTGGATGTTCTGCGCTGGTTGCTGAAAGACGATTACGTCAGTGCTCAGGTGATTTATCCGCGTAAAACCCGTAAAGCCTCATCGCATCTGAAAGACCCACAGATAGTGCTGCTGGAAACGGCGAAAGGTGTGCGTATTGACGTCGAAATTTTCGTCAACTGTGCCTATGGCTATGATATCCAGTGTGAAGTGGTGGGTGAGACCGGGATTGCGAGCTTACCTGAGCCGATGTCCGTTCAGACGCGAAGCGCGGCTAAACTCTCCACGGGAATTCTGACCGACTGGAAAAAGCGCTTCATCGATGCCTATGATGTGGAATTGCAGGATTTCATTAATAATGTGTTGTCTGACAACATGACGGGCCCATCGGCCTGGGATGGCTATGCTGCGGCGGTTGCTGCCGATGCTTGTGTTGCCGCGCAGAACAACGGTGAGATTGTGCCGATTACCATGCCACCACGCCCTGCGTTTTATCAATGATGGATATACGGGTGCACCAGATGCGCCCGTGTCAGTAGCCAGCGTCAGAAAGTGTGCTTGATTTATCGTTGGAGATTCACCGCTAAGTGCTGTATAAATATTCAGTTCATTTAAAGCGAGATGGCTTGTTTTGCCTTCTAAAAGGGCTACTTTTTCAGACTTGAATTGAATGTTGCCCACATTTAAATGTCGAAATTTCAGGAAAGGTTGAGTTTTTACTTTGAGGAGGCATCATGTTGAAACGGTTGATGCCCGTTGACGGTTTAAACTTCGTGAAGTCAGGAGATCATATGCCAAAATTTCTGGAGCGTTTTCTCAGCATGCCGGGGCGATTGATGCAATCAATCAACCAGCAGGATATTGAGCAGTCAAATGACAGTAAAATTATCACTGATGCGAACGGTAATGCCTGGTTAAATATGAGTAATCCTCAGGTCCGCGATTCCATGCAGGCTCGCATGAAGGAATTGGCCGCGAAACGTTAAGGATTAACGATGGGTCCGTTGGTGATTATGGTGGTATTGGTCTGTGGCTTTTGGTTTACAGAAAATCATTATCAATCACGCATACGCCAGGCCAGAACTAATGGCTGGACATCGTACTTTTATGTTGCCATGCATGGTTGCAAGTTTGTCATTCAGGGATTTTGCCTGGTTCTGTTCATCTACCTGTTTTTACTCATTGTTAGTCTCATTATTTCAATCCCCCATCTGTTTGTGTCCACCTATGGCATCCAAGACTTCTATTCGTGGTTAACGAACAAAACGGCTCTCTCATATCCACTGTTTTTCATTCTCTCTTTGTGTGCAGGGTGTTTTATCGCCTGGAGGGCAGGTGATGCCGCACAAAAATCATTGCGTGACGAACGCGTCCGTCAGGCCGCCTATCGTGAAATGGCAGCCCTGGATGCGATTGAATCCCTGCTGGTTCAGGCTATTGATGAGGACATGTTGATTTTCGTTACGCTTAAATCACGCAAGGTCTACATTGGTTATGTCGCCGCACCTCGTATAGAGCACAGTCTCACCCAGCACCTGTCTATCATCCCTTGTATCAGTGGCTACCGGGATAAGGACACGTTGTATTATCACGAACAACATCGTTATTACGAACTCTATCTGAAGAAGGGGATTACGGCGGACTCAAAGGGATTGAACCTGCAACATTTCCGACATGTGATACCAATGAATGAAGTAGAGGCCATTTCGTTATTTGATACCAGCACTTACCAATGTTTCGATGAATTCATCAACAACAAGTCTGAACACCTCTCTGACGAATGACGCTGTCACCCTAAGCTGACACTCACCGCACCACGACCTGCTGCCGTAGCCTCTCCCTCACGCCGCTTTCCGTGTAATATCGCCGCCTTTGATGTTTGCAGGGATTTTACATAATGACGGATTTAACCTTGAGCCGTCGCCAACCCTCTGTTTGGTGGGGCGCGATGATTATCTGCGGCACGGTGGTGGGTGCGGGTATGTTCACCTTGCCAATTGTGATGGCCGGTGCATGGTTTGGTTGGGCGCTGCTGCTGTTATTGGTGACGTGGGGCGCGATGTTGCTATCCGGTTTGCTGTTTATGCGCACCAGCCTGCATTACCCACAGGGTTCGGGATATGACACCTTAACTAAAGACCTGCTGGGTCGCGGTTGGGCAACGCTTAACGGTCTCAGTATTCTGTTTGTGCTGGGCATCCTGACCTATGCCTACATTTCCGCCAGCGGTCCGGTGTATCAGCACTCGCTCAACCTGGCGGGGTTGCCGCTCTCCACCGCCGGTGCGAAAATCACGCTAACGCTCTGCGTTGCCGCCGTGGTGTGGCTCGGTACCACTGGCGTGAGTCGTTTAATGACCTTCTGCGTACTGGCGAAAATCCTGCTATTGATCCTGCTCTTTGGTGGTTTGCTCACGCAGGTCAGTTTGCCTTCGTTGATCAGCGCGGCGCCAGTTGGGGAAAGCTATTGGCCTTATGCTCTCGGCGTATTACCGTTTTGTCTGGCGTCTTTTGGTTATCACGGCAATATCACCGGGCTGGTGAGTTATTACGATGGTAACAAACGGCATATCACTCAAGCGCTGGTGCTCGGCACCCTAATGTCGCTGGCACTCTATCTATTCTGGGTTACCAGCACCATGGGCAATTTGCCGCGCGCGGCATTTCCTGCAATCGTGCAGCAGGGTGGCGATATCGCCGCGCTTATGGCGGCGCTGAGCAATCATCTGCACGTCAGCGCACTGGCATTGATGATGTCGATCTTTTCGCATTTCGCTGTGATTGCGTCCTTTCTCGGCGTTACAGCCGGTCTGTTTGACTTCATCGCCGATCGTTTAGGCTGGGGCAATTCTCCAGCTGCACGGCTGAAAACCGCCTGCCTGACCTTTCTGCCACCATTGATGGCGTCATTACTCTGGCCACATGGCTTTGTCGCCGCGATTGGCTTCGCAGGACTGTTTGCTACGCTTTGGGCCGTGTTTATCCCGGCAATGCTGGCATGGAAAGCACAACAGCGTTTTGCCGGGATGCCGCGTTCCACGCTTCCGATTGTGCTTGTGATGATTTTCGGTGTGCTGAATATCGTCGCCTGGTTACTGAGCTGGGTGGGCTGGCTGCCCACCTTCGGTGGCGCTTGATTTAACGCAATTCAATCTCACCTGCTGATTGAAGGGGGTGTTTATTGGGTCATTCAAAGCCAAAAGAAACACCGATTAAAATGCCATTGAACGCCAGCCTCGTGGCGTGTCATTGCCGGTTCGTGCGGCCAGTGATTGTGCCGCACGTTGTGAACGCGCCATTACGGCTTGCTGGTTGATCTGAGTAAATTCGCCATTTCGCAGCAAATGCGCACCGTCAACAAATACATCACTGACTTCATGACCTAATGCGGAATATACCAGCGATGAGACTGGGTGGTGGATGGGTGTCATCGCCGGATGCGAAGTATCAACAATAACCACATCCGCGCGCTTACCGACTTCTAATGAACCGACCAGATGATCAAGACCAATGGCTCGGGCACCATCAATGGTGGCCATCTCCAGCACCTTCTCCGCGGTCATAATGGTGGGATCGCGGTGTACCCCTTTTTGCAGGAGTGCGGCAACTTTCATCGCCTGAAAAAGGCTGTGATTATTGCTACTGGCAGGGCCGTCGGAGCCGAGTCCCACCGTCAATCCAGCCGCCAGCATTTCAGGTATGGGAGGCACGCCGGACGCGAGATATAAGTTACTGCATGGATTGTGCGAGACGCGTGTGTCGTGATGTTTTAGCGCGCGGATATCACGAGAACTGCACTGCACACAGTGCACGGCCAATACATCAGAACCAAGGAAACCGATATCACTCAGGAATTCGGTGTCTGTTCCCTGAAAACGCAGTTTGGCTTGTTCAATTTCAAAATCAGTTTCCGCCACATGCGTAGTGATGAGTACGCCAGTTTCATTGGCTAGCTCACGGGTACCGCGCAGCACTTTCTCATCCAGAGCCCAAATCATACTGGGTGCCAGGCCCACTTTGACGCGGCCGTCGGCTTTATGATATCGATGAATAACCTGACGTGCGTCTGCCAGCGCGGCTTCCGGCGTTTCGATAAGTGCTTCAGGGATGCCATGTTCAGCGCCAGTGGTCAGGAATCCACGGCATACATGACCGCGAATACCACTGACCTCAAAAGCTTCAATGACTTTTGCGGTCAAACCCGGCCGGGGATGAGCATACATAAAATCGACCAGAGAAGTGACGCCTGAGCGCAGAGACTCCATGCAGCCGTGCAGGGCTGCGGCATAAACATCCTCTTCCGTTAACGCGACAGCACTCGGTCCGGTCATACAGGTAAACCATTTTTTCAGCACCATGTCGTCGCCCAACCCTTTTATGAGCGTCTGAAACAGGTGCGTATGCGTGTTGACCATACCCGGAATAATAATGCGTTGACGGCAATCGATAACCTCTGCCTCAGGATATTGCAGGCTGAGCGTCTCGCGTGTTCCGATGGCACGGATATGCTGGCCTTCAATCACCAAACTGGCTTGTTCCAGGATTTCACGCTGTGGGTTCATGGTGATAATCCAGCCGTCGGACAATAAATAACTCATCAATCACACTCCAACTGCTGTTGTAATTGCGATGCCTGAACGACAAAACCGAAGCACTGTTGCACGTTGTACAGCGTGGCGTCGCGGCAATAAGAGGGTGAAGTGGTTGCGCTGCAATCCTCAAGAAGCAGGCAGTCATAACCCCGGAAGTTAGCGTCTTGAAGGGTGCAAAGCACACATTGATCGAGGTTCACGCCAGCAAACAGCAGTGTTGTCATGCCAAGGTTACGCAGAATGCTGTCGAGTTCGCTGTCATGAAAGCCGGACATACGATATTTGTTGATGCGGATATCGCGTGAGTCCGGCGTTAACTCTTCAACAATTTCAGCCGCCCAACTGCCGGCTTCCAGCACAGGCGCACCGGAAAGGGGGAGAGGATCACCTAAGCCAACGCCATCGCCATAGGGGTTATAAACATGCAATAGCGCAGGGCTGAGATTGAGCTTATCGGGTCGATTACCCCAGTTAAGCCAGATCACCGGCACCTCAGCTTGACGCAGTACCGGTAGCAAATGTTGTAGCGGCGCGATGGGCGCGCGTGCAGGCGTGATATCAACCCCGATGTGGCCAAGCCAGCCATTGGGATGACAAAAATCGTTCTGCATATCAATCACGACGATCGCGGTGTGCTGCAAATCAAAAATCACAGACCTTTCGCCAGTGCTCAGCTCGACCGGGCGTGAAACTTGCGTTGGTCGACGTGTATCAATGAGTTCTTTTGAAACACGCCATTGGTTAAATCGGTTGCTGCCCAATACGTTTAACCCCATTTCAGGCTCCCGTCAGAATACGCAAATCTTCACTGTCTAATGTGACAGGGTCACCGCTGCGAATCAGTTCGGAAAAGCCCTCGTTTGGTGTCATGACCGTCAGCGTATACAGCTTTTCAGTTCCCGTATTACGTATGGCATGATCGTTACCTGGATGTAACAGCAGTGAATCACCTTTCCTGATCACCAACTCGTCATCATTACAGCGCGCCACGCCTTCGCCATGAAGAACATAGAAAAACTCATGGGCAGTGGCATGTTCATTAGGAGGCGTCGCGCCGCCGACGTTAAAGATCTCTACAACAAAGATATTCTCAATGCCATCGAGGGTTTTATCGCACAGGATGGCGAAGTAGTTGGTGCTGTCCGGACTAATACGGAAAGCCTGAACATCTTTCAGATTATTGAAACGAAACGTTTTCATCATTATTCCTTTCGATAAGGCTGCGTCAGTGCGCCGGGTTGTAATGTGCGTCCCACGACACCTGACATCGCCAGAATCGTGAGCAGATAAGGCAGAGCGAGCAGCACCTGCGGTGGCAGCGTGTTTTCAAACAGCTGTAAAGAGAGTTGCAGTGCATCAGCCGCACCAAAGATAAAGGCGGCGAGCAGGGCTTTTAGTGGGCTCCAGCGGCCAAAAATCACAATAGCAAGCGCGATAAACCCTTGACCACTGACGATATTGTCGCGAAACAGGCCAATTTGCGCGGTGACCAGATAGCCACCTGCTAAACCCGCTCCGACACAGGAAAACAGCACGCCCCAGGTTCGGATTTTCAGTACGTTCAGGCCGGCAGCATGTGCAGCTCGCGGGTTTTCTCCAACGGCGCGCAGCGAAAGACCAAAGCGCGTATGAAACAGACAATACTGTGCCAATACGGCCAGAATCAGCGTGAGGTAAAGGGGCAGCGGCTGCTGGAACAGAATCGGTCCAACGACGGGAATGGATGAGAGCACCGGAATATGCCAGGGCTCCAGCATAGGAATGGTTGGCGACGACCCATTGCCCATCACCAAGGCATAGATCCACGATGCAAGCCCGGCAGCGAGAATATTAAACACAATGCCAACCACGACCTGGCTGGCATGTGCGCGCAGATAGAGCGCGGCCAGCACACAGCCAACGATCAAGCCGCCAACGCCACCCGCGATAAAACCCAGCGCCGTGGAACCACTTTCAACCGCCATCATGTAACTGGCCAGCGCGCCAAGTAAGATGGTGCCCTCAATGCCAATATTGAGCACGCCGGAACGTTCGGAGTAGATTTCACCTAGCGCAGCAAGTAGCACCGGTCCGGCAAGTCGTACCGCGGCGGCAAGCCAGCTGATAAAGAACGCGGTATCGAGATTAGCCAGCAAATTCATGATTGCTCCTCCACAAATGGACGGCTGGATCTGCGTAAACCCGGTAAGTTAATGCGGTAGTAGCGCAGCAAATCACCGGCAAGGATTAGTAACACCACCAGACTTTGCAGGATCAACACCACCGATGTGGGTAAACCGGTTTGGCGCTGCATGGCACTGCCGCCCACTTCGAGCCCGCCGTATAAAATCGCAGTAGGGATCACCAGCAACGGATTCAGACGCGCCAGCAAAGCGACGACCACGCCGATAAAACCCACCCCTCCGGAAATGCCATCCATTAAGCGATGTTGAACGCCAAGCACCGCACACAACCCGGCAAGCGCAGCTAATCCTCCGCCGAGCAATACGGCCCCCATCTGACGACGGTTAACATCAACTCCGCTATAGCGTGCAGCACGTGGATTCAGGCCAGCAATTTTTATTTCAAAGCCCGCCGGCGTGGCACGCAACAGCCAGTAAACAAACAGGCTAGCGACCAGAGCAATGGCGATTCCCCAATGCGCACGCATACCGTTCATCACAAAGGGTAACCAGCTATCGGCGGGCAAACGTGGCGTTTGTGGAAGGTCGCCCGGGGCACGCATCGGTCCGGAAACAAGGAATTGCACGATGAATAACGCAACGTAATTTGCCATTAATGAAATCAGGACGTCGTTGCCGCCGAATTTGACGCGAAGCGCACCGACCCATCCGGCCCAAATGGCACCCGCTAGAAACGCGGCCAATAAAACCATCGGCCAATACAACAGAGGGGGGATGGCCCACGGAAAACCCTGTGGTGTACCTGAAAGCGCGATCCAACTGGCTGCTGCAGCGCCCAGTAAAAAGCAACCCTCAAAGCCGATATAACCCAGTCCAGCTCGCCATACCACAATGGTCGCCAGCGCGATGAGCATGAGTGGCGTGGCCTGGACTATGCTCAGACCAAGACTGCGCAGAGAGCCGAATGCTTCATTGAACAGGAAACCATAAGCTGATAGCGGGTTACCGCCGAAGGGGATAAACAACAATCCCACGATAGCGAAAGCGGCGATAATGCCGCAGATACTGGTCAGCATCAGCGCGCCAGTCGATTCTGCAGGGGCGAGACGTCTCTCAAGCAGCTTCTTCACGTTCGCCTCCTTTTTGCAGATGAGCGCCCGCCATAAGCTCACCCAGTTTTTCTACTGTTGCTTCATGAGCAGGTAGTTCGCCCGCGATTTGTCCGCTGTACATCACGGCGATGCGATCGGACAGGTTAAGAATCTCTTCCAGTTCTGCGGAAATCATCAGAATGGCGCAGCCGCGATCGCGCGCCGCAATTAACCCTTGCCACACGCTCTCAATCGCTCCGACATCCAATCCACGTGTCGGTTGTTCAACCACCAGTAAGCAGGGATCGCTCGCTACTTCTCGTCCTAGTATTAATTTCTGCAAATTTCCGCCAGAGAGTTTTCCAGCTTCGAAATCCGCATCGGGTGTGCGTACAGCGAAACGTGCAATAATATCGCGGGCATGCTGGCTGATGCGCTGTCGGTCCAGCAACCAACCACCTGCCCGAGTGAAACGGTGTTGGCGGCCTAACAAGGCGTTGTCAGTGATTGATAACGCTGTGACTGAACCGACGCCACGACGATCGGCGGGGATAAATCCCATCCCTTTATGACGACGGACTGCCGGGGAATCCTCGCTGATATCGGCCCCATTTAACAAAATGCGCCCGGCCTCCAGCTTGCGCAGATTGAGTAATGCTTCAGCAAGCTCGGACTGGCCGTTACCTTCGACCCCAGCAATGCCCAGAATTTCTCCGGCTGCAACCTGCAAAGAAACGCGCCAGATTTTTTGCTGACCGCTGGCATCCCGGACCGCAATATTGTCGACATGCAATACCGTTTTACCCGGCTGACAGGGGGATTTCTCCACGCGAAGTATCACATCACGGCCCACCATGCGGCGGGCCAAATCGCGCTCTGAAGTGTCATTGATATCGACCGAATCGATCATCCTGCCGCCGCGCATCACCGAAACATGATGGGCGATAGCCATGATTTCATACAATTTATGTGTCACGATCACGACGGAACGCCCTTCAGCGCACAGTGATTTTAACGTGGCAAACAGGCCTTCTTTTTCTTGTGGCGTAAGCACTGCAGTGGGTTCATCAAGAATCAGTACCTGGGCGTCGCGGTACAATAATTTGAGGATCTCAACGCGCTGCTGCACGCCAATGGGTAAATGTTGCACGCTCGCCCAGGGATCGATGGCCAGACCGTGTTTGTCAGATAGCGCCTGTAACCTCTGAGCCGCGGCTTGCAGATTGAGCGCACCACTACGATTCTCTTTCAACCCCAGCACCACGTTCTCGACCACGGTCATTGGCTGTACCAGCATGAATTCCTGGTGAACCATACCGATGCCGCAGTGGATGGCATCACTTGGATCGCGAAAACGCCGGGGTAATCCATCCACGACAATCTCACCTTCATCTGCCTGATACAGGCCATACAGAATCTGCATCAAGGTGCTTTTACCTGCACCGTTTTCTCCCAGCAAGGCGTGGATTTCACCGGCTTTTATGCTGAATGAAACGCCATCGTTGGCCACGACGCGAGCAAAGCGTTTGGTGATGTGATTGAGTGCCACGCGAACAGGTGCTGTTGCTGTCATAACAAGTTCCCGCCGGTTAAACAGTTGGTTTCAACGCGCCACTGTCGAGCTGCTGCCAAATGGTCTGGAATTTAGCCCATGCATCCGCGCTGACGAGTTTGCTGTTGTAGTGTTCATTGCCGCTGACCACCGACCAGGCTTTACCCACCGTTGGATGCCATTCATCACCCCCTTTGAAGGTTTTATTGGCGACTGACTCTCCGACTTGTTCAACCATCCAGTCGAGGTTCTGACGGAAGCTGCACGCGACATAATCTGGTGCGACATCACGCTGATCGACATAACAACCGATGGCCTTCACTTTACCCGCGGCAGCGCCTTGCATTGCGCCTAAGCCGGTCACATCAGCGGCATGCCAAATGACATCTGCTCCATTGCCAATCATGGTGGTGGCCGCTTCACGGCCTTTGGCGGCGTTGTCATAATCGCCAGTGACCACACCCATACCTTTGATGCCGGGGCGGGTCTTTTCTGCAGCCTGAATGAAGGCCCGCATCATGGCTTGCTGAGTGGGGTTATCGCCTCCGCCAACAAAGCCGACGGCTTTACCTTTATCGGAGATCAGTGCCGCCAGTGCCCCTGCAGCATAGGCGCCTTGTAAATACGCGAGGTTGACGTATTCAACGTTACCAGGTGATTTCTCACCAGGTTTGAACGTTGAGGCGAAGAAGTAGGTTTCTGGGTATTCCGGCGCAATTTCGGCAAATGCGGAACCGTATTCGAAGCTGTGACCAATGATCAGGGTGTAACCATCGTCAGCGTAACCTCGGATCACTTGTTCCATTTGAGCTTGCGGTACGCTTTCACTGTAGGCGACGCTAAAACCGGCCTTTTTCAGGCTCTGTAATCCAGCAAATGCCAGTGAACTCCAGCCACCATCGGCAACAGAGCCTGGCAGCAGCAGGGCAATTTTTATGGTGTTATTCGCAGCCATTGCGCTGCGCGACAGCATGGGAGCCAGAGCCGGTAACAACAGCGCGCCAGCCACTAATTTCGCAAATTTTCTGCGGGATACGTCTGCCATCATGTGTTCTCCTGGTGTGGTTTTGTTGTATTAATTACCGGAAGAGCATTATCTTAAAAGCATCATTTTTCGCACTTACCGATGACTTAAAGGCAACGCAGAGGAAAGCATGCTTCAGCACCGTTTGTTTATCTATATCGACCAAATAGCGCGCAGTGGTTCGATTCGCAAAGCCGCTGAGCGTTTACATATTTCGGCCTCAGCCATTAATCGCCAACTGATTGCGCTGGAAGAAGAGCTAGGTACACCCTTGTTCCAGAGACTGCCACGTAAGATGGTGCTAACCGCAGCGGGCGAAGCCTTGATTCATCACGTGCGTCAGAGTTTTAAAGAAATTGAAATAGCGCAGATGAAGATTGAGGAATTGAAAGGACTGCGGCGCGGTGAAGTCACAGTAGCAATGATGAGCGGGCTGGCAGCCAATCTCATCCCCCTTACGGCGGCGGAGTTTCGCCGTGCTAATCCACGAGTGAAATTGCATCTTCAGCAACTCACCACGGGTGAAAACATCACCAATGCAGTAGCAAGCGGTGAAGCAGATTTGGGGATTGGGTTTGATTTTGAACTGCAGCCTGTGCATCGAAAACTTGCCAGTGTACCGGTGCGACTGGGGGCCGTGGTGGGCACCGGTCATCCACTGGCTGAAAAAGCCAGCCTACGTCTTAGTGACTGTCTGCCTTATCCCGTGGTGATTGCTGATAAATCTATGGTCATCAGGCCATACTTGAATGAGGTTTTTGCGCGAGCATCGATCAATCTGCAAACAGTCATCGAAACTAATTCCATTGAGGTGATGCGCCAGTCAGCGATGATGGACCAGACGCTGACTTTCCTGACACCGATTGATATCGAATCAGATCAACGAAGCGGGCGATTGATCTATATCCCGGTCCGTGAGCTTGCGCAGCATACACAGACGCTGATGTTGATTGGTCACGATCGCGGAACAAGCGCTATTGGTAGCGTATTTGCGGAGACACTAAAAGGTATGATGTCGACGTTGCGTTAGCGTTGAGGGCATCCGTCTGGTTGCCCTCAACGTCTGCTTAAACCTTCTTTGATCGGAAGGCAGTTTCACCTTTGAGGAAGTCCAGGTTAAACGCTTGCACCTCACGAACCAGGGTGATTAAGGCTTGTGCTGCACGGTCGGTGGCAATCTGACCCCGTTCCGCATCTGCAGCGGCTGCATTGCCTGTGGTGCCTGAGAGATGAAGGTCTTGTGCCATCCAGCCGAATCCTATACCGCCTTCAGGGTTGAGTATCCCGCCACTGGCCTCCAACGCCACTGAGGTTGAGACGAAATCATCAGCATATGCCATCTGCACCAATTCGGGATGCAGATGCAGCATCATACTGGTCTCTGATTCTCCACCGTGAATGCCGTGCTGCATCTCTTTTTCGCTATACAGGTCTGATGCATCAATTGTCCGGAACCAGCTGGCCCCAACGGCAAACATCCCCAGTTCGATGCGCAGTTGACGGCAAACAATCTCCATTAATTGCGGTTGGCCGCCGTGGGAATTCCAGAAAATGATTTTGCGAATGCCCGCCCGCCAGGCGCTTTTTGCTACTTCAAACCACACTTTGCCCAGCACTTCATACGGCAGTGAAAGCGTACCAGGATAAGCCAGGTGTTCGTCTGATTTGCCAATCGGCAGGGCGGGTAACACCAACATTGGCAGGTCGTCGGGCATGAGTTTAACGGCGCGTTGAATTATGCCCGCATTTATGGCGGCATCCACGCGTACCGGCAGATGTGGACCATGCTGCTCAACGGCTCCAATCGGTAAGACAGCCACTATGTTTGCCATATCGAGTTCACTAAATTCCCGAGTGGAAAGATCCCACCACCAGGGCGAAGACGGTTTTACCATGTTAACCTCCATTTTTTAGCTCAACATAGCGGGTTGCCACTGCAATGGAAGCAACAAAATTCGTACTGATCGTTGCCTTTAAGTCATCCTTCCTGACAAGGTGCTCTTCAAAATCTCACTGAAAGCGGCACACGTTTTGGCTTTGCTGCTGTCATGATCAGGCCCCTGAAGCAGGATAAACTCTGCCTGCGGAAGCGAAGGTCATTCCCGGCGGCCCTGCGGGCCGCCTTCAGTTTCATTTTTGATTCTTGTCTGTAAACGCCTGGTAATTTTCCTTCGTGACGGTCTGATAGGGCACCCAGTTATAGGCTTCGGTTTTCTTGCCGGTTAGCATATCGCTTGCCACATTAACTGCGCCAATGGCCTGGCCTTTCGCATCCTGGAAAATGGTCACCGCCATTTTGCCATTCTTGATGAATTGCAAACCATCCGGTGTGCCATCAATGCCAGCCACTAACACATCGCTCTTCTTCAGCTGATCCAGTGCCATAATCGCACCGATTGCCATCTCATCGTTGTTAGCAACAATGGCGTTGATCGAATTGCCATCCTGTAACCAGGAGAGGGTTTTATCGACGGCTTCATTGCGTTGCCAGTTAGCGGTCTGCTTTTGAATGACTTTAAGACCTGGATGGGCGCTGACATAATCTTCAACGGCTTTAGTGCGTTGGCGAGCTTCCTCGGTAGAGAGTGAACCCATCAGGATGGCGATGTTCCCCTGGTTGTTCATGCGTTTTGCCAGCGCTTCAATCTCCATTTTTCCACTCAAAGCAGAGTCGGAGCCAACGTAAGCCATCTTACCGCTCAGGGGCACTTCAGGTTTACGGTTGACGAAAATCAGAGGGATGTTGGCTTTCTTTGCTGCCGCAATCACAGGCATAACACCTTGCGTGTCTACCGGGTTCACGATAATCGCGTCGGCACCCTGATTAATAAAATCATCAACCTGCTGGATTTGCAGTGAAACATCGCCTTTGGCATCGGCAAACTGGCTATTCAATCCTTTCTCTTTCAACTGCGTTTCCATTTGACTGCGAAGGATTGAAACAAAGTTAAGATCCAGATTAGCCAGAGCAACGCCCACCATATACGTTTTGGCTTGCACGACAAACACACTGAGCAAACCACAGGCGATTATTATTGCTTTGATTATATTCATGTTTGTATCTCTGTAAGGTGGATAGGGCATTTGTGCACCCGGGTGCAATAAATTGCGTATCAACACACAGTGCTGTGTATATTTTTCGCTGTGACCCTGAGCGCTTAACATTACTTTCAGATGAGGTTAGAAATTAGTCAACGCGCTAAAAATTGATTCCTTCATCTGGATCACAAAATTTGGGCGAAGCATCCTAAAAAGAGAATAGAAATGCTACCGGGTGCAAATTTTTCTGGCAATGCTCCGTTTGTTTATGACGGGCTTAAGTTACAACATCCAATAAAATCACTGAAAGATGCGCATCAGTAAGCCACTGCGTCGATTGAAGCTAAACAGCAGTTTATCGCGCGCATCTAAAGATCTGTCATCGGGGGGCAGTTAAAGATTACATAGGTATTGATAAACTTCAGCATCGCGTTTATCTGGCGTGAATCGAGAGCACTGCCGGCATTGGTGAGAGATAACCCGATATTGCTTCAACAACCCAAGTTCGTTCAGGATGCGCAGCCAACCCCTTGAGCCATAACACTTCTGCTCATAGATTTTTTCGCGAATGCTTTTCACGTCCACACGTAGTAGGGAGGCTTCAAGATTGCTGTAATCCGGATGCAGCTTGTTCTTCCCTACCTTTTTGAACAAGAAATTACGCACATAAAATGAGGCCACATTTGCCTTAACCTGAATGAATATATCATCCACTTTTTCAACAAATATGGTGTAAATCATGATCTTGAGATAAAGCATAAACACCAAATTGTCGCTATCTGATTGGTATTTTACTGAGAGGGTGCCTAACTCAACCACTTTGCGTTGTTCCAGGCGCAACGCGTCAAGTTCTTCACGAAACAACGTGGCACAAGGGATGTTGTTTTCATGGCGGCCTATCACGCTGATGGTGCCCAAAATATCTTGTTCTTTTCTCGCGAGGAATAGGGTGCTGTTAGGATTAAGAAGACCTTCGTTGTAGAGGAAAATAGAGCGGCTGTCTTTAACTATGCCAGTGCGGCGATACTCGCCGTTGGTCATTTCCATTCCTTTGAGAAACTCTATAAAACCGGTGGCAGGTGCAATGCTGATCCTGTCATCAATATCATTAAGTATTTTGCAGATTTTATGCGTTCTCTTATTAAGTACGCCATCAGATATCGCACTGCTAATAACTGATTTCCTTGATAAATACACGGTATACCTCAACCTATCCACGTTAAAGTATCGCTAATATAATAAACAAAAGTGAACAATGGAATTACTTTGAGATGAAAATTTAGATCCACTTATGTGTTTTGCTAGTTGGATATGGCTTAAACGAAGAATTGGACTGATTCGCGAGATAAATGTGATGAAGCCCTACATTTTAGTGGGTTTACATATTAGCAGGGTTTATTGATTTTGGTGGTGGCGAGCGGAGGTTATAGGGTTGCCCGGCAAAAAAGTGCCGGGCACTACATGGCTAGTCTTCAATACTGCTTAACAGCGCATTTTGAATGATTTTCTGGGCTTTGAGTGGATTTTGTTCACTTTGCGCCGCTTGCAATGCGGCAATATCCAGCTTATCCAGGGCACGGTAAATATGCTTCAGGAATCGAATCGACAGATTGGCGGCTTCAACATGGTCTTCGCGGAAGGGAAATTGGTCCAGTTGCCATACGCCATCCCAATTATTGATTTTGAGCACATAGAAGAACTCAAAAATTTCTGTCATGTGCACTGTGCCGACAACGAGATCGTCATCCCAACCACGTAAGTTATCGTTCACGTCCATCCCAAACAGTCTTCCACGATCAATAATCAGCTGGGCTGAGTCCGCTGGTGATTCACCGGCAAATAGCGCGTGGCCAAAGTCCAGCAACACGCCGACGTTATCGAGTCCAATATCTTCAATCCCTAGTAAGGTGCGTGCAGCGGAATCCCAGGTCATTTTAACGCGTGGTTCACGCGGTTTATACTCGATGGCAAATTTGACATCAGGATTGGCACTCGCCAGTTCGCGCATGCCATCAACCGCCAGTTTCCAAAGATTTTTATGATCAACCTGGAAGGGATAATCCCATCCATCTTGTCCCGGCCAGATTTTCACATAATTAGCACCCAATTCCCGCACGACTGTGGCCGCTTCATGCATCAGGTCGAAGGCCTGTTTGCGCAGTGCGGGATCAGGATTAGTAAAGGCACCGCGAGAAAAGCGGCGCAGATAGATTTCAGGCGTCACGCCAATCGCTTTCAGCCCAGCCTGGTCTAAGGCTTCTTTAACCTGAGCAACGGTAACACCTTCAGTAAAGGGATAGGGCACATCAACATACGATAAGTCTTCAACACTGCCAGCCAGTTTGATCTGGTCTAGCGTGCTGAGCGCCGGACCGTATCCGTCGACGGCATAACGATCTATGTAGTTAGCAAAATGCCACAAACCGGCACCAAATTTCGGGTAGGTGTAACCACTCATAAGACATTCTCCTTAGGGATTAGGGTAATCCGAGGCGCTACAATAATGTATGAATATATATTCACTAACGGTTATATATTCCATTCTGCGCCTTGAGCTTCTTGCTTAACCAGCATTGAGTGAAAAAATTGAGGGTGGCCTCACACAAAATTTGTGTGTCTGAAGTGATAAAGGAATCGGGAAAGACATTATCCGTGCACAATTAAAATCAACAGGTGCTACCTTGCTTAATCCTGCGGCAATCAGTTTCCGCCACTCCAGCCTTAAACACGTTAACCTGAGGTCATTCATCATGATGTCTCCCCCAATTCAGCTTGGCCCGACTAAAGCACCGATAAAATTTACCCAAGTTGAACCCGTTTTTCTCTCCGACGAAACTATGCTGGAGCGAAAAAATAAGGTTATACAAGGGATGGTCGACGGCGGTTTTGATGCGCTGGTCATTTATGCAGACAAAGAACACGGCGGGAATTTTGAATACTTAACAGGGTTTATCCCGCGTTTTGAAGAGGGGCTGTTGATCGTTGATGCCAATGGAGAATGTACCGCTATTCTCGGGAATGAGAATCTCAAACTGGCTCGCTTTTCACGCGTACCTGTCACGTTTCTTCACTGCCCGTTGTTTTCGCTGCCTAACCACCTGTCTCTCAGCGTGAAGAAATAGAGCGCACTGATAGCGAACATCAGGGCTTAATTTGATTACGCCCGCTGCGTTTTGCCAGATAAAGGGCTTTGTCGGCGTCCTGTTTCAGCTGGTCTGCTTCGCCTGTTTTACCAGTTGACGTCAGCGTGCTGTAGCCAGCGCTGATGGTCACTACGCCAGCTGGAACATCTGAGCTTTCATGTGCAATGCCGGTTTCTGCAACAAATCTGACCGCGCGCTCAGCCACTTTTTTGGCATCAAAGGCTGAGGTGCTGGGCAGAATGATCGCAAACTCTTCACCGCCATAACGTGCCACGATATCGCCTTGATAATGCACGCTATCCTTTAACGCCAGGCCGACATCCTGCAAACACTCATCACCCGCAACATGCCCGTAGGTGTCGTTATAGCGTTTAAAATAATCGATATCGATCATCACCAGCGAGAGCGGCTCAGCGTGCTTTTCTGAACGAAGCAGGGCTTGCTCCAGCAGAGCATCGAACTGACGGCGATTCGCCAGCCCGGTCAAACCATCGACCAACGCCAGGGATTGCAGCGTATGGTTGATGGTGGTCAGTTCATCACGAACATGGGTCAGCTCAATTTGATTGCGCACATTGGTACCCACCTGGCGCAATACAAAGACGCCCATGCCGGTAATGGTTAAGAGCAGCACAATGTTGAGCAAAACATTCGTCAGGTTGGCCGTCATCCACTCCATGCGAAGCCGGTCACGGTCATAGCCAGCCGTCACAATCAGTGGATAACGCTCTAGTCGAGCATAGCCGAACACACGTTCAACACCGTCGAGCGTCGAACGCCAGGTCGCGCTGCCGCTCGACGCCGATTTAAGCTCGGTTTGAAACAGCGGGCTGCCGGAAAGGGTCCGGCCAATATAAGAGTCAGGAAAAGGGCGAATATAAAGGGCCGTGGCATCCGCCAGGATCAATCCCAACGCATCTTTATCGCCAAGCGTGTAGTAGCTGTAGTACTGCCGGAAATAATCCACTTTGACCGTCGCAAGGGCGACACCAGCAAAATTCCCCGCATTATCATTTAGGCGTACCGAAACAGGAATCACCAGATCACCGGTGGAGCGACTGCGGATGACATGGCTGATATGGATATCCAGACTGGGATGCGTCCGATGCCAGACAAAGTAATCACGATCGGCGTTACTGGCATTGGTTGGCGTGAAGTTGCCCGATGAAGCCACCCAATGTCCCTTGGTATCGTAAACAAACAGTCCGTGCAGCTGAGGGAGCTTGCTTTGCTGGTCTTTGATTTGATGCAGGAACTGCGGTGTTGCAGCAAAGCTGTTGCCGTTTTGACGTAACTGGCGCACAGCATCCGCGAGGGTAATATCAACCTGTAAAAAGGCATCTTCAGCTTGTTTGGCTAATGAGAGCGAGAGATTGCGTGCATCCTCTTCTTTTTCTGTCAGGTGTTGCTGCCAGGAGTGCCAAAGAGACCAGGCATTAATAGCCACCACCAGTAAACTGATGGAAAGCAGAAATACGGCCATACTTCTTCCAAGAGAAGTCTTTAGCAGACGAGGGGTGCTATCTGAGAGGACACTTTTACGCATTGATACTCTTTGTGCATGCTGAAAAGGTGGGCAGAGTGGATAGGGATATTACAGGATTCATGTAACTGTCATAAGCTGAGTAAAGAAAATTTTATGCATTTGTGGAATAAATCTGATGAGCGAGAATTGGCGCCGTAGAAGTGAGCATCAGAAAGCCCAGCATGATGTGTGGTGTGCATCAAAACATCCAATTTAACATAATCATGATTATGCGCACTTTGATTGTAGTGGCTAAATTCAGATGTCCGCCTCTGGCTATTTTGAGAGGTCCGCTTTATCGTCCTTTTTTTCAGGGTTTCCCGGCTGAGGACGCAACTGATGACGGCTTACGGTTCGGAGTGCTTTACGATGAATGAAGTTGACCGCCTCAAGATCCTGCAGGATGTCATTGATGGCAGGCTCACCACTTCGCTTGCATCACAACGACTTGGCCTCACGGACCGCCACTGCCGGCGTCTGCTTGCGCGCTACCGCGAGTCTGGTGCAGCCGGTCTAACCGATGCACGGCGTGGAAAGCCCGGCACACATCGCATCGATGAGAGTCTGCGCCACCACATCCTGACGCTGCTACGTGTAAATTACGTGGGTTTTGCCCACAAATTACCGCAGAAATGCTTCAGGTACTTTCCGAGATTGATAAGCGGCTTACTTCACCCAGTCTTCCAGCACCAAACCCGGTACCCTCGCAAATTCCCTGGTATTATTTGTCACCAAGATAACGCCGGCCGCAATGGCATGGCCGGCAATCGCCGTGTCATTTGGGCCTATAGGTGTTCCGGCTGCGCTTAGGGTGGCCTTAATTACAGCAGTGGCGTCCACCGCCGCCCGATCCCAGGGCACAATCGCATCAAGTCGGGCGCAGAATTCGTCAACCAGTTGACCATGACGCGGCGAGGCTTTCTTTCCAATAGCACCAAAGCGCATTTCTGCGTAAGTAATAGCCGATACTACAATGCGATGGTTGCGCAGCACCGCTTGTTCAAGCCGTCTGATCACGTCCTCTGGTTGCTCGCGCATAATAAACGAACAGATACAAGTATCCAGCATGTAGGTTTTGTTCACAGATCAAATCTTCCCTCATCACTGACAACATCCCCGCGATCCATCATAAAATCCGGGTCCGCTTTCTCAAGCTGCATAAATGAGCCCCAGGTTGGCCGAACGGGGCGCAGTATGATGCTGTCACCTTCCCGGACAATCTCCAACTCACTCACCCCTTCAAAATCCATATCGCGTGGCAAACGAATGGCGCGGTTATTGCCATTTTTAAATACAGAAACGGTTCGCATGATCAATCCTCCTGAACGGACTTCCGGCACGGTGCCGTCACCGGCTTTATGTTTTGAGCTTCATCACTCAGCATATGTCTAGTATATGCCCAGCTTTGACATATGTACATGCCCTGTTCTCTTCTTCAGAAAAACATCAGAATGTGACATACGAAGCCTTAAGTTCCGGTTGACATTAGCAACACGAAAGACATTTCTTGTTTTCATTTTTACCACTGTGGGTAAAGAAACGTGAAGTAACTTACGCACGCGCACGGTTCCACTAACCTTGGTAGTACGCGATCTTTAACCTGCCGGGGAAACCATCATGTCGAAGACGAGTTTACTGCTGAAGACGCCACTGCTGCTGTTGACCATTTGTTCAATAATGAGCCTTAACAACGTTCGTGCGGCTGAAGAGCCCCTGTTCCAGCCTTTATCGCCGAAGGTCTCAGACCTCACTCAATATCGCTGGCACAACCGCCCTCTGGTGATCTTTGCCCCATCAAAAACAGATCCTGCTTATGTCGCGCAGATGGCGATGCTGGAGAAGCAGAAAGCGGAACTGGCCGATCGCGATATCATTGTGTTCAGTGATACTTCACCCACAGCTAATGGCACTTTGCGTAAGCAACTCAATCCGAAAGGATTTGAAGTGGTGCTGGTTGGAAAAGATGGTGGAATGAAACTACGTGAAACAACACCTCTGAATACTGAGGTGTTGCTCTCAACCATTGATAAAATGCCCATGCGCCAGGCCAAACTCAATGAATGAATTGGACGGGTTCACTCGACATCCAGCAGTGAGCCCGTCTTATAAAAACGTTTCCCGGCGATGTAATGCAAACTGCGCATCTCGTCTGGTGCGTCCTCGAATAACCAGCGCCCTTCTTTAAACACCCGGCTATCCGCCCAGGCACCCTTGATTTCACCGATGAACAAATCGTGGTCGATCTGATTTTGTTCGATAGGTATCAACTCGCAGTACAACCAAGCCGCACAGCCAGCCACCAAAGGGAGATGACTTTCCGGTAACTGGAAGAACTCGACGCCAGCTGTGGCTAGCTTATCTGACTGCTCAGTGCGGGAATGCGTACCGAGATAATGAACCATCTGCGCCTGGCTGACGGTTGGGACATGTATAACGAATTTCAGGCTTTGCTCAATCAACTTACGCGTGAAGGTGGATTTATCCAGCACAACCGTCAATTTTGCCGGTTTGAACTCTAATCCACATACCCAGGATGCAGACATCACATTGTCAATCCCGTCATGGCGGGAGGAAACCAAGGTCGTTGGGCCATGGTTGATCAGGCGATAGGCTTTTTCCAGCTCAACAGATTCAATATGGGCATTCATAGATTCATTTCATCGCTCAAATTTCAAAGGCCTTTATTGTCGCCTGGTCAATTCGACTTTGCCAATCTCCAGCCATCATCAGGGCAAATCCACTGCACCCCACGAGTGCAGTGGTTGCTCCATCTTAAGCGTTTATGACGGCGTCATGGCTGTGCCAGTGCCTGTACCGCTGTAATTCAGCATGGCGCGTTTCTTGCGTGTAACAAAAGGTTTCCCACCGCTGACGTTGCTTTCCCATTCATCCAAAGAGGTCTTTGCTATGGAATTGAAATGGTTTGAAGATTTTCTCAGTGTTGCACGCTGTTATAGTTTTACCCGTGCCGCGGATGAGCGGCATATCACGCAATCGGCGCTCAGTCGGCGCATCCGGCAACTGGAAGAGTGGCTGGGTGTGCCGTTATTCGATCGTAAAACCTATCCGGTTACGCTCACGCCAGAGGGACAAACCTTCCTCGCAACCGCCAGCGAAACGGTATTTTCCATGTCGCATCTGCGCAATGATCTGCACCAGCGCTACAGTTCGCGCACTGCGGTGTTACGTTTTGCGATGCTAAATACCCTTTCTCTGACGTTCTTCCCTGACTGGATACAGCGATTAAATCTGCAGCCCAATCTCAGCTATATCCGCCTGTGTAATCAAAAACCGACTTTCGCTGAGCACATCTCCACCTTACACAGCGGTGAAACCGATTTTCTACTGACTTACGCGCACGATGCGGTGTCGCTAATACATCAGCTGGCGGCGTATCCCATGGTGCAACTGGGCCGTGAGCGTGCCATTGCCGTGTGTCGCCCGGATAGCAGTGGCAAGCCACTCTATCCGGTGCGCGCGGATGGCGGTCCGATTCCGTGGTTGAGCTATGGACAACATACCTTCTTTGCTCATGCGCTGGCGCAAATGCTCAGCAAACGCCCGCTTCCTCTTGAAGCGGTATATGAAAATGGTATGTCGGTGAATCTCAAAGCCATGGTCCTGGCCGGTGGCGGCGTGGCGTGGTTGCCTCTGAGTCTGGTGCATGAAGAACTGGCCAGCGGCAGTTTAGTGCGCGCCGATGACAGCAGCTGGGATATGTCGCTGGCGATTCGGCTCTATCGTCAACCGATTCTGCAAAATTCTCAGGCTGAACAACTGTGGCTGCGAGCATGTGCCAGCGAGACGGCTAATGCGGCCTGACATAAAACTATGCCGTTTTGGAATGGGGAGTGTGAATTGCTCATTGGCCTTACGCTGATGATTTACTCCATGCTGGGGCTTCAGAGAGACGAAAACCTGACCAACCAAGCTGGGGACTATCATGGAAAACAAAGCGTTAGTCTGGAAGTGGGTAGAAGAATATCAAGGGGTATTTTGTGAACTGAGCGATCGCGTCTGGGGCATGCCGGAAATTTGCTATACCGAGTATCGTTCGGTGGCTGAACACACCGCAATGCTAAATCAGCAAGGATTCCGCGTCACAGAAAACGTGGCCGACATCCCCACGGCGGTGATGGGTGAAGCCGGTGAAGGCGGTCCCATCATCGCTTTCCTCGGAGAATATGATGCCTTGCCAGGGTTGAGTCAGGAAGCAGGCGTGGCGCGTTATTCTCCACTGCCGGGCAACGGCCATGGTCATGGCTGCGGGCATAACTTGCTGGGATCGGCTGCCATGCTGGCGGCTACTGCGTTGAAGTCATGGCTTGAAGAGAGCGGCACACCGGGCCGCGTTCGCTATTATGGCTGTCCGGCAGAAGAAGGCGGTGCGGCCAAATCCTTTATGGCGCGTGCTGGCGCATTCGATGGCGTCGATGTCGCCATCACCTGGCATCCAGGCGCGCATCATGAAGTGGCAAAACCGCTTTCTCTCGCTAACACCCGCATAGATTTCGCTTTCCGTGGCCGCTCATCCCACGCTGCGGCTTCTCCACATCTTGGGCGCAGTGCGCTGGATGCCGCCGAATTGATGAACGTTGGCGTACAGTTCCTGCGCGAACACGTGCCGCAAGATTCCCGCATACATTACGCCTTCCTCGATGCCGGTGGTGTGGCTCCCAATGTGGTACAGGCAAAATCTACCGTGCGTTATGCCATTCGCTCGCGCGATGTCCACGCGATGTTTGAACTGAATGAGCGGGTCAAGCGCGTGGCTCAGGGTGCCGCCATCATGACCGATACCGAAGTGGATATCAGCATCATGAGCGCGGTATCCAACCTGCTTGGCAATCGTCCGTTAGAAGAAGCGATGCAGCGGAATCTGGAAGCGCTTGGTCCGGTGCCATTTGACCAGGCTGACCTCGCCTTTGCAGCTGAAATTCAGGCCACGCTAACAGCGGAAGAGATTGATAACTGCTACCGCAAAACCGGTGTGAAACCCGCCGATCCTAAACCCCTCAGCGATTACATCATTCCGCTCGATACCCACGGAGAGGTCATGATTGGCTCGACCGATGTCGGTGATGTCAGTTGGTTGATCCCGACCGTGCAGGCGCACGTACCCACCATGGCTATTGGAACCCCTGGTCACTCATGGCAACTGACCGCGCAAGGCAAAATGCCGGCCGCACACAAAGCGCTGGGCCATGTCGCGAAAGTCATGGCCGCGACGGCGGTGGACGTGCTGACCGACAAAATACTGATGGCCCAGATGAAGAAAGCCCATTTCGAGCAAGTCAGTGAAAAACCCTATCACTGCCCTATTCCAGCTGAGGTGAAACCACCCATTCAACCGCGCCCGGATACTCTGTAACGCCTCAGGAGAGATAGATGAAAAACAAGATGTTAACTGCCGCATTGACGCTGGCAGCGACCTGCTGCGCTTCGGCACAGGCCGCAACGCCCGCCGATTCTTTAGTGATGGCGTGGAACATTGATGCCATCAGTACCTGGGATCCGGCGCAGATTGGTGAAGTGGTCACCAGTGAAATCTATTCAAACACCTGTGACACACTGGTTGATTTTCGTGTCAGTGATGAAACGCAACTCGATCCTGCATTGGCCAAAAGTTGGGATGTTTCTGCCGATCGCAAGACCATCACCTTTCATTTACAGGACAACCTGAAATTTGCCGATGGCTCAGCCGCAACCGCCAGCGACCTGGCGTGGTCGATGCAGCGCGTAGTGAAACTGGGCTACGGCAATGCAGCCGCTATCAAGGAGTATGGCTTTGATAAAGATAACGTCGACTCACGCATTAGCGCGCCCGATGACAAAACGCTGGTGATGAGTTTCGATAAAGCTTACCCCACTAATCTGGTGCTCCAGGCGATTGCCGCCAATAACGTCTCTTCCCTGCTTAACCGCAAAGAAGTCGAAAAACAGGCAGTGGATGGCGATCTGGGACACAAATACCTTTCCACTCATACCGCCTGTGTTGGGCCTTATCAACTGGTGCGCTGGAATGCCGGTGAAGGTGTGGTGCTCCAGGCCACCCCGAACTACTGGGGAAAAGCGCCGGTACTGAAGCGTATTCTGATTCGTCATGTGGCTGAAACCGGCACTCAGCGTCTGCTGGTGACGCAGGGCGATGTGGATATCGCCCGCGATCTCTCAGCTGACGATCTGAAAACGCTGGATCAGGGCGGCAAAGTGAAAGTGGAAAAAGTGTTGAAGCCACAGCTGTTTTTCTGGACCTTCAATAATGAAGACCCCATTTTCAAAAACGAAAAAGTCCGTCTCGCCATGCGCTATCTGATCGATTACGACGGGTTAGCGAAGAGCGTCATGCCTTATCTCGGCGTGCCGCGCGCCAGTTTTGTTCAACAAGGGGCGTTTGGTGCGCTGGATGCCAAACAAGGTCAGCCTTTCCATCTCGATCTGGATAAAGCCAAACAGTTGCTGACGGAAGCCGGTTATCCCAATGGTTTCAGTACGGCGGTGTTGTTTGGCACCCTGCCGCATTCGGCGCCAATCGCGCAAAGCGTACAGCAGAATGCCGCCAAAATCGGCGTGAAACTCAATCTGGAACGCATGGCTAACGCGCAGTTGTTCAGCCGGGTACGTGGCCGGGAATTCCAGAGCGCAATGATGGCGTGGCAAACCTCGGTGCCCGATGCCTACGGCAATGCCTCACGTCTGGTTTATAACCCTGACAATCGTAAAGAAGCGCGTGCCACGCAATATCCAAGCTGGCGTGCCGCTTATTACGATCCGCAGATGAATCAGAAAGTGGAAACCGCACTGTTAGAACCGGATGACACCAAGCGCGCTGCACTCTATGGCGATCTGCAGAAAGAGCAGATGCAAAAAGGACCTATGGCGATCATGTTCCAGATGTACAACACCGCGGGAATTAGCCCAACGGTGAAAAACTGGACCTGGAACGGTTTTCGCGTTTGGTATGGTGCCGCAAGTAAATAATGGAGGTGGCAGATGTCACAGGTCATGATACCCGTTGCACACAACCCCCCTTCCGCTGGCTGGCGTCTGATAAGACGCCTTGCTCGTGGGCTTGTCTCGATTGTTTGCACGCTACTGGGGTTAGCTGCCCTGACCTTCTTTATTGGTCGCTTACTGCCTATCGACCCGGTGGTCGCGATCATCGGCGATAACGCCAGTCAGGAAGCCTACGACAAGATGTTTCATCAGTTGGGGCTGGATCAACCGTTGTGGCACCAATTTGCCGACTACGTCTGGCAACTGCTGCACCTCGATTTTGGTATCGCTCTGACCACCAGTCATCCGGTGGCGCAGGATATCGCGCGCGTCTTCCCCGCTACGCTGGAACTGGCCACAGTGGCGGCCATTATCGGCGTCGGTTTCGGTATTCCGGCGGGCGTGCTGGCGGCAATGTACCGCAACACCTGGTTCGATCATCTGATCCGCTTCGTGGGGCTACTCAGCTATTCCACCCCGCACTTCTGGCTGGGTCTGATGGGATTGCTGCTGTTTTACGCCACGCTCGGCTGGATTGGCGGACCAGGACGCATCGATTTTATCTACGAGTTCGATTTACATCCGGTGACGGGATTCTGGCTGATCGACAGCGCGCTGAGCGGAAACTGGGATATGTTCCGCAACGTGTTTGGTCACATCATTTTGCCCGCGTCGATTCTTGGCTTGAGCGCGCTGGCTTACATCAGCCGTATGACGCGTAGCTTCATGCTGGAACAACTGTCGCAGGAATACATCATTACCGCTCGCGTGAAAGGTTTGTCGTGGGCGCGATGTGTTTGGGTGCATGCTCTGCGCAATATCGCCGTGCCCACACTGACAGTGGTGGCCCTTTCCTGGGCCTGGCTGCTGGAAGGCGCAGTTCTCACCGAAACCGTGTTTGCCTGGCCCGGCTTTGGTCGCTATCTGACCAATGCCTTACTGGCGGGCGATATGAATGCGGTCGTCGGCTGCACATTACTAATTGGCGCGATTTTTGTCGGCATCAATCTGCTGTGCGACCTGCTTTATCGTCTGTTCGATCCGCGTACGCGTCAGGAGGAAGCATGACCGATTCCGTCAATAAATCGATGCGCGTTAACCCTTCGCGTAGCTTACGCGCCTGGCTGCGCGATCCTTCGCCGCAGTCACCTTTTCAGGCGCACATGCAACTGCTATGGATTCAGTGGCGACGCTTCCGCGCTAATCACTCCGCGCTCTTTGGTTTGCTGGTGCTGTTGATCATTGCTGGCGCGGCGGTGTTTGCGCCCTGGTTAGCCACACACGATATCTATGCCCAAAACCTCGCTTTCCGCCTGCAACCGTTTTCTGCTGAACACTGGCTAGGGACCGACGAATTGGGACGAGATATTTACAGCCGTCTGCTGTATGGCGCGCGCATCACACTGTATATCGCAGGCTTAACCGCGCTGATCATCACCCCCATTGGCTTACTGGTCGGCACCAGTGCAGGTTATCTCGGCGGTTGGGTCGATACGCTGCTGATGCGTCTGGTGGATATCTTCCTTGCCTTCCCCAGTTTGATTTTGGCACTGGCGTTTGTTGCGGCATTGGGGCCTGGTATCGAGAATGCAATCATCGCGATTTCTCTCTCCGCCTGGCCGCCGATTGCCCGCCTCGCGCGCGCCGAAACTCTGGCCATCCGTAAGATGGATTACATCGCCGCGGTACGCTTACAAGGGGCATCCGCCTGGCACATCATCGTGCGACATATCATCCCCATGTGCCTGCCTTCTGTCATCGTGCGCGTCACCCTTAACATGGCGGCGATTATCCTTACCGCCGCTGGACTGGGTTTCCTGGGGCTTGGCGCTCAAGCGCCTAGTCCGGAATGGGGCGCTATGCTGGCTTCCGGCCGCGAATTCATGCTGAACAATGGCTGGATCGCTGCCATCCCTGGATTAGCAATATTGTTCACCAGTCTCGCCTTCAACCTGTTGGGTGATGGCCTGCGCGACGTAATGGATATCCGCCATGAATAATCTGCTTCAGGTGAAAAACCTCAATATCGTATTTCGCAGCGCGCACGGGGAGCACCGCGCGGTACGTGACGTTTCTTTTCATGTTGGACGTGAGAAAGTGGCGATTGTCGGTGAATCCGGTTCGGGAAAATCACAGACCTGCCGTGCATTGCTGCAACTGACCCCCAAAATCGGTCGCGTTACCGCCGATCAGATGCATTTCGGTGATATTGATCTGCTCAACAGCAGTGAGAAACAGATGCGCCAGATTCGCGGAAATCGTATTTCAATGATCCTGCAGGATCCCCGCTTCTCGCTTAATCCACTAATGCGCATTGGCGATCAGGTGGCGGAAGCCTTCAGGTTGCATCGCCGGGTGAGTAAAAGCGAAGCCAGAGATCGCGCGCTAGCGATGCTGGAATCGGTGCATATTCGCGACGTGGCGAAAGTGGCACGCCTCTATCCCCACGAGATTTCTGGCGGTATGGGCCAGCGCGTGATGATCGCGATGATGCTGATCCCCGAGCCGGATTTGATCATCGCCGACGAACCCACCTCCGCTCTGGACGTGACGGTGCGCCAGCAGGTGCTGAGCATCCTGAATGAACAGCTGGCGCGGCGTCAAACCGGCCTGCTGTTTATCAGTCATGACCTTAATCTGGTCTCTCGTTTCTGCGATCGCGTGCTGGTGATGTACGCCGGGCGTATTGTCGAAGAGATTCGTGCCGAACGTCTGGAACAGGCGCAGCATCCTTACACGCAGGCATTACTTGCCAGTCAGCCACGTCTGCATCATCCCCTTGATACGCTGCGTGTGCCGACCCGAGATGCCAGCTGGCTCACCGGCCCCTGTTTTCGTGATGGAGTCGCATTATGAATCCCATTCCAACCGCACAACGCAGGATTGAAATGGTGGATGTCAGTATCGCATTCGGTCAGGGAGCACATCGGCGACAGGTGGTTGATAACGTTAGCCTGACGCTGGCACAAGGAGATTGTTACGGCCTGATTGGGGAATCGGGCTGCGGAAAATCCACCATTTTACGCGCACTGGCTGGCCTGAATCACGATTATCAGGGCCATATTCTGTTCAATAATCGTGAACAGCAGCCGCAGCGAGATAAAGCCTTTTATCGCCAGGTGCAGATGGTGTTTCAGGACCCTTACGCCTCGCTCCATCCGAGAAAAATGGTGTGGGCCAGTCTGCGTGAACCGCTGAAGCTGCATGCTATGGACCACCATGAAGCGCGCATCAGCGATGTGCTGCATGCGGTCGGACTTTCCAATGCCTACCGTTATCGTTATCCCCATCAACTTTCTGGTGGACAACGTCAGCGTGTGGCCATCGCGCGGGCCCTCATTCTGGAACCTTCCGTGCTGTTACTGGATGAGCCGACCTCAGCACTGGACGTCTCAGTTCAGGCTGAAATCCTCAATTTACTCAGCAGCATGCAACGGCAGCGCAGCCTCACTTATTTAATGGTGACGCATGATTTGGCGGTCGTGACACACCTTTGCCGTCGCATCGGCATCATGCATCACGGCAAATTGCTGGAAGAACTCAGTGCGGATAGCGTGCGTCAGGGCGGAGCACGGGAAATCTATACCCGCGAGTTTCTGGCGGCGAGTGAGGCGTGAACCTCTGATCCACACTAAAACGATGAGGCTTTGCCATGTTTGAATCACTTCAGCAACAACTTGAAGGCCAGGCCACTGCCGTGCTGCTGGTGGCGCAGGGTGATGAAATCCTGTTCAGTTACGGCGATGCTGCCCAGCGTTACCCCTGCCACTCGATGCGCAAAAGCTTTCTTAGTGCGCTGATCGGCTGCGCAGTGGCAGAAGGCCGTTTTGATCTCTCCTTAACCTTGCAGACGCTGGGAATCGATGACCGTGAAGGACTGAGCGTCAGCGAGAAACAGGCCACGCTATACGATCTGTTGACCGCCCGTTCTGGCATTTATCATCCGGCGAACTATGAAACCGCCTGGATGCAGCGTATTAAACCCCCGCGCCACCTGCATGCGCCAGGCGAGAACTGGTGCTATAGCAACTGGGATTTTAATGTGCTGGGCAGTGCCTACCGTCAGCTCACGGGAGAGGAGATCAACCAGGCGTTTGCGCAGCGCATTGCCGACCCGCTGGGGATGCAGGATTATCGCGTTGATCAGGACAGTTGGCTGGAACCCGGAGAATTTTCTGATCACCCTGCCTATCCCTTTACGCTCTCAAGTCGCGACCTGCTGCGATTCGGCCAGCTCTTTCTGCAGCAGGGGCGCTGGGGCGATCGACAAATCATCCCGCAACAGTGGGTTCGCACCAGCACCTTGCCTGTTTCGCATGCGGGCGATCGCGGGGGCTACGGCAATATGTGGTGGATCACGCGCGATGGCGTGGCCTGGCCAGAGGTGATCCTGCCAGCGGGCAGTTACTCAGCGCGTGGTGCAGGAGGTCACTTCTGCCTGGTGATGCCGCAACAGAATAGGGTGATCGTACATCGTGTTGACACCCGCACACCGGGGCAAGAGGTGAATCGTTTCCAGATTGGCTCGTTGTTGCACAGGCTGCTCACCGTATTGGACAGGGAGACATCATCATGACGCTCATCGAATCTCTGGCACAGTGGTGTGCCAATCCACCGCCCTTTACTCTTCGTGCTCGTGAACTGGCGATTGACGCCATCATTGATTCCCTGGGTTGCATGGTAGCTGGCCGTAGCGACTTTTCTACCCAGGCGGTGCAGCAGGCATGGCCTCAGATACCCCGTAGCCAGGCGCTCGATGCGTTGTTCAACGCCACGGCCGCTCACGCTATCGACTTTGACGACAACTTTGCACCGGGCATGAGTCACGCATCGGCCGTGTTGGTACCGGCCCTGCTGGCCGTGGCGCAAAACAGCGACGGCGCATCGTTGATACACGCTTATTTAATTGGTCTGCAGGCACAAGCCTATATAGGCGAAGCCATCGGCTATCAGCACTACACTGCTGGCTGGCATGGTACATCCACCGTGGGTTGCATTGGCAGCGCGGCAGGTGTTGCTGCCCTGCTCGGCCAGGATGCAGCAGGGATTGCCCGTACGTTGAGCATTGCGGTAAGTCTGGCCAGTGGGGTCAAAGGCCAGTTTGGCACGCCTCTGAAACCGTTTCATGCCGGAATGGCGGCGCGCAATGCCGTTGAAGCCGCGACGCTGGCGCAAACCGGCATGCAAGGTCGTCTGGATATTCTTGAGTGCGCACAGGGTTTTGCGGAACTCTATGCCGGTCTGTTAAGCCAACCGTCGCTGCCCGGCGCTGAGCAGCATGTCATTGAACAAATCGGTGTGATGCCGAAAAAATATCCGTGCTGCGGGTCTACCCACCGCATTCTCGATGCGATTGCCGATATCCAGCAACAGCAAACATTGCAGATTGACGACATTGAAAGCGTGCACTGCCAGGTGGGGATCGCCAACTGGCGCAATCTTGCCTACCACCAGCCGCAGGATGAAATGCAAGCGCGCTTCTCAATGCAATATTGCGTTGCCATGATGCTCAGGAATGGCACGTTGAGCGTGCAGGACTTTACCGCCGCCAGCGTAAAACAACAGGCAGATGCACAACTGTTGGCGATGATTACCCTTGCGCCCTGGACAGCGGAACAGGAGGCTGAAGACAGAAACTTGCCGCATATCCTCACTTTGCGTTTCAGGAATGGTCAGGAAATTGTCCACGCCAGATTGCGGGCGCGTGGTGCGTTAGACGAACCTTTCAGCACCGACGATCGCCAGGCAAAGTTCTTAGATTGTTGTGCAGCGCTACCCCAGGCAGAATTGCTTTATCAGCGTCTGAAGGAATTAGCGCAGCAAGCTGATTTAACGTTTATACGTCAGCTTATGGTTTAACCCTGACAGTATGGGTAGCAGCCATCGTTGGATGGATCCCGTTCATCGCAGGAGAATACGCTTCGGGAGCAGCGGTGAATCGGATCGGTAGAACAACACCGAATCACCGCTAAATTTATAAGCTCGGAAAATATTTTCACTTCTTTGGCAATATTCACATCGCTCATTCGTCTACCTCAGTACGAGCCAATATCGGCTACTGTAATGAGGAATAACAACAATGAGAGATTTCGATATGCGCAGACAACACCGCCGTGACCACCATTTTGGTGGTCATCGCATGATGAAACCCTTGTTGCTCGGCGTGGTGATCATCGCGGCACTTGGGCTGCTGGTGATGTCGCTGTGGAATGCCGTGCTGCCAGCCATCATCGGCGTGAAGGCGATTGGGTTCTGGCAGGCGATCGGGCTACTGGTATTGTGCCGCATACTGTTTGGTGGCTTAGGTTTCCGCCCCGGCATGTTCGGTATGGCACGTCGTCGCATGCACGAACGCTGGATGCAGATGACTCCAGAACAGCGCGAAGAGTTTATGCAACACCGCCGTGAACGTTTGCACCGTGGACGCCGCGATCGCTGTGACTGGCATGGCCGTCGCGATGATGCGCGCTCACCCTCCGACGAGGCTCCCGCTAAATCGTCAGACGCAGAGTAAACGCCATGGCGCAGGATTCTCTGCTGATGTCCGCGTTAAACGCCTGTCGGGCAAAATTGAGCGCATTTATTCGCGGCCGCACCTCGATCCGTGAAGATGCCGACGATATCCTGCAGGAAGTGACCTACAAGCTCATGCAGGTTGAGCAACCGGTGGAAAATGTCGCGGCCTGGTTATTCCTTGCCGCACGCAATGAGATGACCGACCGGGCGCGAAAGAAGCGTGAACTGCCGCTAGCCGATATGATGAACGGCGATGAGGAGGCGGATTTTCCCGAAGATGAGCTGGCTGAAACGCTATTTGGCGTGCCGGAAACGCCGGAAGATGAGTATCTCAAAGCACTGCTATGGGAAGAACTGGAGGAAGCCTTAGCGGAACTGCCACTCGCTCAGCGCGAGGTGTTTGAAAAAACAGAGTTGTTGGGTTACAGCTACAACGAGCTGTCTGAAGAGAGCGGCATCAGCGTACAGGCGCTGTTATCACGCAAACATAAAGCGGTGCTTTCTCTGCGTACGCGATTGCGCAGTCTTTATGATGAGCTTACCGCTGAGTAATGAAAACATGGCGTTTTACTGACTGAATCGTAAAAAGAATGGCTGCTACTTACCCTAAATAGCAGCCTATATTTCCAGTTACCACCAGACCGCTTCTTCCCTTGGTTGCACAATGTTCACGGCTTGTCCGATGACCGGTAAAGACAATTTAATTTTTTGCTCACGCGCCAGCGCCGCTATTTGTATCAGGGGGTCATTCCAGTGATGGAAAGCAAGATCGAAGGCCGCGTTATGAATGGGCATTAACCATTTTCCCTTTAGATCCTGAAACGCCCGGATGGTATCCCCTGGCATCATGTGAATATCCGCCCATCGGCTGTCATAAGCCCCATTTTCAAGGCAGGCAACATCAAATGGACCGTATTTATTACCGATTTCTTTAAAGCCCGGAAAATAGCCGGAGTCACCGCCAAAAAATAAACGAAATTCATCGGTGATGATGCTCCATGAACACCACAAACGTTTATTGCCGTCAAACAAACCACGCCCGGAAAAGTGCTGCGACGGTGTGGCGACAAAATGCACCTCGCCCACCTCCGTAGATTGCCACCAATCCAGTTGGGTGATCTTCTCCTCAGCCACTCCCCACTTCGCCAGCAAATCGCCGACGCCCAGCGGAGCGAGGAAATAGCGAACACGATCTTTCAACTGCATGATCGTCTGGTAATCCAGATGATCATAATGGTCATGGGATAAAATAATGCCCTCAATAGGCGGTAAATCGCTCAGCTCGATGGGTGCAGCCTGAAAACGCTTTGGCCCGAGCCACTTAAAGGGAGACGCTCGCAGATTAAATACTGGATCAGTAAGCCAATACTTGCCTTTCAATTTGAGCAGCAGCGATGAATGCCCCAGTCGAAACACACTGTTGTCGGCTGCCATGGCGAGCGCCTCGGACGTGATGGGCTGCACAGGTAATTGCTGCTGAGGTACCGTTTCTTTTGGCTTGTTGAACGCCAAATCCCAGAACATCTTCATATATTCGCTGAATTTCAACGGCTGCCGGGGAGCAGCATTGGTGAAACGCTTGCCATCGAACTGTGCGGATTGCGGATAACCCTTGATGGCACTGCGGGAGATGCCTGAACAATTCAACATTGATCTTTTCCTGGCCGGATACGATGGCTCACAATACCGTGTTTTAGTGAACCCTATATGGCATAACGGGCGGTCTGGTCATGATATTCAACCTTCAGATGACTTTTCATTTCCTGAGCGCTAAAGTCACTCTTTTGTTTGATTTTTCGAGGGAAAATGAAACCTTTATTTGTATACGGCACCTTGCAACCAGGTCATTCAAATGCGCATATTCTGGACAGTATCGGTGGAGAGTGGCTGCCCGGAACGGTCAACGGCATCTTCTATGAACGCGGTTGGGGCGCGGCAGCGGATTTTCCCGGCATTGTGCTGGACAACAATGCGGGCCTTGTCAAAGGCTCACTCTTCTTCTCAGAGCATCTGACCGCGCACTGGCCAATGCTGGATGAGTTCGAGGAGGGCTATGATCGTGTTGATGTTGAAGTCACCACCCTCGAAGGAGAGAAAATCACAGCGTGGATTTATCAGTTACAGCCGCCACAGGCCTAATCTGCCCTGCTCTTTTCCAGCCAAAGCAAGCGCAACACCCACGATACCTTGCGAAATGAGAATACATCTGGCTACTGTGGCACAGGTATTCTCTGCGGTATGGGTTGCAGCACGCTCGCACTTAATAAGCCAGGCTAAAATGAATGCAAACCGCATCAAGGAGCATTCAGATGAGCAAACTCTGCACCGCCTGCAGTACTTCTTATGAAGATGATCCAGGCATCTCAAATTGCAAAATTTGCGAAGACGATCGGCAGTTTGTGCCTGTCAAAGGGCAGCAATGGTTGGCATTCTCGGCTCTGCGTGCCACACATCAAAATAAATGGCAGCAGCATCTAAAGGGATTATTCAGCCTGCAAACTGTCCCGAGTTTCGCCATCAACCAACGTGCTTTTTTACTGCAAAGCGCGCAGGGGAATATTCTCTGGGACTGCATTGCGAATCTGGATGACGCCACGGAATCATTGATACACGCACTCGGCGGTATTGATGCCATTGCCATTTCTCATCCCCATTACTACAGCACCATGCAAGACTGGGCTGCGGCATTTGATGCGCCCATCTATTTGCATGAGGATGATCGGGAATGGATTATGCGCCAGAGCTCGCATATTCATCTCTGGCAAGGTGACGAATTGGATTTACTGCCCGATGTCACGTTATTACGCCTGGGTGGGCATTTTAAAGGAGGCTGTGTACTGCACTGGTCGCAACATGATGGCGTGCTGTTGAGTGGTGATGTTGTGCAAGTGACACCCGGTGCAAATTCCGTGTCATTTATGTGGAGCTATCCCAACATGTTGCCGCTTTCAGCAGCTACGGTGAATAAGCTGATTCACCGACTGGATAAGGTCACCTTCTCGCAGATTTATGGCGCTTTTGCCGGTCGGGAAATGACACAGCAGGCACAATCCATTGTCAGACAGGCAGCTGAACGTTATATCCGCTGCCTGCAATAATTAACCTGCCAGCCCGGTATTCACCCGTTTACCTGGTTCTTACAGATGGGAATAACGGGCCATCATCAATAGTTTTGATTGCATCAAGACCCGTAAATTGAACACGCAACGGGGCTTAGCCCGTAGACAAACTTAAGGACTCGTTTCACTGAGGCTGGGGGGCGTGTGCGTTTCGCACAAAAAGATCTATAGGAATTAATGGTGGTGCAGGAAGCTGAAGCGCGGGAACAGGCAATCAGCGATCTGCATGCCTTTATTAAACTCGCGCTTTGAATAATAGAAATTTTTCGATTCATGACGTGGTCACTGAACTGTCCGATTTGGCGACAAAATAGTTATCGTGTTTTTCAATCGTGACGCCGCGTTCACGCCAGTATGCTGCCATATTGAAAAACGCATCACTGGTTAAATTGAAGCCAATAATAACTGAAGGGTGTTTACCGCTACTCAGAAACGAGTTTAACTGCTCCATATCCAACGCTTTAACAGACTCCATCATCTTCTCCCGATCTATAACAAGATAATCTGCTTCAACAGATTATCTTGTAAGTCTCTTGATGCACAATGCAGTTATATTAATATTACAATCTGCAAAAAATCCGATGAAGGATTGCGGTCACCCGCTTTAAAACCCGCAGATTCTCTGATTAATGAGATCGATCTCAGCTCTGAAGAGTGCAATTTACCCTTAAAGCGAAACGTAAAAACTGCGGGTTTTCTTGATGATTGCTTGCTGGATATATCAACAACGCACAACGTCACTCACCGATATTAATTATTATTTGCTATACATCGGTGCTTTTTAGACCGGACGAAATTTCGACGAACGAATCAATCACGGATGTACAGACGTCCAGACGTATATTATAGTCCGTCTCCTACGTTACCCAGGGACTCGTACTATGAACAAATTACTCGTTACCACCCTTCTCGCCGCTGCGGTTTCACTGCTGAGCGCCTGCGACAACAACAAAGACAATGCCATCAAAGTCGCCATTAACACCGGTCCTGACGAAGCGCTCTGGCAGACCGTTAAACAGGTCGCTCATGATAAATATCATCTGGATGTCGATGTGGTGGCATTTAACGATTATGTACAACCGAACGAAGCCCTGTTCAATAAAGATGTCGATGCCAACGCCTTCCAGAGCCTGCCTTATCTGAAGATGCAGTCGAAAGAGCGTGGCTATAAGTTCGACGTGGTCACCAACACGTTTGTGTTCCCTATTGCCGGCTATTCCCGCAAGATCAAAGCGCTCGATGCACTGCCAGATGGCGCGACCATCACCATCTCTAACGAAGCGACCACTCTCGGTCGCAGCCTGCTGCTGTTACAAGCTCAGGGACTGATCAAGGTGAAACCTGAAGCCGGCCTGCTGCCTACCACGCTGGATATCACGGATAATCCGAAGAAGCTTAAAATCGTTGAAGTGGATACCCCGCAACTGGCCCGCACTCTCGACGATCCGCAGGTGTATATCTCCATCATCAATAACAACTTTGCCGCGCTGGTTAACCTCTCCGCGTCGAAGGATGGCATGTTTATGGAAGGCAAAGCGTCGCCGTATGTGAATGCGATTGTGGCGCGCGAAGATAACAAAGACAGCGCGAATGTGCAGAAGCTGAAAGAGGCTTTCCAGTCGCAGGAAGTGCTGGATAAAGCTAACGAGATTTACAAAGGCGACATTATCAAGGGTTGGTAATAGCCGCTTAATAAGCCGCGCAACAGGCGTGTTGCTCGGCTTTTTATTATTTAAAATCCACTGCCATCAATTCAGCGATGGTTGAATCCTGTGTCGAGGTCACGCAGCGGTGCAGGTAATCAGTAAATTTCGAAGAGGGCGGCATGCCTAACTCCAGCAACTTCTCATTGCAGAACACCACGTTGAGTTTGGAGAAATGGCCGTAAAGATTCATGGCGCGCAACACAATCCGCTCATTGCACGGCCCAAATAACGACGCGAAGTTTTTCTTACTTTCGGCCAGTTCGCGATAATTCACTTTCTGATAACTCTCGCCCACGGGCACATTGCCTGAGGCTTTCGCCATCGCTTTATCAATCTCCGCGAAGGTGACACTGCTGTTGAGGCCCGCCGAAATGTGAATAATGCTTTTATCGACGTTTTCAGCGGTCAACAACAGCTCCAGCGCATCTGCACAATAATCCACAGGCACCACATCAATACGATCGTCCAGCTCACACATAAACTTACCCAATGTCAGTGCCATGCGGAACACCCAGAAAATACTCGGCGATGGCGTGCAGCCATGATCGGAATGGCCCACAACAATAGAGGGACGCGCAATAACCAGCGGCAGTTCGGGCAACATCTCGCTCATCATTTTTTCCACCGTGGCTTTACTCCAGGTGTACTCAACTATGTGCTGATCGCGCAGCGTATTCAGTTTGCTCTCGGTCACCAGAGTGTTAGCTTCCGGCGCACAAGACATTGCCGTTCCGACATGAATAAAGCGCTTAAGTCCGCTGACCTGATTCATACGACTCGCGAAGGTGAAAGTTCCTTCAACGTTAACTTTCCAGATGTAAGGATTCGCCCCAAACGAAGCCACAGCCGCACAGTTGAGCACATGTGTAACGCTATCCAGACGCGGGTCGGCAGTAAACCGCTCTGGTTCCGCGAGATCGCCAATAAGAATATTATCTGTGGTCAGTGTATCCAACAGATTTTGTGCCACGCCAAATTTAGCCAGATTGGATTGCAACCGACTCAGTCCTTCGGCGGGTGAATCACCGCGCACCAGCAGTAACAGTCGATTATTCTCGCTTTTCTTCAATAAGTTAACCGTTACTGCTCCGCCTAAAAATCCGGTTGCGCCAGTAATTAAAATCGTATTCATAGTATTCAGTTATCAGTTGGTTTCTGGACGAAAACGGTCCATTGAGCGTGGCTTCGAATGTATGCCAGCGAAGATAAATGGCGAATAAATGCAATCTGCACAAGGTGAGGGAAAAAGCGGTCCAGTTAGCTTTCGTTTATCTCTGATAACCCTCCGTCATTTTATTTCTCACCGTTCGTCTATTCTGAGATTAAAAAACCGCCGCGATATAAAAATGTCGTAAAAATTTCGCCGCCAGGCGTAAAAATGCAGGTCACAAAACCACCACCCGCTATTAACCATTCGGGTAAACAGGTATGTTCGCCGTCATAGACACAGCCATCGCCGTTCCACGCTGATAAGAAACAGGAAATATATGAGTCAGACCGAGAAACAGTCTCTGCCTGCTGGCATGTTGGCCGCCGCAGGGATCGTGTTTGGGGATATCGGTACCAGCCCGCTTTACACCCTGAAAGAGTGCCTGTCGATCTTACCGGATGGATCAATCTCAACCACTGCCGTGATGGGTTTTCTGTCACTGATTTTCTGGGCGTTAACCCTGATCGTTACCCTGAAATATGTCTGCTTTGTCATGCGTGCCGACCATGATGGTGAAGGCGGTATTTTAACGCTGATGTCACTGGCGCGTCGTAACGTCGGTCCGAAGATTGGTCACATCATCATTCTGGCCGGTTTGACGGGTGGCGCCTTCTTTTACGGTGATGGCATCATCACGCCGGCGATTTCGGTGCTCTCCGCCATTGAAGGGATTGAGGTGGTTTCTCCGCATCTCGACAAATACGTGGTCCCACTGGCGGTACTCATACTCACGCTGTTGTTCTTCATCCAGAAACACGGTACGGAAAAAGTCAGTAAGGTGTTTGGGCCGGTGATGTTTATCTGGTTTGTTTCGATTGGCTTACTGGGCATTCGTGGTATCGCACTCAATCCCACAGTATTGCAGGCGCTTAACCCCAGCTATGCCCTGACCTTCTTAATGACGCACGAGGCTCTCGCCTTTGCCGCGATGGGCATGGTGGTGCTGGCCGTCACCGGTGCTGAAGCGCTGTATGCGGATATGGGACATCTCGGCAAAGCGCCGATCCGCCTGGCGTGGCTAGTAATTGCCATGCCTGCCCTGGTGCTCAATTACTTTGGCCAGGGTGCACTGGTGATTGCGGATGCGAAGACGATCAATAACCCGTTCTTCAACCTCGCGCCGGGCTGGGGACAGATACCCTTGATTGTGCTGTCAACGCTCGCCACGGTGATCGCAGCCCAGTCGGTGATTACCGGCGTTTACACCCTGACGCATCAAGCGATTCGTCAGGGGTTTCTGCCACCCATGCGTATTGTGTTCACCTCGCATACTGAATCTGGCCAAATCTACATTCCCGTGGTGAACTGGCTGCTGTTTGTTGCGGTAACGGTGATTGTGCTGGCGTTCCGTCAGTCCTCGGCCCTCTCCTCCGCTTACGGTATCGTGGTGACCGGCACTATGGTGATCACCGCCTGTCTGGCCGGCGTGGTGGCGCTGCGTAACTGGAAATGGCCACTGCCGCTGGCGGTGATTTTCCTGCTATGTATGCTGAGCATTGACATGCCGCTGTTTGCGGCGAACCTGATGAAACTGCTGTCAGGCGGTTGGGTTCCGGTACTGATGGCGCTGACCATGATGGGGTTGATGCTGATCTGGAGCACCGAGCGTAATCGGTTAATCAAAAAATTGAACAACGATCCGGAAAGCCTGCAGGCGCTGGTGAAATCACTGGAAACCAATCCGCCCAGTCGTGTACCGGGTACTGCCATCTTCCTGGCGCGTAAAGAGTTTGAGATTCCACAGGCGCTGCTGCATAACCTCAAGCATAACCGGGTGCTGCATAAGCGCGTGGTGTTGCTGAACATCCGCACGACAGATACGCCACGCGTGCACAATCAGAAGCGCATCACCATCACCCAACTTTCGCCGTCCTTTTGGCAGGTAACCGCGGCATACGGCTGGCGAGAAGTCCCTTCAATGGCGGAGGTTTTACACCTGTGCGGACTGGAAGGTTTTGGCTGCACGCTGAATGAAGCGTCTTTCTTTACCTCACACGACACCCTGGTGATGAAAAAACGCCGCGGACTGGCAAGAATAAAAGGCGGCATCTTTCACTTCTGCCAACGCAATGCGCTGCGTGCGCATGAGCAATTTAATATTCCACCCAATCGCGTTATCGAACTGGGTGGACAACGCGAGTTTTAACAAAATGGGGCGTGCATGACGCCCCAATCAACTTATTGCCCTGCCACAAATGTAACCAGATGAAAGAATATTCCCGAAAGTTTAACGGAGTTGTGCCTGAACTTTTCTTAACAACTAATTAGCAATTAAAGCTAAAACGCATAACCTCAAAAGGTGTTTATTAAGCCTACCGGCACTCATTACCTGCCGTGCGCAACTGTCGGAATGTATAAAATCACCATCAACAATAAAATGCATAGCTTCGAAATCGGCTCAGCAGTTATTTTGAGGAGTAAGACCATGAAAGAACTTATTAATGACGTTATCTCTATTTTCACACCGCAAAATGTTAAACCCGTTTTAGTCCGTGCGGATTTGACCCATCGTGAATTATCATCGATTCATCCTGTGGGCTTTACTTCCGTGAGCTGGGCCACTTCGATGGAAGAACTGACTGATGCGATTGTGAAAAAAACGCTCGCTGCAGGGGCCGTGGGTTATCACATCACTGATGTTGAATCCCATGAGCCGGGCCACGATGGTCAACATGTAATGGCGGCTACCGCAACCCTGTACCATATCAATAGCAAAGTGGCGTACGGCTGATGTTAACCACCCCCTTCGCTGTTGCATTTAAGCCTGCCACTCTTGTGACAGGCTTTTATCTGCAAAGTATTCGGCGAGAAAATCAATAAACACTTTCATGCGCGGCGATTCCGATGTCCGTTGCGTATACACCGCCCAGATATTCGCCTGCTGATACCACTGCGGTAAAACATGGACCAATTCGCCAGTGCTGAGATAAGGCGTTACATCCCATGCCGAGCGGAGCGCAATCCCGTGTGACTTCAACGCCCAGTTTAAAATGACCTTGCCACTGTTTGAAGAATAATGGCTATTCAGCCGGCACAATACCTGTTGCTCACCGTCAGTCAGCGCCCAATTGCCGAATGAATTGTTCTTTTCATTGATGATAAGGCAGCTGTGGTCAATTAATTCATCCAGCGAATTGACCGCCCCAGCGCGCGCTAAATATTCAGGGGATGCGCAAAGAATACGCCGATTAACGGCCAGTTTACGCGCGATGTAAGAGTGATTCAGATTATCGCCAACCTGTATATCCACATCGGTGCCGGATTGCATCAAATCAATCTCACGATCGCTTAAAATGAGTTTGATATTTAAAGATGGATGCTGAGAAATAAAGGCTGAAATGGCATCAGATAAATACGCCTGACCAAATCCCAGCGAACAGCCAACGGTCAACTCACCGGTTAATTCGCCGCGCCACTGCTGAAAATTATTCAGAAACGCATCCATTTCCTGTACCACTTGCAGCGCCCCCTCCAGCGCTTTCTCACCTTCTGGCGTCAGGCGCATCACCCGATTGGTGCGGAAGAAAAGCCGGGTGTCGAGCTGTTTCTCAAGAATGGCGATACGTTTGCTGATATACGATGGAGACTGGCCCAGCTCCACGGCAGCGCGACCAAAACCACCATGACGCGCCACGCTGATAAACACATAGAGGTCTTCGACAGAGGGCCAGCCCTGTAGCGGTTTCTGAACGTTTTTCCCGGCAAGCAAGAGCTTCATACTATTACGCAGTTAGCCAACATCGAGCGGTTATAACACAGAATCGAGAAAGCCCTGAAGCTGTGCTAAAAATACCGCCGGGACTTCTTCCTGTGGGGAATGCCCACAAGGCAGTGCCTTGCCCTGCACATTAATGGCCTTCTCCTGCCAGGTTTCAACCACATCGTATAGCTGACCGACCGTGCCCTTTTCCCCCCACAGCAATTGAAGCGGACAAACGATGCGTTTGTTGCTGTCCTCTGCATCGTGCTCTAAATCCACCGTGGCGGCCGCGCGATAATCTTCGCAGACGGCGTGGATCATCTCGGGTTGCTGATAGCAGCGCAAATAATCATTGAATACCGCTTCTGAAGTCGCCCCCGCTGTCTTGAGTTGACCATCAATATGTTTTCGCAGGAAGAAAGCCGGATCGTGTCCGATCATTGTCTCCGGCAGTGGATAAGGCTGGATCAGAAAGAACCACCAAAAATAGCGCGTAGCAAACGCCTTATCGGTCTGCGCATACATGGTGGCAGTCGGGGCGATATCGACGAAAGTGCCGCAAGCCACTTTCTCCGGATGGTCGAGCGCCAGGCGATGACCCACCCGCGCACCGCGATCATGCCCGACAAACGCCACACGCGAAAGACCCAGTGCGTCAATCAACTGGCTGATATCTTCAGCCATGGCGCGTTTTGAATAGGCCAGATGGCGTTCGTCGCTGGCGGGTTTGTCGCTGTCGCCGTAGCCGCGCAGATCAGGCAGGATCACCTGGTATTTTTGCGCCAGCTGCGGAGCGATTTTACGCCACGCCAGATGATTTTGTGGATGCCCGTGCAGCATCAGCAACGGCGGTCCTTCGCCCCCGATTGCCACGCGTAGTGTGATACCGTTGCTCAGCGTGACCGCTTTCAAGGCAAATCCGTCGATAAACGGCGATGCGCCGCAATCCTTGATATCACTCATGCTGTTGGTCCTTTAACCCGCTGCAGCCAGGGGCGCTGAGCAAAGTGCCGATGTTCAAACTGCGTAATGTCAGTCTCGTATTGGAGCGTCCAGTCTACCGCGCTGCCGCCACCCATTAACATCTCACGTTTGAGCGCGCTGACCTCAAAATGCAACACCTGCTGATTGAAGGTGAGGGTCTTATCTTCCAGAGAAACCGTAATTTGGTTGTGTTCTGCATTAGCGGTAGCAGCGCTGAGCTGCTGATACGCCTCCTCACTTAGCGTTAGCGTCAATACGCCGTTGCGCTGGCAGTTATCGTCAAAGATGCCGGCAAAACTGGTGCCGATGATGGCGCGAATGCCCAGCTGATTGAGTCCCCACACCGCATGTTCGCGACTGGAACCACAGCCAAAGTTGGGTCCTACCAGCAAGAATGCCGCGTTCTTTCCGGCAGGCTGGTTGAGGATAAACGCGGGATTCGCACTGCCGTCGGGCAAAAATCGCAGGTCAAAGAACACGCCCCGATCCAAACCCTGGCGATCGATGCCTTTCAGAAACTGCTTTGGCATGATCACATCCGTATCAATGTTGGCCGCCGGTAAATGGGCAATGCGTCCGGTGATGCTGTGAAAAGCGTCCATATTAAACCTCTACTGTCGTGAAGTTGCGTACATCGACCAGATGACCGGCCACCGCAGCGGCGGCGACCATCGCCGGGCTCATTAAATGGGTTCGTGCTCCTGCACCCTGGCGGCCCGCAAAATTGCGGTTGGTTCCTGAAGCACAGCGATCGCCGGGTTCCAGGACATCTTCATTCATTGCCAGGCACATTGAGCACCCCGACTGCCGCCACTCAAAACCTGCATTGATAAAAATGTCGGCTAAGCCTTCAGCCTCTGCTTGCTGACGCACCTGTGTGGAGCCTGGCACGATGATCCCGCGCACGTGTCGGGCGATTTTGCGCTCGCCAATCACCGCTGCTGCAGCGCGCAAATCTTCGATTCTGCCGTTGGTACAGGAGCCAATAAACGCATGGGTGATGGCGATGTCAGACAGGCGCATGCCAGGTTCCAGCCCCATATATTTCAGTGCGGCTTGTATTGCCTGCTGTTTAATCAAATCGGGTTCGTATTGCGGATCAGGTACACAGCCGCCAATAGCACAGGTCTGATCCGGGCTGATGCCCCAGGTCACTTTAGGTTCAAGGTCGCTGCAATCCAGCTCAATCGCACGGTCGAATTTGGCCCCGTCATCACTGCGCAAAGTCATCCATTCGGCCTTTGCCTGCTCCCACAATGCACCCGTTGGCATTTGCGGTTTGCCCTGGATGTAGGCGAATACCTTCTCATCTGGCGCAATAATCGCTCCGCGTGCACCGGCCTCGACAGCCATATTGCACAGCGTCATGCGCCCTTCCATACTCAGCGCGTCAATCGCCGGGCCGTCAAACTCGATGGCATAACCGGTTGCCCCTGAGGCGCCAATATCTTCAATCAACGCCAGAATGATGTCTTTAGCCGAACAGCCATAAGGCAGCTCACCCGTTACCGTGACGCGCATGGTTTTCAGCGTGCGATAAATCAGAGTTTGCGTAGCGAGAAGATGTTCAATTTCTGACGTTCCGATGCCGAAACCCAACGCACCAAATGCGCCATAGGTGGTGGTGTGGCTGTCACCGGCGGCAATCACCATACCGGGCATGACCAGCCCCTGCTCATGCGCAACCACATGCTCGATGCCCTGGCGCGGGTCCATGACATCAAACAGTTCGATGCCAAAATGGGCGGCATTTTGACGGAAGTAATCCACCTGCAGCTGCCCGCCGGCATCGGTCATCGCATCGTCACGCTCAGGACGCGTGGGATTCACGTGATCGACATTGAGCAAGATAGTCGCCGGACGACGTACCGGGCGATGATGTTCACGCAGCCCGCTAAAGGCCTGCGGGCTGGTGTATTCGTTGAGTATTGATCGATCAATATAGAGCAACACATGCCCTTCATCGTCTAACTGACGTACCACATGCTGATCGATCAGTTTTTCATACAGTGTTTTGTTAGCCATGCGATTGCCTACATAAAAGTATCAACAAGTCATTAGAGACTCTAGGGTAATACAGTTGTGGTTAAGACTATGAACACAGTACGTGAAGTGATGGTTTATGAAGTGTGTTTAATGGGCGACCTCACAGCCGCCGATAGAAGTATGATGCTACTGCAAGCGTTCGAAGCGATAAGGTGCGGGATCGATAAGCGGCGTATGCCCGGTCACCAAATCTGCGGCTAACTGCCCGGCTGCGGGTGATGTCCCGAAACCATGCCCTGAAAAGCCCGTCGCCAAAGTTAGCCCAGGTATCGATGCCACTGGGCCAATCACCGGGTTCGAATCCGGGGTAACATCTATCACGCCAGCCCATGACTCCGCCATCTCCGCCTGCTGGAACACCGGCCACGCCGCGCGCAGGTTGCGCATCGCTTCCTGGTTCAGTGCTGGATTGGCAAGAGGGTCCAGCGTGCGGACCTGCTCAAAAGGTGAACGCCGATCGTTGCGCCAGCGACGTGCCAGTGCAAGATCCTTCACAAAGTATTTGCCCAGCGAAATCCGCAGGTTGTCACGCGCCTGCCGTAGCTGAGGCATATAACGTGTGCCGATCAATAGATGATCAAGCGTTATTGGCGCATCCAGCGCACCGCGTTGAGTGATGATAAAGCCACCGTCCTGGTGTTTTCGGAATGAGAAGTCAGGAGCGCCCACCGCTATATTGGCCGGTCCTTCCAGCGGTTTGGTACGCATCACCGAACAAATCAGCGGCAGCGTCGGCAGATTAATACCGTGATTGCCAAGGAAACGACGCGACCAGGCACCTGCCGCCAGCAACACCTGGTCACAACGAATCTCACCGCGTTCGGTCATCACACCACTGACCTTGCCGTTGCTGGTGACCAGGCCACGCACCGCACAGTGATCCATGATAATCGCCCCCCTGGCGATGGCGGCATTCGCCATCGCGCTGGCCGCCAGCGTGGGTTCGGCTCGCCCGTCGGAAGCAGTGTAAATCCCGCCTGCCCATTTCTCCGCACCGCCTGGCACTTGTGCTGCAATTTGTGCGTGGCTGAGCAAGCGCGTATCCAGGCCAGCGGCACTAACCCCGCTTAACCATTTTTCATGCAGTGACATCTGCTGCTCGTTGCGTGCCACAAACATAATGCCAGCCTGACGATATCCCACGTCACTGCCAACCCGCGCGGCCATCCCCGCCCACAAGCGGTCAGCGGCCTGCGCCAGCGGGATATCCTCCAGCGCACGGCTGGTTTTACGGATCCAGCCGAGATTGCGGGAAGACTGTTCGCCCGCAATCCGCCCCTTTTCCAACACCACGACGGGAATATTGCGCTCCGCCAGCGTCAGTGCGGCGGTCAACCCTACAATCCCGCCGCCAATAACGACCACCGTGGTGGCATCCGGCAACGTTGGCGAAGGCGTAACCGGAGAAATAACAGGTGCCATAGCGCGTCTCCCACCCTTACAGGGCTACGGTAATTTCCTGAACCTGAGCGTTACCGGCCCCGCGATAGGCCGTAACTTCCAGTTCAACTTTATAAACGGTCGATCCCAGCGGCGGGCAAGTCACTGTCGAGGCGGGATTAATTCCGCGGAACTTCTCACCAATGATCGCCATCACTGCAGGTACATCCGCCGGATCCTGAATAAACACGCGCGAGCACACCACATCCTGTAATGAGGCATCGATGGCTGCCAGTGCGGCTTCGATATTGGCAAACACCTGCAAAGTCTGCTCGCGCAGGTCTTCGGGAATTTCTTTGGTTTGTGGGTTGCGACCGGCAGTGTTGGAGACATAAATCCAGTTATCCACGGCCACGATGCGCGAATAACTCGCCTGCTCTTCAAATTTCGAACCGGTTTTTACTTTAATGATATTGGTCATGATGTTTTCTCTATTAATGAATGATTTAGCTTAAAACCGGTGATTCCCACAGGTTGAGTTTGACGCCAATGCCTTTTTCCAGTGCGTTGCGATACAACACCGTGCCCCAGGCCACATCTTCCACCGGCATACCACCGACAGACATGATGATGATTTCGCTATCGTTTTGGCGGCCAGGCGCCTCGCCGGCGACAATTTTGCCAATATCTTCCAGCTGCTCCGCCTGCAGCTGCCCTTCAGCGACCATATCCATAAAGCGCACACCGATAATCGGCACGCAGCGATGCGCAGGCTTGGGAACTTCATCAAACCAGGCATGATAGAGTCCGGTGTTATCCAGCACCTTACGCACATCCGACTGCTCCATTCCTTCATCGATATTGCACAGCGCAGGCATGGCGAGGAACGCGCCAGCTTTCACCCATTCACGTTTCACCAGCGGATAAGTGGCGGGATCACCGACTTCACCTGAGCTGCAATAAGTGACAATGTCACTATCGCGCACTACCGCTTCCAGTGAGTCGACAATTTCTATCTGCTTAATTTGTGGATAGGTCTCCTGCACCCAGGTAATGAAGTTATCGAGGCTGCGCTGGCCGCGTCCTTTGACTTTGATGGTGTCGATGTGTGGGCAAACAGCAATAAATGCCGCAACAGCGGTTTTTCCCATCACGCCCGGTCCGAGCAAACCGATCACGCGAGAATCCTTTCGCGCCAGATGACGTGCGCCGACGCCCGGCACCGCCCCGGTGCGATACGCCGACAGCAGATTGGCTGACATATGCGCCAGCGGCGCGCCGGTATCCGCATCATTGAGGGTGAACATCAGAATCGAGCGCGGCAGCCCTTTCTCACGGTTGGCGATGTTGGAGCCATACCACTTGACCCCAGCCGTGCCGAAATTGCCGCCAAGGTAGGCAGGCATCGCCATCATGCGGCGATCGGCAGTGGGTTTTGGCATCGTCGGGAACGGCGAATTTTCCGGGAAGGTCACCATCGCGCCGTGTGAATCATTGTTGGATCCGGCCATGCGATAGTCGCCGTGATACAACAGGCCAAACATCTCTTCCATGGTATCGACACAGGCGGCCATATCGGTCACGCCCGCACGAATCATGTCTTGCTCCGACAGGTAAATAAAATCAATCCGGGTTGAATCACTCATAAGTCGCCTCATCAATCAGTCTTTTGGTCTATTTCCCGCCGTGGCGAGCGCTGCCATAACTAGCGATTTCACTGGCTAAAACCGTCTTAGGTGTCGATGGTCTTCGCTGGGTGAAATAGAAATAGCGCGTCAGTTGTCGAGCTGTATTGAATATTTGCGACATGACGAAATTCGTGCGTGGCACAGCCCTTGCATCACACAGACAGTAAATAGCCCGCAGCGGAGCCCGCCATGACACAATTGCCTCTCTATCGCCACAGTGGATTTCAACCCGAGCAGCCATGGTTTGTGCTGAACGCCGCGCAGCATTATTCGCTGATTGCGTCAGACAACCCGGCTATTTCCCATTTCTACAGTTTTGATGTGGCGCAGAGTGCCAGCATGACGCTGGCGATTCCCGACGGCTGCGTGGATATCGTGTTTGATTGCGATGCGCAGCGGCCTGCAGCACGCGTGTGTGGCACCACGCTGGAAGCGCGCGGTGCCGATATGCAGCATAACCACCACTATTTTGGTGTGCGCTTCGCACCGGGCATCATTCCTGATTTCCTCGATGTGATGGCAGAAGAGATTCCCGATCGTGAGTTTAATTTCCTCGATGTGGTGCCGGATGCACGGTTAGCCTTTGAACAGATCGTGCAGACGCGCGATTTTTCGCGGCAGATTGCTTTGTTCAACGCCAGTTTCACGCCGCGCCTGGTGCGCAAAGCTTCCGCCGTCACATCCTTGATCATCCACACCATGCGCCAGCAGAAAGGCAACATTCGCATTGATCAACTGGAAGCGCTGACCGGCTACACCTGCCGCACTATCCAGCGCCAGTTTCGCCAGGATACCGGGATGTCACCCAAGGCTTTTAGCCGCATTTTGCGCTGCCAGTCGGCGCTGGGCAGCATTCACTTACAGCAGGAAGTATCGTTTAGCGATCTGGCCTTTGATCTTGGATTTAGCGATCAGTCGCACTTCCTGCGCGAGTTTAAAAAGTTTGTCAGCACCACGCCCTGTGATTATCAGCGGCGTATTTCGCATGATGCCTATTTCCATCGTTTGCGTTTCCACTGAGCACTAAAAGGGTGCAGCGTTGCACTGTGACGCTGTCCGATTTTTTCTATCCGCCAGATGCTCAGCTGAGAAATGATGCCGCTATGTTACCGGCCTCAGGCGGCACAGATTGCCTGAGAACTTTCTCTTAGCGGTTGAGGGCTTTGGCGATGAATAAGGATTCCGGCTTACGCAAAAATACGTTGGGTTTGTTTTCTCTGGTCTTTTTTGTCGTCGCGGCAGCCTCGCCGCTGACAGGCGTGGTGGGCGGCTTGCCGGAGGCGATTATTTCTGGCAACGGCGGTGGCATTCCGGTGTTTTATATTCTCTCGTGTATTATTTTGATGTTATTCGCCGTGGGCTTTATTGCCATGAGCCGTCATGTCAATAATGCGGGGGCCTTTTATACCTATATCTCTAAAGGAATCGGCGAAAACTGGGGCGCTTCCGCGTCAGTATTAGCGTTGATGGCGTATATCTCTATTCAGATAGCCATCGTCGCAATGCTGGGATTCTTCACGCAGTTATTTATTGAAGAGCACTTTTCAGCCCATATTCCCTGGTGGGCATTGAGCATGCTATTTGTGCTGGTATGCTGGGTATTGAGCATTAAACGCGTCGAAGTCGGTGGAAAATTACTCGGCATATTAATGCTGGCGGAAGTGGCTATTGTGTTACTCACCGACGTGATGCTGTTAATCAAAAAAGTCGGTCCTTACAGCTTCCAATCGTTCGAGCCGTCAGTGTTTATGCAGGGCAACCTTGGCATCGCCTTTATTTTCACCATCGCCGCTTTTATCGGTTTTGAATCTACCGCCATATATGCGGAAGAGTGCCGTGCCCCACATAAAACTGTGCCGCGTGCCACAGTTTGTGCCTTGTTACTGATCACGGCATTTTTCTGTTTCACCAGTTGGTCACTGGTGCAGGCATACGGTTTTGATCAGATTGTCGCGATTGCCAGCAAAGATCCCGGCAACTTCGTGTTTAACATTACCCGACAATATGTTGGACAGTGGGCTGTAGAAACCATGTCGGTATTGCTGATCACCAGTTTATTTGCAGCGGCGCTGGCGTTTCATAACAATATTTCACGGTATTTGTTCAGCATTAGCCGTGATGGTCTGATCTGGAAAGAGTTGTGCAAAACTCATCCCACTAACGGCACGCCACATAATGCCAGCCACGTTCACAGCGTGATCATGCTGATGCTACTGGCAGGTATGGGCAGCGCGGGATTGGACCCGATGGTGCACATCTTCGCTATCGGTTCTGCCGTCGCCACACTGTGTATTTTGATTTTACAACTGGGCGTTTCCGCTGCCGTGATACTGTTCTTCCGTCGGATGGAGAATAGCGAAAATCCATTCACCGTATTCTGGGCACCGTTACTGTCAATGGTGTGCATGAGCGTGACGATTATTTTGGTGGTTAATAATCTGCAATCCTTAAGCGGCAGTGATTCCAGCGTGGTGAAGATGATTCCCTGGTTCATTGCTGGCTGCGCATTGATGGGATACGGCATGTCGCTGAAACGCAATTTTAAAGCTCGCGCTTAGTCATCGTCGTGGTGCGCAGCCATGCGCACCCAGTTAGCAAGTAAATATTTAACCTGGCGTTATGGTGTTTTATTTGACCTAAGTCGCGATGCTCGCTATAAAGAATAACCGCGCAGTACTCACGGATATATCTCCCTACCTTTCGCATTCATTGCTTAAATTCCCGCCATATTGGTTTTATGTAAGTTAAGTAATTAACACCAATACTTTATTAACTAAAAACAAGTTAATCTTTTCGTAACAATCTTTTAATTTGCAAACCGAAATTTTAACGTTCACCTGCAAAGTACAAAGATCAGGATCAGAATGACTCACTCTAAAAAAATCGTGTCTGCCCTTTCACTGGCAGCGCTGCTTGTTTCTTCAGTGGTCCACGCTGAAAACGCACCAGAAAAAACCGATGTTCTGTTGATTGGCGGCGGCGTCATGAGCGCCTCACTGGGAACCTGGCTACAGGAACTGCAACCAGGCTGGAAGCAGCTGATGGTTGAGCGTCTGGATGGCGTCGCACTGGAATCGTCTAACGGCTGGAACAACGCCGGTACCGGTCACTCTGCGAACATGGAACTGAACTACACGCCAGAGCGTGCAGACGGTTCAATCGACGTGAGCAAGGCGCTGGAAATTAACGAAGCTTTCATGATTTCCCGTCAGTTCTGGACCTCTCAGGTACAGCGCGGCGTAATGCATGACCCGCGTTCATTCATCAACTCCACCCCGCACATGAGCTTTGTCTGGGGCGATAAAAACGTTGAGTATCTGACTAAGCGTTACGATGCACTGCAGAAAACCACCCTGTTCCAGGGCATGAAGTTCTCAACCGATCACAAGCAGATTGAGCAGTGGGCTCCGCTGGTGATGGAAGGTCGCGATCCTAATCAGAAAGTGGCAGCCACCTGGACGCCAGTCGGTACTGACGTTAACTACGGTGAAATCACCCGTCAGTTGATTGGAAGCCTGAAGAAAGATCAGAACTTCAAATTAGAAACCTCTTCAGAAGTTACTGATTTCAAACGTAACAGCGATAATTCATGGCACGTCACCATCAAAGATGTGAAGAGCGGTGAGAACCGTTCGGTTGACGCGAAATATGTGTTTATCGGTGCAGGCGGCGCGGCCATCAAACTGCTGCAGAAAACCGGTATTCCTGAAGCGGATAACTACGGCGGCTTCCCGGTCGGTGGTTCGTTCCTGATGACCGAGAATCCAGAAGTGACCAGTCGTCACCTGGAAAAAGTGTACGGCCAGGCTTCAGTCGGTGCGCCACCGATGTCTGTTCCACACATCGATGCCCGTAATCTGGACGGTAAACGCGTGGTGCTGTTTGGGCCGTTCGCGACCTTCTCCACCAAATACCTGAAAAATGGCTCACTGTTCGATCTGTTAAGCGCTACTACCACCAGCAATATCATGCCGATGACTCACGTCGGTATCGATAACTTTGACCTGGTGAAGTACCTGATTGGTCAGGTGATGCTGAACGACGACGATCGTTTTGCCGCGCTGAAAGAGTACTACCCGAACGCACGTAAAGAAGACTGGAAACTGATCCAGGCGGGTCAACGCGTACAGATCATCAAGAAAGATGCGGATAAAGGCGGCGTGCTGAAACTCGGCACCGAAATCGTGACCGATCAGCAGAAAACCGTGGCGGCCCTGTTGGGTGCATCACCAGGTGCTTCAACTGCTGCGCCAATCACCCTCGACGTGATGAAGAAGTTGTTCCCGGAGCAGTTTGCTTCTCCTGAGTGGCAAGAGAAGATCCGTGGCATCATCCCAAGCTTCGGTCAGAAACTGAATGGCAACACCGCATTGACTCAGCAGGTTTGGGACAACACCGCAGCCACGCTGCAGTTGACTAAACCACCGGTCATCAACATGGGTGATCAGTCAGTTGCCCCTACGCAGGCTAAGCCCCGCGCAGAATCCGCTAAGCAGGATATGGCGCTGTAATTCTCCCTCGCGCTAATGAAGAAAGCCGGACAATGTCCGGCTTTTTTGTGTCTGGAATAAGGTCAAATCGCATAGCAGACACTCAACCTTCTGCGTGCTAAAATTGGGTATCATTGAATGAGGCAAAGACATGAATAAATCTGCATCATTAAGTGTTGCTAATCAGGTACGTGAACTGGCTAAAGTACACCACGTAACGGCTGACCGTGATGGTATGAGTCGCATGGCTGTTGCAATTACTCGCCTGGCCGATGACATCGTAGAACTTGATGTCATCGAACAACTTCTGGTTAATCTGAAGAAAAAAGGCATTTTAACCAAGGCAGAAACGCTGGAGATGCAAGGCGACTATCTGCGTGAGAAAAGACAAATTAAACAGAATTTTTCTGCATGATTTTTGATCCTTTCGGCGACTATGAAACAGCGGGTTATTTACAGAATGCCTTACATTTAAAAGATCCTGATGAAGTTAAAGCTTCTGAACATCTTTCATTCGAACTGAGTCTGGAAGATGCGCTGCTGTACCTATCAACGCTAAAACACGTAAAATATTCTTCCATACTTAAAGTTCACGAAATTCTTTTCGGTGACTTCTATCACTGGGCAGGAAAAGACCGAAACGAGTTAGTTCCTCACCTATCGATCTTTAAAGGCGCGCGTGAAGACGAACACTTTACGGTATTTGAATATCCACATCTTATTCAGCGTGCAGTGGAGTATGCGCTTAAGCTTGCCAGTGACAGGGACAAATTTCGACAAAAGCCAGGAGAAGTGATGGGGCAGCTGGCTTTTGCTCACCCTTTTCTTGATGGTAACGGACGTACAATTTTGCTAACTTTCATGGAATTAAGTTTCCGTGCAGGTTTTTCTGTCGACTGGTCTAAAACAAATAAAGACGATTACCTTCGCACATTGAGTAGAGAAATTCGTGAACCTGGGAAAGGACATCTGGATCGTTATCTCCAACCGTTCATTATCGAGATTCATAGCAGGGACGAATGGCCTTTAACCATCGGTAGTATTAAAGGCCTGGATGGATTGGATAAAGGGCAAATCAGTTATAGCGACATTGACGATCCGTTAGTCAGGAAACATTATAAAAGCTACCAGTCACAACATTTAGATAATAAATCTTAATGGCTGTTATTCATCCCCCAAACCAGTGCCTGTCTTGCATGGGCAATACGCGGTTGGCGCAGAGCGCTGGGTAACCAGATAAGGTGATAACGAATTTCCGTATCCCCCACCGGCGCGTCCAGCACCACCAACTCCCCTTGCGCGATTTGCGCCTGACATAAAAATGCTGGCATCACCGACCAGCCAAATCCGCCGCAGAGTAAACTTCGCAAACCACGTAAATCCTGCCCAACTACCGCAGGTAACAGCGTCTGGTATTTAATGCGATTTTTATCCAGCCAATGATCAATTAATGACAGTTTCAGGTCATAAGCCAGCAGAGGTTCTTTAATCAAATCCGCGGAAAAATCTGCACTGTTGTGTAAGCGAGCCGCCACGACCGGTGCAGCCACAGCAATCACTCGGTCTTGAAAAATCACTTCCCCCTTTAAACGTTGATCGGTCACCGGATGTGCCGTCACGCCAAGATCACAGTGCCCTTCAATCACCATCTGCGCAACGAGCGGACCATCACCGCTGTGCATATGCACGCGAATGCCGCTTTCAAGCAGTGGCAGCAATTCAGCCGATAATTTCTCCGCCATAAAATCAGCATGTCCAATAATCTGCAACGTTCCACTCACATCCATCGATCGGGCACGCGCGGATGCTAAAGCGGACTCTGCGGTATCCAGAGAGTTGCCTATATCAGCGGCCAAATCGTCGGCAGCGGCCGTCGGCATTACGCCATGGGCCTGACGTTCAAACAGCGGTCGACCCACTGCGACTTCCAGGCCGCTAATATGTTGCGAAACCGCAGGCTGCGTCAGATTCAGTGCGCGCGCCGCACCGGAAATTGAGCGCTGGCGATACACTTCCATAAACGTTCGTAAGCGAACCAGTGACATAGTGCCCCATAAATTATTTTATACCCCTGCCAAAATAGCCTTGTTAGCCGTCAAATACCAGCGCGAGTAAGCTGCCCACATCTTGAAACGCACGGGAAAAAATCATGTCACTTGAGCAAGAATTACTGCATGTGCTGCACACAATGAAACAGGCTCATCTGCAGAACGAACCTGCTAGCGCCGAACTTCGCCGCGATCGCTTATTACGCAGCGTGGCATTAATTCGCGAGAATCATGCCGCGTTTACTGCGGCCATCAGCGCCGATTTTGGTCATCGCAGTGCCTATCAAACCCAGGCGGCCGACCTGATGACCACCATCAATATGTTGCAGCACTCCGCTGAACATCTGGAGCAGTGGATGCAGCCGGAGATCGCCGAAGTCCCGGTTGCGGGTATGCAGGCGCGTATCGAAGCTCAACCTTTAGGTGTCGTTGGCATTATCAGCCCGTGGAATTTCCCGATTAACCTGGCATTTGGCCCATTGGCCGGTGTGTTTGCTGCGGGTAACACCGCGATGCTGAAACCTTCTGAGCTGACACCCCACACCTCCGCATTACTGGCGGAGTTAGTGCCGCGTTACTTCGCCGCCGATGAACTCAGCGTGGTTCTGGGTGACGCCAGCGTGGGACAAGCGTTTAGCGCTCTGCCATTCGACCATCTGGTCTTCACCGGCAGCACCGCCGTCGGTAAGCATGTGATGCGTGCAGCGGCAGAGAATCTGGTGCCTGTTACGCTGGAACTGGGTGGAAAGTCGCCGGTGGTGATTGACGCTGATGCGGATGTGGCAATGGCAGCAGCCCGAACCCTGACCATAAAAACCTTCAACGCCGGGCAAATTTGTATCTCACCGGATTACCTATTACTTCCGTATGCCGCTGAAGCGGAATTTATCACCGCGTCACAGCAGTTCATGCAGCAGACGTACCCAACGCTGCAAAGCAACGAGGATTACACCGCCATAATCAGTGCTCGTCATTATCAGCGATTGATCGATCTGATCGAAGATGCCCGAGCTAAAGGAGCCCGGATCGTTAGCCTGGCCCCTGCGGGTGAGCCGGACTTTGATGCGCAAAGCCGCAAAATCGCGCCGCATTTGATCCTCAATGTCACCGAAGAGATGACGGTCATGCAGGAAGAGATTTTTGGCCCGCTGCTGCCAGTCAAAAGCTATAACGGAGAGGTAGAGGAAGCGATTCGTTATATCAATGCGCATCCACGTCCACTGGCCGCCTACTATTTTGGCCACGATGAACAGCGTCAAAAGCTGATGGCTCAGCACACCACTTCTGGCGCACTGGTGATAAATGATGTCATGACCCATGCTTCTCTCGACAGCCTGCCATTTGGTGGCGTGGGCGCATCCGGTATCGGCGCGTATCACGGGGTTCATGGATTCCGTCGTTTCAGCCACGCCAAGCCGATTGTGATCCAGGATGAGGCGGGCACCACAAATTTACGGCTGCGTGCGCCCTATCAGGACAAAAGCGCAGCATTGACTGCATTACTGAATAACCAACATTAATCGAGGACAGACAATGAAAATTTTGATGGTTCTGACATCACATGACGCGTTGGGCAACACCGGCAAAAAAACCGGGTTCTGGCTGGAAGAGTTCGCCGCACCCTACTTCGTGTTTAAAGATGCGGGTGCCGAAGTGGTGTTGGCTTCTCCGGCGGGTGGACAACCGCCGCTGGATCCAAAAAGTGATTTACCTGAATTTCAGACTGCTATGACCGAACGTTTCAAATCCGATGCGGCGGCACAGCAGGCGCTGGCCAATACCGTGAAGTTGGCAAGCATTGATCAGCAGGATTTCGATACGGTCTTTTATCCTGGCGGCCACGGTCCACTGTGGGATCTGGCGGAGTCAGCAGACTCCATCCAGTTGATCGAATCTTTCGATCGTGCGGGTAAGCCGATGGGTTTTGTCTGCCATGCACCTGGCGCATTGCGCCATGTGAAAGCTGCGAGCGGCGCCCCGTTAATTCAGGGTAAGCAGGTCACCGGCTTTACCAATAGCGAAGAAGCAGCCGTTGAGCTGACCGACGTGGTGCCTTTCCTGATTGAGGATGAGTTCATCAAACTGGGCGCGCATTATCAAAAAGGCACGGACTGGGCACCGTTTGTCGTACAAGACGGTCAGTTGATCACCGGGCAAAATCCGGCCAGCTCAGAAGATGTGGCGAAAGCGCTGCTGCTGCAACTGGCAGCACAACAGCCTTAATCGCGTTAAAGCGCATCACTGCTCTGGCGGTGATGCGCCCTCGTCTTATTAACCCTCCCATTAATGAATTTTGCTCATAGGTGCTAGTAGACTGGCGCACCTAATCAATCCCTTCCGCCTTTGTTAAGCTACCCCGCAGTCCCTTTTCCATCACTGTATTCAAGCCCTGGCACCGCACAGGCCCCATCCTTTTCTTATAAAAAGACACTATGGATATCAAAACTGCAACGCATCCTCCGGATATGAAAACCGGCATCGCTTTTATTATTATTCTTAGCGCGCTGATGGCATTTACCTCGCTCTCAACCGACATCTATCTTCCGGCGATGCCCGCGATGTCAGCCGCGTTACACGGCGATTCGGAACTGACGGTCACCGGATTTCTGATTGGCTTTGCCATCGCGCAGCTAATCTGGGGTCCGATTAGCGATCAACTCGGCCGAAAAACACCGCTATATATCGGGATGATTATCTTTGCTGTCGGCTCAGCGGGATGCGCACTCTCCAGCGACATGCCTCAGATTGTCTTCTGGCGTGTCATTCAGGCCGCTGGCGCCTGCACCGGCCCGATGCTGGCGCGTGCCATGATCCGCGACCTTTTCAGCCGCACGCGTGCTGCGCAGATGCTGACGACGCTGATCATTGTCATGGCGATTGCCCCTATCGCGGGGCCATTAATGGGTGGGCAAATCATTCGTTACTCGCAATGGCCGGTGATTTTCTGGTTTCTGGCGGTAGTCGGCGCATTGATGTTCATATCACTGCTCTGGCTTCCTGAAACACTGCCGGCAGAAAAAAGGGTAACGGCGTCACCTCGGCAAATAATGGGTAATTATCGCGCATTGTTGCAAAATAAAAAATTTATACGTTTTACCTTATGCGTGACTTTTTATTACGTTGCCGCTTACGCCTTTATTGTCGGATCGCCCGCGGTGTATATCAGCTATTTCGGTATCGATCCGCAACATTATGGTTGGCTGTTCGCCATAAATATCCTTGGACTGGTGACGGTCAGCACCGTCAATAAACGTTTAGTGCAAAAGGTACGGCTTGAGACGCTGCTGAAATCCGCCTCTTTTATCGCCGCACTGATGACTTTCGTGATGTGTTTTGTACTGAAAACGCATCCGGCAGCGTTGGCGGGATTGGTCATCTGTATCTTCATTTTCTTCTCAATGAACGGAATTATTGCCGCCTCCGCTACCGCGGCCGCGCTGGATGCCGTGCCGAATGCCACCGGTTCAGCCTCCGCGCTAATAGGTTCATTGCAATACGGCAGTGGCATTGTTTCCTCACTGCTGCTGGCAGGGCTTAACAACGGTACGCCCTGGATTATGGTGAGCATTATGACGGTATTCACCCTGCTCAGTTTTCTTAGCACGCTTGGCGGAGGAAAAGCCCAGCCAAAAATGGCAGAAATTTAACGCTGAAGTGAAATGTTAAATATGACATTAAACATTTGGTGCGGTAAGTCCAGCATGCAATTGCTAAATCTAAAATAGTCGGTAACGTCGTGGCTTCATCTGCTAATAAAAATAAGCGAGCTTAATTAATGAGCAATATCCAGTCTTCATTCCTTTCTTACACCGTGGACAACGAGACATTTGAAGGTTATTTAGTTTATCAGACTGATAATAACCCTGCTCAACCAGGCATTGTTATTGCGCCCAACTGGATGGGGGCTACCGCGGATGCTGCTGAACAAGCCAAAGCCATTGCTGCCCACGGCTATGTGGTGCTGGTGGCTGACCTGTACGGTCAGGGTCAACGCCCCACTAACGGCGAAGAAGCGGGTGCGATGATGATGGCAGTGAAAGACACCCCCGCCGAAGTGGCGCGCATGCAGGCGGCGCTCAGCGCATTGCGCACGCAAACTACGGCTCCCGTTAATGCGGATAAGGTAGCGGCTATCGGTTTCTGCTTCGGCGGCCACTGCGCGCTGGAGCTGGCACGCAGCGGCGCGGATATCAAAGCGGCCGCCTCTTTCCACGGCACGCTGGATACCCAGGCCGCTTATGACAGTCATACTATTCTGGCTTCACTGCTGGTGCTGGATGGCGCGGCCGATCCCCTGGTGCCGCGCGAGCAGTTAGCCGCCTTCGCCAATGAGATGAACAGCAAGGGCGTTGACTGGCAGCTGGTGAGCTTTGCCGGTGCGGTGCACTCCTTCACCGATCCGAAAGCCGATAATGCTGGCGTATCGCAGTATCATCCGGAAGTGACGCAGCGTGCCTTCAAACGCCTGTATCAATTGCTGGATGAAGTGTTTTAATGACGCGGCGGGAGGATGACTAGCCTCCCGCTATTTCCCCTGTCTTTCAGCGAACGCGTAAAATCCCGCCATCAGTGTCCGCTACACCGGTTTTACCGCAAAACGCCATCGACAGATCAAACTCGTTACGGATGATGCTTAGCGCTGTGGTCACCCCTTCTTCACCTAGCGCCCCCAATCCATACAGCATACTACGCCCGATGTAGGTGCCTTTGGCGCCTAACGCTATGGCTTTTAATACATCCTGCCCGGAACGAATGCCGCCATCAAAATGCACTTCTATTCGATCGCCGACCGCCGCCACAATTTCCGGCAGCAGTGTAATTGACGAAGACACGCCGTCCAGCTGACGCCCACCATGGTTGGAAACAATCAACGCATCGGCACCCGCTTCGATCGCCAGTTGCGCGTCAGTGGCATCCATTATGCCCTTCACAATCAACTTGCCGCCCCAGTGCCGTTTAATCCATTCGATATCTTTCCAGGAGAGCCGCGGGTCATACTGCTGTGCCGTCCACTCCACCATCGAGTCAATGTTATCCACACCGCTTACATGCCCGATGATATTGCCAAAATTACGATGTCTGGTATTCAACATCTGCCAGCACCAGCGCGGTTTAGTGGCAATATTGAGCACATTGCGCAGGGTCATTTTGGGCGGCGTGGAAAGGCCATTCTTAATGTCTTTATGGCGCTGACCAAAGACCTGCAAGTCCATGGTCACGACCAACGCGCTGCAGTTAGCCGCTTTAGCGCGATCGATCAGATTTGCCACAAACTGCCGGTCACGTAATACATAGAACTGAAACCAAAATGGATGTCCCTGCGTGGCCTGCGACACAGCTTCCAGCGAACAGATGCTCATGGAAGAGAGCGTGAAAGGAATGCCGAATTTTTTGGCTGCGCGTGCCGCATGAATTTCACCATCGGGATGGATCATGCCGGTCAGCCCAGTGGGGGCAATCGCCACCGGCATAGCGACCTTGTGCCCCATCATTCGGCTTGCCGTGCTGCGTTCCGCAATATCCACCGCGACACGCTGACGAAATTCGATGCGGCGTAGATCAGCTTCGTTGGCGCGATAGCTATATTCCGTCCAGGAACCTGCATCGACATAGTCGTAAAACATTTTTGGCACGCGTTTACGTGCCAGTTGCCGTAATTCTTCAATACAGGTAATGGTCACTTTTCCACCTGATAAAAAAGCGGCTAAACAAAATAACATTTAGCCGCCTGCGATCACGCAAATACACACACAGATAACTTACGATTTCTCGTAGTCGGTATAGGCATTCTGTAGCACGATATGATCGGCAATATATTTTGCATCGTGCCACACGCCATAAATAAAGGAGGAGGCGCGATTCACCAGATTCGGTAAACCAAGGAAATAAATACCCCGCTCCGCTGAAATACCACGTTTATGGAAAGGCACGCCTTTCTCATCAAATGCATCCGCCTGCAACCAGCTAAAATCAAATTTAAAACCTGTCGCCCAGATAATAGAGGTGATACCGGCCTCGGCCAGGTTTAATTGCGTTAAAGGATTAATCAGGCAGTCTGGATCGGGTAATAACGCCCAGGCTTGTGGCTCCAGCGGCAGATCCAGACCGTTACGATCGATATAAGCATCGGCATCACGTAGTACGTCGAAATAAGCTTTATCACCTTCTGCAATATTCTCAGCCAAGCCATCAGCAAAGCTCAACACGCCGTTATCCCATTTCTGAGTAATACCCACCAGGGTAATGCCCATATGAGCCAGACGACGAAAATCAACCGTTTTACCGCCTTCATAGCCGCTCACGGCAAAGGCAACGTGCTGTTTTTTCGGCTTGATTTTCACTTCATCCCACAAGCCTAAAGCACCCAGCCACCAGCAGTAATCTCGGTCACGATAAGAGCGTGGTGGACGATAATGTTCGCCGACCGACAGATAGACTTTGCGGCCCGTTTTACCCAGCTCTTCAGCGATTTGTGAGCCTGACGCGCCCGCGCCCACCACCAGCACGCCGCCTTCTGGCAACTGCTGCGGGTTCTTATAGGAAGAGGAATGAATTTGATGCAGGTTGGCACTGTCCGGCACGATTTGCGGGAATGAAGGCTTCTGGAACGGCCCTGTTGCCGCCACCACATTATCTGCTTCAAATTCTCCAATAGAGGTCAGCACTTTGAAGCCGCTACGTCCCGGCAGACGTTCAACCTGATGCACTTCAACGCCAGTGCGCACCGGCGCATTGAGCATTTTGGCATAATCTTCGAAATATTGAGCCATGCGCTCTTTAGGAGGAAAAGCTTCCTGAGAAATATTATCGAATTTCATTGAAGGAAAACGATCGTGCCAGGCGGGGCCATTGGCGACCAGTGAATCCCAACGCTCTGAACGCCAGCGCTCTGCAATGCGGTTACGCTCAAATACAATATGCGGGACACCCATCAATGAAAGATGTTCACTCATTGCAATGCCCGCCTGACCTGCACCGACAATTACGGTATTAATTTTTTCTACTGACATGTGGAATCCCTAAATAGATTTTAACGCGATGGGTTATTCATCATCGTAATCATTGTTCGTGTTAACGCTAAGCAAGCATTTTTAATTCAGCGCTTCGGTAAAACCAAAGCGCACAGATTCATGATTAGTGGCGGGCTTCAACGTTTAATATCTTCCCAAGGCCCAAAAACTTATTCGCAATAATCAGCATGGCTGCCGTTACCGCAATATAAATCACTGACAGCGCGGCCAGCGTTGGGTCGGCAAATTCACGCACATAGTTGTACATGGCGACCGGCAAGGTCTGTGTTGCCTGGGTGGTAATAAACAGCGACGCGGTAAATTCATTAAAAGAGAGAATCGCAGCAAACATCCAGCCACCAAACAGGCCCGGTAAAATCAACGGCACCGTAATGGTCCACACCACCCGCAGTGGCGAAGCACCCAGACTGGCTGCCGCCATTTCAATACGCTGTTCGAGGTTCTTGAGCGAAACGTAGACGCTGCGCAATACAAATGGCAGCACCAGCACAATATGGCAGAAAATCACCAGCGGATAGCCGCGCCCGAGGCCCAGCTGTGAGACCAGCATCAGCAGTCCTAAACCGATAGTGAAATGCGGGATAAACAGTGGCGACAGTAAAATGCCTTCCAGCACGCGCTTACACGGAAAGGAATAGCGCTCAATGGCAATCGCCAGCGTTGCACCAATGATCACTGCCAGCGAAGATGCCCACGCGGTGACGATCAGTCCGGAATAAAAGCCGTGACGAAAATCATCGTAATTCACCGCACGCTCGAACCAGCGCAGCGACCAGCCTTTGGGCGGGAAAAACAGGACCGCAGTGCTGCTGAACGAAGAGATAAACACCACAATGGTGGGCAGCATGACAAAAATGAGGATGGCGGCCACCAGCAAACGTCCGGCCAGCGTCACCAGTTTATCGTTCATCGAACGGGTCATATTAATGTTCTCCCATAGCGTGCAGGAAGCGGGTCAGGCGTTTCAATGTCATCAGCAGCAGGATGGTCAGAATCAAGCCGGCAATACTCAGCGCGGCGGCAAACGGGAAGTTCATTGACGAGAAACCAAGCTGATACACCATGGTTGCCACGGTGCTTACGCGTCCGCCACCAATCAACTGCGGCGTGGCGAAAGCACTAAAGGTCCAGGCAAATGCCGTGGTCAGACTGGCCACGATACCTGGGATCGATAGTGGAATCGTCACCGTCAATAAGGTACGAACGGGTCCGGCACCGAGACTGGTTGCTGCTTTTTCATAGTCAGGGTTGATATGTGACAGCGCAGTGGCCAGCATCAGCACCATGATCGGCATGGTGACGTGCACCAGTGCTACCACCACGCCGCTCTGGGTGAACATAAACTGAATCGGTTTTGAGATGATGCCGAGTGCCAGCAGCAGGCTGTTCAGGAAGCCACTGTTTCCCAACACGATAATCCACGAGTAGGTACGCACCACTTCACCGAGAAACAGCGGCGTAATCGCGATAATCAGAATCGTCGATTTGATCCAAGTGGTGCGCGTGCGCACCAGCGCATAGGCCAATGGGTAACTCATCAGCAGGCCAAAGATGGCAGTTTTGGCACTTAACATCACCGTGTTAATAAAAGCATCGGCGTAAATGCTTTTCAGCAGTCCGTTAAAGTTAGCCAGGGTAAATCCGCCCACGTCGAGCGAACCGGGAATATAAGCCCGCACGCTAAACTGCATCACCGCGAACATGGCCACAACCAGTCCGAGTGCTGTCAGTGTGGCGGGAATAATGAACCAGGGTAAGAATGTCGGTTTTCTCGTCATAGACGTTGCTGCCTGAATAAAGTGTTGCTTGTGGGCGGCCTGGTGGCCGCCCGTGATGAACCAATCAGTGAGACATGATGTTTTCAGAGAACCACTGGCGCCATTCGGCTGTTTTCTCGGCACGCAGTTGTGGATCGGTGTTGATGGTGGCATTCCACTGCGCTGGCGTGGTCAACATGCCAGGCAATTTCGCCAGTTCTGGATCGATATGCGCGTTGGTCACCGTTGGGCTGCCACGATAGATTTTCGCCACCTGCTCCTGAATTTCCGGTTTCAGCGCGATATTCATAAACTTGTAGGCCAGATCGGCGTGTTTGGTCCCTTTGTTGATGCCCACGGTGTCCACACCCAAAATGGCACCCTCTTTCGGTATCGCCAGTTTGATGTTCACCCCTTCGGCCATCATGCTGTAGGCATTCATCGACAGCATCACCTGCACTGGTGTTTCACCGGTGGAGATCAACTGCTGGCTGTTGGCGTCATCGGTATAGAAGGATTTGATGTTCGGAATCAGCGCTTTCATCTTCGCTTCGCCCTGCTGCCAGTGTGCGGCATCAGCCCCGGAGAGTTTGGCGGAAACGGCAATGATATGGCTTGGGTCCCAATCTGGCAGGGCCAGCGTGCCCTTCAGCTCTGGTTTCCACAGGTCATTCCAGCTGGTGAAGGTTTCACCTTTCGGTACCAGATCCGGGCGATAGCCGATGGTATAGACATAGCCCCACACGCCGAGGTGATACGGGCTGACCTTCGCCTGCTCAACCAGATTCACCGCGTTAGGAATTTTGCTCATATCGAGCTTTTCAAACAGGCCGCTGTTGGCATACAGATAGCCGACGTGCGCGGTGGTAAAGGTCACATCCGTCTCCGGTGTGCCACCCGCCAGCTTGGCTTTGTTCAAACGATCAATGGTGCCGCCGGTGACAAACTGCACCTCGACGCCGGTTTCTTTGGTGAACTCTTTGGCGATGGTTTCATCAATCAGGTCTTTAAAGCTGCCGCCCCAGGTGCTGACAATCAGCTTGTCGGCGGCCATTGCATTACCTGCAGTTAATACACTCGTCGTCAGCAACGTTAAGGCAAAAATCTTACGCAACATATTCTCGTCCCCAATGAATGAAATGGCTGTAACAGCAATGTGAAACGCGATGCACCAAAACAGTGCTATCGGACTCTTCTGGTGTTGCTGGGATAATGCCGTCGCGAGGTGATTCGGTAAAACAGCCTTTTCCTCGCCCTTGCATCAGAATTTCTGAGGCTAAAAAGGACGCTGCTTTACAACGGATTTTCTTAACCAGTGATGAGGCAGAAGCGAATGGGCGTGACAGAGCGGTCAGGCGATTATGCTGTTAACCGGCCTCTGGCATGATTAATGCAGGGTCATCGGGACTATTAGAATGACTGGCGCGACATGATCGCGTCGGCGATCCCAAAAGAATCTGCATGCTCAGTCGCATCACCCAGCGTCAGCTGGAATACTTTGTCGCGTCAGGTGAGGCCGGAAGCATTATTGGTGCCTCGGAACGTATTCACGTTTCATCACCGTCGATTTCCGCAGCTATTACACATATTGAATCTGAGCTGGGGGTGCAGCTGTTTGTCCGCCACCATGCTCAGGGCGTCTCCCTGACGGCTATTGGTCATCAAGTGTTAAAAGAGGCCAAGCTGATTCTGGATCAGATGAACAATCTCTATACCATCGCCTCTGAGTCACTCAACAACGTGCGTGGTCCTCTGCGTGTGGGCTGTCTGGATACGCTGGCACCGATGCTGACGCCGGAACTGGTGTTTGGCTTTGGTCGCGCATTTCCTGGCGTACGTATCACCCTCGTCGAAGGCAACCACGAGCAATTGCTGAAGCAATTACGCTCGGCAGATATCGACATCGCCCTCACTTATGATTTAGTGCCGGCCAATGACGTGGCGTTTAAATCCCTGGCGCAGTTGCCGCCGTATGTGATGGTGGGCGAACATCATCCATTGGCGACACAATCGGCGGTAACCATTCAGGACCTGGCAACGATGCCGATGGTGTTGCTGGATATGCCATGGAGCCGCGAATATTTCCTCGGCCTGTTCAGTGAAGCGGGTGTGGCGCCGAATGTGGTGATGCGCTCGAGCAATATGGAAGTGGTGCGCGCCATGGTGGCCAACGGCGTCGGATTTGGCATTGCCAACGTGCGCCCGAAAGCGCACCTGTCACAGGATGGCAAACGGCTGATCCGCGTGCGTCTGGCAGGCGTGAACAAGCCGATGCAACTCGGCTATGCCACCATGGCTAACACCCAGCAATCCATGGTGGTGAACGCCTTTGCCGAACGTTGCCAGATGTTCATCTCCGATCAATACATTCCGGGCATGGCAGCCCCGAGCTATTTCGACCCGCAAGTGGTGCGCGTGGCCTGAACCCGCTTAGTAACCGCGTTCCGGGAACACCTGATTGGATACCGCTTCCCCTCGCGCAGCACGCTGAATATTTTCAGCAACCTGTAACGCTGCGCTGGCCGGAATGGCGACCGAGGCCAGATGGGGGGTAATTAACACATTCTCCATACGCCACAGCGGATCTTCCGGCGGCAACGGTTCGCGGTCAAACACATCCAGCGTGGCTTGGGCAATATCTCCCGATTGCAGCGCGCAGGTCAGCGCAGCCTGATCAACAATCGCGCCGCGAGACACATTAATAAAAGCCGCCCCCTTTGGCAGTTGCGCCAGCCGTTGTTGGCTGAGCAAACCGGTGGTACTCGGCGTTAATGGCAACATCACGACCAAAATGTCGCTCTGATTGAGGAAATCATCCAGCGATGCCAGCCCGCTGCTGCATTCAATACCGGCAATGGTTTTTTGTGAGCGTGACCAGCCGCGCACAGCAAACCCCTGCCGTGCTAATTCCTGCGCCGCAAAAGCCCCCAACTCTCCCAAACCCATCACGCCAACCCGTACGCTTGATGGCACCCGAGGATGAAGGTAGTGCCAGCGCCGCTGGCGTTGCGCCCGTTCAAATGCCGGGATGTCGCGCGCATAGCGCAGCACCGCGAACAGCACATAGCCAGCCATCATCCTGGCCATATCAGGATCGGACAGGCGGATAATCGGGATATCCGGCAGGTCATCGCGACCTACCAGCGAATCAACACCCGCACCGAGATTCACCAACAGCTTAAGATTGCGGTACGGGGCAAAAAAACCGTGCGGCGGTTTCCACGCCAGCGCGAAATGCACGTCATTGGCGTCCAAAACCTCCTCTGCTCGGCAAATTGTGACACCGGGGAGATGTGGGGCCAGCAGTGCTGACCACTCGGAGAAACTGTCAAACTCGCTGTAAAACACCAGAGTTGTCATGCCACATCCGCCTTAATTAGCGTAACCACCGCATCAATGGCCAGTTCGTAGCCCAACACGCCGAGTCCAGCAATCACACCGGTTGCCGCTTTTGACACCATGGAGTGATGGCGGAACGGCTCACGCTTCCAGATATTGCTCATGTGCGCTTCGATGATCGGGCCATCAAACATCAGCAATGCATCCAGAATTGGCACTGAGCTGTAGGTCAAACCGGCGGCATTGATGATCAGCCCAGCGGCGTTTTGTCGCGCTTCCTGAATCCAGTCGACCAGTACGCCCTCATGGTTACTTTGACGAAAGTGCAATTCCACGCCATGTGATGCTGCGCGGCGCTGGCAACGTTCACCGATGCTGACAAAACTTTCGCTGCCGTAGGTGCCGTTTTTATCCAGGCCGTACAAATTGGCATTGGGTCCATTCAGAAAATAGATTTGCTGTGACATGAAAACTCCTGATTAAACGTGCGGACGCGTTGCGGCCATTGCCGGATGAGCATCAAAACCGGCGAACCATGCGGCAGTCAGCGGATAGCTATCACGCCAGTTAAGCGTTGCGAAACGAAAATCGAGATAGCCCAGTGCACAGCCAATCGCAATCAAACCAATATCATCAGGCTGCGGGCTGAATTGCGAAACCTGTCGTTCGATTTCTGCCAGAGCGGCGGTGACTTTTTTTAACTGCGCGTCGGCCCAGTTTTGCCACTGTTTCTCTTCCGGACGCGCGCTAAATTCATAGCGTGCCAATAAAGCGGCATCGATTAAGCCATCGCCCAATGACTGTCTTGTCAGGCTTTGCCAGCGTGCATCCCCGGTTGCGGGGAACAGCGCGCCTTGTGACAGCGTGTTCAGATATTCACAAATGACGCGGCTGTCATACAGACAAAGTCCATGATGGGTTCGCAATGCGGGCACTTTCGCCAGAGGATTAAATGCCGCGATGCGTTCATCCCGTTCGACAGGATGTGCCGCCGAATCCAGCCACGCGATCGCGTCAGCTAACCCCAGCACCTGCGCACAGACCATGACTTTACGCACATACGCCGAGGTGCTGGCGTAGAAGAGTTGCATCATGACGCCACCTGCAGCAGAACTTTGCCAATGTTGGCGTTGGCTTCAAGAATGCGATGGGCGTCGGCGGCCTGTGCCAGCGGTAGTGTCGTATGAATGATCGGGGAAATCTTTCCGCTCGCCATCAGTGGCAACAGGTGTTTGCTGATGTTTTGCGCCAGCCGTGCTTTCTCTGCGGCGCTTTTGGGACGCAAGGTGGATGACGTCAGGCTTAACCCTTTGCGCATCACCAGCTGTAAGTCGAGCTCAACTTTCGCCCCCTGCATAAACGACAAACTCACGTGGCGTCCGCCTGGTGCCAGAGCGCTGAGGTTGCGCGCCACGTAATCGCCGCCTACGTTATCCAGCACCACATCCACACCGCGGCCCTGGGTTTCATCCTCAATAACGGAAACAAAGTCTTCGTGATGTCGGTCAATGGCACGACAAACACCGAGTTGCTGTAGCGCGGCGATTTTATCGGCACCGCCTGCGGTGGCGAATACCTTTGCTCCGCACGCCTGAGCGCATTGAATCGCAAAGGTCCCGACGCCGCTGGCAGCACCATGGATGAATACCGTTTCCCCCGGTTGCAGACGGCCCAGCTCAAACAGGTTATGCCAGACGGTAAATGCGGCTTCCGGCACGCCAGCGGCATGATCCAGCGGCAAGGTATGCGGGACGATCAGGCAGAGTTCGGCACGCGCGACACAATAGTCGGCGTATCCGCCACCGTTGAGTAACGCCATGACGGCGCTCCCGACCGCCGGGTATTCGACCCCCGCGCCGAGTGCGACCACGGTGCCTGAGACTTCCAGCCCGAGAATATCGGTGGTGCCTGGCGGTAGCGGCATACCGTTACGCTGCATAATATCCGGGCGATTAACGCCGGCACAGCTGACGCGAATCAACACTTCTCCAGCCGCCGGTTGCGGCACTGGACGGCTGACTGATGCCAGTACTTCAGGACCGCCGGGCTGGCGTGCTATTACGGCGTTCATCATTTCAGGTAACATCGATTATCCTTGCTTCGCCGCGCTAAACGCACAAACACCTTCATCATCAACGCTCACGCCCACCACACTGCCAACCGGCCAGCGAGTCAGGGAATCGAGTCCCGATTGGCGCGCAAATAACGCCGCGCTGCCCAATGCTGGTGCATCAAGATGTACATCCACATGATCACCCTGGAAAACATGGGTAATCACCGTGGCACTGAACAGGGAGTGGGGGCTCAGCGGTGCCAGTTGCAGGTTTTCTGGGCGCATGTAGACATCAAGACGTTCGCCCACATGGGCATTTACTCGCTCTGCCGGCAGGCGCAGTTTATTGCCACCTAGCTCAATAACGGCGGTGCTGTCGCGGCCAGCGTAATGGCCTGGCAAGATATTCACATCGCCGACAAATCCCGCGACAAAAGGATCCTGCGGACGGCGATAGATGTCATCCGGGGTACCAATCTGGCGAACGTGTCCAGCAGACATCACCACTACCCGGTCACTCATGCTCAGCGCTTCGCCCTGATCGTGGGTGACAAATACCGTGGTGACGCCGAGTTTGCGCTGAATAGCTTTTAACTCAACCTGCATCGATAAACGCAGATTTTTATCGAGTGCGGAAAACGGCTCATCCAGCAGCAGCACTTTCGGGCGAATCACCAGAGCGCGCGCCAGGGCAACACGCTGCTGCTGCCCACCAGAAAGTTCACGCGGCTTACGCTGACCGTAGCCCGCCAGTTTAACCAGCGCTAATGCCTGTTCTACACGCTCAGCGATTTCCGCCTTGGGCACACCGCGCATACGCAAACCATAGCCAACATTCTTCTCCACGGTCATATGCGGGAACAGTGCGTAGTTCTGGAAGACGATACCGATTTCACGCTGGTAAGGAGGGATCTCGGTGACCAGATCGCCATCAATAAAGATCTCGCCGCCATCTGCTTCGGCAAAGCCTGCCATCAGGTTTAACAGTGTGGTTTTGCCACAGCCTGATGGGCCGAGCAGCGTAATAAACTCACCCTCTTCGATGGTTAATGAAATTTTGTGTAGCGCTATGGCATCGCCAAAGCGTTTAAGTACGCCATCCAGTTGCACGGCAACGTTGGCTTTGTGGGCTACAGGATGCAGCACATCGGGCTGCGGGAACGGGGTGACTTCTGCACTGACCATGGACTCTCCAGAAACGGGCTATCTTTGCTTACCACCAGCATACGGTGAATGCGTGCATCATGCGGTTAGTGCTTCCTGAAGCTGGTGTTTGGAAAAGTTAAAGCAGGCAAATTGGCTGGGCGCGGCCTGATAACCGCGCCCTTCAGCCTGGTGTGTGATTGATGAAAACAAGAACGAGATAACTGAAGGGTGCGGCTCAATAAGCACGTGCAATGAGTGACAATGTCACTTCATAGACACATCCACTCCGCTAACCGCCGCAACATGGCATCGCAGGCGGTCAGCTGTTCCAGGCTGATAAACTCATCGGGTTTGTGCCCTTGCGCCATACTGCCAGGACCGCAGATCACACATGGGATACCAGCCTGATGGAACAAGCCGCCCTCGGTGCCAAAGGCCACCGTGCTAAAGCTGTCGGTACCGGTCAGGTGCGCAATCAAACGCGCTGCGGGACTCTCCGCGTCAGTATATAAACCGGGATAGCCACTGATAGATGTGAAACGAATCGACGTGTCGCGATTGACGGCCTGCATAAGGGGCAACAGGTCGCGCTGTGCGTAACGCTCCAGTTCGTCGGCTACCCGTTGCGCATCATCTTTGGGTAAGGTGCGAACTTCAAAATCAAAACTACATTCTGCAGGCACAATATTCAGCGCCCGCCCGCCCTGAATCACGCCGGTTTGCACGGTGGTATAAGGCGGATCAAAACGCGCATCCTGATTTTCCGCAGCAGCCAGTCGCTCACCCATCTCGGTTAGTCGATGAATCAATTTCGCTGCGTACTCGATAGCATTCACGCCTTGTGGCGCATAAGCAGAGTGGCACGCCGCGCCCTGCACTTCACATCGCATGCCCAGTTTGCCTTTGTGGCCTAAAACCGGTTGCAGCTCGGTGGGTTCGCCGATGAGGCAAATGTCCGGCTTTTCCGGGCGCTGCGCTAACGCATCCAGCAAGGTTCTGACGCCGAGGCAACCCACTTCTTCGTCATAAGAGATCGCCAGATGCAGCGGCTGAGTGAGAGGTTGTGCCAGAAAATGCGGTACGGCCGACAGCATACAGGCGATAAATCCCTTCATATCCGCGGTGCCGCGCCCGTAGAGTTTGCCGTCATGCTCGGTCAGCGCAAAAGGCGGAACGCTCCACGCTTGCCCATCTACAGGCACCACATCGCTGTGCCCTGAGAGCATCACGCCGCCCTTGCCTGCGGGACCGAGCCTGGCATAAAGATTGGCTTTGCTGCGCTCAGCGTTATGAATCAGTTCGCAGTTCACACCCAGATCGGTCAGATAGCGCCAGACAAAATCGATCAGCGCCAGATTGGACTCACGGCTGGTGGTATCAAAGGCCACCAACTGAGCCAGTAACGTACGGCTGGTCACCATAGAAGCTCCTTGCATCACTCGTCGCCGGGTACGCCATAGCTGGGGGCTTTGGTGGGATCCAATGCGCGGATCACGTAATCCTGCATCTGAGGCTGATAAGCCTGCCACAGGGTGTTGAGCTCCTCGATGGGATCGGCCTCGGTCCAGTCAACGCGCAGATCAACAATAGGCCAGACTGGTTCAGCTATTATCGACAGCGCAGCCGAATGTACTGGCCCGGCCTCACCTCCCGCCTTCATACCTGCCTGCATGGCACAGATCAGGCGATCGGCGAGGTGCCCCTCGCTCCGCTCAAAGGCGTTTACCATCGCGACGATTACCTCGGGATTGGCGAGTAAATTTCCTGCCGCCACGCAATCCACACCACTCAGCGCATGGTTCACTCCCAAGGTTTTTTCTCCGCTGAAGCAGGCACTTTGCCCATCAGCCGCCAGCACGGTGACCTGGCGATATTGATGATATTCGTCAGACGCCAGCCCGGCGGCTAAGGCGGCCTGAGCAGATTTTCCCTGCTGCAACTGGTCAAGAATGCGCGGGCCCAGCGCCGGTAAGGTGATGTTCTGTGTGGAAACGGCGCCCACCTGGGTGCGTAACCAAGGGCAGCGCGCGCCGACGGCAATACTGGATGAGCTAATGGCGATACCCATACGACCGGTCTCGGCACAGCGTCCTACAATTGATAACGTCATGATCAGGCTCCTGCTTGTGGCTGCCAGTCGTCCGGGATAACCGCGATTACATCAATTTCCATCAGCCACTGCGGCTGACCCAGCCCTGAAATCACCAGTCCGGTTGAGATCGGATACACACCCTTCAGCCATTTACCCACGACCTGATAAACCGGCTCACGATAACGCGGGTCAATAATATAGGTGGTGGTTTTGACGATGTGTGACAGGTCGCTGCCCGCCTCTTCCAGCAGCTGCTTGACGTTTTTCATCGCCTGATCGGCCTGTGCAGCCGGATCGCCAAGCCCAATCAGATTGCCCTCGAAGTCAGTGCCAATCTGACCGCGTACGTAAACGGTATTCCCGGCACGCACAGCCTGGCAAAGATCGTTGTCGAGGTTTTGGTTAGGGTACGTTTCTTTGGTGTTGAATTTGCGGATGCGTGTATGTGTGCTCATGTCTGCCTGCGGAGATGAATGGATGTCCCGCAAGGTATACCGCGCGACGCGCAGCAGACAAAACAGCATTAACCGAGGTGTTGGTTAAGTAAATCCTAACCCGTTTATTTCGTTATGCAGGCAGGCATCTGCCATCAATAATTTGAGGGGGCCGTACCTTTCGCTACGGCCTTAGTGAATAATGTGAAGAGTGATGCATTACCCTTCACTGATTACCATCGCTCAAGCGTAAAGCTCTGCTTTACCCGCCGAAGAGAATAAGCGCATTTTGTGAGCGACAACTTCTCTCGCTGCCGCCATCGGTTTCAGGAACAATTCACTGGGTTCATGACTGCCGCGTTTAATCTCATCTTCGAGCGCCACAAAGAATGCTTTCTTCATATCGCTTGAGATATTAATTTTTCCTACACCGTGCTGAATAGCTTCTGCCACTTCACTGTCTTTATTGCCCGACCCGCCATGTAATACCAGGGGAATATCCACCCGTGCAGCGATCTCTTTGAGTCGTGGGATATCCAGTTTCGGCTGTTTGCCCACAGGATAAAGGCCATGTGAGGTGCCAATAGCGACTGCAAGGGTATCAACGCCTGTTTCTTTGACGAATCGCGCGGCCTGGTCAGGATCGGTATAGAGGATCTCACTGTGCCCCCCTTCTGAACTGCCTTCAGCAACACCGATGGTGCCCAACTCCGCTTCGACAGAAACCCCTGCTGCATGCGCTATTTCCGTCATTTTTCGCGTCAGGGCGATGTTGTCTTCAAATGCCAGCAAAGAGGCATCAATCATCACCGAGGTATAACCGGTCTGAATCGCTTTGATATTGTGTTCCAGTGACTGACCATGATCCTGATGAATAACCACCGGCACGCTGGCTTTGGCGGCTAATTCGCGTAAATAAACAATAAAGGCATCACCACAGAAATCATGCTCAACCGGATGCACTTCAAGAATCACGGGGGAACGTAACTCTTCTGCAACCTCAATCACCAGGCGCGCGAATTCTGCTGAAGCGATATTAAAAGCGCCTACGCCAAACTTATTATTTTTAGCCACGCTCAAAAGATTCTTCATGTTGATTAACATCTTTCACTCCTTCAGTCAGGGTCTGATTAACGTCTTTTTTGATGACACGTAGGATCACTGCCGTGAATAACGCACCGGCAGCAATTGCGAAGATATAAGCCAATACATGTGTAATCACATTGGGGATAAACAGCACGAACACCCCACCGTGCGGTGCGCGAGAAGCACAGCCGAGCCCCATCGAAAGTGCCCCGGCCAAGCCAGAACCCGCACAGATAGCAGGAATCACACGCAGAGGATCAGAAACAGCGTAGGGAATGGCCCCCTCGGTGATAAATGAGAGCCCTAATACATAGGTGACTTTTCCGGTTTCACGCTCTTGCGCGGTAAATTTACGTTTGAATAACGTGGTCGCCAGCGCAATACCGATTGGAGGAACCATGCCCGCTGCCATGCAGGCCGCAATGGGTTCATAGATTCCGGTCGACATTAATCCGATAGCAAACATGCAGACGGTTTTATTTAACGGTCCCCCCATATCAAATGCCACCATGATGCCAATCATTAAGCCCATCACCGCAGCATTCATATTTCCCATGGTTTGCAAGAAGGTGGTTAATGCCTCTAGCAACAATTTGATAGGCTGACCAATAACCAGAATCATCAGTGCTCCGGTCAGCAGCACCGTCAATAATGGTACGATCAGAATAGGTTTGAGCCCGGCCAGTGCTTTTGGCAATTGAATATATTTTACTACAAATAACGTGATATACCCGGCGAGGAACCCTGCAAACAAGGCACCTAAAAAACCCGCACCGGTATGCACCGCTAACATGCCGCCTACCGCGCCAGAAACAATACCGAGGTTACCGCTGATGGATTTGCTGATCCCGAGGGACAATATCGGCAGCATCAGCGCGAAAGCCGCGCCGCCTCCGACATCGGATAACATTTTGGCGATGGGGCTGAAATTCGCATCACCCGGCGTAGCGGCCGTGATGCCGAATGAGAAACTGAGTGCAATCAATATTCCGCCGGCCACCACAAAGGGGATCATCAGATTCACGCCGGTGATCAGATGGATATAAAGTTGAGAGGCTAATGACTTTCCACCAGAGAAATTGGGGGCATCATCAATCCTGACTGAGGAGGTCTCCCCGGCTAATTCGGGTTTTAGTGCACCGTTCACAATATTATTCAACAAGCCAGTGGCATCCTTGGCCGCACGTGCCACCGGAACTTTGAATATACGCTTTCCTTTAAACCTTCCGGTATCAATCATTTTATCTGCCGCAATCAGCACCGCGTCGGCATTATTAATATCCTCGTCAGTGAAATGGTATTCACTCTCCACTGCTCCATGGGTTTCCACTAAGATATCTATGCCCATTTTAGCCGCGCTCTTTTTCAGATTCGCTTCAGCTATATAGGTGTGTGCTACGCCTGTTGGACAGGCGGTAACTGCAATGAGTCTCATGAGAAAACTCCAGATAGATAAGTTTATAATCCGGTATTGTTGACAATTAAGCGGTACAACGCTTCACGACTCTCAGCCTGCATAAGTTGCTCAACAATTTCATCATCACCAAGTGCGACTGATACACTGGCTAATACTTTGATATGCCCGATGCCGCTATCCGCGTTTCTGACGGCAAACAGAATAACCAGCCGGACGGCAACCTCATCTTCTGTTTCCCAGTCAACAGGGTGCCGTAATTGGGCCACCGCCATTCGCGTTTCGCGCACGGCTGGTGACTTACCGTGGGGGATGGCAACCTGATTATCAAAGCCGGTTGGGCCAAGTTCTTCACGTGCCAGGACATCGCGAATAAAGAGGGCTTTATCGCTAATAATATTCTCTGCAAATAGCAATTGTGACAGATACTCGATCACCTCTACCTTATTGCCTGCCACTAAATCGGTAACAACACAGGAGCGGCTAAGAATATCTGAGACTACCACCTTATCGAGCATCATCACTCTCCTTTATAATTTTAGTGAAAATTATCTTTTCAGAAACTCTTGCAATATCTTTTTTTGAAAAAAGCGCTGAGACATAGGCAATGGGTAACTCAACGCCTTCTAATTTGATGGTTGATACAATGAGATCGCAGTTTTTTATGCCTAACGTGGCACTTAACTGGCTTCCAGGCACAATGTCGACGATTTCCCACTCAGGGAATGCACGATTAATACGGCTGGCTAATAGCTGAGAGGTGCCGACGCCGCTGGAACAAACAATAATGATTTTCTTACAGGCACTGAATTTCTCTAACGCAGTCTGAATATAAAGCGTAAGGTAAGCGACTTCATCGTCAGAAGTGGCCGGATAATCAAAATTCACGCTGAGTTTTTCCGTGGCACATCTGACAGTTTCAAACGCGCGGCCAAATTCCAATTTGATGTCCTCTAATAGAGGATTATGAATAGCGATGCCATATGCGAGGCGGTTGAGCATCGGCTTAATATGCTGAGCCAAATCACGGCGTAGTTTTGCGTCCAGGATAAGATTGAGACCGAGCTCCTGCGAGCAGGCAGCGATAAATCTGCTAGCATATTCATCTGCTTCACTGTGTTGCGGTAATGAATTTCCTGCATCAGCCTTTAATACATGATGGCCGGATGAAATAATATATTGATAGATATAACTGACTTCGATTTCTGGCAGGCGTAAATTGTACTCTTGTTCCAGCCATGACACGGCTTTCTCTGCGATCATCCACTCTTTACAACTGTGTCGATGAAAGCTTGTGATCGTGGGTTGCTCCGCTAAACCAGAGACGCGCTGAATAGTGACCAACAGATGAGAGAACAAATTAGTGTAGTAAGGCTCACTGATGGCTATTGAGAGTTCGCTTTCAATAAAGCCAATTAAAGAGGTACAATTTTCGACATTCACTTTCCCAAACTGATCCACTAATTTTGTGCGAGAAAAGCGGTCAATGCGGCTATCTACCATTTGATAGTGGCTGAATACACTATTAGTAATAATCTCTTTTAACGCCATCCGAATATTCAGGTCGTCACCGCAGAGATGCGTGCCGGAGTGGTCTTTCACCATCCTCAAAGCAAAACCAGCAACCCAAAGCTCAACTTTCTTCAGGTCTTCGACAATGGAAGAGCGACTCACGTAATACTTTTCGGCCAACGCACTGATGGAAATCGGCTGAGGCGACTGCGTTAATAAATCCGTCGCAATGCCTACTAAACGCTTGGTCGTAAAAATCTCACCCTCTATTCCTGTCACACTGACATAGACACGATTAAATGGCGAACCGCCATCATAACGCAGCCCAAGGCCTGGCTTACTTTTAATGTGGCTATTCTGATCACCAAGAGACGTATTAATCACTTCAATATCACGACGTAAGGTGCTCACTGAGATCGCAAATGATTCCGCAACACGATTAGCGGCTACCCAATCATTTTCAGCCGCAAGATAATCGATAATTCCGCTTTGTCTCTTGTTCAGTGTTGTCATTATTGAAGACCCTGCGCCATTCCATGAATAGCTTTATAAAAGGTTTTGATCCTGGCTTAAATACTAAATGATGGACAGATTGTGGACATATCGTTGAACACTTAAATTTCTTTTTGTGGGTGTTCCCGATAAAAGAAAGTTGTTGGCGTACTCAGGAATTGCGGATGAAGGATTAATAATGACGGGGTTATCAATTTGAGAAATCTTGTCGCTTTAAAGCGTCTCTAAATTTTAAAAATGTGACATTCAAACTGGCAATGCATCGTTTCCGCACTACACCTTTCAACCTGCCGAATCAGGTGACATTAATATCGTTAACCAAATAGTTCAGCTGATTTGCGAAAATCTGACCGCCATTACGCGGTCAGATACAGAGAGTGACAGCAGGCTATGCACGCATTAACGACCTGACCAGCTCACCCGCAGGCATTTCACGTGCCAGCGCCGCTCCCTGCCCAGCCCACTGCGCGCCAAAGCCGTGGTGCTGTTTCGCCGCAGCGACAGCGGCAAGCGCTTTGCCCAGCGAATAGGTCAACGGATAATCCGGTACATCACTGTTGGCGAAGTCACGACTAAAATCGCAGAAATCATTGCGTAAACAGCGCGCCTGACGTCCAGAAATCGCAGCAGTAAGTTCGGTGCCGGTTGCTCTGGCCTGTTTCATTGCCGCGCGATATGCCGCGTTTGCCGCCGATTCCGGGCATAACACAAAGGCGGTACCCAACTGCACACCGTTTGCGCCCAGTTGCAACATGGCAGCGATACCTGAACCCTCCATGATGCCACCCGCCGCAATCACCGGATGCGCAGTTTGCTGACGGATCGCCTGCACCAGGGTGAAGGTCGACATTTGATGGTCGAAAGCCTGAGGATCAAAATGTCCTCGATGCCCGCCTGCTTCAATCCCCTGCGCCACGATGAAATCAATGCCGCTGCGCGCGATGGTCAATGCTTCTGCCACACTGGTCGCGGTGGCCAGCAACACGATCCCACGCTCCTTGAATCGTTGAATCACTGCCGCGGAAGGGATGCCAAAATGAAAGCTCACTGCTGCCGGGGCCGCCTGCTCAATCACACTGAGCATCGCGTCATTATTCAGGAAGGTTTGATAGATCTCCGAGAGAGCCGAAGGTAACTCGGCTTCATAACGCACAAACAACGGCGCAAAGCGATTAATCCACGCTTGCTCGCGTTCAACGTCGCGTACCGCTGGCGCATGGCAAAAGAGGTTGACGTTGATGGGGCCTCGGGTGAGCGCCTGCGTTTGCGCGATCATCACAGCTGCCTGTTCCGGAGTGGAGGCCCCCACACCGATAGAACCTAGCGCACCGGCATTGGTGACGGCGGCGGCCATTTCAGGGGTGGAGACGCCCGCCATCGGTGCCTGAATAAGCGGGTATTCCAGCTGAAGCGCCTGACACAGGGCGTTCGTCATGTTGCTATTCCTTTGATTTTGCAGTTGGGCAAACCTAAAGTCCCCTTCTGCGGCAGAGAAATCAACCCCAAATGTAGACCAGGAACCTCAACAGCACAGCGTGCAACGTAGAACGGTAAACCAAACGAGGGAATGAGACTAATTCGCAGGAGATAAACAGAGAGGGCAAGTTGCGCCCTCTGGAGAGTTAATAATTGAATTTACGTTTCTCTTCATCTTTTGCATTGGGCGCGGCAATTAAATTCCACAACGCTTTGCCGAGACGCAACAGACTTTTACCCGGTTTGATGTAGGAATTTTCAATGATGCCATTACTTACCGCGCAGAATATCACATCAATTTTCTTCACACTTCCTTTGGCGCGATGCCTTCCATATGCCTTATGCGGGAGTGCCGTGCGCGCTATCAGATTACAGGTTGACCCTTTCATTTCAGCCTCACAGTATATCCGTGAATTCGTAAGGGAATAATTGCACCAGCACGCAATGTTGGTCAACCTGACACCAAAGTGGAAATAATATAAAAATTCACATCAATATAATGTTTATCACCCACTGCCACGTAAAAATCAGCGTAATCAACAAGATAATTAATTAACAATTCATTCATATCCTTTTCTTATTTTTGTGAAATGGGACATGATTGATGTTTTTCTTTATACCCAACCTCACGCTTTGAAATTCAGATAAGTGGTGAAAATAATAAAGCCCACCCCGCATTGATAGCGTGTGGGCTTTACATCAAAAAATTGAGGATTGTTGAATTAATCTTTCAACATCCCGCCGTCGTTTGCGATAATCGGCGGGCGTTTCACCATACTGTTTTCGGAACCAGGAAATAAGATGTGAAGCATCAGAAAAACCGCATGATTTCGCGACACTGTTAATACTCACATTACTGCTGGTCATTAATTTTCGCGCATGCTCCAGCCGCATTTTGCGCCAGTGAACAGCCGCGGTATCACCGGTGCTGTGTAAAAATGCCTGGTTCAGCTGACGAAGGTTAATCTGCATGGCATGCGTCAGGGTTTGCAACGGCTCAGGCGAAGACAGATGCTGCTGCATGTACGCAACGGTGCGCTTTACCAGCTCATCATCATAGTTTTTTAGCTCCCCACCCATGCTGGAGCGTGCTGTGCTGCTTTGCCGCTTTTTACTCTCTTCCACCAGCAAGTACTTCTGCACTTTCTTCGCCCGCAATTCACCACAATGCTGCAGGATGATATCCATGGCCAAATCGCGCGCGGTGCCAACTGGACAGGAAATTATCCCGCCGTCACTCAGATAGGTTTGATCGATCACCGGCGTCACCGAAGGGAAGCGCTGACGAAATTCATCGCGCGTCGTAAAGTGAATCGCACACTTCTTGCCTTCCAGCAAACCCGCCTGAGCAGCCATAAAAGTGGCGCTGCACAGGGTAATAATGGGGATACGCCGCGCCTGAAGTGACCGCATCGCTTCCAGCAGCCACGCAGGCGAATCGCGCGTCTCATCAAGCAGGCCACCGGCAAACACCACGTAATCCCACTGATCGTCCAGGTTAAAAGGCGCGGTTGGCGTAATCTGCAAGCCACAGCTGGATGTTACAGGCTGATTGTCACAGCTCATCCACTCCCACTGACAGAAAATCTGACGACTGAGAAAAGACACATCCGCCGCAAAGCGGATGGGTTCGATCAGTTCTGACACGCAGTGCAGCGTGAACTTGTTGATCAGCACAAAGCCGATGCGAATGTCAGGCCGCAGCGGCAATGCCGGTTCGTCAGTGGCTGGATTCGGATAATTGTCCATCTCCACTGCACCTTACCGTGAGAACACCACGGTGCGATTTTCATACAGGAACACTCTGCGCTCGGCATAACACGAGACCGCATGTGCCAGCGTTAAGCGCTCGATATCGCGCCCTTTATCCACCAGATCGTCGGCGTAATCGGCATGACTCACCACCTCGACTTTTTGGCTGATGATTGGTCCTTCATCGAGATCTTCATTGATGAAGTGCGCGGTGGCACCCACCAGTTTTACGCCCTTGTCATAGGCCTGATGATAAGGCCTGGCCCCTTTGAATCCGGGTAACAAGGAGTGATGGATGTTGATGGCACGACCCGAGAGCTTCTGACACATCTCCGCCGACATCACCTGCATGTAACGCGCCAGCACCACCAGTTCCGCCCCCGTCTCCTGTACCACCTGCCAGATTTGTTGCTCCTGTTCCGCACGATTCGCCGCAGATACCGGGAAATAGTGGTAAGGCAAACCATGCCAGGCCACGATGGGCTCCAGCAGCGGATGGTTAGAGATCACCGCTTTAATATCAATGGCAAGCTTACCGGCGCGATGGCGATATAACAGATCGTTGAGACAGTGATCGGTTTTCGACACCATGATCACCACCGGCACTTTATAGCCGGGTTCGGTGAGTTCGAATGACATGTCAAAGTCAGCCGCGCGCGTGCTGAATTCATCACGAAATGCCGCCGCATCAAAGTTGTCGGTCTGCGGTTCAAATACGGTTCGGATGAAAAATCGCTGCGCGCATTTGTCATCAAAGCTGTGCTGCTCATTGATGTAACAACGCTGTTCTTTCAGAAAGCGCGTGACCACGTCCACGCTGCCCAGTTTACTCGGGCATTGGGCGGTCAAAATCCAGTTGGCATTACTACGACTCATAAAAGACCCTCACATCATTGGCAACTGAGCCGAATGGCGGTGACTTGCAAGCCACCGCGTAAATTGACGACGATGTCCTATCAGGACAGCACGCTAATGCCATATTCCGCGCCGGCATCCAGCAGCCAGCGATAGCTGTAGTCCGCAAAACTGCGGCGCACCACCAGTTCCCAACGATCTTCTGTTGGGCGACGCAGGATCACCGTGATGGTGGCAAAGCAGGTCATCACACCTTTACCTACCGGGAAATTCTGCGGATGAACGTCATACACCACCGATTTTTTCAGCAGATTGATCGCCTGTTCACCGCGCAACTCCAGCAAGGTTTGCCCGCCGCCAATGTTGACAATTGCGTAGTGCGCATCGCCGAGCGCAGCGCGTAACTGCTGCTCAATGGCATACTCTTCACCCTGCGGCACAATCAGCAGCCACTCGTCCGGTGACATCCACTGCGCGCTGTATGCACCGGCTTGCGTCAGGGATAAAGGCTGCGCGGGTAGAGAGAGCTGCAATACGGCGCGCAGCGCTTTATCCAACTCGATAGCCGATCCGCGCAGCGTCAGATGACCGAGGTCAGCGCGCTCGCGCAATGTGATATCCGAGGCGCCCGCTACCGTGGGAACACCCGTTTTGATATAGCTCCACACCAGTGGAGATTCGCCCATCCCCGGCGTCACAGGATGTGCATTAAAGAGGTTGGCAGTGAGGGTCTCAGACATTCTGGCGCTCTCCTTTTGGATCGATAAACACGGAGCTAACAATTTTGGCTTCAGTGAATTGACCGTCTGAACTGGCAAGCCAGACGGTTTCGCCCATGCGGTGATGTCCGCGTGTCACCACGGCCATGGCAAAGCCGCTGTCCAGCGTCGGGCTGTAGTAACTGGAGGTGACGTGGCCATACATCGGCACGGGGATCGCGTGCTGAGGATCGAACACCACCTGCGCACCCTCTTCCAGCACCACTTTAGGATCTTTCGGTAACAGCCCCACCAGCTGTTTACGATCCTCGCGCAGCACATCGGATCGGGTGTGCGATCGTTTGCCGATCCACGAGAACGGTTTGTCGTTGCCCACACACCACTCCATGCCGAGATCGTGCGGTGTCATTGATCCGTCGGTGTCCTGACCGCCAATAATGAACCCCTTCTCCGCACGCAATACGTGCATGGTTTCTGTCCCATAAGGGGTGAGGTTGTATTTCTTGCCGTGCGCGAACAGTACCTGCCAGACATGCAACGCATAGTTGGCTTGCACGTTGATTTCATACGCCAACTCGCCGGTGAACGAGATGCGGAACACGCGAGCCGGAACATCCGCCACCTTGCCTTCACGCCAGTCCATGAACTTAAAGCTGTCTCGCGCTAAATCGATATCGCTGAACTCCGCCAGCAGATCGCGGGCTTTAGGCCCGGTGACAGTGATGGTGGCCCAGTGATCGGTGACCGAGTTGAAGTAAACCTGCAGTTCCGGCCACTCGGTTTGATGCCAGAGTTCCAGCCACTCCAGCACGGTGGCGGCATTGCCGGTGCTGGTGGTCATCAGGAAGTGATTCTGGCCAAGGCAGCTGGTGGTGCCGTCATCAAACACCATGCCATCGTCGCGACACATCAGGCCGTAGCGCACACGGCCCACCGGCAGTTTGGCCCATTTGTTGGTGTAGACGCGTTCGAGGAATTCACGCGCATCCGGCCCCTGAATATCGATTTTGCCGAGGGTTGAGGCATCGAGCACGCCAACGCTTTCCCGCACTGCGCGACATTCACGTACCACCGCCTGATGCATCGTCTCCAGTTGCCCGTTGACGCGCTGCGGGAAATACCAGGGGCGCTTCCACTGCCCGACATCTTCAAATATCGCACCCTTTTCCACGTGCCACTGATGCAACGCGGTATAGCGCTCCGGCTGGAACAGCTCGTTGCAGTGGCGTCCGGTCACTGCGCCAAAGGCCACAGGCGTGTAGTTGGGGCGGAACATGGTGGTGCCAACTTCAGGAATGCTGTGATTCAATACCCGCGCCGCAATCGCCAGGCCATTGATATTGCCCAATTTGCCCTGATCAGTGCCGAAACCCATGACAGTGTAACGTTTGATATGTTCAATCGATTCAAAGCCTTCACGCGTAGCCAGCTCAATGGAAGCGGCCGTTACGTCATTCTGCAAATCGACAAACTGTTTCGGTGCGCGCATGGTGGTTTTCATGTGCGGCACCTGATACAGCGCCAGCGCCGGGCCATCGCGACGCGCCCGTGTTTGCGGCAGCGCCATCGGTTGCGGTGTGCCTCCGGTTTCTTCAGCAGCACGTTTTCCCGCCTCGAAACCGCTGCTGAGCACGTCAGGCAAGCTATAGATGCCCTGCGCGCCTCCCACTACCCTCATCCCTTTTACCTGGGGCGCCACAAAACCGAGGATATCGTCACGCCACTGCGGGCGCCCGCCGGTATGTGATGCGAGATGGATGACCGGACTGTAGCCACCCGAGCTGGCGACGGTGTCGCACACCAGACGCGTGGCGCTACCAACCACCACAAAGCTCTCACTGTTGATGCGGGCGATATCGACACTGCGCACGCGTGTTGCGCCTTGCGCTTCGATTACCGCGCTGCCGGTCATGATGGTGATGCCTTTGAGACGCGCCTGTTTCACCAACTCGCCGTCCGGACTCAGACGCGCATCGGCAATTGCCACCACTTCACGCCCGCTATCCAGCCAGTCCAGCGCTGCACGGTAGCCGTCATCATTGCTGGTGGAGACCACCAGTTTGTTGCCCGGCACGACGCCATAGCGATGGATATAGGTGGAAACCGCACCCGCCAGATAGTTACCGGGAATGTCGTTGCCGCTGTACACCAATGGACGCTCATGCGCGCCGGTGGCCAGCACCACCCGCCCGGCACGTAACCGGTGCATACGTTGACGCGCCTGTTTGTGCCCCTTGATAACTGGCGCAGTGATCGACAGGTGATCGGTGCGACGCTCTAGCAGCGTGACAAAGTTGTGATCGTGATAGCCGTTGGCGGTGGTTTTTGCCAGCAGCTGCACATTGTCCAGCGCCTGCAAGGTTTGCAGCACATCGCGGGCCCACAGCGCGGCACCTTTCTCATCAATGATTTCGCGGCTATCCAGCAGACTGCCGCCCATCTCTTCCTGCTCATCCACCAGGATCACGCGCACCCCACTGCGCCCTGCGGCCAGCGCCGCAGCCAGTCCGGCTGGACCAGCGCCAATCACCAGCACATCGCAGTGCTGATTGAAGTGATCATAAATATCGGGATCGGCGACGGTTGGGCTGCGACCCAGACCGGCCCCTTTACGAATGTATTTTTCGTAGGTTTTCCACATCGATGCCGGCTGTTTAAAGGTTTTGTAGTAGAAACCTGGCGGCATAAAACGCCCACCGATTTTGCCTACTACGCCCATCAAATCGCGATCGACATTCGGCCAGCCGTTGGTGCTGACGGCTTCCAGCCCCTGATAAAGCGCTTGCTGAGTGGCACGCACGTTGGGGATCTGTTCCTGCTCTGCGCCACCGAGCTGTACCACTGCATTAGGCTCTTCCGCGCCAGCCGCAACGATGCCGCGTGGACGGGAGTATTTGAAGCTGCGATTGACCACATCAATGCCGTTGGCGATCAGCGCTGATGCCAGGGTGTCCCCGACAAAACCTTCCAGCGTTTTGCCATTGAAAGTGAAAGTGATTTTGCGGCTGCGATCGATGCGACCGCCCTGTTTGAGGCGATTGACCTGGCTCATGATGCGCCTCCGGCCTGCACTTTTACGTTCTCATTGGCCGCTTCTCGTGCTTCCTGGCGCACCGGTAAGGTCACCACTTCTGCCTGCACGTTTTTGCCTGGCTGCTCACCGATTTTGTAGGTTTCCAGGATCTCGTAGGTCACGGTATTGCGCGTGATATTAAAGAATTTTCGGCAACCCACCGCGTGCACCCAGAGTTCGTGATGCACGCCGCGTGGATTATCACGGAAGAACAAATAGTCGCCCCACTCTTCGTCACTGCAGGCTTCCGGATCCTTAGGGCGCGCCAGATGTGCCGGGCCTTTGGCATGAAACTCTTCTTCTTCGCGATGCTCCTGGCACCACGGGCAATAAATATGAAACATGTTGTCTTTCTCCCGAACAATAATCAGTGCGCAACGGCTGCAGCGCCGTGCTCATCCACCAGAGCACCGGTGTGGAAACGGTCAATAGAGAACGGTGCCGCCAGAGGATGCATCTCACGTTTAGCCAGACTGGCGGCAAACACATGCGCCGATCCCGGTGTCGCTTTGAAGCCGCCGGTGCCCCAGCCGCAGTTGAAGTAGAGGCCGTTCACCTTGGTTTTCGAGATGATCGGGCTGGCATCTGGCGTGGTATCTACAATGCCGCCCCACTGGCGGTTCATGCGCACGCGCGAGAAGGCCGGGAACATCTCAACAATCGCCTGCAGGGTGTGTTCGATAATCGGATAGCTGCCGCGCTGGCCGTAACCGGTGTAACCATCAATGCCCGCACCAATCACCAGATCGCCTTTATCGGACTGGCTGATGTAACCGTGTACGTGGTTCGACATGACGACCGTGTTCACCACCGGTTTGAGCGGTTCGGAGACCAGCGCCTGCAAAGGATGAGATTCCAGCGGCAGTTTGATACCGGCCATATTGGCCAGCACGCCCGAGTTACCCGCCACCACACAGCCCACCGTCTTCGCTTCGATATCACCGCGATTGGTGTGCACGCCGTAAATCTGGCCATCACGGATCATCATGCCGGTGACTTCGGTCTGTTGCAGGATATCCACGCCATGCGCATCTGCGCCGCGAGCAAAGCCCCACGCCACCGCATCATGGCGCGCCACACCGCCGCGCGGTTGCCAGGAAGCGCCCATGATCGGAAAACGTGCGCGAGCAGAGCAATCCAGCAGCGGTTCAAGATCCTGTACCCCGCGAGTATCCAGCACTTCACCGTCAATGCCATTCAGGCGGTTGGCGTTGACGCGGCGCTGGATATCACGCATGTCCTGCAGGGTGTGTCCAAGATTCAACACGCCACGCTGCGAGAACATCACGTTGTAGTTCAGCTCCTGTGTCAGCCCTTCCCACAATTTCACGGAATGCTCGAACAGTGCGGCAGCTTCATCCCACAGATAGTTCGAGCGCACGATGGTGGTATTACGCGCGGTGTTACCGCCGCCCAGCCAGCCTTTCTCGATCACTGCTACATTGCGGATACCAAACTCTTTTGCCAGGTAATAAGCCGTCCCTAAGCCATGCCCGCCCCCGCCGATGATGATCACGTCGTAGGACTTTTTCGGCGTGGGATTGCGCCACATGCGCTGCCAGTTTTCGTGATAACTCAGTCCGTGGCTAATCAGCCCGAAACCAGAAAAACGTTGCATACTCGTCTCCTAAAACTCCCGGCCTGAGCCGGGAAAAATGGTCAGGCAATGGCTTTTTTGGCGATAGCCTGCGGTGAATGTTCGCCATACACCGGATGTCTGGCACACAGCTCTGATACGTTGAAACGCACCCAGGCTTCGATGTTGTCGCTGTTCTGTTTCAGCGCCAGCACATCAAGGATGTCGCAAATCCAGCCCGCCAGGGTCTCGCACTCTTTCTCGCCAAAGCCGCGCGTGGTCACGGCTGGCGTGCCGATGCGTAAACCGGAGGTCACAAACGGGCTTTGCGGATCGTTGGGCACGGAATTTTTATTCACGGTGATATGCGCGCGGCCCAGGGCAGCATCGGCTTCTTTGCCGGTGATCTCCTGACCAATCAATGAGACCAGGAACAGATGGTTGTCAGTGCCGCCTGACACCACGTCGTAGCCGCGTTTGATGAACACTTTCGCCATGGTTTTGGCGTTATCGATCACCTTGGCCTGGTAGTGAATGAAGTCCTGCTCCATCGCTTCACGGAAGGCCATCGCTTTGGCAGCAATCACGTGCATCAACGGGCCGCCCTGCTGGCCAGGGAACACCGCGGAGTTGAGTTTTTTGTACAGCGCTTCATCACCGTTCGCTGAAAGAATCAGACCACCGCGCGGACCGCGCAGGGTTTTGTGCGTGGTGGTGGTCACCACATGTGCATGCGGTAACGGGTTGGGATAACAGCGCGCAGCGACCAGACCCGCCACGTGCGCCATATCCACCATCAGCCAGGCGCCAACGCTATCGGCGATTTCGCGGAAGCGTTTCCAGTCAACGATGCGCGAATAAGCGGAGAAACCGGCCACAATCAGTTTCGGATGGTGCTCCTTTGCCAGGCGCTCCACTTCCTGATAATCAATCTCACCGGTTTCAGCATTCAAACCGTATTGCACGGCGTTGTAGTGCTTACCGGAGACATTCGGTGCGGCGCCATGGGTTAAGTGACCGCCGTGCGCCAGGCTCATGCCGAGAATGGTGTCGCCGGGTTTGATCAACGCCATAAACACCGCGGCGTTCGCCTGAGCACCGGAATGGGGCTGCACGTTGGCGTAATCCGCACCAAACAGCAGGCAGGCACGTTCAATCGCTAAACGCTCGATGGTGTCGACATGTTCGCAGCCGCCGTAGTAACGTTTCCCCGGATAGCCTTCAGCATATTTGTTGGTGAGCTGGCTGCCCTGCAGCGACATGACCTGGGAGCTGGCATAATTTTCCGAGGCGATTAATTCGATGTGTGTTTCCTGTCGCACCAGCTCACCCACTACGGCGGCAAACAGTTGTGGATCGGCACTGTTCAAATCATTTGCATTCATTGCTACACCCTCATCAGGATTAGTGGCCAAATTCAGTACGTTTTCACACTACTGAATATCGCCGGGTGTAAGCTTGAACGTTTGCGACATTTAATATGACAAAATCGCGACAACCCTTATTTATCAATGATTTAATTTTTGAAGGTGATTTGTATTGTTTGAGGTGCATCACGATTGGATAAGAAAATGTGATGTCTGATTGGAAAGGCTTAAATCGGGCGGGCGGAAAAAATTAAGTAAATCAGTGGGTAATCATTTTATGCAGCAACAATGAAATAACGAGAGCGCTGAAATCAACGCCCTTCAATTGCACTATCAATATGAATAAAGAATGGATCGACATGCTGCTGATCGCGCAATGCGGCCTGCTTGCGTGCCAGGCTGGGAGGATAACCAAAGGCATCGCGGAAATGGCGGGAAAAATGCGCGGTATCGGAGAAGCCACAGCGCTCGCCAATTTCTGTCACTGTTTTCGCGCTGTACAGCAGTAGCCAAAGACCATAACGCAGTCGTAAGTCACGCGCGAAGCGTTGCGGACTGACACCCAGCTCATCTTTGAATTTACGCTCAATATTGCGCCGCGAGGTATTGAGGCGTTGCGCGAGTTGCTCAACCGAAATCACCTCGCCCATATGTTGGGAGATCACATCAACGGCACTACGCACCATGCGATCTTTTATTTTTTCGAAGATCACCGGTTGCGGCTGCGGATGATGCGTGGTGCGCGCTTCATCAATCAGCATGATATGCAGACTTTTTATCGCCCATGCGCGGCCCAGATGGCGTTCAATCAGATGCGCGGCAACATCCGCCGCCGCCACGCCACCGGCACAGGTAATCAGCTTGCCTTCATCGACAAAGATGCGATCGGCTACCGGGGTGATATCGGGAAAACGCCGCTGTAAATCGCCATGGTGATACCAGCTGACACAACACTCTTTTCCCTTCATCACGCCAGCCTGAATCAATGCAAAGACACCGGTACATAAACCGACCAATGGCGTGCCAAACTGCGCGGCGAGGCGAATATAATCCAGCGCGCGATGATCGGTTTTGTCCTTCTCATCCTGCACCCCGCCAATCACCACGATGTAGTCAAAATGTTCCGGGTTCTTTAGGGCTTCACAGGGCGAGATCACCGCGCCACAGCTTGAAGTGGCTTCACTGCCTGAGCTGGACATAAACGTCCAGCTACAGCGCAGCTGACGGCTGCGATCGCCTTCATCGGCGGCGAGACGCAGGCAGTCAACAAAAGCCGCAAACGGCAGCAGCGTAAAGCGGTTCAGCAGGACGAAACCGACCGACAGCGGCGTCGCCTGTTCATTGGGTTTGTTACGGGAAGTCATGGCAAGATCCTCGCTCCATCATTGCGATGCCGCCGCAAATGCACCCGGTGTAATGCCAAAATGGGCGCGGAATTTCTTGATGAAGTGGCTTTGGTCGAAGAAGCCCACTTCACTGGCGGTGTGTGCGGCATCGAAGCCCTGCGACAGCAGTCGTTTTGCGCGCATCAGACGAATCTGCGTGAGGTATTGATGTACCGATAAGCCGGTCAGCTTCTGGAAGGTGCGCATAAAATGGTATTCGCTTAGCCCGGCGACGGCGGCGATTTCACTGACCGCCAGCGGCTGATGGTAATCGCTGTGCAGATAATCGATCGCCTGCCGAATATCGGCGCGTAACGCATGCCGCTCACCGCCTTTTAACGTGCGTTCGCCGTGTTGACGGATTAACGTGCTCAGCACCTGAAACAGCGCACACTCTTTTTCCACTGCGTCCGGACTTTCTTGCATCACGGCGGAAGCCTGCAACATCTGCTGCGCCAGCAGCGGATCGTAACGCATCCCTTCCGCACCAAAATTGAGTTCACCTTTGCCGCCGATTTGTGACTCCGCAATCTCATTGACCAGTGCGGCAGAAGGATAAAACGCGCAGTAATCCCAGCCTTCCTCACGCTGGACCGCTTCACCGGTGTGCACTTCTCCCGGCAAAATCACCATCACCGTGCCAGCGGCGGCAATGCCCTGTTGACGGCAAATGCGGGTACGTTGTGCCCCTCGGGCAAACGCCGCGATCACGAATTCGTCGTGGAAGTGTGCCGGATAACTGTGCTCGTAGCAGCGTGCGCGCAGGATTTCCATGCCGCCGTGCATACCACGGTCACGCCACAATTTGATGTCATCACGTTTTTCCTGCATCACAAATCCTTCGCTGATGTACTCCGGGAGCAGGATTTTACTATAGCCTTGCGCATCGTGGCTTAAAATTGGTGCATCTGTTGAGAAGGTTTTGGAAAATTGTCATGTCGTTGAATAGTCACACCCTGCCGAAACACAGCGATCCACTGAGTTTTCGCGCGGGTTTTATCGCCTGTTTACCTACCGTGCCCGGTTACCTGAGCATCGGTTTTGCTGCGGGTGCCATTGGCACGCTGGCCGGTTTCTCCGTATTGCAAACCGCGCTGCTGGCGACGCTGCTCTACACCGGTTCGGCGCAGTTTTTATTTTATTCGCTATGGGCAGCAGGCGCGGAAATGACCTCGGTGGTGCTTAGCGTGATGCTGGTTAATCTGCGCTATTTGCTGATGAGTTCAGCGATTAGCGTGTTCTTCCGTGGCCAAAGTGGCTGGCAGAAAGTCGTCAGCGGCCTGCTGCTCACCGATGAGACCTTCGGCGTCGCGGTACAGCACGGCAGCCAGCACGGCAAAATCGCCTTTGCCTGGATGTTTGGTCTTAACCTGCCCGCCTGGCTGAACTGGGTTATTGCCTGTGTGATTGGCGCTTATGCCGCATCTGCCGTCCCTGAATCGCTGATGGCCGGATTGAGTTTTAGTCTGGTATCGATGTTTATCGGGCTGATTCTAATGACGTGGTTTGCCAGCCGACGCAAATGGCTGGAGACGCTGGCGATTGTGGTTGCGGTGCTGGTGACCTATTTTTCTGCGGGACATCTGGATCTCAGCGTAGTGGTGATCATCGCCGCCTCGATTGCCGCCAGTCTGGCCACGCTGCTGTTACGCATGAAATACAAGGAGGGGAAATAACATGGAGCGTAATGTCCTGTTGACCATTGTGGTTGCCGCGCTGATCACAGCGGTGATGCGCGTTGGCCCGATTCTGCTGCTTTCCCGCTTCCGACTCGCCCCGCTGGCGCAACAGTGGCTGAGCTTTATCCCGGCGGGCATTATGGCGGCCATTGTCACGGCCGAGTTGATGGAAAAGCCGGCGTTAACCGCTTCAGGTTTGAGTTTATCGTTACTGGCGGCGCTGATTGCGGCGATCACCGGCATCGTGACGCGCGGTTTGTTCGCCACCGTGCTGGCTGGCATGGTGGCGTATACTGCGCTGCGTTATGGGTTTGGTTTGTAACGTGAAACATCGGGTGCGGAATGAATTCCGCACCATGATATCAACCCGCCTCTGCTGCAGGTGTCCGTTTTCCCTTCAACATATTTCTCAACGCTGGTTCGAGATATTTAGTCATAAACCAGGCCAAATAATAGAGCCCTGCGGCGACCACAATCGGCATGAGCAGCATGACTGTTTCACTTTTGATCTGCACATTCATTTTTATCAGTATGGCAATCATGAGGTTTTCATGTATCAGATAGTAGGCGTAACTGGCAAAACCTATCGCAGTGAAAAATCGAACGGATAACAAACGTTCCAATTGTTTTGAATAAAAACTGGCAATAAAGAAAAGCATGACCAGCAGTAAGGGAATGACCGTTAGGGCGCCCGCATTTTTAACGTAGTAGCTGAAGTTAATGAGCATCGCGACAACCACAACCGCATAATGAAAGCCTTTGTCACGGCCATGCATTCTTTCATACACCAGGCAGCCGATCATAAACCACGCGTAGTGAATAAAACCAAACTTAGAAATAACATCAATGAAAATGGGATGACCTAAAGATTTTAACACCGAGGAGGCGGACAGCAGTAACATCGGCACCAGCAAGCCCGGCAGGCAATATTTCCGTCCCAGGGTAAAATAGATGGCACCAATAATCAGATAGAATACCGCTTCAACGTACAGCGACCAAAATGAGCCCGCCATCGATTTAAATTCAATACCGGTTATTTGTGCCAACGTTTCAGGATTGGTGAAGATCAGCCCAGGTAGCAGATTCCTGACATAGGGCGTCATAGCGGACCATTCCGGGAAAAAACCACCCACAGCATAGAGTAACAAGCTGGCAATCAGCATCGCCGGAAACAGTCGCAGCCAGCGTTTTTTCAGGAAGCTGATATAGCTCTCAGACTTATCCAGCGTCATAAATATGACAAAGCCGGAGATCATGAAAAACAACTCAACACCAAGCCAGCCGAAAGAAAAAACTGGAATATGTTGTGTGAGGTTTACATAGGGCAAGAGTTCTGGCCAACGTGCATAGGCGTGGTAACCAATCACCATTAAGATGGCAAGACCGCGCATTCCGTCAAGATGCTTGATGCGTGCGTGCATAATTCCCTCAGGAAAGATGTCCGGATGTGTAAATTCAACTTAGCACTGACAATTATTTACTCACAATAAGACTTATTCTGATTAAAACTTTTCTTAATCCACGTTTTTTAATGCTTCAAGGCATCAAGCATTAATTTCCACTGGACTTACCAATCCAGGATGGAGCAAATCCTAATCCTATTATTACCCGGCACTTAAGACCATTCACCTTCTTAAAAAACCTTTGACTGGATATTGAACAAACCCGTTTTAAGTAAAGCTTAAACGGGTTTGTTCATGATTCTCCAACAGTGGAGCTAATGAATTTAAAATGACATATTTAAAAAAGCCCGATTTATTCCGGTGGCAACGCCTGTAAAATTCGCTGCGCGTCATTCGCCGTCAGCGAGTAGTCATAAAATTGTTGATAAAACGCCTGCGTAGCACTCACTAAATCTAGTTGTGGGAACAACGCCGGATGCAACTGTTTTGCGGCCCATTGAATCTGTAACGCCACCTCGGTGCCATAACGATCCCACGGAAACACTCCTGCCGGATTCTGCCACACACGATGTTGCTGGACGGCTTTCACACTGGCAAACAACGTCTTAAAGTCGGAATCTGCCAGCGATCCGGCGCCCGCACCGATGATAATCACATCAGGATTCCAGCGAATCACGTCTTCAGGGGAGATGGGCTTCATATTGCCGACAATGCCTGCAGCGACATTTCGACCACCGGCGAGATTAATCCAGGTATCAATCAGCGTATCGCGCCCATCGACTTTCAATGGATGCAGCGACTGGATGTGCAACACCCGTGGTCGTTGTGCCTCACTTAAACCCGCCGTTTTCCCGCTGATGTCAGCAATGTGCTGATCAAGGTAGCGGTTATAAGCTTCTGCTCGCTTCGCCGCCTCGGGCGTACCCAGCACTTGCGCCGTCGTGATCAGTGAACGCTTCATCGAAGCAAAATCATCGAAGTTCATTGCCAGTACCGGAATACCTGCAAGTCGATACGATTCCGCATCAGGATCATTCGCTGGCACAAAGATAGCGTCAACATGGCGCACCACCAGTGCTTCACTGGCAAAGGTTTTCCCCTTCGCCTGCAGTGCCTGATTGAGGGATGGCTGAACCTTAAACATCCACGGACGATCGGCGGGATGATTCACCGTCGCCACGATGCGATCCCCCGCGCCCAACGTCATCAACAACGAGTGATGCGCAAACCAGGCGTCAGCAATATGCATCGCCGGTTGGCTGATTTCGACATGATGGCCAGTGTCATCGATCACCGTTTGGGCTGAAGCCAGTGTACTCACCATCAACATCGGTAATAACCGACGCCACATTTTGCTCATCATTCACTCCCTTAGAAGTTAAGTTGCATGGAGACCTGCACCATACGCGGCGCGCCGAGAGAAGCGCTGGCATAGCCTGCACCGCTGTAACCGTTCAGACCACCGGGCACGATATTGGTCCAGTAATGGCGGTTGGTCAGGTTCGTGACATCAAGTCGGAAGGTGGTGGCGGTATCAAACAGCCGGGTCTTGTAAGCTGCACCGGCATCCAGCGTGGTATAGCTGCCCACCCAACCGTCATTTTGATTGTCGGTAGTGCGACGACCAACATAGTGAATGCCGCCGTGAATATCGGTACCGCTGAACATCGGTAAATCGTAAGCGGCAAACAGGCTGGCGGTATAGCGAGGCAAGCCGACAATCTGTTTGTCATCGGTTTGTGTGCTGGCGGTGTCCAGCAGACGCGGATCTAACCAGGTCATGCCGCCAAACAGATGCAGACGATTGGTGAGGTCACCATCCGCCATCAATTCCAGCCCACGGTTACGCTGTTCGCCATCGATAGCGTAATCGCCGCTGGCGTGGGTGTAGGCAAACGGGCGTTTAATCTGGAACAGCGCGGCGGTCAGCAGCAGTTTATTAACCGCCAGCTTGCTGCCCACTTCCACCTGACGGCTACGATACGGCGCCAATATCGCACCGGCATTGTTGGCCGTGGCCGGTGCGGTGTCCCCTTGTTGCAGACTATCAGCATAAGTGACATAAAGCGTCATGGGATCAATCAGCTTATACACCAGGCTGGCGGAACCGCTGAATCCACTATTAGCAGAATCACTGCTGCGACTGCCCGTTTTGCTGTAGTTGGACGAACTCAGCAGGCTCTCACTGCCCGCCAGTAACAGGCTCCATTGCGGGGAAAACTGCAGATTATCGCTGAGCAGAAATGCATGCTGGCTGGCAGTGGCGGAATGATAGCGGTCGGTAAAATCAGGGTAGTCCGGTTCAGCGAAAGCCTGGGGATTATCCAGCGAAGCGCTGCCCAGGGTCGAGGAAGCACCGTTGCGGGGGTTGTAATTCTTCCAGACAAAACCGCGCAGCCCGGTTGAAATTTGATGATGAATCCAACCGGTATCCACTTCCCCATTTAAATTCGCCATGTAGCTATTAATCGTAAAGCGGCTGGCGGTGGCAGATGAAGTGGTGGCGGTGTAGTCGCCGTGGCTGTCGGTGAAGGTGTTGGTTACCGCCGTGGATTCGCGATCGGCAATCTGACGTAAAACGCCGATTTCACCCTGCCAGTTTCCGTCGAAGTCATGTTTGAGATGCAGGCCAGCAGTCAGCGTGTGATTATCATCACCCGCATAAGATTGCCCCAGGTGCGCCGTTTTCGGATTGGGCGCAGAGGGGAATGACAACCCCTTGCCAAGCGCAAATTTGCCCGGCAGGCCTTTGTCGTAGAAATGGTAATAGCTGAAGTTGGTTTCCAGCACCGTTTGATCGGTCAGATTCGCATCGAGTGCCAGGCTGAAAAGCTGACGGCGAACTTTGCTGCCTTTCACATAGCCATCGCCCTCATCATCAAGGAAATTAAGGCGATAACGCAGACGGTCGTTGCTATCCAGCGGCCCACTAAAATCACCGGCCAGCTGATGGCTTAACCCGGTCCCCGCGCCCACAGTAATGGAGTGCTGCGGTGTGTCACTGGCGCGTTTGTTCACGAAATTGAACAGACCTGCCGGATTGGCCGGACCATATAAGGATCCGGCGAGACCATTCAGCACCTCAATCTGATCAAACTGTTCAGCGGCGTAGTCGGTGGTCGATACCACATTCAGCCCATCGATCATGCTGTTCTGCACCACACTGCCCTGCATACCCCGCGTTTGCGGGCGTGCCCCATCCCCCTGCACCGATGGCATGTAACGATAAAGATCGCTGACGCTTTTCAACTGCTGGCGCTTCATAAACTCAGGTGACAGGGTTTGCACCGACCACGGCGTGTTGCGCACTTCCTGTTTACCGAGATTGCCCAGCGTGGCTTTTTTATCGGTTTCTGCAGGGGGTTGATTCGGCGAGGCAGTCACTGCAATGGTCGGTTGCTCGGATGTGGCATACAGCGGAACGGCGTACAATAACATGGCACTGGTGAAACCTGTTTTCACCAGGGTGATACGCTTGATAAACATGACATTTCCAGGATGACTGACGAAAGGATGCGCGCATTAAGCTAGCGCTATATTTTCGATTATATATCGATAAGATTCGCCAACCTCTTGTTTATCAGCGTTATATTACTGAACCGTCACTGTTTTTTAACAGGCGAAAGGTCCTGGGCCGACGGATTCTCGCATCATCACTTCACCCGAGAAGCGCTGGCGATTGCGCATTTCGCCCCCGTCGAGCATCGATATCAGCCTTGCAAGCGTTTCCTGAATCATCTCCGTCACCGGCATTTTCACGCTAGAGAGCGATGGAACGGTGAAGGGGGCCAGCGGAATATCATCAAATCCCAGCACGGAGACCTGAGCCGGAACCGCAATGTTGTGCGATGCCAACGCTTTTAACGCTCCTACCGCCATATCATCATTACTGGCCACCAGTGCGCTAAACGGACTGCCCTGGTTTAACAAGGTTTCTACCGCCGCTACGCCGTTTTGCGCCTGCCACTTCCCTTCAATAATCAACGCTTGCTGAACCGGAATCTGGTGTTTTGCCAGCGCCGATTGGTAGCCCGCCAGGCGCTCACGGCCGGTGGGCGAATCGAGCGACCCGGTAATAAAGGCAATGTCACGATGCCCCAGTTTGATTAACGCTTCAACGGCGTCGGCGCTGGTGCGTTGTTGATCGGCGTAAATACAGTAGCTGTCGTGTTGCCGCAGACGACGGTTGATCACCAGAATCGGATGCGAGTGCTGATCGATGATAGCGTCCATTTCTTCAATGGTGAGAAAGCGCGGATAGATGATGACGCCGTCACAGCGCAAATCGAGCAAAAATTGAATCGCAGCACGCTCCTCTTCCGCACTGTGTTTGCCATCCACCAATAGCAGTTGTCGCCCCTGCTGCTCCATCAGTCGGGCGGAATGCTGCATGAGCTCAGTAAAATAGCTGCCGGAATAGAGGGTGTTGGTGATCACCAGGCCAATAGTCTGGCTCGACTTGGTTGCCAGATTTCGCGCCAGTAAATTGGGGCGAAAGCCGGTTGCCGCGATGGCCTTAAACACCAATTCCCGCTTCTCTTCGCTGACATAACCGTTGCCGGACAGCACACGTGACACCGTGGCTTTAGATACGCCTGCGACCCTTGCCACCTCAACAATGGTTGCCATATTTCACTCTGATTTACGCTCGTATCGCTGAAGTTTACCTAAGTCGCGAATTATGCGGAGAATTTTTTCACCGTAATGTTTGCCCGCTCCTCACCTCCTTATAGATCACTATCACACTTTTAAACATCAAATTTTAAACTCCTTGCCTGGTAAGGATTTCATATTCATGATTTTGTGAAACCGGTTTCTCATGACTCGCAATAGATATGCGGGCAAACGTACCCCTACTCAAAAAAATCAGAGACCTACAATCCATGGCTAAAAATTATGCTGACGTTTCACGCGACATCGTGGCTTCGCTCGGCGGCTTGAACAATATCGAAGCCGTTACGCACTGCATGACGCGCCTGCGTTTCGTACTTCGCGACACTGCCCTGATCGATAACGCCACGCTGAAAGCGATTCCAGGCGTGATGGGCGTGGTACATACCGATACGCAATGCCAGGTGATCATTGGCAATAACGTTAATCTCGCGTATCAGGAAGTGCTTAAACTCGGCACACCGAATAGCGACAACAGCACCCCAGTGAAACGCAAAATCACCCTGCGTAGCATTGGCGCGGGCATTCTTGATGCGCTGGTGGGCACCATGTCGCCGCTGATCCCGGCGATCATCGGGGGATCGATGGTCAAGCTGCTGGCAATGGTGCTGGAGATGAGCGGTGCACTGGATAAAGGTTCGTCTACGCTGGTGATCCTGAATGTCATCGGTGACGGCGCCTTTTTCTTCCTGCCGGTAATGGTGGCGGCCTCGGCGGCACTGAAATTTAAAACCAATATGTCATTGGCGATTGCGATTGCCGGCGTACTGGTGCATCCCAACTTTATTGATTTGATGGCCAAAGCGGCACAAGGCCAGGCCGTGGAGTTCGCCTATATCCCGGTGACGGCGGTGAAATACACCTACACCGTCATCCCGGCGCTGGTGATGACCTGGATCCTGTCGCACATCGAATACTGGGTGGATCGCTTTACCCCTGCGGTCACCAAAAACTTCCTCAAACCGATGTTGATTGTGCTGATCGCCGCACCGATTGCCATTGTGCTGATTGGCCCACTCGGCATCTGGATTGGTAGCGGTATTTCAGCGCTGGTTTACACCATTCATGGCTATCTCGGCTGGTTATCCGTTGCGATCATGGGCGCGTTGTGGCCACTGCTGGTGATGACCGGCATGCACCGCGTGTTTACCCCGACCATCATCCAGACTATTGCGGAAACCGGCAAAGAAGGCATGGTAATGCCCTCTGAAATCGGCGCCAATCTGTCACTCGGCGGGTCATCGCTGGCCGTAGCCTTCAAAACCAAGAATCCGGAATTGCGTCAGACCGCTTTTGCCGCAGCGGCTTCAGCGATTGTGGCTGGGATCTCGGAACCCGCTCTCTATGGTGTTGCGGTGCGACTCAAACGACCACTGATCGCCAGCCTGATCAGCGGATTTATCTGTGGCGCGGTAGCCGGCATCGGCGGGCTCGCCAGTCACTCCATGGCCTCACCCGGCTTGTTCACCAGCGTACAATTCTTTGATCCGGCTAATCCGATGAGCATTGTATGGGTCGGCGGTGTGATGGTGTTGTCGGTGGTGCTTTCATTTGTTCTGACCCTGATTCTTGGCTTTGAAGATATTCCGGTGAGTGAAACAGCGCAGCCTAAACCGGTTGTGGATCCTGCTAAAGCCGTCAATGTGAATTGATTAACTGAGGTTTTTTATGTCTGAAGTGACATTTCCAGAGGGATTTTTATGGGGCGGCGCGTTAGCCGCTAATCAGTCGGAGGGGAGCTATCTGGCGGGCGGTAAAGGCTTAACCACGGTGGATATGATCCCGCAGGGCGAACACCGTATGCCGGTCAAACTCGGGCTGGAACCGCGCTTCACCTTGCGTGATGATGAATACTATCCGAGCCATGATGCCATCGATTTTTATCGTCGCTATAAAGATGACATCGCGTTGATGGCGGAAATGGGCTTCACGGTGTTTCGCACGTCCATTGCCTGGAGCCGCATCTACCCGAAAGGTGATGAGTTAACGCCAAATCCTGAAGGTATCGCTTTCTATCGCAGCCTGTTCGAAGAGTGCCAAAAATATGGCATCACGCCGCTGGTGACGTTATGCCATTTTGACGTACCGATGCATTTGGTTACCGAGTACGGTTCATGGCGCAACCGCAAGATGATTGAATTCTTCGCCCGCTATGCCCGCACCTGCTTTGAAGCTTTCAACGGGCTGGTGAAATATTGGCTGACGTTTAACGAGATCAACATTCTGCTGCACAGCCCGTTCTCTGGCGCTGGCCTGGTCTTCGGACCAAAGGATAATCGAGAGCAGGTTAAATACCAGGCGGCGCATCATGAACTGGTCGCCAGTGCGCTGGTGACGAAAATTGCACACGAGATTGACCCCGAAAATCAGGTCGGCTGCATGCTGGCGGGCGGCAATTTCTATCCGTGGTCATGTAACCCTGAAGATGTCTGGGCGGCGATGGAAAAAGATCGCGAGAACCTGTTCTTTATCGATGTGCAGGCGCGCGGTGCTTATCCTTCCTACGCAGCTCGCGTGTTCCGCGAGAAAGGCATTGAGATTGAGTGGCAGGACGGTGATGCAGAACTCCTGCGTCATACCGTGGATTTTGTCTCCTTCAGCTACTATGCGTCGCGCTGTGCCTCAGCCGATATGAACGAGAAAAACAGCAGTGCGGCGAACGTGGTGAAATCGCTGACCAATCCGCACATTCCCCGTAGCGCCTGGGGCTGGGGCATCGATCCCTTAGGCCTGCGCATAACCATGAACATGATGTACGACCGTTATCAAAAGCCGCTATTTTTGGTGGAAAACGGCCTGGGGGCGCGCGATGAAATCGATGCCAACGGCGAGATTCATGACGATTACCGTATCAGCTACCTGAAGCAGCACATCCAGGCAATGGGCGAAGCGATAGCCGATGGCATCCCGGTGATAGGTTACACCACCTGGGGATGCATTGATTTGGTCGCAGCCTCAACGGGCGAGATGAGTAAACGCTACGGCTTTGTTTACGTCGATCGTGATGATCAAGGCAATGGCTCACTGGCACGCACTCGCAAAAAATCTTTCTGGTGGTATAAAAAAGTGATTGCCAGCAATGGCCGCGATTTAAGTGAATAATCTTTGCGATTCACTGCCGGGCGATGTCAGTTCGCCCGGCATGTTTATATAAATACCGCATTAAATTCTCTATTAATGTTTGGATCTGATTATCCTGCCAGAGTAAATAGTCCGCGTTTTCCGCTATTGAACACCTGTACTCTTTTATAAATGCCGATGGTACTATTTACGGGTTGAACCCAGCGGAATAGCGGCATGTTACGTTTTGAACCTCGTCTTCACCCTCGTGAAGTTTTATTTCTGCTTTTGGCTCAGCTTAAAGCCGCGCTGATCTGCATCGGTTCGCTGGCACTGTTGATATTGCCGCTATCCCTGCCTGCTGCTGCGGCGCAAAACCCCGCGACGAAAGATGACAAAGCCAACCGTATTGTCAGCGGTATCATTAGCTTCACCCGCTGGCCGGCGTTGCACGACGCTCCACAGTTGTGTGTGTTCAATTCTGCGCGCCATGTCAATTTTCCTGCCAGCGCCACCGCGACATCGCTGCCCTTTAGCGTGGTCTATCTCAACAGTGAAACCGAGTTAGCCAGCAATCGCTGTGATGCCGTCTATTTCGGCGATCAGTCGCCGCAGCAACAGACCGAATTGCTCAGCCTGGAGAAAGGCCACGCCGTTCTCTCTCTGGCTGAAAATAATACCGATTGCGCCATTGGAGCCGCTTTCTGTCTTATTTTTAATGCCGATCATCCGATGTTTGCCGTAAACCTTGATTCACTGGCTCGCAGTGGCGTTCGCGTGAGTCCGGATGTGTTATTGCTGTCGCGCAAAGGAAGCCAATAAGATGAAATTTGAAAAAATCAAAAATGAAAAATCATCTATCCGCATCAGGCTGCGCAAGATCAGCATCATCAACTCCGCCGTTATCTTGTTGCTGTGCTGGTTGCTGCTGACCTCCACTTCGTTACTTTTCATCAAGCGTTATGAAAAGCGCAACCTGGAGCTGATTGCCGCAACGCTGAGCAACAGCCTGACCGCTGCCACCGTATTTGAAGACAGTTATGACGCCCACAAAAAAATTGCCATGTTGGGCAACGAAGGCATGTTTGCTACGGCGAAACTGGTAACGGACGATCAAACCGTGTTGGTTAACTGGCAAGATCAACAGCAGCAGGATGGCTGGTATGAGAACTTCTTACGCGAATGGATCTACGCGCGCCCGCTGAGCGTCAATATTAATCATGCGGAAAATGTCGTCGGGACGTTGACGCTGGCGGGTACGGTCAAAGGGGCGACGGATTTTATCCGTTACTCAGTGATGATTTTATCCAGCGGTATGCTTTGCGTACTGATTGTTGCCTTTATGCTGAGCGCTTTTCTGCATCGGGGAATTTTGCAGACGCTACGCAATATCACCAGCTCGATTCATTACGTCATCAGCTCGGGTGATTTTTCGCTGCGTATTCCCGAAAGCCCGACCAAAGAGTTTCAGCTGTTTTCGGACGATCTCAACTCGTTGCTCGCAGAGATGCAATCACTACAGGCTTCGTTACTGCGTGATAACCGGTCGTTAGCGGCGAAAGCGTTGGAAGATCCGCTCACCGGACTGGCCAACCGCGCCGCCTTTGTCACGCAGTTAACCCGATTGCTTGATGGCCAATTCGCTCATGAGCGCTTTGTGTTGCTGTTCCTGGATGGCGATCGATTCAAGAGCATCAATGATAACTGGGGACATGCGGCGGGCGATGAGGTGCTGAAAGCCATCGGTTCCCGCCTGCTTGCACTGGCCTATAAACAGGATATGGTCGCGCGCCTCGGCGGTGATGAGTTTGCGATGTTAATAACCAGCCGCGCGACTGAGAAACAGCTGCTGCAACTGACAGAGGAGATCAGGGAAGCCATTGCGCAGAAGATTATGATCGCGGAAGGCACACCGATAACCACCTCGGTCACTATTGGTTACGCCTGGTCGCAGCATGGCGATACGGTGCAATCAATTCTGGAACGTGCAGATATGCATATGTACAAAAATAAAGGGATAAGTAAGGTACGGGTATGAAAATTAAACTCTTTCTGCTGCTGTGTATTCTGGCTTGTGCGGGCTGTCAGTCAAAAGGTCGTTTCTCCGCCGCACAGATTGCGGCGATGCAAAGCGCAGGTTTTACTGAAAATATGGAAGGCTGGGGATTAGGTTTATCCGACAAAATCCTGTTTGGGGTAAATGAGTCTGAACTCACCGCGGCCAGTAAAGCCAATATCGCCAATATGGCGAAAAACCTCTCAGCGACGGGCATTCAGCATGTCCGCATTGACGGTCATACGGATAATTACGGCAAGGCGGATTATAACCAGCAGTTGTCACTGAAACGTGCTGATGCTGTGGCAACACAATGGGCGTTGGGTGCGGATGTACCGCGAACCAACATCACCACCCGAGGTCTGGGCATGAGCGCCCCCATTGCCAGCAATAACAGTGCACAAGGCCGCGCGCAGAATCGCCGTGTGGCGATTGTGATTACCTCGCCTTAATCTCACCCTGGTCGAGCGCATAACGGTATAAGCGCTCGACCGCCAGATTCTTCATTTTCACTTCGCACATAATGTCGAAGTCAGTAAATGATAACGCCCAGTCGTTTAAATCCTGATTAAAGTAGTATTCAGAATGCGCACGCAGTTTGGTTTTTGCCACCGTTAAATCGTGCTGATCCGGGAAGCCATGTTCTGAGATTAATCCTTCCTGCGCAATCGAATAATGTAATACCGGACGCACACCGCGCCACGATTCGATAATTAACGGGATACGCGCATCATCCGCTTTGATAAATTGATTCTCTTTCACCCAGTGATGGTGAATATCCAGCACCACCGGACAGAGATCGCGCGCCTGTAATACATCATCCAGCGAACAAGAGATTTCATCATTTTCAACCGTCAGCATATTGCGTGCTTCAGGAGAGAGGCGCTGAAACGCCGCGCGAAACCCCTCGATGCCTTTTTTGCCGTTCATATGGATATTGATTTTGAAATCCTGGAACTGGCGACCATACCCCATTAACACGGCACACAGTGCATGATACTCCACATCCTCAATCGCCCGATCCACTACCCCTTCATTATCCGAAGCGAGAACGGAATATTGTCCGGGATGGAATGAGAGACGGATGTTGTTTGCGCGCGCTATCTCGCCACACCTGGCAAACAACGGTTTTAAATCGGGCATTAATTCGCTGTAGATGGCGGTGGCCTCTGGCACGGTATACAGCGGCAACAGGTCGCTGCCAATCCGCATCATGCGCATCGCATCCGGCAGTTTTGCCAGTTGCTGCAGCGTGAGGAATTGGTTTTCGAGGTTGTTGGTTGCCAACTGCGCCAGTAAACGCGCTTGTTCCTCGCGATCAAGACTCAGGAAACGCGTACGCGTGGTGATTTTAAACGGAAACGGCTGCTTAGCCTGTGCATCGAAGTACTTACACGCAAAACCCAATTTCATTTCAGTCTCCCTTAGAGCAGGCTGAAAGTGTAGCTTGCTCCAGGGAAAGTGCACGGACAGCGGCAGGGCTGCCGCTGTCCGTGGGCTTATACGCTTGGGAAAGTGATATTGCTGCCCGGTGCTTCGCGATGCAAATGGATAAAGTTCAGGTGACGTTCGTACTGATCGAGAATATCGATAATCACCTGCTCCTTGTTGTAGTCCATCAAATCGTTGCCCTGGCTACCTTCCAGAAGGAATGTCTCCAGACGGTAATAGGTCGATTTACCACTGCGCGCTCGATAGGTAAAGCCCGGCACCGAATACTGCTGCGGCCAGATCTGATACACGAAGTCTTGCTCTTCACCCAGCAGCACGCGCAAATCCAGATAACCTAACGGATGGCCCTCTTCCGGCTCCACGCGGTCCAGTGAAACCCGACCGCCGCGCAACTCCAGTTCTTTCGCTACATCCTGCATTGCCGGGAACAAGACGTTCTCCATCATTTGCTGGGTGTAGCGTGTGCCTGGATAGTTCATCAGACGCGACAGACGTTTCTTCCAGCTCAGGCGATCGTTGCTGGCCGGAATGTACGGTGCCGTTTCACGACTGGCGCTGGCGCGGCGATGGTCTTCCACTTTGAGAGACTTATACAAACCGGCCATCACAAAGAAGATCACAAAGCTGAACGGCAGTCCCATGATCACCGTGGCATTCTGCAGCGCAGAGATACCGTTGGTCATCAACATACCCATGGTCAGAACACCAATCGCCACTGACCAGAAGATACGCAGCCAGTTCGGTGCATCACTGTTGATGTCTTTCAGCTTCGAAGTGAAGTTACCCAACACCAGTGAACCGGAATCCGCTGAGGTGACGTAGAACAGCATGCCGGTAATGGTCGCGACCGAAGCGCTGAACTTAAACGCCGGATACTGCGCCAGCAGGCTGTAGAAGCCACGTTCTGCATGCGCCATCACTTCCTGAGCAAAGCCGGCATCACCGTGGATAATTTCATACAGCGCGGCGTTACCAAAGACCGACAGCCACAAAAGCGTGAAGGTGAACGGAATAATCAGCGTACCGAGCACGAACTCACGGATAGTACGACCGCGTGAAATGCGCGCCAGGAACAAGCCAACAAACGGGGACCAGGCGACCCACCATGCCCAGAAGAACAACGTCCAGCTGTTCATCCACTCTCTTGGCTGTTCAAACGCAAAGGTGTTCAGCGTCATGCCCATAAAGCGGTTGATGTAATCACCGACATTGAGCACCAGTGCATTCAGCAGGAAGTCGGTTTTGCCCATGAACAGCACAAACAGAATCAGCCCCAATGCCAGCGCAACGTTGAGTTCCGACAGAATACGGATGCCTTTATCCACGCCAGAGGTCACGGAAATGGTGGCGATAATCACCGACAGCACAATCAACGCCGCCTGCGCGGTAAAGCCTTCCGGAATATCGAACAACACGTTCAGGCCATAATTGAGCTGAACCACGCCAATCCCTAAGGTGGTGGCGATGCCGAAGATGGTCCCCACTACCGCTGCAATATCCACGGTATGGCCAATCGGCCCGTTAATACGTTTGCCAAAGATTGGATACAGCGCAGAACGGATGGTGAGCGGCAAATTGTAGCGGTAGCTAAAGTACCCCAGCGCGATCCCCATCAGCGCGTACATTGACCAGCCAGTTACGCCGTAGTGGAACAACGTCCACACCATGGCTTGCCGGGCGGCTTCCATGGTTTGTCCGGCGCCTTCAGGCGGTTGCATGTACTGCGTGACCGGTTCGGCCACCGAGAAGAACATCAGATCAATTCCGATACCGGCCGCAAACAGCATCGCTGACCAGCTTAATAAGCTGAATTCTGGTTTGGATTGCTCTGGCCCGAGCTTGATGGCGCCGTAACGTGAACAGGCCATGTAGATAACGAACACGATATACAGCGTCGCGGCCAGCATGTAGTACCAGCCAAATGTAGCGGTAACCCAGTTAACCGCAGTCTGAATTAAGCTGGCAGCCAGCTCGCTGTAAAAAATAGTGACAAGTGAAAATGTCAGAATCAGTCCGGCTGAGGTGTAGAACACCACAGGATTGATTCTGTCTTTTTCACTGGCAGGTGGATTAATCATCGATGACCTCTGGTTAATTTCCTGTAATGACTCAATGGATTAGCGTGACCTGTCTGCCAGGCCTTGTTGTTATCAGTACCCCTGTTGTCCCTCCCTGTAGTGCTTTCTTCTGACGATGAGCCGCATAGCCCGGATCACCGCTGCGCTTTTGTAACAATCGAAGCACAGTATCCTAACAAAATTCTTTTTTATATTGAACGTGCAATCAAAAAAAGTTTAAATAGTCCTCTGACATTGTGGTGGAGCTGGAGTCATGCCAAAGGTGGGAATGCAGCCGATTCGTCGTCGGCAGCTGATTGATGCAACCCTCGATACCATCAACGAAGTGGGTATCAACGACGCAACCATTGCGCAAATTGCGCGCCGGGCTGGCGTCTCAACCGGCATCATCAGCCACTACTTCAAAGACAAGAACGGTTTGCTGGAAGCAACGATGCGCGACATTACGCGTCAATTACGTGATGCCGTGGCTGCCCGCTTGAAACCATTGGCGGGCGCGAAGACCGAAGCACGCTTGCTGGCGATTGTCGAAGGTAACTTTGATGACACCCAGGTGCACAGCGCAGCAATGAAAGCCTGGCTGGATTTCTGGGCCAGCAGCATGCATCAGCCGCAGCTCGGTCGTTTAGAGCGAGTCAGCAGCCGTCGTTTGTTTTCGACACTGGCTGCCGAGTTTCGTCGTGAGTTGCCACGTGAGCAGGCACGCTTAGCGGCACACGGTTTGGCATCCCTGATTGATGGCCTTTGGCTTCGCGCCGCCTTGAGTGGGAAACCGTTCAATCTGGATGTGGCCAAAACGCTCACCACCCAATTTATCCGTCAGCAACTTGCTGGCGCACTGAATCACTGAGGAAGGAGAAATCATGTCCCGATTCACCGAACAGCAGCTGTATATCGATGGTCAGTTCATTGCGGCGAGCGCAGGTAATACATTCCAGACCATCAACCCGGCCAATGGCGAAGTTCTGGCCGAAGTACATGAGGCGGAACAGGCCGATGTTGATCGTGCCGTCGCTGCCGCGCAAAAAGGCCAGAAAGTTTGGGCCGCGATGACCGCCATGGAGCGCTCACGCATTCTGCGCCGTGCCGTCGATATTCTGCGTGAGCGCAACGACGAGTTGGCCGCGCTGGAAACCCTCGACACCGGTAAGCCGCTGAGCGAAACCCAATATGTTGACATCGTGACCGGTGCTGACGTGCTGGAATATTACGCCGGTCTGATCCCGACGCTGGAAGGCCAGCAGATCCCACTGCGCGACACGGCGTTTGTTTATACCCGCCGTGAACCGCTCGGCGTGGTCGCTGGTATTGGTGCGTGGAACTACCCGATTCAGATCGCTTTGTGGAAATCCGCGCCTGCGCTGGCAGCGGGTAATGCGATGATCTTTAAGCCGAGCGAAGTCACCCCACTTACAGCATTAAAACTGGCAGAAATTTACACCGAAGCGGGCCTGCCTGCCGGCGTATTCAATGTGCTGAACGGTCGTGGCGCGGTCACTGGTCAACTGCTGACTGACCATCCGGGCATCGATAAAGTCTCCTTTACCGGCGGCGTGGCCAGCGGCAAAAAAGTGATGGCGAATGCTGCGGGCTCCACCTTGAAAGAAGTCACTATGGAATTGGGTGGCAAATCGCCGCTGATTATCTTTGATGACGCCGATCTCGATCTGGCCGCCGACATCGCCATGATGGCCAACTTCTACAGCTCAGGCCAGGTCTGCACCAACGGTACGCGCGTGTTTATCCCGGCAAAATTCCAGGCCGCGTTTGAAGCGAAAATCGCTGAACGTGTTGCACGCATCAAAGCGGGTGACCTCAACGATCCTGACACCAATTTCGGCCCGCTGGTGAGCTTCCCCCATCGTGACAACGTGATGCGTTATATCGAATCCGGTATCAACGAAGGCGCGCGTCTGCTGTGCGGCGGCAAACTTCTGAGCGGCGCCGATTTCGATGACGGAGCCTGGGTTGAACCGACCGTATTCACCGACTGCCGTGATGAGATGACCATTGTGCGTGAAGAAATCTTCGGGCCGGTGATGTCGATTCTGACTTACGAAAGCGAAGAAGAAGTGGTACGTCGCGCCAATGCCACCGATTTCGGTCTGGCTGCGGGCGTAGTCACGCAAGACCTGAACCGCGCACACCGCGTGATTCACCAGATCGAAGCGGGTATCTGCTGGATCAACACCTGGGGTGAATCTGCCGCCGAAATGCCGGTGGGAGGTTACAAGCACTCCGGTATTGGCCGTGAAAATGGCCTGATGACCTTGCAAAACTACACCCAGGTGAAGTCGGTGCAGGTCGAGTTATCTCGTTTTCAGTCCGTATTTTAATTGAGCTTTAACCTGAGGAGCGACTAATGGAATTTGATTACATCATTATCGGAGCCGGATCCGCAGGGAACGTTTTGGCAACAAGACTGACCGAAGACAGCAGCGTGAATGTGCTGCTTTTAGAAGCGGGTGGCCCTGACTACCGCTTCGATTTCCGCACGCAGATGCCAGCCGCGCTGGCTTATCCGTTGCAGGGCAAACGCTATAACTGGGCGTATGAAACCGAGCCTGAGCCACATATGAATAACCGCCGCATGGAGTGCGGACGCGGTAAAGGTCTGGGCGGATCATCGCTGATCAATGGTATGTGCTATATCCGCGGCAACGCGATGGATCTCGATAACTGGGCTCAGCAGCCTGGGCTGGAAAGCTGGAGCTACCTGAACTGCCTGCCCTACTATCGCAAGTCAGAAACCCGCGATATTGGCGCCAATGATTATCACGGCGGCGAAGGCCCGGTCAGCATCACCACCTGTAAGCCTGATAATAATCCGCTGTTTGCTGCGATGATCGAAGCCGGTGTTGAAGCAGGTTATCCGCGCACGGAAGATTTGAACGGCTACCAGCAGGAAGGCTTCGGTCCAATGGATCGCTTCGTCACGCCGAAAGGTCGTCGATCCAGCACCGCGCGCGGCTATCTCGATACCGCCAAAGTTCGTCCGAACCTGAAAATCGTTACCCATGCCACCACCGATCGCATCCTGTTTGAAGGCAAGCGCGCGGTGGGCGTGGAATATTTGCAGGGATCGGGCAACACGCCACATCAGGTGCATGCGCGACGTGAAGTGTTGCTGTGCGCCGGTGCCATCGCCTCGCCGCAGATTCTGCAACGTTCTGGCGTGGGCGCTGCTGCACTGCTGAACAAATTCGACATTCCGGTGGTACATGATCTGCCGGGCGTCGGCGAAAACCTGCAGGATCACCTCGAAATGTACCTGCAGTACGAGTGCAAAGAACCGGTGTCACTCTATCCGTCGTTGAAATGGTGGAACCAGCCGAAAATCGGTGCAGAGTGGCTGTTCAACGGCACTGGCGTCGGTGCCAGCAACCACTTTGAAGGCGGTGGCTTTATCCGCAGCCGCGAAGAGTTTACCTGGCCGAACATTCAGTATCACTTCCTGCCAGTAGCGATTAACTACAACGGCTCTAACGCCGTTGAAGCGCACGGTTTCCAGTGTCACGTAGGTTCAATGCGTTCACCGAGCCGTGGGCATGTGCAGATTAAATCGCGCGATCCGCGTCGTGATCCGGCTATTTTGTTCAACTACATGGCGCATGAACAGGACTGGCAGGAATTTCGTGATGCGATTCGTATTACGCGCCAGATCATCAATCAGCCCGCGCTGGATAAGTATCGCGGCAAAGAAATCAGTCCAGGCCTCGATTGCCAGACTGATGAACAGTTGGATGAGTTTGTGCGAAACCATGCGGAAACCGCCTATCACCCCTGCGGCACCTGCAAAATGGGCAGCGATAGCATGGCAGTGGTTGATGGTGAAGGTCGTGTGCATGGATTGCAGGCGTTGCGCGTGGTAGATGCGTCAATTATGCCGCTGATCATCACTGGCAACCTGAATGCCACCACTATTATGATCGGTGAAAAGATCGCGGATAACATTCGTGGACGTCAGCCGTTGCCGCGCAGCGAAGCAGATTATTTCGTCGCTGGCGATCTGCCGGTGCGTGGTGAGCCGAAGCGCGCCTAACCGTATATATCAGGGTGGCTCTCGTCACCCTGCTCTTCTTTGGCTAGCTTTACAGATAAGCCATAATCAGCCGCTGTAACTCAAGCTTAATGTCATCTGAGCCCAGTTGATCACGTCTTGCGGCATCATGCACCCCCTTTTACAACTTAAAGCAGGGAGGTTCGTCATATTCTGCAGTGACTGACGCTCCCTTCTTTCCTGTAGACTGATGACGCACAATAGCCGGCATTTAGCGTATTGATGCAGCTTTAAAGTATGTTGTAACTAGTAACGTGTTCTTTTTACGCCTTGTGGTAAGACTCATTCCCAATCAATCGCCTGTAAAAATCGTTCAAGAATGGCATTATGGCTGCGCCCTTTGCGTGTCACCACGGCGATCTTACTGGTGAAGTGGAAACGCTCCGGTGCGATGGCGTGCATCATCTTTTTCTCCACCCACTGTGCGGCATAATGGTCAGGCAAGAAACCGATAAAGCGGCCGGTGAGAATCAAAAAGGCAATGCCTTCGCGGTCGGTTGCCGTGGCATTGCAATTGAGTTTCTGGTGCATGGCAATCGCTTCTGCCGTCATGCGAAAAGCGGGTGCGATGGCATCACATCCCTTCAGTTGCGCTTCATCTGGCTCGAGGGAAAACAACGCATGGGTGTTGCTACAGTAAAGCTGCGACCGCTCATCATATAACGGCATGTAATCCAGGCCGGAAATCGGCGAAGTGACTGGCAGCGCACCGACGTGCAAGCGACCATCCATCAGCCCTCTTTCAATCTCTGCGGCCGTCATCATGCTGATATTCAGCCGAATATCCGGACCTATCTCATGCAGTTTCTCCAGCGCATGGGTAATTTTCATGCGTGGTTGCGTGACCAGATTATTGATAATCCCGATATTCAAATCCCCGCGCAGCTGCTTATGCATCTGATTAACCTGCAGGCGAAACTGCTCGATAGCCGCCATCATACTTTCGCTGTGTCGCAGGATCTCACGCCCTTCTTCGGTCAAGGCAAAACCCGCCCGTCCGCGTTGACACAATCGCATGCCAAGTCGCTTTTCAAGATCGCCCATGTGCAGGCTAATGGCCGATCGCGTCATGCCCAACAAACTTTCTGCTGCAGAGAAGCTGCCGCTCTCATTCACAGTTTTAAACAGGCGCAATAATTTGAGATCAAAGTCGGTGACCTGCGCGAGCGATTTGCTTTTCATATAGGTGAGTAAATCAATAACTGAAGATGAATTAATAGGGATTTAACTTAACTAACCGTTAAATGCAAACTCTTCATACACCTGTCTGGAGAAACATCATGTCTGATGCTGTCAACACTACCGATCTCAATCTGCAAGCGCACTGGATGCCGTTTACTGCCAACCGGAATTTCCAGCGCGATCCCCGTATCATTGTCGGCGCTCAAGGCCGCTGGCTGACTAATGATAAAGGACGGCAGATTTTTGATAGCCTTTCCGGTTTATGGACCTGTGGCGCGGGCCACTGCCGCAGTGAAATCCAGCAGGCGGTGGCGAAACAACTGGGTACGCTCGATTATTCGCCCGGCTTCCAGTACGGCCATCCGCTGTCATTTCAGCTGGCAGACAAGATTGCCCAGCATATGCCGGGTGATCTAAACCATGTGTTCTTCACCGGATCGGGCTCGGAATCAGCAGACACGGCGGTGAAGATGGCGCGCGCATACTGGCGCATCAAAGGCCAGCCGGCGAAAACCAAATTTATCGGACGCGCGCGAGGTTACCACGGCGTAAATATCGCCGGAACCAGCCTGGGCGGCATTGGCGGCAATCGTAAGATGTTCGGTCAGTTTATGGACGTTGACCATATTCCACACACGCTGCAAACCGATCTGCCCTTCACTGCTGGCCAGGCCGAAACCGGCGGTGTGGCCTTGGCTAATGAGATGCTGAAACTGATTGAGCTGCATGATGCTTCTAACATCGCCGCCCTGATTGTTGAGCCTCTTTCCGGCTCTGCGGGGGCGATTATCCCACCGGTAGGCTATCTGCAACGCTTGCGTGAAATCTGCACCCAGCACGATATTTTACTGATCTTCGATGAGGTCATTACCGGTTTTGGCCGCATGGGCCGCTGGAGCGGCGCTGAGTATTTTGGCGTCATGCCCGATATTCTCAATTTCGCCAAGCAGATCACCAATGGCGCGGTGCCGCTGGGTGGCGTGGTCGCCAGCAGCGAAATCTACAACACCTTTATGGCGCAAAAACTGCCAGAACACGCGGTTGAATTTGCTCACGGCTACACCTACTCTGCCCATCCGGTGGCCTGTGCGGCGGGCCTGGCGACGCTGGAGTTACTGGAACATGACGCGCTGATTGCGCAATCCGCCGAGCTGGCACCGCATTTTGCCCATGCACTGCATGCGCTGCGTGATTGCCCGAACGTCATCGATATCCGCAACTGCGGTCTGGTGGGTGCCATCCAGCTTGCTCCGCGCGACGGCGATGCCACCATTCGACCGTTTGATGCGGGCATGGCACTATGGAAAGCTGGTTTTTATGTGCGCTTCGGTGCCGATACGCTGCAGTTTGGACCGATGTTCAATACACAGCCTGCCGAGTTGGATCGCTTGTTTGACGCTGTAGGTGAGACGTTGCATCACATAGCGTGAGGAAAATGAGTTGATTGGTCATACTTAACAACATCTTCTTCATACTCTCTGCCGATTCTTCTGATTCAATACCTTTTTGCATTCAGTCTGGATCGGCCATGCTCCGTCGCCACTTTCTTACCGGTTTACTGCTCTCCCCCTTTGCTGCGCGCAGCGGCTTTAGCCTGGCCGCTTCCGCGGCAAAACCCGCACAGGTATTGCCCTTGTGGCCAAAACAACCGCCTGGTGGCGGTGGACCTTTAGGGGCGATGACGTTTAGTGCCAAAGGCGCGCAGCGGAATATTGCCATGCCGACGCTCACCGTCTTCAAGCCTGTTCAGCCGAAGGGACGCGCTGTACTGATTGCGGCTGGCGGCGGCTATACGCGTATCGAAATGGGCAAAGAAGCCTGGCCCGCTGCCGCGTGGCTGGCGGCACAAGGCTACACAGCGTATGTGCTGAGTTATCGCCTGCCGCAGGAAGGCTGGAAAGATGGCGCGTTAGTGTCACTTCAGGATGCACAGCGCGCACTGCGTATCGTGCGCCACCGTGAGAACAATGTCAGCGTATTGGGCTTTTCGGCTGGCGGGCACCTGCTGGGAATGGCGGCGAACCGCGCGGATTTTCACGCTTATCAGGCCAGTGATGCAATGGACAATCTCCCCGCAACGGCCGATCGTGCCGCGCTGATCTATCCCATCATTACGCTTGAGCCACCTTATGAGCACACCTCCACGCATAAAGTGTTGGTCGGGAAAGACGCATCACTCAGCGCGGATACCGCCTGGTCGGTTCAATCCTACGTTAATCCGCAATCACCGCCGTTTTTCCTGGTTCAGGCCGAAGACGATCCTGTTTCCGATCCGCACAATACTTTGATCATGGCTGCCGCGTGTAAGGAACAGCATGTGCCGGTTGAGATGCATCGCTATCCCAGCGGGGGGCATGGTTTTGGATTGGGTAAGCCCGGCACACAAACGACTGAGTGGCCGGGGCATTATCTGCAATGGTTAAACGCTTAACGCGGCGGAAGGTTGAGCCAGGCCCGCCAGCAACGTCTCCGAACTGGCCACCGCACCAAAAATACCGCCCTGCATGTGAATCATGCTCAGTGCCGCTTCGTGGTGTTTTAGCTCGGTCGCGGCGCAGCAATCGGACAGCACCAGACATTCGAAGCCGCGATCGTTGGCTTCGCGCAGCGTGGTATGCACACAGACATCGGTGGTAATACCCGAGATGATAAGATTACGCATCCCCCGACTGCGCAGGATCAGTTCAAGATCGGTGGCATAAAAAGAGCCTTTGCCTGGCTTATCAATGATGGTTTCACCCGCCAGTGGCGCCAGCTCCGGGATAATTTCCCAGCCCGGCTCACCGCGCACCAAAATGCGACCACAGGGACCCGGCGCACCAATTTCCGCCTGCATCCGCTTTGAACGCCAGCGTTTATTGGCCGGCAAATCACTCAGGTCAGGACGATGGCCTTCACGCGTATGGATGATCGGGAAGCCTAACTCCCGCATGCGTGCCAGCACGCGCTGCAAAGGCGCTATCGGAGCGCGGGTCAGTGCGATGTCATACCCCATGCTCTCGACGTAGCCGCCCTTGCCACAAAAATCGGTCTGCATATCGATAATGATCAGTGCGGTATCCGCAGGCGTACACCGCCCATCAAAGGGCCAGGGATAAGGTGTTGAATCAATGGTGAATTCAGGCATTTTTCTGCTCCATCAGGCTCGCTGCGTTTTCACGTTTCAGTTTGACAATCAAAGTGTAACTGGCAGCAGCCGTCACCAGGCCAATCACCGCTTCACCAAACTGCGGGAATTCAATGTGGGCAATCACCGCACACAAGCTGCCAACCGCCCAGGCGGCAAAAGCGCTACCGCGCAGACGACAGGTTTTGCGCTGCTCGCTGATTTTTGCCATGAAGATCAGGTCAACGATCATGACCGCACCAAACGGCGGTACCACGATGCCGAGCAAACTCAGCCATTCGAGGAAGTAGGACCACACGCCCGCCAGCGCCAGCGCTCCGCCGATCGCCCCGAGAATCAACGTCCAGACTCGCATCTTGCTGCTGAACAGATGGCTGAAGCCAACGGCGCCGTTGTACAAACAATGGGTACAAACAGAGCCGAGGTTAATGAAAACAAACAGGAAAGCGATGATGGAGAGTAACATGCCATGGTTCATCAGCATCGGCAGAAAATTGCCCCCATTATTGACCGGATCAACCGCCGCGCCCACCGCTACAATCACCACACCGAACAGATATGAGATGACGTTCGCCATAGGAAAGGCGGAAAACGCCGCGATAACCGCTGATTTGCCGTCTTTCGACCAGCGGGTAAAATCCGCGGTCATGGTGCCCGAATCGGCGAATCCTGCCACCACCATGGTCACCGCCGTTCCCATGCTCATGGCGCCGACGGCACCAGTACTGCCTTTGAACTGAGTGATGGTGCTGAAATCGTGATCCTGCCCAATCAACCACAGTGCAACCAAACCGAGCACCACAAACAACGGTGCGGCAATCATGCCCAGGATCGACAAAGCACGCACGCCGAGGAAGGTGACGCCTGTATACAGCACCATGGCGATAGCGGTCACCGCGAGTGCGTTCCAGCCAAAGGTTTGGTTAATGACTGTACCGGTTAAACCCGTTTGAAACGCATACCAGCCAATCACGACGGTCGAGAGAAAACCGGAAACGAGGATATAGCCTTTAGTGCCAAAGGTACGCTTTGCCTGCAGGGCGAAGTTCATCCCGGTGTTACCTGCAAACCAACTCAGTGCGCCAACATAAGCGAACAGCACCAGATTGCCGAGCAGGATGGCAATCAGCGCGGGCCAGAAACCCAAATGCCAGGTAATAATGCCACCAAACAACGCGTTGGTAAGGATCATCGGGAAACCGAACCAGACAGCGGATACCGACCGCGTCGAGTGACGGTGACTTAAAGGAACCGGCTCGTGTTCAAATTCCTGCTCCAGCGCAGGGGAGGATTTGTTACTCATGGGCAACTCCGATTGAGGCAGGATAAAGGTGATTCCACGGTTGGATGCGCTCGAAAGCGGCACTTGCCGCCAGCACCAGGCCATCGTCCAGATGACGACCCACGATTTGCAGACCAATCGGCAAGCCACTGGCGGTGAAGCCCGCAGGGATTGAGGCCGCCGGTTGGCCAGTGAAATTGAAGGGATAACAGAACGACAACCAATGATCGCTGCGCACCATGCGCCCATCGATGATTTCCGGTCCCTGCATGTTGAGCGGGAACGGCGGCACTGCCAGCGTTGGCGTCAACAGCAAGTCGTAACGCTGCATAAATCGCCACAGCTGATTGCAGATCTTCTTGCGTGCGGTATTGGCGTCGGTAAAGTGTTCAGCGCGCCATTCGCGTTGCAGCATGGCGCTCAGATGAGGTGACATGCGTGAGCCCAGTTCGCTTTGCATCTGACGCATGCCTGTGAGATCGCTTTCAAAGGCCACCAGCGCGGCAAAGGTGGCGCCTTCATCGGCAATCTCTGGATCAACCTCTTCTAATTCCGCCCCCAGTTCACGGGCGAAATGTCGAGCGGCCTTAATGACAACGTCACGCACCTCTTTATCGACGGCCACATAGCCAAAATCGGCACTAAACGCAATGCGCAGCCCGTTTAAGGGTTTTTCCAGAGAGGAAATCCAGTTAACGTCGCTGCAGGGAATGGAGTGACGATCGCGCATATCCGGGCCTGCCATCACTGACATCATCAGTGCGCTGTCTCGCACCGTGCGTGTCATGGGGCCAATATGCTCCAGTGATTCCCAGCTAGAGACGCCGGGAAAGCGTTCATCGCGGCAGCCGGGCCATAACGGCACCCGCCCCATCGAGGCCTTGAATCCATAAACGCCGCAGTGCGCCGCTGGAATACGTACCGATCCGCCGCCGTCACTGCCCAATGCCATCGGGCAAAGGCGAGCGGCGAGCGCCGCGCCGGATCCGGCACTGGAACCGCCGGGCGTTTTGCTCAAATCCCAGGGATTGCGCGGTGAAGGAAACAGCGGATTGTGCCCAACGCCGCTATAACCAAACTCGGGCGCAGTGGTTTTCCCCAGCAGCACAGCATCAGCAGCCAGCAGGCGCTCGACGGTGATGTCGTCATCTTCAGGAATGAAATCGGCATAGGCTGCCGAACCGGAGGTGGTTTTCACACCCGCCGTGCAAATGAGATCCTTTACCGCCAATGGCACACCCGCAAAAGCCCCCAGCGCTTCACCGCGTGCACGCTTCGCATCCACCACTGATGCCTGCTGTAACGCCAATTCGGGTGATGCCGTACAAAAAGCCCGAATCAGTGGTTCGCGTTTTTCCATACGATCCAACGCGGCTTGCGTCAATTCGCGGGCAGACACCTCGCCATTGCGGATCAGCGCTGCCAATGTAGTAGCATCCTCATCCAGTAAAGCCTCAAACATGATTCATCTCCCGATTTGGTCACTTAATGGGATTAATGCAGTTTGCGTGCCAGAAGGTGCCAACAATCAGCGGCGAGGAGATAACGCCTGATGGGATACGGACTTGGATACAAGATCGAATACTTATGTTTCGTTTTAATGCATTCGGTTTAACAGGAAGCACAAAAATAGCGCAGCGATGCGCCATTTTGGTCATCACCGATGCAGGCTGCTTTCAGCGTTGCTAAATGTCACTGGCTGGATAAAACATCATCGGAAAATACAGCGCCACGTCATGCAGTTGTAACCTGCGTATTATTCGATTTTTAATTCAGTAAACATTTCATAAACGACATCACGAATAGGATAATACTTATCACGGCTAAAATGAGAAATGTGTCAGGGTGTGCGAGGTTAAGTCAGGTCTCAATTCCCATTATTTTATCTGAGGGCGAACGGGTGAATTATTTCGATGTATCCATTCTGGCCGTAATACAGGGGCTGGCAGAGTTACTGCCGGTTTCCAGCTCTGCACACGTCATTATGACGGAGAAACTCCTGGGGCTGGACCCTGCGGCCCCCGATATGACACTGTTGCTGGTGATGCTGCATACCGGCACGATGTTCGCGGTGATTGTTTATTTCTGGAATAACTGGCGGGAGACCTATTTCAGTTCGGGCCGTGCATTTAAGAAGAATGTATTTTTAATTATTCTCGCCACCGCAGTGACCGGCGTAGTGGGTTTGGCGCTGATGAAGCTGATTAAATATTTCTTCGCCGCAAACGCCGACACGTTTGAAATAGAGTCGTTGTTTAGTAACAGTAAAATAATCGCCAGTGGTCTCGCTGCCGCAGGCTTATTAATTATCCTCTCTTCACGCCTGAAAGGAAAAGATCGCGGCGAACTTTCGCCCTTAAGCGTTGCAGTTATTGGTTTCGTTCAGGGTTTATGCCTGCCATTTCGCGGTTTTTCTCGTTCTGGCGCCACGATTTCTACCGGTCTTTCATTGGGTGTGGCCCGTAAACGTGCGGAAGAATTTAGTTTTGCGTTAGCCGTGGTGCTGACACCGGCGGTGATCGTTAAAGAGGGCCTGCGTGCTTTCAGTTCAGGTTCTGCTGGTACGGTCGCAGTGAGCAGCGGCGTGCTTCTGCCCAGCCTGGTGGGCATGATACTGAGTTTTGTCGCCGGACTTCTGGCGCTACGCTGGCTTTCCCGCTGGCTGGAGCATGATCGCTGGCATCTGTTCGGTGGCTATTGCTTGTGCGCTGCGGCACTGATTGGTTGGTTGGGCTGACTCGCGGATTGAGCTTCTCTGAACCTCAGCAGTGAAATCATTGGCATGCTGCTTGCAGGTTGTCTATACAGGTAGGTAACCTCGAATGACAGACAGGGATAAAGATGAAGCTCAATCCAGAACAACTGCGCGCAAAAGCGAGACGCACACTGCCCCATTTCGCTTTCGACTATATTGATGGTGGCGCAGAGGGGGAAGTGACGCTCAATCACAATAGGGCTATCTTTCAACAGTGGCGATTTTTACCCTCAGTATTACGCGATTCCAGTCAGCGGAATATCGGTGTTGCCCTTGGCCGCACGCAGTTGGCTGCCCCCCTTCTTGTTGCTCCCACTGGCTATAACGGCATGCTGAGAAATCAATCCGATCTCATGCTCGCCCGCGCTGCGGCTCAGGCGGGCATTGGCCATATCCAGAGCACCGTTTCAACCGCTTCTATTGAGGATATACAAGCGACTGGTCATCAGGAACGTTGGTTTCAACTTTACGTCCTTAAAGATAAGCAAGTAACTGAGAATTTGATCAGTCGCGCCAAAGACGCAGGCTGTACTGCTTTGGTGGTGTCCGTTGATGCGGTGCATTTTGGTCATCGTGAGCGCGATAAGCAGCACTATCGACGGCCCATGAAACTCTCATTCCCGGCACTCTGTGACGTGGCGATGAAACCGGGCTGGGTGCTGCGCACTCTGGTGCCACACGGTATGCCGGGCTTCGGCAATCTTAAGCCTTACCTGCCCGCTGAACAGCAGCAAGGAGCCGGCGGTGCCACTTACTTCGCTCAGCAAATGGACCAGACCTTGAGCTGGGAAACGCTGGCGTGGATCCGCTCACTGTGGGACGGCGCGTTGTATGTGAAAGGCATCATGACCGTTGATGATGCCCTTATGGTGCAAAAAATCGGTGCTCAAGGCATTGTCCTGTCGAATCACGGCGGCAGACAACTGGATTGTACCGCCAGCCCAATGTCTGTGCTTGCCAGTGTGCGAGCGGCGGTCGGTGATGAATTTATCATCCTGATCGACAGCGGTTTCCGCCGCGGCACCGACGTGATTAAAGCGCTGATCCTCGGGGCTAATGCCGTATTGATTGGACGGCCCTTATTGTATGCGGTGGCCGCAGGTGGCGAAGCACTGGCGAACGAGGTGATCACTGCGCTGGTTCAGGAAGTTGACCGCACGCTGGCCCAATTAGGCTGCAACACCCTTGCAGACCTGCGGCAAGAGATGCTGCAGATCAGATAGAGGCCAGATATCCCCCATCGACATACAGAATCTGCCCGGTGATATATCGGGCAGCCTCCGAGCTAAGAAAAACCACACTGCCGGCCAGATCGTCGAATTCACCAAATCGACCAAGCGGGATTTTTTTCTGCATCGCGTCGCGCCACGCGTCATCCTGATAAAACACCTGAGTCATTTCCGTTTCGAAGTAGCCGGGACCGATGCCATTCACGCGGATGTTATGCGCCGCCCATTCCGCGCTCAGCGTGCGCGTCATCCCCGCCAATCCTGACTTGGAGCTGGCATAGGCAACGGCGCCGGGCACGCCCACACAGGTGGTCAGCGAGCACACATTAATGATCGCACCGCCGGATGCCGCAGAAACCATGTTTTTCGCCACCGCCTGAGCACAAAAAAATGCGCCCTTGAGGTTAGTGCCAACAATGGTATCCCACAACGCTTCATCCACTTCGAGCGAAGGGCGAATCTGTTCGGTGCCTGCATTGTTAATCAAAATATCCACCCGCCCCGCAGCGGCTAGCGTCTGTTGGATGCTTTCAACCTGAGTGACATCCAGAATCAGTCCCTGTGCCTCTACGCCAGAGGCGCGCAACTGCGCCACCGCGGCTTTTAGTGTAACCGCATCACGACCGGTGATCGTCACACGCGCACCGGCCTGAACCAACGCCTGTGCCAGCGCATAACCAATGCCACGTGTCCCGCCCGTGACCAATGCGTTTTTACCTTGTAAGGAAAATGACGTCATGACACTCATAATTTGATTACCGTTTTCAGGAAGGCCGATTTGCCCGCAATCAGCGTCTGATAGGTTTCAGGCACATCATCCAGCTGCACCGGTGGCGCGATAAGCCTTGTTAAGTCGTCCGCCAGCAAGGCCATGATATCCAGTGCCGCCTGCTGTTCATGCTGGAAGACACTGCAACCCACCAGCGTGATCTCCCGCTCCACTAAAGCATTCAGATCAATGCCGTCCGTATGGTGAAATATTCCGACCATCGCAATGCGACCACCCGAAGTTATCCCTGCGATCAGCTGCGAGAGTGCGGCAGGAAATCCTGAGGCTTCAACACCCAAGGCATATTTTGGGGCGTGGACAGCGGCACGACAGAAGCGATCAATTTATAGCGCTGCGCATTCGGTTCGATTAACTGCACCTGACATTTTTTCAGGCGGTGCAGAAGTAACGCTGTCAAACCTCCGATGGTTCCGCCGCCCGTGACACACACAGCATCACCTTCTGCGGGATTGAGTTGATTCACCACTCGCAACGCCACGCCTAGCGGTTCACTCAATACCGCTATCTCATCGGGAATCGCATCGGGTACCGCCAGCAAACTACTTAGCGGTAACGCCACCTGTTCAGCAAAACCACCGTCAAACACTTCTCCTACAAAGCCCAGGGACTCGCACAGGTTCATCGCGCCAGACGAGCAAAATGCGCAATGGCCGCAATACACGCGCGAATCAGCGACTACGCGCATGCCTGGCTGGAAGCGGTCGCTCTCGCCGTTGATTTCGCTAATGACGCCGAACAACTCATGTCCTGGTGTTACCGGAAGATGAGCAATCCACTTTCCAGTTTTGAAATTATGTAAATCGGAGCCACAGATTCCTGCTGAGTGCACGTTGATCCTGGCCCATCCGGCGGGCAAATCGGGTGGGGAGAGTTCATCAACAGTGACCTGACCAATACTTTTGAGGCGTATCGCTTTCATCTCAGTTCTCCGTGATCAGGCTGTTGATCCAGTGGGTGAATTCATCCTCTCCGCCGCACGCCAGCATCACGGCAACCGAGAAGCCAATCGCTGAGCTTGTCGGATTATGGTTACTGGATGAGCCGGCACGTAAATTCATCACCAGCGTCGGACAGCAGAACAACGCCAGCCGCATAATCTGTTGCCAGTTGCCGGGCAGCCAGCCTTTCTCCTGCAGGGCTGCAAGCAAAGGCTTCCAGTAAAGCTCTCCTTTACTGGTCAGAAATGCGCGGCGTAGCGGGCTGAGTTGCCAGTCATGTTCAACAATCAGCGTGTTGCCATCGCACCGCACATTGACCTGATAGCGGGCGGCGGCATCGTCAGGTTCATACAACCAGCACGGATGCGCATAAATGTTATGGAACGTGGCTTTAATTTCAGCCAGTAAAGCGGGAATATTGCTACCCGCAAAAGCAGGGTCGAAACTCACCAGTTCAGGTTCACCGTGCTGCGTTTCGTACCATACGTTGGCATTGTGTGCATCACCATGTGCCACCACGACACCGTGAGACGCCAGCGCAGCAGGTTTCAACACTTCTCCCGCAGCCAGGAACAGCTGGTGAAGAGTCTGGGGATATAACACGCCGTTGACCTGCCAATGCATCTGGCTCAGAGTTTCCCAATCGAGCTGCACCTCACCCAGCGTGAAGCGCTGCCTAATATAGAACTGCGCTACTCGTCCACCCAAGCCATCCGGATCACCCTCGGAAACCAGTCGATTCCAGAACAATTGATAAATAGATTCAGCTGCCACTTCTGCCGCCGTTGCCATACGCAACGTGGGCAGCGTGTGAGCGAGAATATCGCTATCGGCGCGACGCTGAGCCTCAATAATCGCTGCTGATTGCTTCCAGTCCGCTGTGGATTCCACTGCACGGCACACATCCGCCAGACGCTGATCGTTGCGTAAGCTGTACAGCAGAATTTGTCGCCCCGGTTCACCGCAGGTGTAAACCGGCACATCGACAGCGAAGCCATGCTCACGCAGCAGTTCAGCGCGGTAATACTCATCAATGGTGTGCTCTTCCCCTTCTTCGTGATGGAATTTGAAAAACAGCGTGCGCCCATCCGCGAGCAGCACGCGACCATTTAAAGAGTTCAGGCTGTATTGATCGCGGTTGATCTGCAGCCTGATCGCCTCGATCCCGGTGACATCTGCGATCAACTGCTGAAGTTTCTCGCTGGCACGTTCCCACTGGTTTTCTTTGGTTAAACGACGCGCTTCTGCCGCAAGTGGAGGACGCAGGCGATCATTCATCGCGCCCACCTTTCAGTAAGGTCTGTCGGATATCTGACACCGCCAATGCATGGCCGGGGAACCCTTCATATTCCGCAAAGCGTTTGGCTTTAGGAGCCAATTCCTGATAGCCCCGGCTGGTGACATAAGCGATAGACATACGCTTCATATAGTCAAACACCGAGAGCGGTCCTGCGGTTTTCGCCGCCCCGTTGGTTGGTAACACCGCATTAGGCCCGAGCACGAAGTTACCCAGCACAATCGGCGAATGCTCTCCCAGCAGAATTTCACCCGCATTGCGGATTTTCATCATCACATCCATCGGTTCGTGTGCCAGCACTTCGAGATGTTCCGGGGCGTACGCGTTGACGAATTCAATCGCCGTGGCGAAGTCTTTGGTGAGGATCACGCCACCGTGGTCGCCACAGAGTACGCGCTGGGAGAAATCTGCCCTTTTTTCACCGATCTGCTGCCAGTAGCCCGGTAGCGCGGCGATGGCCTCTTCCGCCACGCGACGGCTGGACGTCACCAGATAAGCCGAGCTATCCGGGCCGTGTTCGGATTCAATTATCAGATCGAGCGCCGCCAATGCCCCATTCACCGAATCATCCGCTAAGATCAGGCTTTCGCTAGGACCCGCAGGCACACCGGGATCGATCAAATGCGCAAGCTGACGTTTGGCCGCTACCACCCAGGGACTGCCGGGGCCGACAATCTTCAAACATTTCGGAATGGATTCGGTGCCGAACGCCACTGCCGCCACCCCTTGTGCACCGCCACATTTATAAACGTGCTCAATCCCCACCAGTCGCGCAGCAACCAGCGTCGCATCATCCACAGTGCCATCCGGGCCTGGGGGCGTAATCACAATGGGCAGCGGCACACCGGCGACAATGGCGGGAATGGTTGTCATCAGCAACACGCTGGGAAATGAGCCCTTACCGCGCGGGACATAGCAGGCTACGGCATCAATCGGAACATGGCGATCACCGGCAAAAGCGCCAGGACGCATCTCTTTCCACCACATCTCCTCGGGCTTCTGTGCTTCATGGAACGCTCGGATATTCTCCACCGCGAAACGGATCGCGTCGATCACCTGCGGATCAACGCGTTCGAATGCCGCATCGAACTCCTGTTCGTCAGCCTTGATGGTAAAGGTTTCTGGCTGCACGCCATCGAATTCACGGGCAAAGCGAATTAACGCCTGATCCCCTTCAGTTCTGACTGCTTCAATAATCGGCTTCACCTTCTCGGCAAAACTCGACAGGTCAGATTCGGTGCGTTTGAATAGCTGCTCAGGTAATACGTCAGACGTTGACAGATCATGAAATGAAACGGCCATAGTAAATCCTCAATATTGTCAGTGCGTGAATTCGTGTTGGTGAATGCGGCTCAGCACCTGATGCTGCAGCTCGATAAATTCAGGTACGCGATTGATCCCCTCATGACGGGGGCGCGGTAAGTTCACCGCGAAAGTGGTATCGATTTTTCCTGGGCCCATCACCACAATGCGGTCCGACAGCCTGACGGCTTCTTCAATATCGTGCGTAACAAACATCACCGTCAGGCGATGCTTTTCCCAAATCTCAATCAGTAACTGCTGCATCTGGTGACGCGTCATGGCATCCAGCGCGCCAAAAGGCTCATCCATTAACAGAATTTTGGGGCGATACGAGAGCGCTCGGGCGATGGCCACACGCTGCTTCATCCCTCCCGAGAGTTCACTGGGCCAGCGATCGGCGGCATCACCCAGTTTCACCAGTTCCAGATGCTGCTGCGCGATTTCCCGGCACTGGCTGGCTGGTGTGCCTGCGGCTTTCAGGGCAAATTCAATATTGCCGCGCGCCGTCAGCCACGGCAGCAAAGTGTAAGATTGAAACACTACGCCGCGGTCCAGTCCTGGGCCGGGAATCGGTTGCCCATCCACCAGCACATCGCCGCTGTCAAAATCGTCCAGACCGGCCGCAATCGATAGCAATGTACTTTTGCCGCAGCCGGAAGCCCCAACAATCGAGACAAACTCGTTGTCGTTGAGCGTCAGGTCGATACCGTGCAACACGCGGCGTCGGGATTTGCCCTGTGCGAAGCTCTTCTCCAGTTGATTTATTGTTAAGCTCGCCATCAGGAACGTCTCCGGTTGTAGCGGAATAACACACGCTCAGCGGCGCGCATGATTTGGTCGGTAATCAGGCCTAGCAGCCCCAATAACAGGATGTAGCCAATAATAGTGTCGGTCTGGAAATAGCGTTGCGAGACCACAATGCGATAGCCCAGACCCGAAGTTGAAGCCACCAATTCGGCCAGCACTAACCATGTCCATGCCCAACCGAGGCTGATGCGCAATGCATCCCAAATTGCGGGTAAAGCTGAGGGAATGACAATTCGCAGTAAGATTTTGCGATCGGATAAGCCAAGGGTACGACCCAGCCCGACGAAATCAGGTGGCACGCGTTTGATGGCATCGATCATCATCAGCACCTGCTGAAAGAAGGTACCAATCCAGATCACGAGGAATTTCTGAATATCGTCAGTACCCGTCCATAAAATGGTGAGAGGGACAAACGCCACCACCGGCATATAGCGAATAAAATCGACCAGAGGTTCAACTATGGCTTTAAACAAACCGTAGCAACCCGCCAGAACACCAATGAAAATGGCCATCGCCGAAGAGATAGCGAACGCAATCACCATGCGATACAGGCTGCTGGCAATATCACTTTGCAAAGTGCCGTTCTGTGCCAGCGTCACCATCTGATGCCAGACGCGCTCAATGCCAGGCAGAAAAATAGGCTTGATGGCCCCTGAGGAGGTGGCCAGCCACCAGGCCAGAATCAGACACACGAAAACCAGAATCGCGATAGTTAAAAATTGCGCCCTCGTTGGCTCTTTACCAATGGTTAATAGGTGACTCCGACGGCGTTTTTTCTTCGCCTGCCGATTAACCCGCTGCAACTCAACTGAACTCATGCCCCCTCCTGTTTTCATGCCTCTCCGCTGACAGGTGCGGCAGAGAGGCGCTATTAACGCTTACTGCTGATTGGCAAACTCTGCATCAATGATTTGAGCAGGCGTCACCGGTTGGGTCACAATTCCGGCCTCGGTTGCCGCTTTTAAAATATGCGGGAACGTCTTGCTGGTAAAATCATGTGAAAGGTAGGCTTTGTTTTCACTCAAGGTGAAATATTTAACCCCATCAAAGGCGGTATCTAAATCCGCAGGCGTAGCCCCCACCGCTTTAGAAATAATGGCGCGACCTTCAGTGGTATTAGCGTTATAAAAATCGAGCGCCGCACCCCAGGTTTTAATTAATGATTTGATTTCATCCGGGTGGCTTTTAATAAAATCATCACGCACGACCAGCACATCACTGATTAATCCTGGATCGGAAGATCCGCTATACAACATTTTAATACTCGGGTCTGATTTCTTCGCCACGCTGAGATACGGCTCGTAGGTGACTGCTACGGGTGCTCTTCCAGCCAGGATGGCACTACCAGCCGAAGCTGCAGGCATCGGCACCGGTTTAATATCATTAAAGGATAATCCTGCCGATGCCAGCGCGCTGCGCAGCAAGATATCGCTGGTGGTGCCCTCTTCATATGCGACCTGCTTGCCTTTGAGCTCCTTAACGCTGCCGACCTCTTTGCTCGCCAGGATGGCGTCTGCCGTGTTGCTCTGATCCAGCACCAGGACGATTTTTACCGGCAGCCCGGCGGAGATCATCCCCATAGCGGTGTGGGTAGCAATATTGGCGGCATCAATCTGACCACTCGCCAGCGCCGCATTGATATCTTTATCTTCGGCGAAGTTAATCACTTCAACCTTGTTCAACCCAGATTTGGCAAAAAGGCCCTTTGCCGAGGCTATGTGCCACTGGCCGTAGCCCAACCAGGGTTCAACCCCCATTTTGATAGGCGCTGCTTCCGCTGCATAAACAGAGTGTGCCGCGAGTGTGAATAAACCTAAGCAGCAAACATGAGAAACTGATTTCTTCACAGCATGGAGAGAAAACATAGTTATTTCCTTCTGTTATGATTATGGGGTGTTAGCGACAAGTGATACACTCATGTATATACAAGAGTATGCAAGAGTGGTGCCAGTTAAATATCCGCTTGTGTCCGCAGTCATTAATCTTTTCTGCGCCTTAACGGTGCACGCCAATAGTGCACTGCACTATGGCAAACAATATCCTGCTCATTAAGAACGTCGAATAAATTAAAAGAAAAAAGCTGGGCGGGTCACAACAAATTTTGGTGGGAGTAGAAAGCCGGGATGATTTAAATGCTACCCGAAAAGGGAAACAGCAGGTTTTCCTGCTGTTTCCTGGATATTAGCGCTGGGGATAAAATTAACTTTGTGCACTCATTAAGCGCACAGCAAAACCAAAGAACAACATGCCCGTGAGCATATTCCCCAGTTTTACCAGACGAGTGCGGTTTTTCAGAAAGCGAACCATCACGTTGCCCGCCATCAGCAAAATCAGGTAATAGCTCAGGCTGATCAGTTGAATCATCGAGCCCAGCACTGCAAAGGCAGGCGCAGTGTGAGTGACTGCTGGATCAATAAACTGGATGAAAAAGGAGACGTAGAACAGAATGGCTTTCGGGTTGGTCACGCCCAGCAGCAGTGCGCGCAGGAAATAATTTTCTATTTTAACGGCTTCAGCGGGCTGGTTACCTTCGCGCTTGCGCAATGCACCCAGAATGATTTTTACGCCTAAGTAGAGCAGGAACATCGCGCCCAGATACTTCACCACCATAAAAATGTGCGGACTGGTGCGAATCAGCGTCGCAACACCGGCCCAGGCAAGGAAGATCAGAATCAGATCACCCATCATCACCCCTGCTATCGCCTTAGACGCCGCTTTAGCACCGCGGCTCATCCCAGTACGCAGCACGTATAAACTGTTTGGGCCGGGCAGCAGAATAATCACCAGCGCACCCGCCAGAAACGTCCAGACATTAATAATTCCTACATCGTGCAACATAACAACCACTACTCCACCGCCATGCAGGTTGATTCGCCCGATGGCTTTTGTTTTGATTTGACAGGTGAAAATTGACAGCGGATCGCGCTGCAATTGGGCCGATATAGTAGCAGATGACGCTGTGCCATGTCGTCCGACGACTGCGTATCACTGAAAGAGTCATAGGCGCCTGCCAATTAGCGCTATATAATCCATTGCATTACGCTGCAGGGATAACTCATGAACACAACGCTTAACCGCCTGATTCTGGCGGGCTTACTCACCTTGACCTCTTTGAACACCTTCGCCAGCCGTGTGGTGACCGACCAAATTGGTCGTCAGGTGACGATCCCCGATCAGGTCGATCGCGTGGTGGTGCTACAGCACCAAACGCTGAACCTGCTGGTGCAACTCAACGCGACCGATAAGATCGTCGGCATCCTCGCGAACTGGAAGCAACAGTTGGGTGATGGCTACGCGCAGCTGGTGCCTGAACTGACACAGAAAGCCATGCTGGGCGATCTTACCCATGTGGATTTAGAAAAATTGGTGGCGCTGCATCCGCAGGTGGTTTTTGTCACTAACTACGCGCCAAAAGAGATGATTGACCAGATTTCGGCGCTGGGCATTCCGGTATTGGCTATTTCCTTACGCCATGACGATGCAGGGGAACAAGGCAAGATTAACCCCAGCATGCAGAATGAGAATCAAGCTTACGATCTCGGCATCAAAGAAGGGATTACCTTGATTGGTGAGGTGGTGAATAAGCAGCAACAGGCCAAAGCGCTGATTGCCGCGGCGTTTGCCGGACGTAAACTGGTGAGCGATCGTCTGCAAGGTTTAACTGAGCAACAGCGTGTTCGTGCTTACATGGCCAATCCGGACCTCACCACTTATGGTTCTGGCAAATACACCGGTTTGATGATGTTGCACGCGGGCGCCTACAACGTTGCGGCATCGACCGTTCAGGGTTTCAAGCAAGTCAGCATGGAGCAAGTTGTGGCATGGAATCCTCAGGTGATTTTTGTCCAGGATCGCTATCCTCAAGTGGTGGATGAGATCCAACAAGATCCACGCTGGCGCACCATTGACGCGGTGAAGCATCATCGGGTCTGGCTGATGCCGGAATATGCCAAAGCCTGGGGATATCCAATGCCAGAAGCTATCGGCTTAGGTGAGCTCTGGATGGCGAAGAAACTCTATCCGGACAAATTCCGCGATATTGATATGCAACAGCAGGCTGATCGCTGGTATCAGCATTTTTATCGGACCGCCTATCATGACAACGCTGCACATTCTGGCAGCCGGTAGTCTGCGCGGTGTCTGGCCGGATCTGATAGCAGCCTTTCATCATCAGTCTGGCCTGACGACCGACACCCACTTTGGCCCTGCAGGCTTACTTCGGCAGAGGATTGAACAAGGTGAACGCTGCGATCTGTTTGCATCCGCCAATCTTAAGCACCCGGCCACGCTGTTACAGCGCGGTCTGGCAATGCACACCGGAAAATTTGCCGCTAACAGCTTATGTTTGACCGCAAGACGTGACGTTGTCACCGAAAACGACACCTGGCTTACACTTTTACAACGTGACGACCTGCGGCTGGCAACATCGACGCCGTTAAGCGACCCTTCCGGCGATTACACCTGGCAGCTGTTTGACAATATCGGACAGGTTTATCCAGACTGCGGTGAAAGGTTGAAACAGCGCGCGCGTCAGCTGGTGGGTGGCATCGATAGCCTGGCTGTCCCCACGGGCGAACTGGCAGCACAATGGTTAATCGACCAACAGCACGCAGATCTCTTCATTGGCTACGCCAGCTATGCTCCACGTCTAATAAATCATCCGCATTTGCAGGTATTGAGCATCCCGGAACCGTTCAACATTCAGGCGGAATATGGATGGGCGACTTTCACCCACTCTGCTAATCCCCTTGCCGCCTTTCTCAGTACAACAGCGGCCAGAGCCATTCTGCAACAGAATGGTTTTGCCTGAATGCTGTTCAAAAACGGTCAACGTAACAAACTGCGCACGACCATGCGTGCGCCGAGCAGTTCGACTCTTAAACGATGAATAATTTTGCGATAGCGGCTGGTTCGCTGTTGAGTTTCCAGCACACGGCGCAGCAAAATGCAGTAATCCATCACCAGTCCTGGCGTCCACGTCATGCCTTCTGCGCGGCTGCGTACCAGACTCAACAACCAAAAATCAGGGTTGAGGATGACCCAAAGCCCTTTCAAACCGTGTTCACCCAACAAGCCTTCAGTAGCAACGTCCAGCGCCTGCATTACGCTGGTCGAACAGTTACGTGATGTGAGGTTATAGCGGGTATCGGTTGCATTCGCGCGCCAGTAATTGCGCAAGGCTGCCTGATTGTAATGCGTGAGAACCAGACGTTTATCCGGACGACACCACCTTTTGATCTCACTTTCCAGTGATGGCAGCAAACAACCCTCAACGTCGAACTCCTCTTTTGCGCGCAGCGTTTTCAGGAAACCGCGCAAGCTGCGTGAAACGTCATCAACCGGGTAGAGGCTGATATAGAGTTCATCACCCATCTCTAACGATGTATGGCCGGTTGATACTTCACCGCGATGGTCAATCGCTGCGACCCAACGGTCAAACCATGGACGACGTCCGGCGACATCGCCCGAACCCAACGGCGTCCAGATGTAGACATTGAGCGGCACACTGGTATGCCCAGCCTGCAGCGGCGGATGTTCATAATTCAATCCATGCGGCGCACGCAGCCCTTTGCGGGTAAAGATAGGCAGTGCGGTGACACTGGTGTTCTCTGGCAGCGCATGAATTTGCGCTCCCATAAACAAGAGATTGATGCCCCATCCCGCCAGCAAAAGTGCAAAACACAGCGGCACGATCACATGCGGAGCCAGCGGCCAATGGATGGCAATCAGGAGGCTGAACAGGATTTCCGCGCATCCGAGGCTGAATTTCCGCGTCCATCGCCGACAGCGCATCAGGCTGCATGAAATGACACGGAACCCGCCATCCAGTAAAAAAATCAAGGCAAAACCCAGTGAGAAGCAGAGGCTGCTATCATGCGGTGCAATGAATACCAACAGGCCAAACAGCATCAGCCCTGCAGATTTCATCAAAGGTGGCCAGGCAATGCCGGCAGGCGAATAGATTGCACTCATCGCTTCCGCCAGCCCTTCGACCGCAAGGAATACCCCTAACACATGCAAGGGGAACGATAAACTTCCATGTTGCAACAGATCCATCAGGATCCCGGCACTCGCACCAGCACACAGCAGGCCCAGCCCGGTCAGATAAGGCCAACCCGCTCTTAGCGCCGGTCCACCCATCAACAGAAATAATAGTCGCAGCAAAGGTACTCTCCAGCGGATAACACAGCTCAGCACGGTCTATAGACGCGGGCAAATAACAGGAGTTCTGTTACGCCTCGGCAATTCTGACTTCGTTTACTGATGGTTGTGACTGTGAGGGCACTCTACGTGGCGAAGATTAAAATTGGCTTAACGATAAAGTAAATATTGGCTTATTTTTTGAACAACACAATGCTGAATTTGTGGCGATTTCAGGCTGAAACCGCCACTGACTCGTGGGGCCAACCCATCTTAACTGATTGATTTAATTCATTGTAGTTATCGCTCCGCAGATGATTATGCGGCTGGCGTAGGTTTCACACTGCTGCGTGTCGTTGAATCAGCAGTTTTATAAAACTGTTAAGGCAGGGATTGCGGTTATCGCTGCTCCAGGCAACGGCAAGATTAACCTGCGGCGCATCCGCCAGCGGTTTGAAGACAATGCCGTCCATTTTGAGTTGTTGAACCGAAGAAGGCACCAGCGCCACATAGCTGGCATCATTCACCAGGCTGAGCATGGTGTGTTGCAGACGAACCTGCAGACTGACCATAGGTTCAAAACCATGAGCCCGGCAATAATCCATAATTACCGCGGTTAACCGGCTCCCGGCGCTGGCGGAGGTCATCACAAAAGGATCGTCGCGCAGATCTTCGATCTGCAATTTCCGACTTCTCGCTTTAGGATGTGTGCGCGACATGGCCACACATAAAGGCTCGGTTAACACGGTCAATGTCTGCATGCCCACGCGTGCAGTTCCTTCCATCAGTACCGCTAAATCGACTTCACCTGCCAGCACTTTATCCGGCAGGTCTTCAGTGACCGCCTCTTCCAACTCCAGAGCAATGTTGGGGAAGTGATGGCGAATCAATCGCACATACTCCGGGATCACGCTATGTGCAGAGTACATAGTGAAACCCACGCGCAATAAACCCGATTTGCCCGCGGCGGTGTCACGCGCCAGTTGTTGCGCCTGCTGGAGTGATTCGAGGATCTTACGTGCATCCTGGTAGAAGCTCTCACCGGCGGGCGTCAGCATTAGCTGGCGCGTATTGCGTTCCACCAGCTGTGTACCCACCGCTTTTTCCAGTGCAGCGATGTGACGACTTAAGGACGGCTGTGACAGATGCAGACGCTACGCGGCACGGTGGAAATTTTTCACTTCTGCCAGCGCGATAAAGTACCGCAGCGGCTTCATATCAAGCATGATTCATTTTCCGTATCAATCCCGGCCAAATTTGCTATTGGATCTGCATCACTAAAGGCACTAGAGTCCTTCAGCTTACTGGGAGGACACAATGATAGCGACGTTTCTGATTCTTTTGCCGGTTTTCGGCTTAATTGTGGCGGGATATGCTTGCCGCATGCTAGGTGTATTAGGGCCAACCTCGGCGACGGAACTGAATAAATTTGTGGTATGGCTTGCGCTGCCTGCGCTGCTGTTTGACATCATGGCACACACGCCGTGGCACACCATTTATCAACCGGGATTCTTCTGGGCGTTTGCCCTCTCCTGCGCCGCCTCATTTGTTATCGTCTTTGCCTGCCAAAAATTCAAAGGCAAATCCACTGCCGATGCCAGCGTCGATGGCGTTGCCGCCGCCTATCCCAACACCGGTTATCTGGGTTTTCCGCTGTTGTTACTGATTTTTGGTAAAAGCAGCCTGATCCCCACCACCACGGCGACTATTGTGGTGGCGTGTATCCTGTTCGCGATTGCCATCGCGATGATCGAGATTGGTTTGCAGAGTGAACGTGAATTTCATCGACTGGCGATTAAAGTACTGCGCGCCATTTTAAAGAACCCGCTGATTATCTCACCGCTGTTGGGGGCAGCTTGCTCCAGCGCGGGTTTGACCATGCCCGGCAGCGTTGAAACCTTCATGAAACTGCTCGGCGGTGCGGCCAGCCCTTGCGCGCTGGTGTGTTTAGGGGTGTTTCTAGCCAGCCGACAAAAAGCCAAAGCCAGCGAATTGCCCACCGCGGCGAAAATGAGTTTCACCACGGTGGGCCTGGTCGTGGTGGCCAAGTTGGTGATGCAGCCACTGCTGACCTGGATTTTAGCCGTCTGGCTGTTTCACCTGCCGCAGGATCTCACCAACATGGCGATTCTGCTGGCGGCACTGCCCACCGGCACCGGGCCCTTTATGCTGGCTGAGTATTATCGGCGTGATGCGCAAATCACTTCTGGCGCGATCCTCATCTCCACGGTGCTGTCAATCGTTACACTGGTGGCGATCATGCACTTTATGCAAGTCACGCCCATCGCCTAGCGCGTCATTTCGCCGCTGAGCGTTGATCTCCAGCGGCGTAAATGGTGCACGCCGCCTCTTCCTTCTCACGATACTGCTCGCAATTTGCCAGAGCTTCATGGTTCGCATCCTGCTGGGTGCGAGCCCAGTACGCGCGGCCCCACACACCTTCGCCGTTGGTCGCGAACGCTTTCTCATAGCCGAGATCTGACAGACAGTGTTTGAAAGCCTGTAGACCTGATGACGTTAATCCTGCCGGTGCAGCAAGCTCGGCCTCAGCAAGGGACACGACACCATGGCTCGGCAAATGTTGCTGGCTAAGAAACGACGAGACGCTGCGCCACCAGAATCCTTCCGGTGCTGAAATCAGTAAATCATGCCCATCGTTACCGTAAGCCGGCAGAGTGATCAGCTTACCCTTAGCCTCTGCGTGATGGTAAGCCTTGAACATCTCCTCGCCAAGCTGGGGTGAAAACGACTGATCATTGGCAGTGTAAAGCCAGAGTGTTGGGATTCGTGCGGTTTGACCATAAGATTTCAGCGTCGCCAGCAGTGAGGTTTTATCACAAACCTGGCCCTCACCCATGGCTCCGCGTCCACCTGAAAAGCTGATGATAGCCTGTACACCCGGTGGATTCAGGGCACTGGCGGCGAGCACGCTGAATCCGCCAGATGATTGGGCGACCAGCACCGCTTGATGTTTTGCCGCCCAGGGCTGTACCCGTATCGCCGTCAGTGCAGCAAGGATATCGTCTCGTGCCATTTTCCCTGCTAGAGCATGTTGCGGCTGGGCGCAGCTGTTGCCTTGATAATCGTTGTGGCCGGTGGATTGACCATAGCCCTGTCGCATCACCACCACAGCGGCATAACCATGTCGGGCAAAGGTGATGGCGGCAGCTGAGAAACGGTTCGGCGTGAGATGCTGGCGATCGCTTTGCTCGCTGCCATCGGTGCCGTGGGTGATCAGCGCGATGGGAAATACACCGGGTATGTCGGGTCGTGTAACATACGCATCCAGCACCGCGTGTTGCCCGTTGGGGAAGGTTATGGTTAATGAGAGCGGCTCACGTATCAATCCCGCGAGTTGCGAAGCGCCGGCTGTCTGTTCGGCGAGACTCAGGCAACTGCTCCCCAATAGACCGATGATGAGAAAACTGCGGATAAAATACCGGCGCATCAGTTAATACTCCCTTATTAACACCAGGTGATGTTTACCGGGAGATACTATCACCTAATCTGGAGTTAAAACCTGTACAACGCCCTGCTTGAGATCAAACCCCATATTTTATGAAGCCAGCTGTTGCTGCACCGCATCAAGAAACAGTCGCAGCGCGGCGGGTTGGCGTTCGCGCGACATATACAATCCATAAATGCCGAGGGTTTTCGGCGTAAAGTCCGGCAGTACACATTGCAACTGACCGTTAGCTATCCCGGCGCGCGCCTCCATTTCTGGCACCATGGCCAGCCCACATCCGGCGATGGCGGCATCGCACAATACCGATGAGATGCCGGCACTGAAATTGCCGCTTACGGCTGTGCTCAGGGCATCGCCATTGGCATCGTTGAACTGCCAACTCTGCCCGGCAAAGCGGCTATAGTGCAGGCAATTATGCTGGCTTAAATCCTGCGGCGTTTCAGGATTGCCATGCTTGCGCAAATAATCGGGTGATGCGCACACCACAGAAGCACATTCGCCAAGACGGCGGGCAATCGCGCCCGGTTCCGGATTGTCCGTGATCCTGACTGCTACATCGATGCGCTCTCCCACTAAGCTCACCGGCTGATTGTTGATTTCTAATTCAATTCGCAACAATGGATAGCGCGCCAGAAATGCCGGGATCATCGGCCCCAGAATATGGGTCGCGGTGGAGTGCGCACAGGCGACGCGCAATGTGCCCTGCGGTTCTCCCGGTTCACCCTGTCCGGTTATCTCATCGGCCAGCCGTGCCAGCATGCGGGTTTTTTCCAGCACTTTTTCCCCGGCCGGGGTGATGGTCAGGCGACGTGATGAACGGTGTAGTAAACGTGCGCCTGCCCATTTCTCCATTTCATCCAGATAACGGCTGACCATCGGCCGGGAGATATCCAGCGCCCGCGCTGCGGCGCTCAGGCTGCCTAATTCGCAAATGCGATTAAATACTGAAGCGGCTGTGACTCTGTCCATCTGCTCTCCATCTGATCGTTTTATGAAACTGATCATCTCTATTTGCGGGAATTCTAGCAGACAGCAAAATCCTTACAATGATGTGCTTACCAGCCATGTTGGCACTGAAAGGAAAATGAGATGAAGATGAACTCACTGACGTTGGTGCTCGCACTGGCAGCCGGCCCGGCGTTTGCTGCCCCATTGCAATTGGCAGTTTACAATCCACAGGAACAAGGGGTGTTTCCGGTATCGTCAACGCTGATTACCGGGCCACATGAAGCGCTGCTGGTCGATGCACAGTTCAGCCCGAAAGATGGCGAGAAACTGGTGGAGATGATCAAATCCAGCGGTAAAAAACTCACACAAATCCTGATTACCTCAGGTGACCCTGACTTCTACTTTGGACTGGAGCCCATCGTCAAAGCTTTCCCTCAGGTGAAAATTGTCGCAGCACCAACAGTGGTTGAGCATATCGAAGCCACTAAAGCCGCCAAGTTAGCGTATTGGGGCCCGAAAATGCCGGGTGGTGCGCCTACCCAACTTTATGTACCACAGACCACCCATCAGACTTCGTTTAGCGTGGATGGTGAACGTATTGAACTGCGCCATGCGGGGGATAAATCCGCTTATCTGTGGATCCCAGCCAATAAGGCCGTGCTGGGTGGCACCGCCGTGGCAGCGGGCATCCACGTCTGGACCGCAGATACGCAAACGCCAGCCAGCCGTGAGCAGTGGCGCAGCGTGCTCAAAGAAATTCAGCAGCTTAAGCCGAAAGTCGTGATTCCAGGACACTACATTGGCGCGCGTCCGGCGGGCGATGGCGCGGTGACATTTACCCTTGATTATCTGCAAACCTTTGAAAAAGCACTTCAGCAGCACAAAGGGTCAGCAGAAGTGATTGAAGCGATGAAAAAAGCCTATCCGAATTTGCCGGATGAGAGTTCACTGGAGCTGAGTGCGAAAGTTAATACTGGCGAGATGAAGTGGTAATCACTGTAATGTGATGAGGTATCAGGTCGTTATTAATAACGACCTGACTTTATCATCACGCCATGATGTTATTATCTGAATGACTGCAATCCAATCCCATTTTACTTAATAGTCAATCCCACCCTTACCTGCTAATTTCCCCGAGCCTGCAACATATTTATTATTCTCACAAAAGGGTTCGCGAGATGAATGCATTGCGACGTTTAAGTCGAATTTTATTTATTACACTAATGGGAACGCTTAGTATCATTTCAGCTCAAGCGGAAGCGCCACAAAAAGGCGGGACGCTGACGCTAATTTTACCCAGTGAACCGTCAGCACTGGTCGCGCTGGCAACAGTTGCGCAACCTGTGATTGCCACCAGCGCCAAGGTCAATGAAGGTTTACTGACCTACGACTATAATCTCCATCCGCTACCACAATTGGCTACTTCCTGGGAAATCAGCCCAGACGGCAAGCGCTATACCTTCCATCTGCGTAAAGGGGTGAAATGGCATGATGGTCAGCCCTTTACCTCTGCCGATGTGGCCTATTCTCTCGATCTACTTAAGAAAACCCATCCGCGCGCCAAATCCACCTTTGCCAACGTCACCAGCATCGAAACCCCGGACGATTTGACTGCGATACTGGTGCTTAGCCATCCGGCACCTTATTTGATCACCGCGTTTGCCGCCGGAGAAACGCCGATTCTGCCTAAGCACATCTATGAAAACGGTGATGTGCTGAAAAATCCTAACAACAATGCACCGATTGGTACCGGGCCGTATATTTTCGAAAAATGGGAGCGTGGCAGCTACATTCTCTATAAACGCAACCCTAACTATTGGGATGCGCCAAAACCTTATATCGACCAGCTGGTAGTGAAGTTTTCGACCGATCCCACCGTACGTTCACTGGCGTTGCAAACCGGTCAGGCTGATATTGGCTATCGTACGCCGGTCGCGCTCAGCGAGCTGAAGCGATTGCAGGAAAACCCCAAATTAGAATTTGAAACCAAAGGCTATAACTACTCCAACAGCGTGGCCTCGATCCACTTCAACCTGGATGACAAGCTGTTTAAAGACCTGCGCGTGCGTCAGGCGATTGCGCACAGCATTAACCGCAAGGCGCTATTGAATGTGGTTTATTTTGGCTATGCCACCCCCACAGAAACGCCTGTTGGGCCTAACCTGAAAGCATTCCATAGCAATAAGCCTTCCCCTTATCAATACGATTTGGCAGCAGCAAACGCCTTGCTGGATGAGGCGGGCTATAAGAAAGGCGATGACGGCGTGCGCCTGCGCGTCACGCTGGATTACAGCACCTTCGACGACACCTTCCGCCGCAACGCTGAATTTGTCCGGTCCGCACTCGCTCGCGTGGGCATCGCGGTGACATTGCGTTCGCAGGATCTGTCGACCTACGCCACACGCGTATTTACTCAACGCGATTTTTCCTTCTCCATCGATCAGTATGCCAACCTATACGATCCCACCGTAGGCGTGCAGCGCCTGTATTGGTCAAAGAACTACCGTCCGGGTGTGCCATTTACCAATATCTCTCATTACCAGAATCCTCAGGTTGATCAATTGCTGGAAGCGGCACAAACCGAGAATGATGCGGCGAAGCGCGTTGCGGAATTTCAGCAATTCCAGGACATCGTGCAACAGGAACTGCCGGATATTAATCTGGCCTCTCCGCAATTTATCACCATCAGAAGTAAACAAGTCCATGATGACTCGCCTACTGCCGATGGTCTGGAAGGTAATTTGTCCAGCGTATGGATCGATAAGACAGCCAAATAATGTAGCGCTCGTAACAATAATTAAACCGGCAGATTAACGCTACCGCTTTTCGTTATCAGAAAAGCGCAAAACTTTTGCGCTTTTAATTGATTCTTCCCGTCAGCCCCCTTTGTTAACGTCAATCTTTATTATGCCTTTCGGTATTTCCAGGGATCACAATCATGACGCAATCCATACACCAACCCGCCACCATTGGCATTCTGATGGTCAAAACTGCTTTTCGTCGCTATCAGGGCGATATTGGCAATCCGCAAACCTGGCGATTTCCGGTGCGCTATCAGGTGGTGGACGAGGCCATTCCTCAGCGCATGGGGCATTTGGGTGAGCACGCGCTGCTGGAGCCATTTAAACGTGCCGCTCAGTCCTTGATTGATCAGGGTGTTGATGGGCTCACCACCAGCTGCGGCTATCTTTCCTGGTATCAACAGGAACTGGCGGCCTGGTCACCGGTGCCCATCGTCACCAGCAGTTTGTTGCAGTATGTCAGCCTGCGCCAGATCCTGCCGGCTAACCGCCCTCCGCTAATTCTGACTTTCGATGAGAGCACGCTAAAGGCGGATTATCTGACCCGCGTGGGCATTCCCGCAGAGGCACAGGTGGCCGGTATGCCAGCAGATTCTGAGTTTGTGCGCTCCATCCGCGAAGGCGACAGCAGCGTCAACTGGGCAACGCTGGCCGATGAAGTGCTTAGTGCGGCGGCAAGCGCTTTACAACGCTTCCCCAACAGCGGCGCACTACTACTGGAATGCACCAACCTTGCGCCCTTCAGTGCGCTATTGCAGGCGCGCTTTGTCTTACCGGTTTATGACACACTGACGCTGGTCAACAGCTTTCAGGCGGCTTTGCGCCCTCCGCATTGGGATCGGGGGGCACAATGGACCCTTTAATGTCGCGCAGCCACGCAGCCGATCGCCAACCCGTACGGCCGCTGTCACGCACCACCCGGCGCGTACTCTATGCACTGCGTGATGCACTGATTCAGGCGGTTCCCGCTGCGTTAGGGATCGTGCTGGTGGTATTCGTTTTACTGCAACTGGTACCCGGCGATGTGGTGGATGTGATGGCCAGCCAGTCTGGCAGTGCCTCCGCCGAAACCATGGCGTGGTTGCGGGCCGAATACGGTCTCGATCAACCTGTTCTGACGCAGTTCTGGAACTATCTGTGGCAACTTGCTCACTTCAGCCTCGGTTACTCTCCGCGCTTTGGCACCGATGTCACCGGGCTGATACTTGGCCGTTTACCCGATACGTTATTGCTGATGCTGCTGGCACAAGCCGTTGCGTTGGTGATCGGGATTGGTTTCGGTGTCGTCATGGCCGTCTGGGCCAACAAATGGCCTGACCGTCTGCTGACGCTGGTGAACCTGCTGTTATATTCCTTGCCCGGATTCTGGATTGGATTGCTGGTGTTACTGCTGTTTTCGGTGCAACTTAACTGGCTACCCAGTGGCGGCAACCAAACGATTGGGGCCAATCTCTCGGCCGGTGGCGCGTTGCTGGATAAACTGCAACACGCGCTGTTGCCAGTGCTGGCGCTCAGCAGTTATTTCATCGCGATTTACGCCCGCCTGACCCGCACCGCGTTGCTGGACGTCGCCGATCAGGATTTTATCCGCACTGCGCACGCCAAAGGTCTGGCACCGTGGCGCATCGTACTGCGCCATATGCTGCGCTGCGCGCTTACGCCAGTAACCACTGTTGCAGGCTTGTATTTTGGCAATCTGTTGGGCGGTGCCGCCGTGATTGAAACCGTATTTAGCTGGCCAGGATTAGGCAGTCTGGCTATGGAAGCCATCGTGGCACGTGATTTCAATGTGGTGCTGGGCATTCTACTGCTGTCCGCTTTTATGGTGGTGATTGTGAATGTGCTGGTCGATGTGCTGCAAAGCCTGATTGACCCGCGTATGGAGGGACGCGCATGAAGGCCCTCACACTCTCTTTCACGCCATTAGCCGTCTGGCGCCGTTGGTTTCGATCGCTGGAAGTGGTCTTGGGCAGTCTGCTGCTGGCCATCGTGTTGCTGATGGCATTACTGGCCGATTGGTTGTATCCCGGTGACCCGCTGGAGATGGTGGCTCAGCCCTTTCTCTGGCCGGGTGATGATGCGCAATTTCCGCTGGGCACTGATTCTCTCGGGCGCAATGTGGCCGCCGGAATTTTTCATGGCGCGCGGGTTTCTCTGCAAATCGGCACTATCGCGGTGATGGTTAGCGTGGTGATTGGCCTGATCGCCGGGGCCAGCGCAGGCTATTTCGGTGGCAAAACCGACCGCATCGTCACGCGTATCAGCGAGCTGTTTCAGACCTTCCCGGCTTTTTTACTGGTGGTGGTACTGGTCGCGATTGGACATCCCACGGTGAATTACATTGCTGGCGCGATTGGTGTAGCGAGCTGGCCGATGATTGCGCGGCTGGTGCGGGCTGAGTGTCGTCTGCTGCGTCATCAGGAATTTGTGCTCGCGGCACAAACGCTGGGTTACAGCCCACTGCGGATTCTGTTACGTGAAGTGCTGCCCAATCTGCTGCCTACCTTGATCGTCACGCTATCCGTGATGATGGCCAGCGCCATTTTGACAGAGTCCTCATTAGGTTTTCTCGGCTTCAGCGATCCCAATCGCATCAGTTGGGGCGGCATGATTGGCGATGGTCGCCAGTCATTGCAGAACGCCTGGTATCTGGCGGTACTGCCTGGCAGTGCACTGGCCGCGACCATACTGGCGCTGAATTTACTGGGCGATGCGCTCAATGATTGGCTCAATCCGCGTCGTAAAGGAGCATCTCAATGAGCGCGATACTGAAGTTTCGTCACTTCTCTGTCCATTTTGATGGACGTTATGCGGTACAGGATCTCAATCTCAGTGTGCGGCCTGGCGAGATGCTGGCGCTGGTTGGCGAATCGGGGAGTGGCAAATCGATCAGTGCCCTGGCGGCTTTGCGGTTAACGCCGCCAGCCGCCACGCTGGAAGGTGAGATTCACTACCAGGGGTTAAATCTACTGGCACAGCCGGAAGCCACATTACGACGGCTACGTGGCAAGTCCATCGCCATGATTTTTCAGGATCCGATGACCTCGCTGAATCCGGTGCTAACCGTCGGACAACAGTTAGCCGAAAGCGTACAGTTACATCTTGGCTTGAACCGGCATGAGGCGCGTCAGCGTGCCATTACCTTACTGGAGCAGGTGAATATTGCTCACGCACAGCAACGCGTTGATGATTATCCACACCATTTCTCTGGCGGTCAGCGCCAGCGCATCATGATTGCCATGGCAATTGCCTGCGAACCGAAGTTGTTGATTGCCGATGAACCCACTACCGCGTTGGATGCCACCGTGCAGCGTCAGATTCTGGAGCTGCTGGATCGCCTGCGCCATGAACTTGGCATGAGCGTACTGTTTATCACTCACGATCTGGGGTTAGTCGAGCAATATGCCGATCGCGTGGCGGTATTGTATCGCGGCGTAAAAGTCGAAGAGAGCAGCAAGGCCGCGCTGTTCCATCAACCGCAACATCCCTACAGCCGTGGACTGCTGGCGGCTTCATTACATGCAGGGGAAACACCTCATTACCGTCAGCGCCGCCTGACAGAGATCGTGCATCAAGCAGATGGCCCGCCGCGCCTTGTGACACCTGAAGCCCACGCGCTACCGGCGATTGATGCGCAGGCAGCACCGCTGCTGGCGATTGATGACTTGCAGTTTCGTTATCCTTCCATGCCAGCGGGCAGCGCTTCAGTGCGGGATGTGTCATTGCATATCCAACCCGGAGAGACACTGGGGCTGGTGGGCGAATCTGGCTGTGGTAAATCAACGCTCTCGCGCCTGCTGTTAGGATTGTTAAAACCGGATGGCGGCCAGATTCATTTCGCCGGTGAGCGGTTAGATCATCTTAACAACCGTCAGCGTGCGGCATGGCGGCCGCGCATCCAGATGATCTTTCAGGACCCGTTCTCCTCACTCAATCCACGCCATACGGTGGAAGAGATTCTACGAACACCTTTACGCGTTCATGCGAGAGGCTCGCACGCTGAGCAACTGCGTGCTGTGCATGAAATGCTTGAGCAGGTTGGCTTGCCATTAAACGTACTGAAACGCCATCCATATGAGTTTTCTGGTGGGCAGCGTCAGCGTATTGGCATTGCCCGCGCGCTGATGCTCAACCCGGATTTGCTAATTTGCGACGAACCTGTGTCAGCGCTGGATGTGTCGGTTCAGGCGCAAATTTTAAATCTGCTGGTGAGTCTCAAACAGCAGCGCAACCTGTCGCTGCTGTTTATCTCCCACGATCTCGCGGTGGTGCGTTATATCGCGGATCGAGTGATGGTGATGTATCAAGGCGAGATTGTGGAGCAAGGCGACCATCAGCAGATTTGGCAGAGACCGGTGCATGCGTATACGCAGCAGTTGCTCTCGTCGGTGCGCCCTGCCACTGCACCGCCATTGCTGACGGCGACAGGGTGATCGACTTAAGCGGGATAAAGGAAAACCTTATACTTCCATGCCTGCGCGGTATTGGCCCCACTTCAACACCGAGTTCACGCCAATCGACAGGAAAGGCTCAGCTGGCGTGAGGTTGGGTCCCGGTGATTGGGTGAGGAAATCGATCAACTCGTTTTTCTCTCCCGCGATCATATCCGCAATCAATTTGCCGGTTGCCGTGCCGCGCGTTATGCCCAATCCGTTACAGCACAGCGCACCATAAACATTCGGTGCCAGCTTGCCAAAGAAGCCTTCGTGGTTTTCCGACAGGCAAATCGCGCCGCTCCAGGTGTATTCAAAATCCACCTGCGGCAGCATCGGGAAACGGCGTTCAAACGATTTGCGATGGTTTTCCAGATACTGCTTGAGGTATTTCTCGCGTGGTCGTCCATCCGGATGGAAACTAAAACTGTTGCGCACCAGAATACGATTATCCACTGTGCGACGAATGGTGCTGCCAAACGGATGCGCCGGAATCACCCCCCACACCGCTTTGCCACCCAATCGTGCCTGCTCTTCTTCAGTCAACTGACGTGACAGGCTGCCGTAAAGAAAAGTCGGTAGCAAACGGCGCTGCAGGAAACCAAAGTGCAACGCAAAACCGTTATTAGCCAGGATCAAGGTATCAGCGGTGATACTGCCTTTATCATGCACCAACGTCACTTTGTCACCGTAATCAATCGACGTTATGGGCGTGTACTCGTACAGCGTGACATTAGCAGGCAGATTATCCGCCAGACCTTTTACCAATGCTGAAGGCTGCAACAAGATGGTGCCGGGAATAAACAGCGCCTGCTTGTAATAAGAAGTGCCAATGTGATCCGGCAGATCTTTACCCGAGATCATTTCGGATTCGCGCCCGATCTTTGCCAATCCGCTACGATAGGCTTCGAGAATCGCCGTGCCCTGCTCACCGACTGATGCCTGATATTTACCGGATTCGGTCATCTGACATTCGATGCCGTGTTCCTGCACAATCTGACGCAGATAGTTTTGCCCTAATGTATTCAGCTTGAGGACTTTATTCGCAATGGTGACGTCGCCAATATAATCCCTCGCGCCGATATCATGCGGTACATCGATGGCAAAACCGGCGTTACGTCCTGCCGATCCATATCCCACTTCCTGCGCCTCAATCAGCACCACTTCATCATTGGGGAAATTGAGCGCTAATTGTCGCGCAGCTGCCAGACCTGTTAAGCCCGCCCCCACAATCGCGAAGCGTACTTTTTTCTGACCAATATGCGCCGGGCGTGGCGTACGAGCGGCACTGGTATGAAACCAACCCGGCATCGAATCATCGGCAGGCAGTGAGGTGATCTTTTGCAATTCCGTTACTCCAATACACGTTTTCATTGTTTGTACTGGCGGATTGCCCGTACAACGTAGGGTTTTTTAGCGGTGTAAAGCGTAAGTATTTAATGCATTTCACGGGTATTTATCATGTATACCTGATGTATAAAGTTTTACTGAATCTCATGAAATGTTGTCAATATGTTCACGATACGATTGTGTTATGGATCGCAAAAAATCGGGGGTTCAGGCGCGGGGATTGGCATGAAAGTGTTAGAGGGATCCGGTGTGCTCAACTTACGCCACAGCACCGGACCTGAAATAAATTTGGTGGCCTGAAAGGGGGAATACTCATTACGACGTCACAACGCTGACGCGTGAGAATGGGGCAACTAGCGCTGATGGGATCCTTCAAGCGATTGCAGCAAGCCCGACAGGTGGCTATCCAGTGCCATCAGCACTTCAGGAGAGAGCCCAGACAAAATCTTTCTTTCGTTATCAACGTGTTTTTCTACCGCACGGTCGATTAACGCCAGCCCGTCCTGACTTAATTGCACCAGCATGCTTCGTGCATCCTCTGCATTTACCTGTCGGGTAATCAGCCCTCTGGATTCAAGACGTTTTAGGCGATGGGTCATGGTGCCCGAGGTGACCATTAGCGTCGAAAACAACTCGGTGGGACTCAGACTGTAAGGTGCTCCGGCACGGCGCAGCGTTGCCAGCATATCAAACTCCCACATGCTCAATTCAAACTCGGCAAAGGCCTCTTCAAGTCGCTGTTCAATCAGCGCCGTGCAACGCTTGAGACGTCCAATCGGCCCCATCGGGCTGCAGTCTAAATCTGGCCGCTCGCGCTGCCACTGCTGAAGGATGAGATCGACGGCATCAGATTGGGTTTCAGATAGATCATTCATTTATCTTGACTTCAAGGTAATAGGTGGACACACTAATTTTATCTTGAATTGAAGATAAAGGCAAAATGATGCAATCCTCTTTCTCACTTTCGTACTGGCGTGATGTGATATTGACTGCCCTGGCCCCGGCTATCTGGGGATCGACCTACATCGTCACAACACAATTTCTGCCACCCGACCGTCCTTTTACGGCGGCGCTGATTCGGGTACTTCCGGCAGGGGTATTGTTGTTGCTGTTCACTCGTCGCCTGCCCGCCAGCCGCGATATTGGACGGCTCATTATTCTTAGTGCGCTGAATATAGGTGTTTTCCAGGCGCTGTTGTTTGTCGCTGCCTATCGACTGCCTGGCGGGCTTGCTGCCGTCTTAGGCGCGATACAACCGCTGCTGGTGATGTTACTGGCATGGGGAGTTGAACATCGGGCGCCAGCAAGAATCACTTTATGGGCAGCGCTGGCCGGGGTTGTCGGTATGGCCTTGCTATTACTCTCTCCACAAACGGTGTTCGAACCCGTCGGCATTGTGGCAGCGTTGTTGGGCGCGACCTGTATGGCCACAGGCGTATGGCTGACACGCCGCTGGAAAATGGATTTGCCGGTGATGGACCTCACTGGCTGGCAGCTGATACTGGGTGGAATAATGTTGCTACCCGCAGCGTGGTTGATCGACGCCCCACTGCCCACACTGACGCTGCCGCAGTGGGCGGCTTATGCCTATCTCTCCCTGGCCGGTGCATTCGTGGCATATGGGTTATGGTTCAGGGGAATTGGCCGCCTGCCCAGCGTTGCGGTGGCATCGCTCGGATTACTCAGCCCGATCACCGCCGTGCTGCTCGGCTGGATAGTGCTATCTCAGGTGATGAGCGGTACGGCTTTTGTCGGACTGGTCATCGTTTTAATCAGCGTGTTGCTCGTGCAGCGCACATCCCTTCGTGGCAGTTAAGGTTTCACTCGACATTTTCCAGACGTCGAATCCACCATCCTCTCTCCTTTAATGAACCAGCCGGTTTTGTTAATATTTATCGCCGACAGAGGAGAGAGTGATGCGCACGCTAACCGAACAAAAGAGAACTGACATTATCAACGCCGCTTCAGCCGTGTTCCTGGAACAAGGATATGAGCGAGCCTCAATGGATGGCGTAGCAAAGCAGGCCGGTTGCTCGAAGGCGACACTCTATAATTACTTCGCTTCTAAAGAGAGCCTGTTTGAAGCCGTTGTCAGATGTTTTAGTACAAATTTTCTGATGCGTGCGGCTGATGAACTTAACCACCCGGAGACTCAATCCCTGTTGTTAAGTGAGAAGTTGCAGCGTTTTGGTGAAGGTATGCTGGGCGCGCTGACATCAGACTGGAAGGCTCTGCAGTTGTACAGAATGGTGGTCGGTGAAGCGGGCCATTCCGATATCGGCGTGCTTTTTCATGAGTCCGGGGTACGTGAGAGTATGAACGCCCTGACGGCGGTAATGGAGCATCACATCGCCAGCGGGGAATTAATTGGCGGCACACCAGCCTTACGCGCCAAACAATTTTCAGCTTTAGTAAAAGCTGAAGTCGATGAATTATTCCTTCAGCGAACGTTGCCGAATTATACCAAAAGTGAGGTGACGACTATGGTGCAAAACGCCGTTTCGTTGTTCCTCAGAGGTGCTGCTCACAACATCTGAATTCTGGCTGACAGAATGCAAATAAGCGCCACCACCACAATGGTGTCGATAATCAGCAGCATCACTAAGGGTTTGCGGCGCGCCCCCCAAACCCTGACCGCATAAAAACGGCTTTGTTTTATGCCTGATTGCCATAGATAAATTAACTCCACGAGATTGCGGATGGCGCGGATGAGCAAAAATACAATTGCCGCAAATCCGGCCATCATTCCACCAGGTCTCCGGTAAACCTTTCACTCGACACTAACGAACGTCTTTCATTCACCTCTCTGCCCCCGCATCACGATGTCACACCCTGAAACCTCTTCTTGACAGATTTATGCTAACTGATATTAACTAAACCGTACAGTTCATTTATGTCTTCTATCGGAGAGTATCAAGATGAGTCGTTTGTTCAGCCCGTTGTGTCGTAGCCTTGTATTAGCGGCCGCTTTTACCGCTGTCGGTTGTTCCTCCACTAGCCCGGTGAAATATGCTGGTATCGCGTCAGCATCACGCATGTCGCCGAATACGTCTGACGATAGCGATCGCATTCCCTTTCGTTATGCCGCTCCCGTAGACTGGAGCAAATATCGCAGTATCAGCATTGAACCGGTCGACATTTACAGCGGCAATGATGCGCAATTCAATGACTTGTCTGTGGATGATCGTCGTCAACTCGCTGAATATATGCGTAAGAAGTTTGAAGACGTGCTAGCGGAGAAATTCATCACCAATCCCCCTGCCGGGGCGGCTCCTGCGCTCAAATTGAAACTGACGCTGACCGGCGCCGATACCACGCCGCAAGTGATTGGTACATTCACAAAGTTTGATTTAGCCGGCGGCCCTTACAATATCGTTCAGTCGGTACGTGGAGGGCGTGGCTTGATGAGTGGATACGTTAATTTCGCCGTGGAGGTGAAAGATGCGGGATCGAATGAACTCTTACTGGCGTACGTTGCGGAACAATATCCAAATGCGATGAACGTGGGTGCGACTTTTGGTTCACTTAGTGCAGCAGAGACAGGAATTGATAAAGGGGCTGAGCAACTTTTAGAGAAGTTACGCCAGTAAATCAAACGGTAAAGGCTGCCAGCCTCTGTTCGGCATGCTGGCAGCATCAATGATCAGTGCCGATTATTTCTTCTTATTTAACATCGATTTTAAATCAGCAAAGGGATTATAGGTTGCTGCTTCTACATCGTTCTGCGCATCTTCCCCGGCCACCACTCGGGTGCCGTATATGTCAGCTTCGGTGTACTTAGAGTGCTCATGGTCGTGACAAAAGAGACACAACAATTCCCAGTTACTGCCATCTTCCGGGTTGTTAGTATGATCGTGATCGATATGATGCACGGTGAGTTCACGCAGGTTGGAGTAAACAAATTCACGTGAGCAGCGTCCACAAACCCAAGGATAGATTTTTAATGCTTTCTCACGGTAGCCGCTTTCCAGCCGTGCATAGTTTTTCGGGATCAGAGCCATTGCCAATGTTACCTGTTTCGCAGAGATATTCGGGTGTTAGTGCTGCCAATATAGCGCAAAACCTTCGCCAGGCGTGTGCTGATTTCGCCGTGCTGTTTCAGGGTTGCTGCAGTGAATGCTGATTAACCTCGAACAGTGCGATTAGATGATCAGCGACTGCTCTGACACGTCTGGAACCCGCTAAATCGGTATGCATCACCAGCCATAAACCTTGTTCGACGTCGATGTCCAAATCGATACATTTAAGCCCCTTCTGGCGCGCCATAAAATGCGGTAAAACGCCCAAACCCAGGCCAGCGGAAACCGAAGCAACCTGCGCAACCAGCGTATTGGCTTCAATTTTACAAGGCCTTCCTCGAAGTGTTCGGCTGATCCACTTTGCCGCGGGTAGCTGCTGATGAGATTCAGACCAACCTACATACTGCGCATCACTAAGCGAAAAGCCAACGCCCTTAACGCTTATTGCATCGAGATAAGGCTGAGAACCGTACACGCCAAATCCTACTGTACCGATACGCTTTAAAGTTAAATTTCCTGCATCAGGTTTAACCATTCTGATGGCCAAATCGGCATCACGGCGATGCAGGTTGAGAGATTGAATGCCGCTTAGCACCTCTATCCGAAGGTCCGCATGAGTTTCCAACAATACAGGTAGCGAAGGCAGGATAAAATGTGTGGCCAGATTATCTGATGTCGCCAACCTAACGAGCCCCGAAACGCTCCCCTGAAGTTTAGCCGTTTCGCCAAATGCAATGACGGCATGTTCCAAAACCTCTGCTCTTTCCAACATGGCTTCACCATCATCGGTAAGTCGATACCCATTCTGGTGTCGGCTAAACAGCGGCATAGCCAAAGTCTGTTCGAGTCTGTCCAGTCTTCTCGACACCGTTGCTATGCCCATGTCCATTGCATTTGCCGCACCGCTTAACGTGCCCGCGCGTGCTATAGCCAGAAAAATTCTTGTGTCATCCCAGTTGAACTCAGTTTTCATGATTTTCCATTTATGGAAAACGGCTCTCCGTTTTCGTGTCTTTTTTATCAATTTAGAGAAGATGATACTGCAGCTCAACACAGGAGATAAATATGCAATCACGAAAATTGAGTTCCACGAACAACACTGCACTGACTCAAAATTCAACGTCATCGCGCACATGGTTAGCCGTTATAGCATTAGGCGTAAGCGCATTTTCCATCGTCACCAGTGAGCTTGCGCCGGTTGGCATGCTGAGTTCACTGGCAGCCGATCTTCATCAGACCGAAGCAGGTACTGGCCGGGTGGTAATGGCTTATGGCTGGGTTGCTGCTGTGGCAGCCCTGTTATCCGGGGCAATACCCTCGACAATTTCCCGGAAAGGCCTGCTGGTGGGGCTGATGCTCATTCTGGCGATTTCCTGCATGGCGGCGACTCATGCTACTACGATGAACACCTTTATGAGTGCTCGCATGGTCGGTGCACTCGCACATGGGGCGTTCTGGGCGTTAATCGGAACAGTAGCCGCTCAACTCGTCCCTGTTGAAAAGCTGGGGCTAGCAACGTCTGTGGGTTTGGCGGTGTTTCTGCAGCCAGCGTACTGGGGGTGCCATTATCGAATTTGATTGCCGACTTATCTGGTTGGAGAACCGCATTTATGGCCATTTCAATGCTTTCTCTCGCGACAGCTTGCGCCCTGTTATGGACGCTTCCTGGCTTGAAAGCACCTGGCACCCTATCCGTCAGTATTTATTACCGTATTGTCAAAAATCCAATTTTACTATCACTCTATGCTGCTACAGCTTGCATCATCACAGCCCACTTCGCCGCTTTTACTTATCTTGAGCCTTTACTAACAAAAGAGCTGAGTGTGCCGTCAACCTCTGTTTCCCTGCTGTTACTGGTTTCAGGCCTGTCGGGATTGGGCGGCAATATCGTCGCGGGTAAACTGATTGACCTACATCTTAAAAAACTCATCATCGGCTCACTGATATTATCTTCGCTCTCAATGTCCGTGCTGGGCATGCCTTTTATCGCATCACTACCCGTCACAATGACTGGCACTTTACTCGCCATTTGGGGTGCAGGTATCGCCATTGTTTTCGTAGGACTACAAACCTGGCTGCTACGCAGTGCCGCTGATGCTACGCAACCTGCGTCAGCAATCTATGTTGCGATTTTCAATGCAGCTATTGGAACGGGTGCGCTGGTCGGTGGCATGTTGTTATCCGCTGTGGGCTTGAAAGAGATGGTTCTGGTTGCATCGGGTATCATCCTGGCAAGCGTTGTTCTGGTCATAAGGTTAAAAGAGTCGGTAAGATAACTGAACTGGCAATCTTTGCTTCTAGAAGAAAACTTTACCGCAAGGCCCTGACCGTTTCTTTTTTCTGGTTCGGGCCAGACCATCAAATTAAAAGGCATTTAAACTGACCTATCAGGTGATATATGGAAAATTTTTCAGTTAAAGTATCCGCCGTTATCGAGCCAGAACATTTACAACCCATTGATGCTGGGCTGACGGCATTTAATACGGATATGACAGGTTACAATGACCATTTGCCGCTATCAGTGGTAATACGTTGCAATGAAACGCAAGAGGTCTTGGGAGGAATACTCGGGCGTACCTATCTTGGGATACTGTTTATCGACCTTGTTTATTTACCCTCAGAACTGAGATCGAAAGGTTTAGGAGAAAAACTTCTTACACATGCTGAAGAAGAAGGCAGAAATCGAGGCTGCATTTCAGCTTTTCTCTATACCATTAGTTTTCAGGCTCCTGAGTTTTATAAAAAACACGGCTGGGAGGAGTTTGGCCGCATTGCCTGCCTACCGGCAGGCGCAAGTCGCATTTTCATGAAAAAAACGCTTTAGAAGATTGGTACACATTCGCGACTGCTGATAAGTTGCTGTTACCTCTTTTGATAAGGAATATCGAATGCCTGAATATTTTTTTTATAAAAAAGGAAATCAGATCGTGGCGCTGCGAAAGTCAGACATTAAAGGAGCTACTCTGTTAACCCGTCAGGGATTCGAAAAACAGTTTGAAGAAGTCAGCGCGGCCGATGAAAAGGCAGCACTTTCACGTTTTAATGACATCCGTAAAGAAAAACACATAGATCAGCATAATTTTCGAGCGGGGGCTATCACGATGCCATTCATTGGGATATTAACTGCTATCGCTAATCTTTTTTTCCGGAAAAAATAACCGGCGCTAATCTGGCTTAAACTTTCCATACATTTTAAGAACGCTCAATTAAGGAATTCCGTGTTAGCCAATATCCTTGTTGCTCTCGTCGCCGTGATTCACATCTACATTCTGGTGCTGGAAATGTTTCTGTGGGAGACGAAAACGGGCCGGAAAGCCTTCAAACTCAGCGTCGACTTTGCGCGCGAAACCCGTGTGCTCGCGGCCAATCAAGGCCTTTATAACGGCTTTCTGGCGGCGGGTTTACTCTGGGGGTTATGGCTGGGAGAAAACGGAGTGCCTGTCACTCTGTTTTTCCTCATCTGTGTGTTGATTGCCGGAATCTTCGGCGCGATGACCGCCAGCCGGAAAATTCTTTACGTGCAGGCCCTTCCAGCTCTGATTGCCTTGATCGCAGTACTCCTGCGCTGATACGACGATTTATCAGGATCTCGAACCTCGCCGTGATCAGCCTTCGTATTACAGGTATAATCCGGCCAGGTTTTAACGGATTTTAGAGACGAAGATGACAAAACTCACCTTACAAGAGCAGATGCTCAAAGCTGGATTAGTTTCCACCAAGAAAATGGCCAAAGTGCAGCGCACTGCCAAGAAGTCTCGTGTGCAGGCACGTGAAGCGCGCGAAGCGGTGGAAGAGAATAAAAAAGCGCAAATTGAGCGTGATAAGCAGCTAAGTGAGCAGCAGAAGCAAGCCACTTTGTCCAAAGAGTACAAAGCGCAGGTTAAGCAACTGATCGAAATGAACGCGATCACCGTTGCCAAAGGGACGATTGATTTCAACTTCACCGATAACAACTTAATCAAAAAAATCGCCGTGGATAAAACCACGCAAACACAGTTGATCAACGGCCGTCTGGCAATTGCGCGCCTGGCGGCGGATAGCAGTGGCGAAAGCAAATACGCGATTATTCCCGCCAGCGTGGCTGATAAAATTGCGCAGCGTGACGCAGATAGCATTGTATTGAACAGTGCATTGAGTCAGGAAGAGCAGGATGAAGACGATCCGTATGCAGACTTCAAAGTGCCTGATGATTTGATGTGGTAATACATGCCGCCCGTGTCAAAACGGGCTGGCATGACGCGCAGTGATGTTCTCCCCGCTAATGGGATGGACAAAATGCAATTCACTGGCGTGCAGCATCAGCCGGGGTGTTTTTTCCGTACCCGGCTGCAGCAATCCTCCATACAGATCACAGCCAAGAATCGGATGGCCCAATTGCTGGCAATGGATACGCAATTGATGGGTGCGGCCCGTCTCTGGCAATAGCTGCACCCGCGTAACCGGCAATACCACGCCATTATCCCCTTCACGAGTTAACCGTTCTATTACCTGATAGCGCGAACGCGCAGGCTTCCCCGTCTCGGCACAAATCGACATCAACGGAAACAGCGCCGGGTCTTTTGCTATCGCGGCGTCAATCACCCCTTCATCGTGGTTGAGATGCCCGCATAATAGCGCCGTGTAGACTTTAGTCACGCTGCGCTGGCTAAACTGCTGGCACAACAGAGCGTTGATCGCTTTGTTGCGCGCCACCACCATTAATCCGGATGTCCCGAAATCGAGGCGATGCACTAAGGTGCAGCCGGGGAACAACTTCACCAACCGATGGTGTACGGAATCCAGATTTTGCGGATTTTTACCTGAAAGGCTGAGCAGCCCCGTGGGTTTATCGATCAATACCAGATGCTCATCCTGATAGTGAATCGAGATCTCTTCAGAACACGGCGGAGCTATAAAGGTATCGTTAATGGTGGACATCGGACTGCCAGGCTGGGAAGTGGGTGCGGATGATAACCAATTTTCATCGGGCTGACGAATTTTGCCCTCTTCTCACAGGCTCGCGCTCGCACAGCAGAAATTTATCGTCCAGACTTACAGCAAAGGCGTAGTCTGCGCAGGCAATGTGCTTTACACTGCGCGCTGCAAAAAACTGATTAGATTAACGATTAAGTAGGCGGTAATGGCGATGAACGGAACGATCACAACCTGGTTTGAAGACAAAGGTTTTGGATTTATCAAAGATGAAAACGGAGACAACCGTTATTTCCATGTGATTAAGGTCGCCAACCCTGATCTGATTAAAAAAGACGCGGCAGTGACGTTCGAACCGACCACCAATAACAAAGGTTTATCGGCCTTTTCGGTGAAAGTGATACCGGACAGCAAATACATCTTTATCGCCGGTGAGCGTCTGAAGCTCACATCGATTAAATCCTTCGTGGTTTACAGTGAAGAAGAGCCGGTTGATACCCGCATTGATAAAGAAAACACCGTACTGTCGGTGGGCCTTCTGATGAACAACATCAAACCCAAGACAGACGTAAAGCCTGATGAAATGCGCTCAGTGAAAAAACTGGCGGTGACCACTTTCCAGGGGACGACGCTGATCTTTACTGAAGATGAGATCGACATTGATGCCGCAGTGAAAATGCTCAAAGTTTAAAGGGGAGCTGATAATGAATAACAATATTCCACTGAAGTATTATGACATTGCTGAAGAATACGCGTCGGAATCTGAACACGATGTGAGCGAAGCAGAACTCGATGCACTGGCGCACTACTTCCAGCTGTTACTGACTCGTCTTAGCAATAACGAAGAGATTAGCGAAGAGTCGCAGCAAGAGATGGCCCGTGAAGCGGGTATTCAAGCGGTGCGAATCGATGAGATTGCCAATTTTTTGAATGAGTGGGGCAACGAGTAAGCCCTGTTGTTTAAAAATACTCTGCGCATTTCAAGGCGGTCAAAAGGCCGCCTTATCGTATCAAAATCGACAACCCTGAAACTACAGCTTATCCCCTTCCGGTGACTGCACCAGATCGTCCGCTTTTAACCCCTGCGGCGCGATAAAGATCTCCATATTTTCGCGTGACAGTTCCCAATGTTCGAACACCAGATCCACCACCTTCTGCTCATCTCGCGCTTCAATCGCGCTGATAAAGGCATCGTGATGTTCGGCGGCTAGCTGCAGGCGCCGTTCCATGTCTTCATTTTGCGGGCGGAAGAAGGTGTGGCCGATGCGGCAATGGTCGATCAGTAAGCGCCCCAGGCTAGGCTGTAAATAGGGATTGGCAGCCATCTCGCCCATGATCTCATGGAAACGATTGTTCTCCAGTGCCAGCGCTTCGGCATCACGCGTCTGCACCGCTTTACGGAAGCGCTTTTGCGTCTCTTTCAGCGATTTCAGCTGGGAAGGTTTAAAATTCTGTACCGCCAGGCGACCGGTAGCGGCGTAAATCATCGGTGCGACGAGGAAGAAATTGCGCAATGTGGAATGGCTCATCGGGATGACGCGCACGCCGCGTTTTTCGACGATTTCTAAGTAACCCTCTCCTGCCAGTCGCTGGAAAACTTCACGCACAGGCGTGCGAGATAAACCGTATTGTCCCGTCAGGCTGGCTTCATCCAGCAACTCGTCTGGGTCCAGTTCCATGGTCAAAATTAGGCGTTTTAAATCTTCGTATAACGCTGCTTTTCCCGATCTCAAAGTGACCTCCTGTGATGACATTCCGCATGCGATTCCTGCTTAACCTACAGAAAAAGTGTGTATACAGCAAAAATAATTATGGGATATTTTTTGCATTCTGCGGTGGATCACAGAAAAGGGAATGATGATATTACAAGGAGTTACAGAAGAAAAAACGAGTCGTCATCTGCAGAGAATTATCCTATATCCAGGGCATACCCGCCATCCGTGGCGGGCATTAAGCTTACTCAGCAGGCACATCAATCCAGATGGTTTTCAGCTCGGTGTACTGATCAAGTGCGTATACAGATTTATCACGTCCACCAAAACCAGACTGTTTATAACCACCAAATGGCGTGGTTGCATCACCTTCACCGAAACAGTTAACCGTCACCGTTCCCGCACGCACTGCACGTGATACGCGAATAGCACGGCTTAGTTTGCCAGTGTAAACCGATGCCGCCAGACCGTAATCAGTGTCATTTGCCAGTGCAATGGCTTCGGTTTCCGTTTTAAAGGTGGTGACACACAGCACCGGCCCGAAGATCTCCTCGCGGAACAGTGCGCTTTTCGGCGTCACGCCATCCACAATGGTCGGCTGCACGTAAATACCGCGATCGGTGAATCCGCCCTGAATGATGCGTAATCCTTCTTTGCGCGCGGTTTTCAGATAGTCACTGACTTTGCAGAAATGATCGGTGGTGATCATGGTGCCCAGACGATTCTCTGGATCCAGCGGATTGCCCATACGCCATTCACCGATCTGCTCCGCGATCTGAGCGAGTAATTTATCCTTAACCCCTTCCTGCACCAGCAGTCGGGAAGTTGCAGAACAGTTTTCACCCATATTCCAGAATGCGCCGTTTAACACATTGGCGGCAACGCTGGCCAGATCTTCGGCATCATCGAACACCAGCGCCGGGTTTTTCCCGCCGCATTCCAGCACAATCTTCTTCAGATTCGATTCCGCGGAATAGTGCAGGAAACGGCGTCCGGTCGCCGTTGAACCGGTGAAGCTCACCATATCAATATCAGGATGCAGGCCGATGGGTTCCCCCACCTCTTTCCCGGTACCGGTGACGATGTTGAGCACGCCGGCTGGAATACCCGCTTCATGCGCCAGTTCAGCCACGCGCAATGCCGTTAGCGAAGTTTGCTCCGCCGGCTTCACAATCACCGAGCAGCCAGCAGCCAGCGCTGGGCCGATTTTCCACGCCAGCATCAGCAGCGGGAAATTCCATGGCAGCACGCAGCCCACCACACCAATCGGCTCACGAACGATCATCGCCATCGCCCCGTTGCCGGTTGGCGCGGTCTGGTCGTACAGCTTGTCGATGGCTTCAGCATGCCAGCGAATCACGTGAATCGTCTCTGGCACGTCGACTGCCAGGCATTCGCTAACCGGTTTGCCGCTGTCGAGGCTTTCCATTACCGCCAGTTGCGTGACTTCGTTTTCCAGTAAGTCAGCCAGCTTGAGTAGTACGGCTTTGCGCTCGCCGGGATGAAGCTGGCTCCAGCTGCCGGCTTCAAAGGCACTGCGTGCGCCCTGTACCGCCAGGTTCACATCCGCGCTTTCACAAGCAGCGATGTGCGTCAGAATCTCACCCGTCGCAGGATTGGTGGTTTCCAGTGTTTTGCCGGAGACCGCCGCAGTAAAACGTCCGTTAATGAACGCCTGATCCGGGAACCGCAGTTCTCGCGCCACGTTCACCACATCGCTCAGCGTTTGTACCTGTTTCATGCGCACTCCTTAAAGCACTGCAACGGCTGCCACATTGCGTTTCACACCGTCGATCACGGCCTGCAACTGCGCTTTCTCATCTTCTTCCAGTCCCTGCAGTGGTGCGCGCACCGGGCCTGCTTTCAATCCTGCCAGTTCTGAACCGTACTTAATGGACTGGACAAATTTTCCGCCATCCAGGAAGTTCATCAGTGGCATCATCGCAGCCATGATCTTACGTCCTTTATCAAAATCTTTTTCCACGACGCAGGCGTTGTACAACGCGACGTGCTCACGTGGAATGAAGTTAGAGCCCGCACACACCCAGCTACGCGCGCCCCAGGCGAAGAACTCCAGCGCCTGATCATCCCAACCACAAGAAAGCGCGATGTTCGGGAATTGACAGGCCAGCAGATGCAGATTGTTGAAGTCGCCTGAACTCTCTTTAATCGCCACCACATTTTTCGAACGGCTCACTTCGCGGAAGTAAGTTTCTCCCATGGAGATGCCCATACGGCCCGGATAGTTGTACAGCATGATCGGCAGCTGAGCGGCCTTGTCGACGGTCAGCGCATGGTGGGCGTTTTCCAGTTCGGTTGGCAGCGCATACGGCGGTGACGTCACCAAAATGGCATCGGCTTTATGCTCACGAGCGTGGATTGCGAAAGCCACCGCGTCTTCAGTGCGAATCGCGCCGATACCCACAATCAGTGGCAGACGATTGCCAATCACTTTACGTGCATGTTCAACCAGAGACAGACGCTCTTCTGCGCTTTGTGCATAATACTCACCGGTTGATCCACCGATGATAATGCCGTGCACGCGCGCTTCGATCAGCGATTCGAGGACGTTGGCGAACGCCGCGAAATCAATGCTGCCATCTGCTGCGTAAGGGGTAATTGCCGGGGTGTAGATACCTTCAAATGTCATCACGAAATCTCCAGGTGAATTCAGGACCAAATGCAACGCCGTATGGTTGCGTTTGTTAACAATTTGCATATCGCATGGAGAGAGGTCAATCGGGATAAGTTTTTTGTATACGTGAAAAATACAAAGGAAATACTATAAGATGGAACATTCCTACCTGGAATTAACTTATATTCACTATTAATCAACAATTTAAATTATTTTTAGTGACGTAATAATTTTCTAAATGAATTCAGATAACGATCACATTCCACAACTATCGTCCCCTTTGACGTATTTACACTGTGCGTCAGGCGGCATAGTTTTATGCTGGTTTTAACCTGAATTTAACAGGTAAGCTTGCACCGGCATTTCAGGTGAACATTGTGTAGAAGAGGTAGCGGGTGATGCCCCAAAAGAAAGCGACGCTCATAGGTTTGATTGCCATCCTGTTATGGAGCGCGATTGTTGGATTGATCAAAAGTGTTAGCGAAGGCTTCGGTCCGATCGCTGGGGCGGCGTTGATCTACAGCTGCAGTGCCATATTGCTGCTGTTCAGCGTGGGATTTCCCAACCTGAAAAAATTTCCCCGCCGCTATGTGATTGTCGGCAGCGTCCTTTTTGTCTGTTATGAACTTTGCCTTTCGCTCTCACTCGGATTTACCCATAGCGGACGGCAAGCGATTGAAGTGGGCATGGTGAATTATCTATGGCCAAGTATGACGATTGTGCTGGCGGTGATTGTTAACCGGCAAAAAGTCAGCCCGCTGATTATTCCGGGCGTGATTTTAGCCGTGGCAGGAATATGCCGCGTACTGGGTGGTGATCAAGGGTTTTCGCTCAGTGAGATGACGAACAATATCATGGAAAACCCGTTAAGCTATGGCCTGGCATTGACCGGCGCCATCATTTGGGCCATTTATTGCGTGGTCACCAAAAGAATAGCGAACGGTAATAACGGTATTACGCTGTTCTTTGTTTTAACAGCATTAACATTATGGGTTAAATATCTCATTTCGCCGCAACCCGAATTTGCACCCTCTTTTAATACGTGGATTTCACTGGCGCTGGCGGCGATGGCGATGGGATTCGGTTACGCGGCGTGGAACGTCGGCATTTTGCATGGCAATGTAACGGTATTAGCCGCCGCGTCTTACTTTATCCCGATCATTTCGTCGATTTTAGCGGCCTTTATTCTCAGTTCGCACCTTACCCTGTCGTTTTGGCAAGGCACGGCGATGGTCAGTCTTGGGTCATTAGTCTGCTGGTGGTCAACACGTACCGTTGCCACCAAAAGTGTCAGCAGTAAGATTTCTGAATAATGCCTCGGGAGGCATGGTCGCCTCCCGCAAAAAAGCCACATCAAAATGATAAAACTCTCAGTTGTATTTATCCGACTATCCTGCACCGGAGGAAATGATATATGAAACAATCCCGTTAGCGTTATCGATGCACTTCTTTTTTAATTTCTGTTCTGAATAACATTTTAATCACCGCTACAGGTTTAAATTTATCTGGCGTCCTGATGATGTTAAGCACCCATCGCAGATTGTGCTTAATTCAGTCGCATTGGCGTAGTGAATTTCCCTCACGCCGAAAAGAAACAGGAGTAAAACATGTCAAATAACATGTCTGTTGAAGATGTTCCTATCAGCCGTTTCCACCGCTTATTAACGGTGCGCTCAGGCGGCGGCTCTTTCGTCGATGGCTATGTGCTCAGTATTATTGGTATAGCCATGACGAAAGTGTCGCCGGCCTTGGGTCTCAGCCCATTATGGGAAGGTCTGATTGCGGCTTCTGCCCTGATCGGGATTTTCTTTGGTGGCTTCATGGGTGGCGTACTGACCGATCGCCTGGGTCGCCGCATGATCTACTTCGTCGGCCCCACCCTCTTTATTGTCTGTTCGCTGGTGCAGTTCTGGGTACAAAGCGGAGAAACGCTCTTTGCCTTACGCTTTATGACGGGCGTCGCAGTGGGCATTGAATACCCGGTTGCTACCGCTTTTCTGGTTGAGTTTATGCCGAAGAAGTCGCGCGGTCCCTGCCTCGCCACGCTCACCATTCTGTGGTTTGCCGGGGCGGCCACCGCGTATCTGGTGGGTGAAGCTTTGCTGAATTTTGGCGGTGTAGAAGCATGGCGTTATACGTTGGCGAGCACGGCAGTCATCGGCGCGCTGCTCTTCATTGTCAGAATGGGCACACCTGAATCACCGCGCTGGCTGATTAGCAAAGGAGGACATCAGGAAGCAGAAGCTGTTATCCGCCGCGTCTATGGCGACCGCTTTAGTTTAAAAAACTTGCCCGCACAACCTGAAAACAATCACTTATCATTCGGTAGTTTGCTGCATTCCGGCTATGGCAAACGCATGGCGTTTGTGACTATTTTCTGGACCTGCTCGGTTATTCCGGTGTTCGCCGTATACGCCTTTGCACCCAAAGTTTTGCAGGCGCTACATCTCAGTGGTGATTGGGCATCATACGGTTCCATCGCCATTACCTTGCTGTTCGTGGTGGGCTGCATGATCGGCACGCGTTTGGTGAACTCACTGGGACGCCGTAAGTTGCTGTTGCACAGTTTCTTGTGGTCAGGTCTGGCACTGCTGTTACTCGGTGCCTTGCGTGATGGCCCTTCAATGATCATCCTGCTGATGTTTGGTGCTTACGCCCTGTTTATCGGCGGCGCGCAGGTGCTGCAGCTGGTCTATCCAAATGAGATCTTCCCGACTGAAATTCGCGCCGGAGCCGTCGGCATTGGCACCTCAATGTCGCGCATTGGCGCGGCGGTGGGAACATATCTGGTGCCGATTTCACTGCAAACCATCGGCATTGGTTCCACGATGTACATTGCTGCAGGCATTACGTTTATCGGCCTGATCGTGTCGTGGTTCCTGGCACCGGAAACCGCATCACGCAATCTGGATGATGCGGCCTCACTGGAGGAAGAAAGCCCCGCGCCATCCGTTTCTGGCAAACTCTCTAAGCATTCGCACTAAGTAAAAAGGGGCCATTTCGGCCCCTACTCCTTAACCAATCTCTCCACCACACGCCGCCGTTTACGAAACGAACTGGGCGTTTCGCCATACTGCTTACGGAACCAGGCAATCAAATGTGAAGCATCGGCAAATCCTGTCGCAGTGGCAATCGCATTGATGCTGTTGCTGGAGTCCGCCATCAACTTGCGCGCCAGCTCCAGCCGCATACGCCGCCAGTAGACAGCCGCCGAGTAACCGGTGCATTTGGTGAAAATCAAATTGAGCTGGCGGAAAGTGACACCTGCGAATTCGGCTACATCGGCCAGCGGAACCGGCGAATCGAGGTGATGTTTCATAAATTCGATGACCTTATTCACCAGCTCGTTTTCATACACATCCGGCTCGTTAAGCGTGTTTTTTTGCTGTGTCTTTTTGACCGGTGCAGCGGGCTCTTCCACCAGCAAATACTTTAAGACCTTCTGTGAACGCACCAGCCCACAATGCTGGCGGATCAGATCGGCAGCGAGATCGATCGCCGTGCCGCCGGGGCAGGAAATGATGCCGCCATCCTTGATATAGGTCTTGTCGATGACCGGGATCGCTTTCGGAAATCGCAGGCGAAATTCATCACGCGTGGTGAAATGAATGGCGCAATGCCGTCCATCCAGCAGGCCTGCGTTGCCAGCGACAAAGGCGCCGCTACACAGCGTGATGATGGGAATATTACGCGCATGCAAGTCGCGAAGTGCCTGTAACAGCCACGGTGGCGACTGGCGTGTTTCTTCCAGTAAGCCTCCCGCCACCACAAAGTAATCCCAGTTCTTGCTGAAATCGAGGTCAGCCGTAGGCGAAACCGGTAGTCCGCAGCTGGCTGTGATCGGCTGGTTATCACAAGTCATCCATTCCCAGCGACAAAAGATCTGGCGACTGGTAAACGATTCGTCTGCCGCAAAACGCAGTGACTCTACCAGCCCCGCGACGGAGGCCAGGGTAAAACTTTTCATCAGCAAAAAGCCGATGGTGAGATCCGGTTTCGGTTCGCCAGGTTGCTCGGCGAAAGCTGTTTGCGGCATGTTATTCAGGTTCCTGCAATCCACCCAGTTTGCTTAATAAGCGCTTCAGATCGGCGATATCCTGGCTGTCGAGGCCGGTGGTGATCATCTTTTCCGCGCTTTTTGCCTGCTCAATCATGCGATTCAGCATCACTTCCCCTTCTGCGGTCATCGACACCAGTTTACGACGACGGTTGTTCACATCTGTCACTACATTCAGCAAACCGCTTTTATTCATGCGATCAATAACATAGGTGCCGGTAGCTTTATCAAACCCGGCACGCTGACCCAGCGTTTGCTGATCGCAGGCTGACTCCTCAGCCAATACCACCAGAATCGCGTATTGCACGGCTGACAGGCCGGTATCCACACATTGAGACCAGCAAAAAGTCGAGTGTTGTCCGGCACGCCTTACAAGGTGCATTAACGAACAATCGCCGTGCGGCCACAAGGGGGCGGCAAGAATTAAGTCAGGATTTTGTGACATCGGTGCACTTGACTCCTTAAATCGTCAAACTTATAGTTCGAACACAAACAGTTTGAACTTAAACTATATAATAATTCGGGATACATATGAAGCTAGTTATCGGGATGACTGGCGCAACGGGGGCAGCAATCGGCGTCCGCGTGCTGTCTGCGTTGCGTGAACTTGACGTCGAAACCCATTTAGTCATCTCCAAATGGGCGCGCGCCACCATCCAAATGGAAACATCTTACAGTGTACAGGAGGTCGCTGCCCTCGCGACCAGGACTTACAGCGAACACGATCAGGCTGCGGCCATCTCCAGCGGATCATTTCGCGTGGATGGCATGATCGTGGTGCCGTGCAGCATGAAAACCCTGGCCGGGATTCGCAGCGGTTACGGCGACGGCCTCATCACACGCGCTGCTGACGTGACGCTCAAGGAGCAACGCAAGCTGGTGCTGGTGCCTCGCGAAGCCCCGCTCAACGCCATTCATCTGGAAAACATGCTGGCGCTCACTCGCGCGGGCGCGTTGATGCTGCCGCCAATGCCTGCCTTCTACAACAACCCGCAGTCCGTTGACGACATCATTAACCACACCGTTTCTCGCATTCTTGATCAGTTCGGCCTGGATAACGACATTACCCATCGCTGGACGGGTCCACGATCTACCCTGGCTTAAGGAGAGCCTGATGAAATATTACGGCGATTTACGCAGCTTTATCACTGCCCTCGATGAAATGGGCGACATCATGCACGTGCACCGTGAAGTGGATGGTGATTTCGAACCCAGCGCCATCACGCGCCGCAGCTATGAAATCCAGTCACCTGCGCCGCTGTTTCACAATGTTGCCGGGGTCGCACCGGGTTTTCGTCTGTTTGGTGCGCCTGCGGCATTATCGTCGCGCAGCGATATGCCCTACGCACGCGTCGCGATGTCACTGGGCTTAGCCCCTGAGTCCAGCGGCCCGGAGATTATCGAAGCTCTGTCCGCTGCCCGCTTTAAACCCGGTATTCCGCCTGTCCGCGTTGAGTCTGCTCAGGCAGAGTGCCAGCAGAATATTTTACGTGGCGATGCGGCGAATCTTGACCGCTTCCCTATCCCGTTCGCTCATGACAAAGACGGTGGTCGTTACGCCAACACCTGGGGCACGCTGATTGTGAAAACCCCGGATGGAAAATGGGTCAACTGGTCTATTGCCCGCGTGATGAGAGTGGATGGCAAGCGCATGGTTGGTCTGATTGTACCAAGTCAGCATATTGGTCAGATCTGGACGCAGTGGGTATCACGCGGTGAGCCGATGCCTTATGCACTCGTGCAAGGTCCTGCGCCAGCGATCTCATGTGTGTCAGGGATTCCGATCCCAGCCAACGCGGATGAAGCCGATTACATCGGCACTTTGGCGGGAGAGCCAGTGCCGGTAGTGAAAGCCATTAGCCTCGATCTTGATGTGCCCGCGACGGCCGAAATTGTGATTGAAGGCCATGTCTCGATTGAGCGTGATTGTCAGGAAGGCCCCTACGGCGAGTACGGCGGCTACCTCGGCGAAGGTTCTTCGGCTCAGCCCACGTTCCACGTGGAAACCATTACCCATCGCGACGATCCGATCTGGCCGATGTCGATTACCGGTCGCCCCACCGATGAATCGCACACCTTATGGGCGATGGGCTTAGCGGCGGATGCGCTGACTTATCTGCGTGAAGCGGAACTGCCAATCAAAACAACCTGGATTCCGGAAGATTCCACCGTTCACTGGTTGCTGGTGGTGATGCCAGAAAACTGGCGCGAACTGCTGCCGGGTATCAGCAGTGAAGAGTTGACCCAACGCATTGGTGAAGTGCTGTTCAAAACCGATGCGATGGTATTTATCCCGAAAGTCTACGTGGTGGATGATGACTTTGATCCCACCAACCTGCGCGAAGTGGTTTGGGCATTGTCAACGCGCGTGCACCCGGTAGGCCGTCGTGCGGTGTTTGAGGATCAACGTGTCATTCGCCTGCCACAATGTTACGACGAGGCAGAATACGTTGCCGGGAAAGGCGCCAAAGTCGTGTTTGACACCTTACAGACTAAGCGCCATTTGCATGCTTCGTTCGCGCAAGGCTATCCGGAAGAAGTACGTCAGCGCATTCTGGATAACTGGCCGGAATAAATAATACACACCAACCGTAGCGGCCACATTTATTGCGCATCTTCCAGTGCCACCCTGGCTTTGAATACGCGTGATAAATCACGCCGCTAAGGTGCTCAACGCCTCTTCTACTCATGAAACGTAGCGACGCAATATATTGCCAGTATTGACGTCTCATGCATGCGCTAAGAGCCGCGCCGCTAGCGCATAAACATCTTGCGATACATCGATGGCGTCATGCCCGTCACCTTAACAAAAGCCCGTCGTAGAACATCGTTACTGCGGTAACCACAGGCGGCCGGAATGGCTTTCAGCGGCATTGATCCTGCTTCCAGCAACTTACGCGCTTGATCAATTCGCGCATTCTCCAGCCAATTGCCCGCCTGTACATCCATATGCTGACGGAAAAGCCTCGCTAAATGCCGTGTGCTAATTTGCATATGTGCGGCAAGATCATCGAGTGAACTCACCTGTGCCAGATTGGCCAAAGCCCATCTCTGCATCTCCTGAAACGCACTGCGCCCACCCAGCGAAAGTGGTTGTTTGCGAACAAAATGCCCTTGATTCACTGGCCGTTGAAAGAACATCACCAAATTGGCAGCGATATCCTGAGCCAATTCGCGCCCCAAATCTTCTTCCACCAACCTCAGGGCAAGATCGAGCCCCGACGTGACGCCAGCGGCGGTACGCAATCGTCCATCAGCGATATAAAGCGCATCGGCCTCCACCTGCGCATCCGGTACCTGTTCCATCAGTGCGTCAGCGCAGGCCCAATGGGTCGTCACTTTTTTACCACTCAGCAACCCGGTTTGTGCCAGCAGCAGCGCACCGGTACAAATCGAGCCAAAGCGCTGGCTGTGATGGCATAGCTCAATCAGACGAGCGGTTTGCTGCGCAGTTAGCTGCATATCCCGCGCCTCAGGTGCCCCCGCGATCAGAAACGTGTCAGTTTGCTGGATATCGTGCAGTGTGATATCCGCCATCAGGCGCACGCCCGAGGAACAACGAATATGTTCCCCTTCCAGTGACATGACTTGCAGCTGGTAAACGGCACGATTGAGCAGTCGGTTAGCTTCGGCAAACACATCCAACGGTCCAGAGACATCGAGCAATTGCGCCCCCGGCACCGCTAAAATCGCAAGATGGTGATTCATGCGCTATTCCCGTCTGTAAAAGTCTTAATGTCTTAAAAGGTCGCTAAAAGCTTATTTAAGACATTCTGCCTCGGCATTAAGCTGATTGCAACTTAACCGAGCGGAGAACCTCCCATGAAATTTTCCATTAACGGCATCACTATTCCCGATACTGCAATGACCCGTGACGCGACGACGTTCGTCCGTGATACCGAATCCGATTTGCTGTTTCACCACTCCAGCCGCGTCTATTACTGGGGCGCACTCGCAGGACGCCGCTTAGATCTTAAGGTGGATGCTGAGCTGCTTTATGTCGGCTGTATGTTCCATGATGTTGGCCTGACGCACGAACACTGCAGCTGCGACAAACGCTTTGAGGTGGATGGCGCCGATGCGGCGCGCGATTTCTTGCAACAGTATGGTGTAGAGCAGGCCGATATCGATAAAGTCTGGACCGCGATTGCGCTGCATACCACCCCGGGCATTCCGCAATTTATGGCCCCGGAAATTGCGTTAGTCACCGCTGGCGTGGAAATGGATGTATTGGGCATCAACTATGATCACTTCAGCGATGCGGAGCGTGAAGCCGTGGTAGAACAGCATCCACGCCCAGCCCAATTTAAGGAGGAGATTATTCAGGCTTTCTACGATGGGATTAAAAACAAGCCTGATACCACCTTCGGCAATGTCAAAGCCGAAGTCATTGCCGATAAGCAGCCTGGTTTTTCACCAATGAACTTTTGTCGCGTCATCCGTCAGTCAAGCTGGGTGGGATGAGTGGGCTGGCGCAGCGAACTCGCGCTGCGCCATACTTCGTTGTTCGCCGAAGCATCTTCATCTCCACTCGCTACACTGCTGCCATCACTGACTGATGGAGCTGAACCATGATTGCTGTCCTGTTTGAAGCACGCACCCAACCTGAGCACCAAGCCCGCTATCTTGAACTCGCCGCACCACTGAAATCTCAACTTACCCGTTTGCCTGAGTTTATTTCAGTAGAGCGATTTTCAAGCCTCAACGATCCTGGAAAGATCCTGTCCCTCTCCTACTGGGAAAACGAAGAGGCCGTGCTGGCATGGAAGAGAAATATCTCGCACCAAAAGGCTCAACAGGAAGGTCGAAACAGCTTGTTTTCTTTCTACCACATCCGTATCGCCGCTGTACTGCGGGAATATGCGCACGAGGCAAGCCAACATGTTTGATATTCACGTGATGCTCAATAATATCCCAGGCGAGTTAGCCGCATTAGGTTTGACCCTTGGCAAGCATGGTGTAGGACTTGAAGGAGGCGGCGTGTTCACGGTGGGTGAACAAAGTCACGCGCATTTTTTAGTTGTGCAAGGGGAGCAAGCCAGACAAGTGCTCATGGCGGCCGGTTTTCAGGTGGTTTCAGTACAACAGCCGCTGATCCGCAAGCTGAAACAGGATCGACCAGGACAGCTTGGCGAAATTGCTGACGTGCTAGCACGCAATGGCGTTAACATTCAGCTTCAATACAGTGACCACAACAACCAGTTGATCCTGATTACCGATAATCCTGAACGTGCAGCAGAGGTAACCACCGCATGGCAAGCCGTAGCAGCCCCATAATCACCAATGAGACGGCGGAACAAGGCTTGCAGCAGGCGATGTCTGCTGTGGCTGCCGCTCTGGCCGACCCTTCGCGTGTCAGCATTTTGTGCGCGCTGATGGATGGCCGTGCCTGGACAGCCACAGAATTAAGCGGCGTCGCCGATATCGCCGCTTCCACCACCAGCGGACATCTGGGCAAACTACTGGATGCCCGCCTTGTGACGTGTTTATCTCAGGGCCGCCATCGCTATTTCCGTTTGGCGGGCAGCGAAATTGCGCACCTGCTTGAAACCCTTATGGGGGTATCGATGCAGCCACAGCGAGCACTGGTTTCCGCTACACCCCTCCATCTGCGCCATGCCCGCACCTGTTATGATCATTTGGCAGGTGAACTGGCGGTTGAGATATACAGTTTTATGCAAGAAAACGAGTGGGTTGTTGCCGATGGTAGTGCTCTTACCCCCTTAGGCCAACAGCAGTTAGAGAGCATCGGCATGCAGCGAAATCTTCGTAGTAAACGTAAACCTTGTTGTGCCTGCCTCGACTGGAGTGAACGCCGCATGCATCTCGGTGGCGCAGCGGGAGCCGCGCTTCTTAGTCTGCTAATTGATAAACAATGGCTAAGCCGCACGGCAGGCTATCGAGAGATAAATGTCACACCAGCCGGGAAAAAGGCGCTTCAACGCCTATTTTGCGTGCAGTTGTAAACATCAAAATAACACGCTCGTCACAAATATAACCTTTATCAAATCAGCAAAATTTAATCATCGATCATTTTATGTACTGGTCACTTATCGTTGCTAATATAGTGACGCAACACACAGCAATGCGTTGCCTACGAGAATTTTTCCTTGGTTTAATTACCCCGCCCGCTTAGCGGGCTTTTTTTTGTCCATGTATGCCCCATCCCAATAGCTGAGGCAGATGTTGAGTCAATAAAAGGAGCGTTTCCTCTCATTAAGAAACGCTTGCTCTGCCGGCGTTGATGGGCGATTTAGGCGCTGATTACGATGTGGATAGCGACCAAACACTTCAATAATCTGCCGATGCTCTAACTCACTCTGATAGTAAGACGATCCTTTCAGCGCATCGAACAACACTTCGGCTTGTTGATGGATAACACGAGACTCGGCATGCATCCAGGGCATCAAGAGAAAGCCTTTTTCATCCAGGTTCAGTGACGCATAGCCCGGAATTTTCACCGCTTCCTGCGCGAGCAATAGCGCCATGCCATCCTGCTGCCAGGCGAGAGCACTGTCCCGGTGAAGATTGCGGGAGAATTGATCCAGCACGATGATTTCTGCCAATCGTCCCCGAATGTCTTTCCGCCAGGCCGATAGCTCACCGCGACGAGCCGCTTCCCAGCTATCATAAAAACCATCTCGTATCGCTTCATCAAACCCGTCATTCTGTTTGAACCAATAGCTTTCATGGCGCGCGTTAAACCAGAATGCCAATACGGTTTCATACTCCATTCTCTTCCCCACAGATAATTCCCCTAATCACCATCAAGGTTAGGCTAAAATCGTGGTGGTTATCTGTTAGACTCGCGCGGGCGCAGTATGGATAACGAAACCACTGAGGTGAATGCATGAGTAATCAACTGGATGAGCGACTACAAACCGAGCTGGATAGAATCAACGTAGAAGAGCAGCGTAATGACCGCCCCTACTTTGATATCTCCTTTATCAAAAATTATCCCGGTTTATTCAGCCTGATGTGGATACTGTTTGTTCTTACCATGGCGCTGCTGTTGTACTCCGACTCTTTCGGCACCATCGAATATGTGGTTTGCATTCTGATTTTTGCGGTGTGTAATTTCTTCTTCTTCTTCCATGTCAATCCGTCGTACAAAGCGAAGGATATCGATAAAGGTGCCTGGAAGAATTGCTACACCGGCGACTGGTATATGGAAGTCCATGTTCGGGACGATTTTGTCGATGAACTGCTGGGCAGCGCCATTCTGACCGAGAGTGAAAAAACACGGCTAAACGAGATGCGCGCCAGAAAAGGCTATCTGTACTTTGCTGATATCTATCGTTTAAGGCATTAAACCCTTATTGCGCGCCGCTCCCGCGACGCGCTTTCAATGCTATTTCACCACCGGATGCTTAGCAAACTGCAGCGCCTGCATAAATTTGTCATCCAGATGCAGATGCTGCCGCACCAAATCTGCTGGCGTACTGGCTAACCATTGATTCAATGAAATATCCGCGTAGTAATCGCTTTTAAATAATTCTAAAAACCGCAGCGGCTTATCACCGATATTTTCAATGTAATGCCCCATGGCGAAAGGAACATAGCCAACATCGCCCGCGCGGAAATCGAAGGTCCGAGCCTGCCCCGATGAGGCAAACACGCCCATGCGCCCTTCACCTTCCAGATAGTATTGCCACTCATCGTTGTTTGGATGCCAATGCAATTCCCGCATAGCGCCGGGCTCAAGTTCCACCAATGCAGCGGCGACGGTTTTTGATATGGGGAAATTACTGGTGTCGGTAATGCGTACAGTGCCACCCGGCAGGGTAATCGGTTTTTGCGCCAGCATTTTATGCGAGAAATTCAACACAGATTTCACGCCACCTTTCACAGCTGCAGAATCCCCGCCCTCCGGCGCTTTCCCGGCAAAAATATACTCGTCGGCCGGTGATGGCAGCGTGTTGAAAACGTCCGCTGATACGCCAAAATTTTTGGCGAGCACTTCAGGCGGAATGTGTTTAAACCAGTCGCTAAGCAGGAAAGTACTGTCCTCATCAAAGTTACCGTTATCAAAGGCCAGTAAAAACTCGCAGCCGTCCGGACCGAGCCCCTGGATAGAGTGCGGCACACCGGGCGGGAAATACCACAAGTCACCCACGCCAACATCATCCACAAACCATCCACCTTGGGTGTCCAGTGCAGTGATACGTGCATTGCCATAGAGCATGTACGCCCACTCGCCCTCTTTATGCCAGTGCAATTCACGAATGCCGCCATTATCAAGCCGCATATCTACACCAGCGATGGTAGTGGAAATCCCTAATTCGCGTTGTGTCACCTGCCGCGTCCAACCTCCGCTGCCTTTGCGTACATGTGCATCGCTAAAAGAGAAGCGCAGATTCGGTAATGTACCGCTGTCTGTTGCGGGTGGATCGACAATATCGGGATTGAGCCCCTCACGGATAGGATCGTGTGGACCGGGGTCGCGGGGATGGCGGGGATCGTTTGCTGGGTAAGTAGCCACTGTTGCCTCGTGGGCATGAACTTTACCTGCTGCCAGCGCCACGGTGCCACCCGCTGCAAATGCCATGAAGGTTCGACGAGATAAGTTTTCTAATTTCATACCTGCTGTTTCCTCAGTTTCATATGGTCTTAAAAGAGCTCATTAACCATAGTGAAACTGTGGTATTGCGATGTAACAGCGTGCTGGTCATTTCAAATCAAGGATTTAATCGAGGACAGAAACTAATCTCATCAACAGGTTAAAATAAACAAATTGTTGATTAAACATTGAGGTTCTGGCGCGCATCCAAATGAATAAAAGGCACGAAGAGGTTAACTCAGCCAAAAAACCATTAGAAAAAATTATCAAAAACCCATCATAAAGTTAATGAAATGTTACAAATGACAAACAGATCGCTTATACCCACCTGCAATTTGATGAGGGTTAGCAGACAACCCACTGTTGTCTGCTCTGTGAATCTATTGTTGCCGCTGGAGGCATCGGGATAAATGGAAGCAGGTTTCAGGATTGGAAAGCCAAACTTACTCATTGAGATGTTCTGGTTTTTCAGTTCGAAAGCCTAAACCAATTAAACGACCGAACAGGTGGCGCAAGAACGGGAAACGGCTGATCATCTGCGGCACCTTACTCGGCGTAGTGCGCTTACGTTTATTACTGCTCATTTTAATTTGCAGGAATTGCGTGGCAACGGTGGGAAACTGTCGGCGCTGTTGCACTTTCTGCAGGTCACGTAGTGTGACATGACCTTTTTTCAGTGGAAGAGTCAGGCAATTGGCCGCTGCCACCGCATCCTGAATCGCCAGATTGACGCCAACGCCACCAATCGGCGACATCGCATGGGCTGCATCACCAATGCACAGCACGCCGGGCTTCATCCACTGATCCAGCCGGTCAATGCGAATCGACAACAGCTTCAATTTGTCCCAACCGTCGAGATCCGCCATACGCTCAGCGCTGAAGGGCGCCACTTCAGCCATAGCCTGCTTTAGCGTCTCCAGACCGGCAAGCCTTAATGCGTCAAACTCTCCTTTTTGGATGGTGTAGCCGCACTGCCAGTAGTCACCGCGATCAATCACAATGAAATTCTGCTTTGGCCCTTTGTGGCCCATACCCCATTCGGGATCGCTTCCCTGTTTGCCCAACCGGAACCACAGCACATCACGGGATGAGCCAAAGCTTTTACTCTGCAGTCCGGCTTTGGCACGTACCTGCGAGTTACGCCCATCCGCGCCAATCACCAGCGAGGTATGAATGATGCGCGTATCGTTACCCTGTAACGTTTTAATACCCGATACCTCACCCTCTGCATAGATCAAATCATCAAAAGCGGTGGATTGTAAGAGCGTGAAGCCGGGAAAAGCGGCCGCTTTGCTCGCGAGAAAATTGAGGAATTCCCATTGCGGCATAAAGGCAATAAAGCGGCACTGCACCGGCAAGCGCGAGAAATCAGCCATCGTGATCTCCTGACCAGCCACTTCTGCCTGTAATTTTTCGGCTCTCTGATGCGGTAAGGTCAGTAGCTCATCCAGCAACCCGAGATGGCGCATGATCTCCAGCGTCGAGGGATGGATGGTATCGCCACGAAAATCGCGCAGGAAGTCGGGATGTTTTTCAATCACCACGACACTTAATCCTGATCTCGCCAGTAAATAACCCAGCATTAATCCTGCTGGTCCGCCGCCGACGATACAACAGTCGGCGGTGAGTTCTGTTGGTTGCATCCTGACCTCAGCACAAAGCAATTGATGATAATCGTTATCATTTATATAGCATCATGATGAGATTTAAGTGGGAATAAATGCCGCAGTATCTGTCGGTACACCGCTGCATGCTGCCCGCAGACGTTAGCTGTGCGAGATCAAACCCAGCTCAATCAAGCTCTGGGCCGTCGCGATAATCGCCTGTTGGGGTGTGCGCGGCTGCCAGCCCAACACAGACATCGCTTTCTCTGCCGTGACGTTCATATCTACCCCCAACAATTTCACCATCCCAATCATCACTGGATTCGTATCTGCAGCAGCCCGCACACTCTCATCCGTGAGTTCGATCGTTGATACGTAGTGGGCGGCCTCACCCAGTGACGTTTTCAAGGTATGGGCTACCTCCACCAGACGCAAACTATGGCCCGAACTGGCAAGGAATCGCTCCCCTCTGGCTGCTGGGTGTTTCATGGCGATGACGTGTAAATCGGCGACATCCCGTACATCCACAAAACAGCTGTTGATATCAGGGCAACCCGGCTGCCCTTCTAACATCTCTTTGATAATCCGGGTTGAGTGTGAGTAGTCTGCGCCCTGCACAGGTCCGAGTACAGCCACGGGATTGATAGCTGACAGCTCTAAACCCCGCCCCTCCTTCTCAATAAAGGCCCAGGCTGCCCGTTCCGATAAGGTTTTGGAACGTTGATACGGCCATAAATCGCTGTCCAGGTTCGTCCAGTCCGTCTCCTTAAATGGGCGCGGGTAGTCCGCCGCGTGACCGACTCCGACCGCACCAAATGCCGACGTTAACACCACGCGTTTAACGCCTGCATCCCTCGCCGCCCGCAGAACGCGCAAATTTCCCTCAATCGCGGGGTTGATCCAATCGGCCTCGGTGGCCTGCTCACCGGATGGTGTAGGTGATGCGCCATGCAGCACATAAGTACAGCCTTGAGTGGCCGCATCCCAACCCTGATCGGCCATTAAATCTGCCACGACAAATGTCAGGTTTTCACCTGGCTCTACACCTCCTTGCTGTAAATTTTGTCGCACTTCATTCTCTCGCTGGGCTGAACGCACCGTCGTGCGCACTCTGTATCCCTGTTTAAGCAGGGAAATAATGCAATGTTGCGCGATAAAACCGGTACCACCCGTCACCAAAACGGTTTCTTTAGTCATGAAAAATGCCTCGCTGTTGTGATACTGAACAGAGTAAACAGCCATGACCGGACTGTGAATGCTTGATAGTGGGTGTATGTTGCGTGATAGTACGGAAATGCAAAACGACCCTTTTTCTGACATCCTGAAATTCGTCCACGCGGAATCCCTGGTGACAGGAGGCTTTAGCGCGGGCGGCCGCTGGGCGTTACGTTTCCCTGCGCCCGAGAAGATTAAGTTTTTCGCCGTTCTGAAAGGACAATGCTGGGTTCAGTTTGACGACGACGCCAGGCCAATTCTGTTCTCAACCGGCGATGTTGGTTTACTGAGTGCAAAACGCGCCTTTGTGCTGTCCAGCGAGCCCGGCGTAGAGCCGGTTGATGCCATGAGTGTGTTTTTCGGTGCCGGAAAACCTCATGCCCCCATTGGTGAAGGGGATGATTTTGCGCATATCGGTGGGCATGTCCTGCTGAATCCCACCAGTGGCCGTTTATTGACGCACGTTTTGCCGCCATGGATTCATGTCCCTGCCGCCTCACCGCAAGCGGCCTCGTTCCGTTGGTTACTGGATCACTTAGTACAAGAGCGTCGTACCACACAGCCGGGTTCGCAACTGGCCTCGTCACAGTTGGCGCAACTGCTGTTTATTCAGATTTTGCGTGCTCATCTGCAAACCTGTGATGCACTCCCCGCCAGTTGGCTGCGAGCCCTTGGCGATGCACGTCTCGCGCCTGCGCTGCAACTGATGCATGGCGATCCGGCAAGAAATTGGCATCTGGAAGAGTTGGCAAAAGCCTGCGCCATGTCACGCACCACCTTTGCTCAGCAGTTTCGTACTGTTGCGGGTGTGACACCGGTTGCCTATCTGACACAATGGCGCATGCGATTAGCCGAACGCGCCTTACGTGAGGAGTGCGATCAGGTGGCCGTGGTGGCGCAGTCGCTGGGTTACACTTCAGAAAGTGCCTTCAGCCATGCGTTTAAACGCGAGACGGGGATGTCGCCAAAAGCGTGGCGACTGGCTGAACGTTCGATGGGATAAAAGGCGCCGCCTTAGCACGTAATCGCATGCGCAAGCATGTATCGCGGATCATGCAGGATATCGACAGCTTACCCAGTGAATACGTTTTGCAGAAACACTAAGTTAAGGCTGCGGCCTTGCATCAAGCTGAAGCTGCAAAAAGGTCAGGTCGAGCCATCGGCCAAATTTGCAGCCTACCTGATTTAATCTGCCGCCATCACTGAAACCCAGCTTCTTGTGCAACGCGATTGAAGCGCTGTTCTCTGACTCAATCCCGGCAATCATCATATGTTTGCCCTGCTCGCGCGCCCGCTCAATCAAGGCGGTCATCAGCATGCCGCCCACCCCTTGGCCGCGCCCGTTTTTATGAACATAGATTGAATGTTCCACGGTATGACGATATCCATCCCAGGGGCGCCAGTCACCATAGGAGGCATAACCGATCACGCCATGTTCATTAACCGCTACCAGTACCGGAAACCCCGCAGCCTGCCGTGTGGCCATCCACTGGATGCGGTTAGCAATATCCACGGTATTCTCATTCCAAATCGCGGTGGTGTTGAGTAGTGCGTCGTTGTAGATGTCCGCGATCGCCCCGGCATCGCCCTCTTCTGCTGCTCGTATTTGCATGATTTCCGCCTCGTCACTATAGTGGATGTTTCGTTTACTATTGTAGTTATCCATTATGTTAGATGAATTGTCCAGTAAAGAAGATGACATCAATGCGCGCATTGGTCAGAACATTAAAATCGAACGTGAGAAGCGCGGCTGGTCTTTAACCGACCTGGCAGAACAGTCCGGTGTTTCACGGGCGATGATCCATAAAATAGAACGGGGTGAGAGCAGCCCAACTGCGACGTCTCTCGCTCGCCTCGCCGGCTCGTTTGCTATGAGCATGTCGCAGCTCATCGCCCTCACGGAAGTTCAACCCGGGACGTTGCTGCGTCATGCACAGCAACCGGTGTGGCAAGACCCAGAAACCGGCTACATTCGCCGCCATATTTCACCTGGCGATATCCCGTTGGATGTCGTGAGTGTAGAGCTCCCTCCGCACACTGACGTGCCAATGCCAGCGATTTCCTACCTTTCACGTCGTCAGTTGATCTGGGTGCTGGAAGGCACTTTGCGCTTTCAGGAGGGCGACAATCTGTTTGAAATGAACGTCGGTGATTGCCTGGAATTGGGCGATCCCACGGATTGCGTGTTTACCAATGCGACTGATGACATTTGTTGTTATGCGGTAATGGTGCTTAAAACCACTGTGTGAGCCCTAATGCGAAGAGACATATGCAGAAGCCTGCTGTGCAGGCGCCACCGCGAAGTTGCGCTGCATGCGCTTGATCTCCTCCGCCGGTGGCAGCCCGAACAGACGTTTGAATTCCCGGTTAAATTGGGATGCGCTTTCATAACCCACCGCAAGGCTCGCCGAGGCCGCCGTCATCTCCTGACGCACCATCAGCATTCGCGCCTGATGTAAGCGTACCGATTTCACGTATTGCATCGGTGACTGCTGGGTGATGGTTTTAAAATGCGCGCTGAAGGTTGGCACGCTCATGCCTGCTTCACCCGCCAACTGCGCCAGATTGAGCGTCTGGGCATAGCAGGCATGAATATGGCGCAGCGCTTTACCCACCTTGCCGAATTGCCCCTGCAACGTCAGCGCGGCACGCAGTGCCTGACCTTGTGCACCCGTTAACACACGATAATAGAGTTCACGCACCAGTGCGGGGCCGAGGATCTGTGCATCCAAAGGATGACTCAGGGCCGTCAGGAAACGTAGCACTGAATCACGGAGCGGCTGATCCATGGGACTCGACATCATGCTCTGCGCCGCTTTCGCCGTGAAAGGCACTTGCTGTTGCTCTAGTTCCAGCAACAATGCTGTCGCCACACTGAAATCAAGATGCATGTAGATCGCCAGCAACGGGTGTTCTGCGCTCGCCGCGGTTTCCATGGTAAAGGGAACCGGCACAGAAACCGCCAGATAATGTTGCTCATCGTAGAGGTAGATTTGATCGCCAAAGAAACCACGCTTAGTGCCCTGGCAGACAATCACAATGCCGGGATCGTAAAGCACCGGCGTGCGCGCTAGTGGGCGATCTGAACGCAAAATACGCACATCAGAAAGTGCCGTCAGGTTGTAGCCCTCATGCGGCGCGAGCGATTTAAGCAATTCCACCGTACGTTGTTGTACCTCTGAATCTACCACCACTCCTCCTCACTCATAAGATTAGGCAATAAAAGCAGAAGATACGGCCTTATAGCGCTGACCTCCAGAGAATATTATGCATGCATCATTCATGTAGGGAGAAAAACGATGTCTACCTCTAAAACACTTTTGATTACTGGTGTAAGCAGCGGTTTCGGTCGTGCGCTGGCGCTGGAGGCCTTAGCCAAAGGTTATCGCGTGATCGGGACGGTGCGAAATGTAGAAGCTAAATTGGCATTTGAACAACTCCATCCGCAAAATGCGCTGGCGTTTGAACTCGATGTCACTCATTTCGCTGTTATTGATGACCTTATAGCCGACATTGAAGCTGATCAGGGTCCAATTGATGTTTTGGTCAATAACGCGGGTTATGGACACGAAGGGATTATGGAGGAGTCCTCGCTGGAGGAGATGCGCCACCAATTTGACGTTAATGTATTTGGTGCCGTGGCGATGATCAAAGCCGTATTGCCCTTCATGCGCCAACGGCGTCGCGGGCATATCCTTAACATCACGTCGATGGGCGGATTTATCACCATGCCGGGCATTAGTTATTACTGTGGGAGTAAGTTTGCGCTGGAAGGAATCTCAGAAACTCTTAGCAAAGAACTCGCCGCATTTAATATTCATGTAACGGCCGTTGCCCCCGGTTCATTCCGTACTGATTGGGCTGGCCGCTCCATGGTGCGCAGCGCACGCAGCATCAGTGATTATGACGCGCTCTTCGATCCTATTCGACAGGCACGAGAGGAGAAAAGTGGTAAGCAGCTTGGTGACCCACAGAAAGCCGCCCGCGCGATGCTGGCTATTATTGAAAGCGATATCCCACCTGCGCATTTGCTGCTCGGCAGCGATGCATTAAAGCTGGTGAAGGATAAACTTGTGGCGTTGAATGCAGAGATCGAGGCGTGGGAAACGCTGACACGTTCAACAGATGGTGATTAGTGACCTTTGCAGGAATGTAATAGCAATTAAAATATTGGCGGGATCAAATGATTAACATTGAATTTAAAGCCCCAATTTAGGGGCTTTAGTATTACTGAAGAACACTCAAACCTTTACGATCAATAATATTGAGCAAACGCAGCGCCGCGCCGTTAGGTTTTTTCTCTTCACGTTCCCATTTGATTACCGTTGCGACTGACATTCCAACGCAAGCCGCCAGCATTGCTTGACTTAAGCCCAAGCGCTCACGCAATTCTCTAATAGCCTGGCCCGACATCATAGGCAGAACAGGCAGTGTCGCTCGCAACTCGCGCAATCTTACCCTGGAGTCAATTTTTTCTTTAAGATCATCAGAGATAACGCCAATTTCATTGAAATCATGTGCGATTTCCTGAAGATCCTTAAGGTAATTAACCATCACACTGCACCTCTCGCATTTTCCCCGACCTAATCGCTCGTCTTGCTTGTTCAGTGGTGAGATTGAATAACTCTTTGGCAACTTGCTTATAAAGTAGCAGTTCAGTTTCGGTCATTTCTCGTATTGTGCTTTTGACTGCTGACTTTGCATACCCATTTACAAAGAAGAGGTGCTTATCAATTTTGAAAGCAATGACAGCTCTGGCACCACTACTTTTACCTTTGGTTAAGGGAATGCGTTTCTTATATACCCCACCGCCTAAATTAGCTTCATATCGACCCGCGATAACTTCTAACGCTGCAATGCATAGCTTGCCGTCGTCAATCCCATCAGCTTTGGTATTTCTGTCGAATGGTTTTAAAACATAAATTGCCATGGTGTCTCCTGACTGTGATTCGATAAGGACGCTCCTTGTCCACACATGCAATATCTATAGTACTAAGTACCATAGGTTAACTCAACCTCTCTCTTATTAGCCCAGACATCAAGTTTAAATGCCCCGAAAAGAGTGCTTTTACATAAGCATTTGTAATTAATAGACTAGCACTTTTTGCAAAAACAGCTCCCCTGATGGATAACCTTATTCCTGTACAACAGGCTTTTCTTTGTATAACTTTAGTGGGCCTGGTGCTCATTAGTTAACCTGGAGGATGGAACCATGCGTCAGGGTAGAAACCTGCTATCAACGTCGGATGCGATTACGCGTTATTTTAATGAGGCTTCCCTGCCTTCTCAGCAGGAAATCCTGGGTAAAATCGTTGGAGAAATACTGCGCTCAGGCCGTTCACTGAGTCGCAAAACGATCTGCACCAAGCTGATTTGCCGACTGGAACAGGCAAACAGCCCGGAAGAAGAGTTGCACTACCAACAGTTAATTGGCCTGATGTTTACCTCCGAGCGATGATCCTGAGAACTTACGCACCGATCTGACATCGAACAAAGTGGCTTCCGCCTCATAGGTTATTTCACGTTAGACTGAATCCACTTTGTTACCTGTCGCAGGTCTGTTGCGGTAACCAGAGAACGTGTATGAACAGAAGTAAAGATGAACGATTAACTGATATCGTCATGGGCGATGCCGTACTGCAGCTGCTGAAAAAAAAGGGGCCGGTGACGAACAGCGCCCTGCTCGATAAGCTTCGTTTGATGGCGTCCATTGAGCCCGATTCTGGCCGCCAAAAAGCACTTAGCCGAGCGATGGCAGAAGTTCTGAACAACATGCAATCCGCTACTCAGCAAAGCATGGCACTCAAAGATACCAATAACGTCACACACATTTTTCGCAACCGCGATAATACGGGCAAAGACACACAGCATTGAAATCGGGGCCTCAAGGCACCCTCTTGTTAATGAAATTTTCATAACTTAAGGCTGCAATTTTAACCCATTGCAGCCCTTTTTTGTCGGACGCTTCACTACGCTTTCAATTCACCATGCTGTTGCAGCTCATAATCGATAAAAGCCGTAATCATCGCACGGTAAACCTGCTCAATAATTTCCTCAGATAACCCCTGCGCTTTTGCCTGACCTCTCACTTTATCAATCACCTGTTGGACACGATCGGGAGCGCGTACTGCGGCGCGGTCTTGTTTAAACTGTGCAGCGGCCTTAACACACTCTCCACGCCGGGCAATCAGTGCCACCAGTTGTTGATCCACTTGATCAATTTCTTCCCTGACTGCATCAATAGAGTCAAATTCCATCAAGATTTCTCCTTTATAAATGGGTTATCGCGAACTGATGAGCAATTTGATGCCCAGGCAAACAAAGCTCAACGCAAAGATTCGGTTCATAAAGCGCATCACGCGCGGTTTTTCGAGCACCCGACGCCTCATCAGCGCGGCAAAAGCGCCATACAACATAAAGATGAAAAGCGTGAGCAACATAAAAATAGCACTAAGTACTAACATATCTTGTGTCGGCGTCGAACTCTCTGAAGCGATAAATTGCGGTAAAAAAGCCAGAAAAAACAGCGATAACTTAGGGTTAAAGAGATTGAGTAACAGAGCATGGTTAATAATACGCAATGCGGATTTTTTACTCTCCACCTCCGTGGTCAGTGACGTCCGCTCACGTAGCGCCATCCACGCCATGTAGAGCAGGTAGCCAACGCCGATTAGCTTCAACATGTTGAATGCGAAGTCACTGGTATGAAAAATAACGGCTAATCCCAGCAATGCAGCGAGTAGATGCGGCACAATACCGAGCGTGCACCCTAAAGCCGTAATAAAACTGACACGCATTCCTCGATTCAGACCGCTGGCGATAGTTAACATAGCCCCAGGGCCCGGTGACATCACCACCACCAAAGTAGTGACATAAAACTCTATTCCAGCGTGCATTTTTAATCCCTCAGTCGAATGTATCGCCTGAGTATCAATTCACGAAATGCCAGCGTCTTGAACAAAATTGCAGAGGATTACAGCAGAATGGCTTTTTGATAGCGTGCCGGCGTGATACCCATTTGGCGCGAGAATGCACGCGTGAGGTGGCTTTGATCGGCAAAACCACTCATAACAGCGGCATCAGCCACACTATTCCCTTTTGCCAGCCATTGTCTTGCATTACGGACGCGCAACTGCATGAGATAGGCATGGGGCGTCATTCCAACTTCACGAGCAAAACTGCGCAAAAGTTGGAATCGACTTAGCCCACACAACGTTGCCAATTCACTCAGGCTCGTCTGACGTGATGGAGCATCATCTAAATATTGCTTTGCCCTTTGTATCGTGGGTGTCATGTTGGGCGGGAAAGCCAGGGTCAGAAGGTGGTGATGACAGAGGTGCATTAAGCATTGTAATAACGTCTCTTCCAGAAAACCCGGTTCAACCTTGGTCTGATTTAGGGCGAAAAATAGCTGAAACAGACGATGGCTCAGAGAGTTGTCTCTGACTAACGGCTTGAGCACTGCATCGGCATCACTCCTCTCCATCCGTAACTCCTGCCACAACAGTTCAGGTTCCAGATAGACCATCTGCCAGCTACGCGCGCCCTTTAGCGGCATACCATCGTGCACTTCTCCCGGATTGACAATAATCACATCTCCAGGACCGGCCTCTATCTGCCCCAGCAGGCTCCATGAGCGCTGTGCACCTTGCGAGATGACACCAATCCCGAAGTGATCATGGGAATGGCGCGGAAAGGTATGTTCGCTCTGCAGCGCCATGGCCTCTGTACCCGCCATGGGGCTATGCAGAACGCGTGACAAGTGGACGGGATTTACCAACGTCGTTTCTCCACAGATACACACTGCCCTCTACTTTAGCGCCTTTTCCTCTCAGCAGAAAAAAAACCGCAGGGATTTTGTACGATGTTGTGCTAACGTCAGATTTATTCCCCAATCTGCCGCGAGCCGATGATGTCTTGGTTCATTCCGTTGACCACAGTGACAACCACCACCGCATTCGTCGGCGGCGTGAGTGTATCTGTAGCAAAAACGTAAGCGTACAGAATCCTCACCCCGTCAGCCAATGGACGGGGATTGTCTCCGTTCATCACCCAGTGAAAGGAGACACACCATGCCATCCTCAAGTAAAAAAGCGCTATTGATTGTCGATATGCAGCACGGCTTGTTTTTTGCGCCGCAGCAGCCATTTGCCGCAGAAACTTTGCTGAACAATATCAACACGTTGATTGCCCGTGCACGCGACGCAAAAGCTCCGATCTTTGCTGCTCGCCATACCGGGCCTGAGGGAACACCTCTTGCCGAGAGCAGTCCGCTCACGCAGCTTATTCCACAGTTGGCGATAGATACCGAGTTGGATGGTGTGTTTGTGAAACGCTACCCCAACTGTTTCCGTGGCACGACGCTCCTGGCTTCGCTACAACTCGCCGGAGTTGAAGAGTTGGTGATTTGTGGTATGAAAACAGAATATTGCGTGGATACGACTTGCCGGGCAGCGGCAGACTTAGGCTTTCGCGTGGTATTAATGAGCGATGCACATAGCACGACAGACAACGGGCAGATGAGTGCATCCCAGATCATTGCCCATCATAACCAAACGCTATCGGGTCCGTTTGCCCAACTGGCGGCTACGGCTGACGCGCTTATTTGAATGTTTGGGCGCGGTCAATATCGCGCCCTGACCTCAGTACCGCGCGCGCCCGCTGAATCCCGCACCCAGTAAAATACTTTGATAAACCTGTGTGCTGGATTCTCCCTCCTCATTCATCAAGCGCGAGATAAAAAAGGGGTAAAGAAAACGGGTGCAGGCATAAAAAATCAGACTACATCAATTGTATGCCAAAGCGCTTTAGCAACGTTGCCCACAGGACAAAAAGCACGATAGTTAACAGGCAACTCGCCACCAGCGTGGGCCAAAATCCCCAGCGCTGATAGAGAAATGGAAAGGCGACAAACATCGGCAGGGTTGGCACCACGTACCAGAAGGTATACCAGGCGTGGCTGGCGATCTTTGCCTGGCTCTGACCTTCCAGCTTCATCCAGATCAGCACCAATATCGTCACTAATGGCAGCGCCGCAATCAACCCTCCGAGACGGTCACTGCGTTTCGCCACTTCAGAAATCAGCACCACCATGCCCGCCGTGATGGCGTATTTTACGATGAGCCACAGCATGGTTTGCTCCTACTTCAGATATGAACGAATAACGCTGACAATCTCTTCCAAATCCTGAGCGCGCTCCGCTTCGGTGGCAGATTCATTCATCAGGTGCTCTCTGATATGCCCCTCCAGCAGTTCTGCCATTAGACCATTAACTGCCCCGCGTACCGCTGCTACCTGCTGCAACACTTTTAGGCACTCCTCACCCGATTCTAATGCGGTCTCGAGCGAAGCTGCCTGCCCTTTAATACGACGTACGCGGGTTAACAGGCTTTTCTGATGCTTGAGTGTATGGCCCATTCTCGGCTCCTGTTGATCTTAATGTATACTGGGGTATAGTATATTTTCTTTGAATTTTTTGATTTTACGGCACTGCAATGCCGCTTTCAACTTATCACGACACGAGATGCACACCATGAATGATTTCGCTGCCCTGCTGAGTCAGGGCACGTCTAGCGCGTTGCTGTTTATCCCCAGCGCCATCTTGCTTGGGGCGTTGCACGGCCTGGAGCCGGGTCACTCTAAGACGATGATGGCGGCATTTATCGTCGCCATCCGTGGCAGTGTTCGCCAGGCGGTGATGCTGGGTCTGGCAGCCACTTTTTCCCACACTGCGGTGGTATGGCTGATTGCGATGGGCGGAATGTATATCAGTCGGCAGTTTACTGCCGAAGCTGCCGAACCCTGGCTGCAGCTGATTTCAGGCCTCATTATCATTGCAACAGCTGCCTGGATGTTCTGGCGTACCTGGTCTGAAGCACAAGCGTGGCATCAGCACCACGATCATGAACATACGCAGGATCATCATCATGAGCACGGGCATCATCATGAACATGAGCATCATCATGAGCATGGGCATCATCATGAGCATGGGCATCATCATGAGCATGAACATCATCATGGGCACGGGCATCATCATGAACACGGACATCATGGCGAATTGGCCAGGTTCGCGGAAGGTTCTCAGGAATATCAGGATGCACACGAGCGCGCGCACGCGGAAGACATACGCCGACGCTTTGATGGCCGTGAAATCAGCAATCTGCAAATTCTTCTCTTCGGCCTGACGGGGGGATTAATTCCCTGTCCCGCAGCGATCACGGTCCTCCTTCTCTGCCTGCAGGTGAAGCAGTTTAGTCTTGGTGCGGCGCTGGTGGTCTGCTTCAGCATCGGCCTGGCGCTTACGCTGGTGACCGTCGGCGTAGGTGCGGCGCTAAGTGTTCGGCATGTATCACGTCGATGGAGAGGTTTCGCCGATATTGCACGCCGCGCACCTTACTTCTCTAGTGCCCTGATTGCCATCGTGGGCGTCTATATGATGTTCCATGGCTACAGTGGCCTCACCCAATAAGGAATTATTTCCATTTCTGTAAAATCGCCTTGTACTGATGTCTGTATTTTTGAGGGAAAAAATGGCTGGTGCCGCGCCTGTGGCCGTACGCGTAAAGAGGCACAGGAGTGGCGCAAAATGTCACCCTATCACCGCAAGGCGATTGAACGCGCATTGAAAGATCGCGTTGCGACGTTGCAAATAAAATAGTCAGGTGCTTCGTTCAATCATGCGCACCAGCTTATTCACTGCGGGAGTACGTTCACGTTTACGATATAAGAACCAAATGGATGAAGGAATAACGGCTCCGGGTATTTCGCGATAAGTGATGCCGGTTAATTTTAATTGAGTCACCAGAATAGCCGGTATTACCGCGACACCATTACCTAATGCGACATTGGCCAGCACTTCATTTAAACTGCCCGCCGACCAGCTACGACTCAGAATAAACCCACCTCGCTGTGCAAAGGTCACGGTGCCAGACACTTGTTCGGGCAAAATAAAGTTTTCCCCTTTAAGTTGCGCAGGTTCGATGGGTTGTTCCTGCGCAACCAGCGGGTGGTTATCCGGCAGTGCCAGTGCGAAGTGATCTTGCTCGACTTCAATGTATCCGACATCGGCAGGTAACGGCACAGGACCGCGCACAAAGGCAACATCAATAGTACGTTCACTGACCTGAGTGGCCAGTGTATCCATGACTGATTCACGTGCATTGATTGAGATATCAGGTGCGCTGGCGCTAAAGCTCGTCAATAACCGGGTTAAAATGCCTGATAATAGTGCGGATGCCACATAGCCCACGCGGATATAACCGCGTTCGCCGCGAGCGGCACTACGTACTCGGGATTTGGCCTGCTCGGCATGTTGTAGAGTCTCGCGCGCTTCCTGTTGGAAAATTTCTCCAATCTGCGTCAACTCGACTTTACGTTGAGTACGATAAAATAATGGCGCACCTAATTCTTCTTCCAATTGATTAATCTGCACCGACAGCGTCGGCGTGGATATATTAAGATTCTCAGCCGCCACGCCATAATGCAGCGTTTTTGCCAGTTCCAGAAAATAGCGTAGATGGCGTAATTCCACGTTTTACCTCCTACTTATCTTGTGTGATCAAAATGTCGATCATTACCTGAAACGGAAACGCCAGCAATATAAATGTTGTTAGTTTTTGCCTAACAATAACTCCAGTACTGTTTATTGAATGACTTCCGTGATGGAATCAAGCTGTAAAGCATTCACTACCTTGCTCGCGGGAGAAAAGATGTCCACTGCTACCATCGCGCTCGACCATCGCCATCTGAATCGTGTTTTACTCGTAGCCTCAACCGGTTGCGCATTGACGGTAATCGACACCAATATCGTCGGCGTTATGTTGCCAACCATCGCTAAAGGTCTGCATGCTTCTTTTGCAGACATGGAATGGGTCATTGGCGCTTACGTGCTGAGCTTTTCCTCACTCCTTTTGCCGGCAGGGTCGCTGGCAGACAAATTTGGCCGACGCCGACTCTTTCTCGGCGGCATTTTACTGTTTGCACTGGCCTCACTCGCCTGTGGCATGGCGACCAGCGTTTTGGCACTCAATATTGCCCGTGCGGTTCAGGGTATTGGCTCCGCATTTCTGCTGGCGCCAGCACTGGCCATTATCGCGCACAGCTTTCGCGATAGTCAGGCACGTAACCGGGCATGGGCGATTTGGGGCGGTGTGATGGGATTAACCATGGTGCTGGCACCGTTGGCCGGTGGCATGATCAGTACGTTGCTTGGCTGGCGCTGGACATTTTTTGTCAATATTCCTATTTGTGCCCTGCTGATGCTGGCCGTCACTCGCCACATTGAGGAATCCCGGCATGAACACGCGGGTAAACTCGATTTACCTGGGATCGCGCTGTTTATCGCAGGCATGTTCTGTTTGACCTGGGCATTAATATTAGCGCCGCAACATGGCTGGTTGAGCCGTGAAGTGGTGGGCAGATTGTGTCTCGGCGCGTTGTGGTTTGGCCTGTTTATCCGTGTGGAAAGTGGCAAAAGCAGGCCGATGTTGAATCTGCAACTTTTCCGCTCGTTCCCCTTTATTGGCGCAGTATTAGCGATGTTTGCTTACGCTGCCACCGCGCAAGTTATGACCTCATTACTGCCGCTGTTATTACAGAATGTTGAGGGAATGACGCCGTTAATGGCCGGAGCGGGTATGCTGCCTTTCGCTTTGGCAATGCTGCTGTTTCCTGTTGTGGCGCGCTGGCTCGGCAAACGCCTGCATGCCGCCACTTTACTGGCTCTTGGCCTGGTCACCGTCTCCTTTGGCAACATGATGATTGCGACTGCCGTGTACCAACACCATTTGCTGCTGACCCTGGCGGGTATGGCCCTACTCGGCAGTGGCGGTGGGCTGCTCAATGGCGAAACCCAAAAGGCGATTATGGCAACCGTACCGCCGCAGCAGGCAGGAATGGCATCGGGTATCAGCACAACAGCCCGTTTTTCCGGCATTTTGTTAGGATTTGCCACGCTGGGCGCGATTCTGGCGGCCAGCACACAGTGGCAATTACAATCAGCGATGCTACACGCGCAGTTGCCCCTTCAACCCGGTTTTAGCGCGCAGGTTATCGCCGGCGATTTCCGCCATGCACTGGCGATGTATGACGCCGTTCATCAGGTCTCTTTACAACCACTCATCATTACCAGCTACGCCGATGGATTTGCCAGCATGTTGTTGTGTGCTGCCGCATTTGCCCTGTTTTCCGCCATCGTTGTGCTCTATTCGGCGCGTCAGCCAACGGCACTAGCCCAGCGCTAATTTTCACGCGTGGGATCGACTGTCGCACGCACAACCCGTCCTTGTTGAGGAGCAATAATGAAGAAGTTAATGACCCTACTCTGCTTAAGCAGCCTGCCACTGTTTGCCCATGCGGCGGCGTTTTCGCTTAAGTCAGCAGACTTCGCCGATAATGGCGTGATGAAGAAAGCATTGGGTGGCAATGATAAGAACAATCTCTCCTGCAGCGGCAAAAACCTGTCGCCCGCGCTTAGCTGGGCCAATCCGCCCGTGGGCACCCAGAGTTATGTGCTACTGCTGACCGATCCGGCTGGCGCCAAAGGCTTGGGGGTGACGCATATGCTGGCGTACAACATTGATGCTACGCGTAATAAATTCCAACAGGGTGAGTTAAGCAAAGGGGGAAATTTTAGCTATGGCACCAATACGCCCGGCACGCAAAACTATTATGGCCCTTGTCCACCCACAGGCGCGGGCTATCACCACTACAACTTTGTGCTGGTGGCGACCGACCTTGCGAACGGCACTTTACCCGCAGGACTCAGTCACACTGAGTTAGTCGCAAAATTGAAAGGTCACGCGCTGGGTTCTGCTAGCCTGGTCGGGCGTTTAGAGAATTGATTGCAGCGGGTCGCCGGCCTGGCGACCCAATAAAATTAGTGTCGAATCGCACAACCACACTGCGACATTTCACCCGGCACATATTTGCCGTGATGGGAGTGACGCACCTGCAACTCACCTTGCTGCCAGGCGTTGCCTGTATCAGCACGGTTTTCCAGTAAACGATTCAGTGCTTCGTTGACCAGCAAGTCACGACGCTGTGCCCAACTGGTCAGATGCCAGGTTGAGGCGCGGGCTTCATCCACATCATCAAAACCTACGACTGCCACGTGTGCGCCCTGGCCAAAATCGCGCACTGCCTGCAATGCACCAAAGGCCAGCACATCGCTTTCGCAGAACAGTGCATTAATGCGCTCCGCTGCACGGGTTTTCTTCAGGTAGGCCATCATGGTCTGATAAGCCAGTTCTCGATCGTTAGCCCCGGCCACCAGCTGAATGTTCAGCGTTTTATGTTCTGCCTCAAGGCTGGACACCAGGCCTGCCATTTGACGCGAGGGATCGGCCTGCTGCTGACTGTGCATAAAGCCAAAGCGTTGATGTCCTTGAGACAGTAACAATAACCCCATCTCGGCACCCGCATCGAAACCATCGGCCATAACGACCTTAGCATTAGCCTCACGACTTTGGCTTAGGTGCACTGTCGCCACGCCAGGCAAAATGTTAGCTGCGATATGCAATTCATCATCAAACTGGGAAGTCAGAAACACTAACCCCGCCAGCGGCAATGATGCAGCATTCTGCAACATACGTTGATAGTTTTCGGGCGAATCGACATTCAGCAACAGCGTCACTAAACTACGCGCATTCAACTGGCGCGTCATTTCATTCAGCAGCGTGACGGTATTAGGGTTGGTGAATTCATCGCTGATGATACCGATGATATTGGGATTAACTGCCATGAACGGGCTCTCCTGCAACTTAGCGTGCGGTCATTATTTTGTAGGTAACGTAAGACACTTCACGTTACCCGATTAGGTCGCTATCGCCAATCATCAGACTTGCTGTCTCTTCTGCATTTTTAACGTCGGGTCAGGGCCAGGCGAATTCCCAGGCCAATAAATGTCATACCGACGATACGATCCAGCAGCTTTTGCAGCGTAATGTTGCGCGATACTGCACTCGCAGCACCGCCCGCCAGCAGGGCAAACGTCACATCAGTGATCAACCCAATCACCGCGTATGTTAGTCCCAGCAGCAGGAAGGAACTCGCATGATAGTTACCCTCTACCACGACGAATTGTGGGAAGAACGAAATGAAAAACAATAACACTTTGGGATTAGTGATAGAGGTAATAAAACCGCGTACTAAAAGATTACGTGTATTGGAGCGTGGCACCTGAGTCTGTGAGCGACATCCCTGAGGTTTGGCAATAAACGTTTCCCACACCATCTTGCCACCTAAATAAATAAGATAAGCAGCCCCGATATATTTAATCGCTGTGAATAACATCGGCGAGGCGGTAATTAACGCCGTTAAGCCTATTGCACTGGCCAACGCATGAGTACAGCTGCCGAGCGCCACACCGCTCGCAGATATCACGCCGCTGCGTCGCCCATTGGCCACGCTTTGCCCGATCACATAAGCGAGGTCCGGCCCCGGCGTGATACACAGCAGGAATACCGAAATGAGGAACAGGGGGAAATGGATGATATCCAGCATGCTAACTCCTTGTTGACGTGGCGTTTGTTGTACTGAGCATGGCCACGTAATCCAATCTGATGACGATTTATTTCGATACAAAGTAACGAAGGTAGAGCTGATACTCTTCGCTCATATTATCGGGCATATCATCAGTGGTGAAGAATGCCAATGACAACCCCTCACTTTTATCATTTATTAAATTACCATGCCATTTTTTTGACCAGTAAAGGGCGGTGACAACATTGATTTCATCGTTATTGTTAAGCGTAAAAGTAAATTCTTTGCCAGAAAAGACTTTCAAAAAATGAAGTTCATCGATATCAATGTTCGTCTCTTCTTTCACTTCACGCACAGCGGTTTGTTCGAGGCTTTCACCCGGTTCCATCAACCCACCGGGTAGTCCCCAGCTTCCGTCTAATCGCTGCTGTAGTAAAATACGTTGCTTATCGTCAAGGATGATGACGTTCGCTCCCGCAAGCAGCAACATACGATGTCCAACTAAGGTTCTCATCTCACTGACATAGCTCATCATGCTCTCCATCCCGTTTAGAATTACGAAAAAATAGCGTTAATTCATGACGATTTAGCAACGCCAATACACAATGCACTTCGCATCCGGTCATCCCTTCACCGTCATCAGAACATCTGTTGGTGCTGTATTTACCCGAGCGTGATAGGTGGCAGCAAACATGCCAGCAAATGGTATTGGCGGGATTTGTACAGATTGATTCGTTCAACCCATATTGGGATCAAAACGGAAAAACGTATCAAGATCACGATGGTTATCGAACCGTCATACAGTGTCAGCAGTGGCCGTAACCTCTCGCATGCCTGACCGCGACAGAAATGTGCAGGGCGCCGACGCGCCCTGCACATTACTCCTCGAGTAGAATCGAGAAACCGCCGTAAATCATTCTTTTGCCATCAAACGGCATGTTTTCGCCCATCTCTTTCATCCGCGGATCGGACATCATTTTCTGATTGGCCGCATCACGCACTTCACGTGAGGGATATTCAATCCAGCTGAACACCACTGTTTCTCCCTCTTCCGCTTTCACCGACCGATAAAAATCCGTGAGCTTGCCTTCAGGTACATCATCTGCCCAGCATTCCACGATGCGGGTGGCACCAAACTCCTTAAACAGCGGCGCTGCTTTGGCCGCCATGGCACGGTAATCCTCTTTATTAACTTCAGGCACCGCAACGACAAAACCATCTACGTACGACATAGGCTTTTCCTCCGTCGTGCTGTACACGGCCGACAGTGACCGCAGAGTAAAGTGTACAAATGATGTGCAAATCATGAGCAACTGCAGCACTGAAACTGCGTGTTGTCTCGCAGATTCCTGCCTGCGGCCGAAATTGCGTTACACTGTGCACCTCGATAGTTACGCCATCAGGATAGTTATGCGCATCACCATTGATTCGGCCGATCAGCCGTTTATTCACCGTTTGCTCGGAGAAGAGATAGGACAAGTGGATACCCAATCCAGCGACACGCGTTTACAACACGCCCTCGACATCGCTCGGCAGCAGAAAAATCACGAAGCGGAACTCGACTGGAAACGCAATGCGGTGTTTTTAGCGTTGTTTATTTTCCTCTATGCCGTCCTGGGCGCCTCGCTGACGCTGGATCTCACCGCACAAGCACCCAGCCACAAAAGTTTGGTGTATGCATTAGAAGCTGTCCCCGTGCTGATCGCCTTTTCCGGTCTGTTTGTCTCGTTGTTATTCCTGTTCTTCACCCGCAGCAGCGCGCGACGCCTGCGCAGTTGGGATCAAGGCATTTTTGTGCTGGAGAAATACGTTGGCACCAACCTCTATAAGCAAATCAATGAGATGGGCGCTCGCACCACCAACTATTCACAGTCAGCCATTAACGTTGCGCTTGCCCTGTTTATTTGTGTGACCTGGGTGGTGATGTACAACTACTTCACCTTTACCACCAGCGGCGTGATTGGCAGCGTGATTTCTTTGTTTATCACCACCATGACCTACGTGATACTCGATATTCAGTTGTTAAAGTCAGGCACCTCTATTGCGATTGATGAGCCACTGATTCCGGCTGACGAAGATAAAGAGAAGAAATAATCCCCTGCAGCAGGTGGCCTAAGGGCCGCCTCGATATTTCTTGCCTATAATCATGCTGACATACCCTTTAATACGGATCAGGATCGATAAAGGAGCAGTAATGAAAATATGGCCCATCGCCGCACTTGCCGCGTTAACGTTAACGCTGGTTGCCTGTAAATCCCCGACGCCACCAAAAGGTGTCACGCCCATCAGCCCTTTTGATGCCAACCGCTATTTGGGCAAATGGTACGAAATCGCCCGTCTGGATCACCGCTTTGAGCGCGGCAAAGATCATGTCACAGCCACTTATACTCAACGCGACGATGGCGGCATAAACGTGCTGAATCGCGGATATGATCCGGTGAAAAAAGAGTGGAGTGAGAGTGAGGGCAAGGCCTATTTCACCGGCAAATCGGATACCGCAGCGCTTAAAGTCTCCTTTTTTGGCCCGTTCTATGGCGGCTATAACGTGATCGCATTGGATGATGATTATCAATACGCGCTAGTGAGCGGTCCAAATCGGGGTTATTTATGGATCTTGTCGCGAGAGCCGAAGCTTCCGAATCAAGTGAAAAAACAGTACCTGGCTATCGCGCAAAGGCTGGGGTTTGATGTGGATAGGCTCATCTGGGTGGATCAAGGTTAAAACTGCACTCAGGAATGAAGTCATTCTACTTTCCATCCCTGTGTAGTTCAGCATAACCGGGCGTGAGACTCTGGTTATGCTGCAGCGTTGGGGTGGAGAATCTTCAATCGGCTTATGACCAATAACTTGCAGGCTTGCAACCTATCACGGGTTACCCCTTATTGGATGAGGAACACATCATTCCGTGAAAACTGTACATGAATGATTTATTTAAACGAATCACTTATTTATTAATCATATAACCAGGCATGTTTATAATGCGCTTCTCTTCGCAATATTGTCCTTTCAAAAAACCTGCTAAAATACGTCATCGTCTATGTTTTTATCAGTATAAAATATCTTTATCTGAAATTTCAAAGTTCTGATCATTCTGACTTATCAATCAACATATTGAGTCAACCCATCAGGCTGCTGTTCGCTTTTTTTTTCATTATCGCATTGCCAGTGGTGAGGGAAAAATGAATGAAATAACAGAAGAATCCCCCAGAACAAATCTCAGATTATTATGGGGCTTACTGATTATATTAACACTCATTTCGCTGCAGTGCCCAGCGAGCGAAATTAACCTATATTCCATCAACACGGGTTCCTACGTTTATCATCTGACCGGGAATCATGGGCAATATACTGAAAATTTTGAGAATAATTTCTTTTCGGTAGAAAGAAAATTGTCCGAAGATTCCACCTATAGCGTACTGGTCGGCACCATGAAAAACAGCTTTGACGATCGCTGTCTTGCGTTAGGGGTGAGAAAAGACTGGAAAACCTGGGATGATGGCTGGACCTTTAAAGGTATCTACGGCTACACCGGTGAGTTTTTTTTCGATGCCTTTAAGGATTGTGGCGATCACGGTTCCTATCACGACTTTAAAAAGGCCACCGGAATAGGATTCTCACCCTATATTTATCATGGCTTTCAATATAATTTCACACCCTATTTCGGCATTGAATCGGGGATTATTATCCCCTCGGTATTTGTTATCACCATTCAATGGAGCTTTAGATAAGCTCTGCACTTTTTTATTCAAAGTGCTGTTTTTCAAGCCAATCGGCGATGACAGAAGTGAGTCGAACAGGTTGCTCAAGGGGCAACATATGACCACTTTCACCGATAATTACCATATCGCCCCCCAATAAAGTGACAATCTCTCGGGACTCTTCAAGACCGCGCAGGCCATCTCCTTCAGATGCAATGACCAATATTGGGCAACGAATCGGTTGCTGCGTGACACCACTGCGATCAAGCATGGCTTGTGTTCGAAAAACATTTGCACCGAGATGTTTCCCCATAACACGAATTTTATCAATTAGTTGAGCATCATTCTGTCGCGAGGAATGTAACGATGGCTTCAGCACCGCCTGGCTAAAGCCATTAAAATCACCCATTAAGGCCGTTTGTGATGCCTTATCCAGTAACTCACGTTGTTCAGGAGGATCTTCACGAAGTGAAGTGGCAACCAAAACCATTCCTGCAGTACGCTCGGGAAAGGCTTCGGCGATGGCTCTTGCCACATAGCCTCCTAGTGAGAAACCGACCAAAATAAAGCGCGGCGGTAAGGTTGCCACGATATTGTCAGCATATTCGGTGATGCTTTCGCCGTGGCTCAAGCTGGCTCTGATACAGGTTCTGTCATCTGGATAGGCGCACACAAAATCATCCCAAAGTGTTTCATCCAGCATAAATCCTGGAATGAGTACGAGAGGTAAAGTTGTATTGTTCATCCGTGAATCCTTCAGTGTGGGGAATTAATGAGAATGTGTGACATCAAGTCCGTATAAAGGCTGTGGCTTCACAACATCGCGAATATTCTGTGGATAATGCCAGCCAAGGTGACTATCATCAACCCACCCTACTCACTACTGATAAATAAGGAGGATTACTATGCCATCGTGTGAATTGTTTATTTACTCACACTTTTATAGTAATTGGCCGCGCTCAGCTATCTCTGCATTCGTGCTGCGATAATCCGCCTGAGCGAAGTCTACTGAAATTCTCATCCCTTCCTCCGGCTTACCGGGTTGTCGTCAGCAGTTTTTGACGTCAGGCGTTCGCATGCCTGCAACTTATGAGTAAGCACATGAGCACATTACTATCCGCACACGCTGTCGGCTTTGATAACGCCTTCGGTACCCTATTTCACGACATCAATTTCAGCCTCAAAAAAGGCGATCGCATTGGGCTGCTCGGTGATAACGGCACGGGAAAAAGTACTCTGCTAAAGATCCTCAGCGGTGAACTTGCAAGCAGTAAGGGCAGCGTTACGTTAGCCAACCACTGTTTGCTGGCGCGAATTGAGCAACATCTTCCCCCTCTGCTCCAGCAAGCCACGCTGCTGACAAGCGTGATTGCGCGTCTGCCAGAACAGCAACAGGTCAGTGAAGCCTGGCGAGCGGAAGCGCTACTCTCTTCGCTGGGGTTCGATGCTGAACAGCATACCCAAACGGCAGCCACGTTGAGTGGCGGTCAACATGTGCGGTTACTGCTGGCGCGTGCACTTATTCTCCAGCCTGACCTGCTGTTACTGGATGAACCCAGCAACCATCTGGATCTTCCAACGCTGCTTTGGCTGGAACAGTTCCTGATAAATTGGAAAGGCAGCTTTGTGCTGGTCTCACATGACAGCACCTTGCTGGATCAGGTCACCAATTGCAGCTGGATCCTGCGCGATCAAACCCTGCAATTCTTCCGCCTGCCCTGCTCTGCGGCCCGACAAGCGCTGGCCCAGCAGGATGAAACCGATGCACAACGTTATCAGGCAGAACAGAATGAGATTGAGCGCGTCGAAAAAAGTGCCAAACGGCTGGCAATTTGGGGACGCACCTACGACAACGAAGGTCTGTCGCGTAAAGCGCAGCAAATGGAGAAGCGCGCCAGTTGGTTGAAAGAGGCACAAACCACGTTGACCGAAGGCAGCTTATGGCGCCTTCAACTGCTGGGAGAAGCGCTGGATGCCGATCGGGTGCTGGCACTGACTGAAATGCACATTCGCCCAGCGGAGAACGCGCCTGCGTTGTTTTCGTTACCCAGCCTGCAGGTTAAAAGCGGCGACCGCATCGCCATAGTGGGCCGCAACGGCAGCGGGAAATCTTCGCTGCTGCGCCAACTCTGGCTGGAATACCAGCGTGAGACCACCACACTGTTTCATCCGCGTGCAAAGTTAGGTTATTACGACCAAAGCCTCACGCAATTGCATGATGAGGAGAGCCTCAACGAGGCACTGGCGCATTTTGCCCCTCTAAGTGACGACCAGCGAAAGATGGCTCTGATAGGTGCGGGGTTCCCTTATCTCCGTCATCAGCAATTAGTGGGCTCGCTGAGTGGCGGTGAACGCTCACGCCTGCTGTTTGTCGGGCTGACACTCGCGCGCTATTCCTTATTGCTGCTGGATGAGCCCACCAACCATTTGGATATGCTGGGTAAAGAGGAGTTGGCAGCCGCCCTCAATCAGTTCGAGGGCGCGGTGTTGCTGGTGTCGCACGATCGCAATCTGATCGCCAGCAGCTGTAACCGTTTCTGGCTGATTCAGGATCAGCAACTGAGCGAGTGGCATGACTTTGCACAAGTGATTGAACTTATGGGGGCCGAACAACCGTCAGAAAAAAGTGTTGCTAGCGTTCAGCCCGTGGCGGCCGAATCGCATAACGACGAGGAGGAACTACTATTGGCCTTGTGCGATTTAGAGAGCAAGCTTGATGAAGATATGATGCGAAAGCCTAAACATCAAAAACCGACGTTGCAGACACAATGGCGCGTTGAGATTGCGCAGTTGAAACAGCTGCTGGGGATCTCGTAAGCGTTCTGCCGATAAAAAAAGCCCCTACAATATTTTGATGCAGTGTCGTAGGGGCATAATCGGGGGCGGTTCAAAGGTTGCCTTGTACATCTACACCAGAGCGGCGCTCAACACCTGCGCCGCTCGTTTTAACTGATCAGCAGGATTGCGCCCAATCAGCACGTACTGATATCCGCTGCGATGCCACCACACCAGATTCATACCGTGCCGTTTTTCCTGCGCCAATGCCCTCTGTTTACTCGCATCTTCCCGCGAAATACACAGGGCCATCGGACCGTAATTGCTGTGATTCCAGGCGATTTGAGTGATCAGTGAATCGTCGTAGCGCAGCATACGCACACTTTTCAAGCTTGCTTCAGGAAGCGTCAATTGCTCAGTCGTCAGACGCAGATCGAGGTCGCGCGCCGTGCGTTGTAATGAACGCGCTAACACCTGTGGCGAACTGTCGACATCCGCCAACGTTTCCGGGCTATAGAGCGACATATATTGTGCTTCCAGTTCACGTATTCGCGCGCTCTCATCCTGTTCAGCTTTCGCGACGGGTCTGGCCCAAAAACCGACGGCACTGCCCACCAGCAGAAAACTGACTGATGCCGCGATCAACGCACGGCGGCTAACCTGAACAGCCTCTTTTATCGGTGCGGACGGTGTGTTGTCCAGCAGGTACGCCAGTCGTGACTCCATACGCTCCAGCGGCGCCTCATCCAGCATTGGCGCGAACGCATCCGCAAAAGGTTGATTGCTTTTCATCAGCTCAGCCGTCCGTGCTGACAACGTTTCACTGCGCTTTAATTCGGTTTCAAACGCCTGCGCATCCTCCGCGCGCATTTCACCATCCAGCCAGGCAACGATAGCTTCGTCGGCATAGGGCGAGGTAAATCGTGGTGCATTCACAAGCGTTTCTCCTGTACCGCAGGCCGCGCTGTCACTGCGCTGGCTAAAGTAGTGCGTGCCGCAGCGAGGCGGCTCATGATGGTTCCAATCGGCACGGCCAGCGTGTCGGCGGCTTCCTGATAGGTAAAACCCTCGACATAAACTAAAAATACCGCGTTGCGCTGTGCCTCTGGCAACTGCCCAACCCGTTGCATCACTTTGGCATATTGCATGCGCTGTTCATTGTGTTGCTGATGGTCGGGAGCGAGCAATTCATCACTCTCGACGAATCCCTGCCCCATGCGTACCCGCTGCGCGCGCAGTTCGTTGATCCACACGGAGTGCAGCACGGTAAACAGCCAGCGATCGATGCGTGTGCCCGGTGTGTGCGGGCGCTGCGTTCCAGCGCCCGCACACAGGTGGACTGCACTAACTCTTCGGCCACATCTTTATTACGCGATAACACCATCGCGTAACGCCACATACGCGTCAGATGCGCCGCCAGATGTTGACGGACTTCAGTGCTGGTAATATTTCTATCCTCCGTCAACAGCGGTCATCAGGACTCAGGATGACCATTAATGGCCGCGTGCAAATCCTGATACTCTTCACACTTCACACCGCACAGCGATTTGATGATAGTGAGCTGCTCTTTAGCCAGATCCGGTCGGCCTTTGATCATCCAGGCTTCACCTAAATATTCACGCACTTTGGCATATTTCGGGTCTAGTGCGATCGATTTCTGATAGTAACGCATCCCTTCGTCGGTGCGGCCCAGTTTACGTGTGGCGTAGCCGCGATAATTCCATGCCTCTTTGGTGTTCTGATTGTGCAACGTATCCAGTAACGTCAGCGCAGCTTGATACTCGCCTTTTTTCGCCAGGTGGTAGGCGTAATTCGTCTTATCCTCATCACTCAGCATGCTGGTTTTTTCCGGCACGCAGGATTTGGTTTTGCTGTCATAAACCTGCCCTTTCGGACAGTCCGGGGTTTTCTTGTCACTGTCGTCATCGCCCATGGCGAATGCAGTCGGTGCATGTAACACCATCAGCAATACCGGCACGGCAAACCAGCGAACCTGATTCATCATCTTCATCATTCATTTATCCTCGTGGAGGGGCATCGAATCGCGCAACGGCAGCATACGGCGCAGCACGTTGTCACGCAGAACGTAGTGATGGAGTAACGCCGCCAGCGCATGCGCGCCTGCCAGGCTAATCAGCGCCCAGCCAACGTTATTGTGTAATCCCGCCAGCGTGTGACGCAGTGCGGTATCGACATGAATAAAGGTTGGAATATCGAACAGGCCAAAGAAATTAAACGGTTCCTGTTGCGACCAACGAAACAGAAAACCCAATACAACCTGAGTGAATAACAACAGGTACAACAAGCCATGAACGGCATGCGCGATGATGCGCATCGGCGTGCTGCTTTCAGCTGGCGCCACGGCCAAATGCGTCTGACGTTGGCAATAGAAACGCCACAGTGGGCGCACAATCATCACTAAAGCCAGCAAAATGCCAAAAGAGATATGCCACGCCTGTAAACCCTTGCGCAGCGGTGTGCCCTTTTCCAGTTGTTCCCAAATGTGCGCCGAGGCAAACAGAAAAATGACGCTAAACGCAGTGATCCAGTGCAGCGTCATGCTGAAAGCGTCATAGCGTTGACGTGAGTTTTGGCGGGCCGGAGCGGACATAGCATTTCCCAAATAGTGAGTGGTTTAGGGGTAAACAACTCAACGACGATTTCTATTCGAAAAATTTTCATTTTTTTCTCAACGCACCCAACTTAATGCAGAAATCCTGACGAATTTTCTCCTGTTTGTTGCATTTAGTGATTACTATTCTCGCTTCATTAAAGGGATGCTTATGTTGAATACCTCTAAAAAGCGGCTTTTGGTCGCGATCGCTATTTTGGCGATCATTATTCTGGTCTGGGCCTACAGCAGTTCAAGACCAAAACCGAATCCACTGGTCACTGCCGTGGTGCGTCAAGGCGACATCGAAAACGTCATCGCTGCGACCGGCAAGATGGACGCTATTGAGCGCGTCAATGTCGGTGCGCAGGTTTCAGGTCAGGTGAAAAAGCTCTATATCAAAGCCGGAGATAACGTCAGTAAGGGCGAGCTGATCGCTGAAATTGACGACCAGCCACAGCGCAGTGATTTACGCAACGCGCAGGCTGCACTGAGCGTCGCGCAAGCCGATCTGGAAACACGTGAAGCGACGTTGGTCAGGCAGGATGCGCAGTTCAAACGCCTGCAGCAAATGATTAAAGCCAACCTGGTGTCACGTCAGGATTTTGACGAAGCGGCAGAAGCGTGGAGCACCGCACGTGCTGAGTTGACGGCGCAAAAAGCGCGCGTCATTCAAGCACAAATTGAGGTGGACAAGAAGCAGCTCGATCTCAGCTATACCCGCATCATGGCACCGATGGATGGCACGGTGATCGCCATCGTGACCAAACAGGGCCAGACGGTTAACGCCGCGCAGAGCGCGCCGACCATCGCCAAGCTGGCGCAACTTGGCACCATGACCATTAAAGTGCAGGTTTCCGAAGCGGACATCACCAACATCCACCCCGGCCAGCAAGCCTGGTTTACCACCTTCGCCAATCCCGATAAACGCTACAACGCGACGCTGCGTAGCATTGAACTGGCACCCGAATCAGTGATGAAAGATGATGCCTTGATGGGCAACAGTGAAAGTACGCCGGCCAGCAGTACCAATGCCGCCATTTATTACAATGCGTTACTCGATGTTCCCAATCCCGATAACACCCTGCGCATCTCAATGACCGCGCAAGTTAATCTGCTGCGCGACAATGCGAAAGACGCGCTGTTGATTCCGGTACAGGCAACGAAAAAAGACGCGGAAGGCAAGACCTTTGTCGAGGTGGCGAACAAGGAGAATCAGCCTGAGAAACGTATTATCACCACCGGTATTTCAGACAGCGTTGATATTCAGGTTCTCAGCGGCTTGAAAGCCGGTGAAAAAGTCATCCTTGCTACCCAAGCCGCCGGTGCGGACAAGGTGGTGATGTGAGCTTGATCGAACTGAAAAACATTCAGCGCAGCTATGTTAACGGTTCAGAATCTTTGCATGTGCTGAAAGATATCAATTTGCAGATCGCCAGTGGCGAAATGGTCGCGATCATTGGCCCTTCCGGCTCGGGCAAATCCACATTGCTGAATATTCTCGGCTGCCTGGATGCCGCCGACAGCGGTCACTATTTTATCTCAGGCCAGAATACCGCTTCACTCTCTCCGGACGCGCTGGCGAAAGTCCGCCGTGAACATATTGGCTTCATTTTTCAGCGCTACCACTTAATGCCGGATCTGACCGCATTAAGCAACGTCGAAATCCCGGCGATTTATGCCAATTTGCCGGGGCATGCGCGGCGGGCTCGTGCTGCTCAATTACTGGAACGACTCGGTCTCAAAGGCCGTGAACATCATAAACCGGGTGAACTCTCTGGTGGCCAGCAACAGCGCGTCAGTATTGCGCGAGCGTTGATTAATGGAGCCGAGATTATTCTCGCCGATGAACCGACCGGCGCGCTGGATTCGCATTCTGGCGAGGAAGTGTTACGCATTCTTCATGACCTGAATCGTGACGGCCATACGGTAATTATCGTCACACACGATATGAAAGTGGCGCAACACGCAGACCGCATCATCGAAATCCAGGACGGCGAAATTTTTGCTGACAGCGGGCCAAAAACAGAGGCGACGCGATCGCGCTATCAGCCAATGGTGAGCAGAAGTCAGAGCAAGCTGCGCGGATTTATTGATCGCCTGCGCGAGTCAATGCGCATGGCGCTAAATGCCATGAATACGCATCGCTTACGCACCGCACTCACCATGACCGGTATTATTTTTGGTATTGCCGCTGTCGTCACTGTCGTCGCGCTTGGACAAGGTGCGCGTGAAAAAACGCTGGAGAGTATTTCCGGTCTCGGGACGAATGTGGTGTCCGTGTATGCCGGCGGTGATTTCGCCGAAGATGATGCGCATCCGGTGTTGACGCTGGTGATGGCTGATGCCGATGTGATTGCTCGCCAGCAGTTTGTCGACAAAGTCAGCCCTGAGCTGCTCTCGACCCAGCCGATCCGTTATCTCTCCAACTCGTCGAAAGCATCCGTATCGGGCGTCGGCAAAGATTACTTTGAGATTCAGGGCATCAAACTCACCGAAGGCAGCAACTTCAGTGATGAACGCCATGCCCGGCAAGAGATCATCATTGATACCAATACGCGCAATAAGCTGTTTGCAGCCAATGAAAACCCCATCGGAAAAATGATCGTGTTAGGGTCTGTGCCGGTGCGAGTCATTGGTGTGGCGCATGAAGATAACGGCATTTCGCCCAATCGTCTCAGCGTGTGGCTGCCCTGGAGCACCATGATGTACCGCATCAGTGGGCAAACAGCGCTCACAAGTATCAGCGTTAAACTTAAAGATGATGTGGTCAGCGGTCCGGCGGTGGAATCTCTCACGCAACTATTGACTGCGCGCCATGGCACCAAAGACTTCCTGATGTTTAACCGCGATAAGTACCGCAAAGCGATTGAAGGGGCAGCAGCCACCTTGACCTTGCTGATTTTGATGGTGGCATCGATTGCGCTGATGATCGGCAGCATCGGCGTGATGAATATTATGCTGGTGTCCGTCACCGAACGAACGCATGAGATTGGCGTGCGTATGGCCGTGGGTGCGCGGCGTGGCGATATCATGCAGCAGTTTATGATTGAGGCGGTGCTGGTATGTTTGGTTGGCGGTTCACTCGGCGTGGCACTCTCACTGGTGATCGGTCCGCTGATTAGCCTGATGGCAGGCGGTGTACTGACAGCCATCTACTCATGGGAATCCGCGGGGGCAGCTTTCGCCTGCTCCACTATTATCGGCATGATTTTTGGTTATTTGCCTGCGCGCAAAGCTGCCCGTATGGATCCGGTCGCCGCGCTGGCGAGTGAGTAAATGTATCTTCTCGGGTGCGCATCGCTGCGCACCGATTTTTCCGTCATGTTGGAAATAAGAGCGAATGACCCAGCGGTCAGATTAACATCGGCAACGTTGCACTGGCCGTTTGCTGACTAGCAGTGGCGTAATGCGCATCATGTGCCATCAGCTCCCCCATTAACGCCTCAACCAGCAACATCGCCCCTACCTTCCCACTCAACGTTCCGGCATTAAGTGGACCTTCCGGTCGCGCCGCCACCAGCAACATATCCGCCAGATTGCCCATCGGGCTGCGCAGCGTATTACTTAGCATCAGCACCTGAGCTTTGCGCTTCTTCGCCACATTGACCACATGCATCAGATCTTTGGTGGAACCGGAAGCAGAGATCGCGATGACCAAATCACCTTCACCCAGGGTCGAAGCATTCATGGCCGCACGATGCATATCACCAAACAGCTGCGCGGATTTGCCCAGCCGTAGTAGACGATAATGCAAATATTCGCCGGTTATCGCGCTGGCAGCCACGCCATAGATTTGGATAGAACGCGCCTGATGCACCGCCGCACCTGCCTGCTGTAAGACCTCGCGATCAATAAATTTTCCGGTATCGCGCAGCGCCTGCACCGACTCTTCCACCAGCGCATCAACCGGATCGCCCGTTGCTGCCAGCGTGGGCTGACTCTGCTGCACATCCAGCGCCAGCGCCATCTTAAATTCGGTGTAGCCTTTGCAACTCAGGTTGCGGCACAAGCGCGTCACGCTGGCTTCGCTGGTGTCCGTCTCTTTCGCCAATTCGGTAATGGTGAGATACAGCACTCTCTGCGGTTCGGTCAGGATGAAGTCGCCCAGCTTTTGCAGCGCAGGACTGTAGCCCGGCAAGCCCTGCTTCAGATGCAGCAAAATATTTCCATTGTCCGTCATGACACCTCTCCATTAGCCAATATTGATGGCGCTTAGTGTGCGTAAAGGCCCTGCTTTGTGCCAGCAGAATTGATTATAAGTGAAAGCTATCACACTAATGGTAGTAATTTTCATCCGATGAAGTAGATTATGATAATAATTTTTACCACAACAACACTTCGGGGATAAAAATTTATGTCAATGTTCAGTGGAGCCTCTTCAGGAGGCTGGTTTGAAAAAGCGCAACGTTTTGGAAAATCCTTTATGTTGCCGATCGCGGTATTACCTGCCGCCGGCTTGCTATTGGGCATTGGCGGCGCGTTATCCAATCCCAACACTGTTAAAGCCTATCCGTTTCTGGATATCGCCTGGCTACAAGGGGTGTTCACCATCATGGCCAGCGCCGGTTCGGTGGTCTTCGCCAACCTCGCAGTGCTGTTTGCGGTGGGCGTGGCGGTAGGTCTCGCGAAAAGCGACAAGGGCACAGCAGGACTGGCATCTCTGCTCGCCTATCTGGTGATGAATGCCACCATCAATGCCCTCTTGACGCTCACCGGCGTGCTGGCCAGCAGTAATCTCAGTGCCGTGGGTCAAGGTATGGCGCTGGGCATTCAAACGCTGGAAACCGGCGTGTTTGGTGGTGTTGTGATCGGGGTGGTCACCGCGTTACTGCACAACCGCTATAACAAAATTGCCCTGCCACAATTTCTCGGCTTCTTTGGTGGCTCACGCTTCGTCCCGATTATTAGCTCGTTTGTGGCGATTATCGTTGGCGCGGCAATGACCATCGTCTGGCCGCATTTTCAGAAATTGATATTCGGTATGGGTGGACTGGTCGATGCCACGGGGTATTTCGGCACCTTCATATACGGCTTTGTGTTGCGCATGCTCGGCCCGTTTGGTCTGCATCACATCTTCTATCTGCCTTTCTGGACTACCGCTTTGGGCGGCAGTGAAATGGTCAATGGTCATCTGGTTGAAGGCACTCAGCGCATTTTCTTCGCTCAGTTGGCCGATCCCAATACGCAGCAGTTTTATCTGGGGACGGCGCGCTTTATGTCGGGCCGCTTTATCACCATGATGTTTGGCCTGATCGGGGCTTGTCTGGCGATGTATCACACTGCCAAACCCGAGAACCGCAAACGTGTGGCCGGTTTGTTATTATCCGCCGCTCTCACCTCATTTCTGACTGGGATCACCGAACCGATTGAGTTCTCGTTCCTGTTTGTGGCGCCAGTGTTATATGTGATTCACGCGCTGTTCGATGGCCTGGCCTTTATGATCGCCCACATCCTGCACATCACCATTGGACAGACCTTCTCCGGCGGTTTAATCGATTTCATTCTGTTCGGTGTATTGCAGGGTGAAGCGAAAACCCACTGGATGTATGTGCCCCTGGTCGGCGTGCCATGGTTCCTGCTGTATTACTGTACCTTCCGCCTGCTGATCACTCGATTCAATTTCAAAACGCCAGGCCGTGAAGATGTCAGCATCGATACCTTGCCAGTTGCCGCTGGCGAACGCCCTTTGCAGGTGATTGAAGCGCTGGGCGGTAAAGACAATATTGCCGAACTTGACTGCTGCGCCACACGTTTGCGTATCACACTAAACGACAGTTCTAAACTTAATGAAGCCGCATTGAAGGCCACGGGCGCTCGCGCGGTTATCCAGCGTGGCAACGGCGTACAGGTGATCTATGGCCCGCACGTCACCATTATCAAAAATGAAGTTGAGGAGTTACTCGCGCTATGAAAGCAAACATGCTGGAGCAAATTAAAGGGAAACTGGTGGTGTCTTGTCAGGCACTGGAAAATGAACCCCTGCACAGCGCCTATATCATGTCGCGTATGGCATTAGCCGCGAAGCAAGGTGGCGCGTCGGCAATCCGCGCCAACAGTCTGATCGATGTAGAGCAGATTATGCAAACCGTGGATTTGCCCATTATCGCCATTATCAAACGAGATTATTCAGGCAGTGATGTATATATCACTGCCACGCTCAAAGAGGTCGATGAATTAATGGCGGCGAATCCAGCGATGATCGCGCTGGACGCCACGCAGCATCAGAGGCCTGGCGAACTGCAGTTGCCGCAGTTGGTGGCGGCGATTCGTCAACGCTATCCGCAGTTATTGCTGATGGCAGATATCGCGACAGTTGATGAGGCGTTGCTGGCGGATGAACTCGGCTTCGACTGCGTAGGTACTACGCTGCATGGCTATACGGCGGAAACGCGCGGAAAGTATCTGGCGGCAAATGATTTTCACTTTCTGCGTGAAGTATTAACAGCAGTGAAGGCGCCAGTGATTGCAGAAGGCAATGTGGAAACACCTGAGATGGCGGCGCAGTGTTTAAAACTGGGCGCACATGCTGTGGTGGTCGGTGGCGCGATTACCCGTCCTCAGCAAATAACGCAGCGTTTTGTCAACGCAATCAGCTAATACGTTTTATCAGGCCTTAAATAGCAAAGCCGCCCGAAGGCGGCCTTAACGCTGAAGCGGAAACTGAACTTATTTGTACAGTTCTGCAGTCATGTGCACACGGTTGTTGGTGTTCGCTTCAGTGATTTTATACTGAGCGCCCTGCTGCTGTGCTACTGCGGCAACTTTCGCTTCGGCACCGTCAAGAGTTGATGACTCAACGGAGATGCTCTGGGCAAAGCTGGCAGCAGACATCAGTGAAAGAGCGGCGGCAGCGGCGATGGTCAGTGTTTTGATGGTTTTCATGGTCTTATTCCTTTGGGTTGTTTGTGAAGGCTGTGTGCCTTCGATGAAAATAATAATAACCCAGGTTACCATTACCATATTAACTATTAGTGCGATCATGATAATCCAGATAATCATACGCAGCGTTACTGTCACATCGACTGTCATAATGATCAGGATGTTATCCACATTTCAGGTGAAAAGACCGCGCGCTAACCTGTGGATAAATCATCTCTCACCGCCAACCACGCCAGCTACACTGCCGTGGTTACTTTTCGTACGAGCTTGCGCCTGATTGCTCACTCATCTCCTGTTACGCCTAACGGATCAAATCGTTACCGATTACGGTTAGTGTGGTTTCATACCGAATCCTCTTTCTCAACCACCAGTACCCGCGCGGCGCCCTGCGGATGGGCAACATGCTCGGTTCCCACACTGGCAAAGAAAATATCACCGACATTCAACATCACTTTCTGTACTTCGCCCTGCTCGCGGTAATGCATTTCTACTGCACCATCCAACACCACAAAGACCTCTTCGCCGTCGTTGATGTGCCAGCGATAAGGTTTATCAGTCCAATGCAGTCTGACGCTGGTACCGTCGAAATTGGCAATATCAACGGCATCCCAGGCTTTGGCTGGAGTAAAGTTTTTACTGATGATGGTTTTCATGCGCATCCTGAATGATTGAGATTGCGCACTATATTAACGGTAAGCCGTCGATGAATGAGGACATGCATCGACCCTTTTCGGACAGATTAATCCCTCACCACGGCGAACTTACGCAAAGCAACAATATTCATCACGGCCAGTATTGCTGCGGCAATAAAGGTCATCTCCACTTGGCCGGGAATATAAGCCATAAAGGCCGCGAGAAATTGCCCGGCAAAGATTGCCATCGATAAACGCGCCAGTTGACGTCCACGCTCATGCGGTTGGCTGGTTTCAACCGTCATATGGTTGACCAGAGGCACTGACAAGCCAAATCCCATGCCTAACAGGATGCCGCCCGGCAGGCACAGCAGCATGTCCGGTGCAGCAGCAAACTCCAGGTGCGCCAACATATAACAAACGAACGCCATGATCAGGGTTGGATAAGGACCAAATTGCAGTGCCACATGCGGCATCAACGCTGCAGCCAGCACGGCCACCAGCGAAACGAATGACAGAAAATACCCGATATGAGCGGCATTAACGCCCAACGCGGCAAAGCGTTGTGGCAGCATGATGATAGCGGTAAAGAAACACATCATGGAGCAGATGGCCGCCAGCAATACCGGACGCAATGCCCGATCGCTGTTGGTTGCGCCTTCATCCCTGGTTTCAGTGGCGATTTGCTGTTGCGGACGTGGAATCAAAATGACCACCAATGCGAGCAGCAACCAGGAGAAAAGATAGAGTGCATAGGGATAGCGCCAACTCAAGGAAGCCAGAATCCCGCCAATAAATAAAAACACCACTCCACCAAGTTCGATAGCCATGCCCTGACGCGCCATCATTTTAAGTCGTGCTTCAGCCTGATAAAAACTGGCAATTAAACTGGTTCCAGCCGACATCACTACGGCGGTAAAACAGCCTAATAGGACACGATCAATGATCTGCAGGGGTGCGCCGGGTAACCAGGCACCCGCCACGCCCAATCCGCCGTAACAGAAAAGACCCACAAGAAGCATGGGGTAAGCGCCATAACGGTCTATCGCTCGTCCGGCAAAAGGCCCTGCCAGTACCACGCCCAATGCTGGCAGCGTTACCAGCCAGTTAGCCAGATGTGAGACTCCTAATTGCGCAGCAATCTCACTCAATCCCGGTACGATAACGCAGCCCACCATGATGGTCAGGCAACTCACAGCCAATAACGTCATTGCCGCTGCAGGTTTTAATACAGTCATGAATACACCTATCCGCATAATGGGTTTATCATCCACATATCGGACATGAGTGTTAAGGTAATCGCGTGTGATGTCAATCGCTAGCGCGTAACGTGATAGAGTGGCGCGTGGGTAAATCGATGAAACGGATGAATAATGGTCGCAGATACTGAAGCTAACGGATCACAGGTGATTGCACGTGCCGCCACCCTTTTGCGCGCACTGGAAAATCGCCCCGCTGGATTATCAATGTCCGAACTGGCGAAATCGACTGCGTTACCGCGAACCACGGTTCATCGATTGGTGACCTCTCTGATTGCTCAGCAGTTGCTGATCCAGGACAGCGCGGGAATTAAATTGGGGCCAGCACTGACCAGACTTGCCGCCTCAGCGCACACCGATATTATTGCGCTGGCGCAACCGGCGATGGAGACGCTGGGCCGTCGCACCCGCGAAACGGTGGACTTGTGTGTCTGGCGTGGCAGCCACACGGTACTGGTCAGCCAATATGCTTCGGATCAGGAGCTGCGCGTGGTTTCGCCCATCAGCACCGCCTTTCCTTCCCACTGCGCCGCACATGGCAAAGCCCTATTGGCGGAACAGCCTGAAGAGCTTTTGACGACGTTAATGCCGCAGTTGAATGAGGTGCGCACCCTGCAAACGTTGAAAGATCGTCAGCCTTTGCTGAAAGCGATTGAGTCAATTCGCCAGCAAGGTTATGCGATTGATCGGGAGGAGCATGCGCGCGGCGTTTGTGGCGTCAGTGTTGCTCTGCACACCGGGCCGGGTGAACGCTATGCGCTGGCCTTAGCCGTGCCGGCTATGCGCTTCGATGAGCAGTTTCCCCAACTACTGGCCGCGCTGATGCAGGCGAAGGCAGAAATTGAAACGCTGGTGGCGCGCTAAAAAGATAAAACCCGCCAGGGCGGGTTAGATTTGAGAGTGGTTTACACACCCCAAAACAGAATGTTAATAGCGTCTTTAATTTCAGTTTCGTAGATTGCAAGACTTCCGACTTTATCGCCAAACACGCTTTTTGAAACGCTAACGACATCGTCAGTTTTCAGCCGATAAGCAGTGCCATTGAGTTGAACGATTGGAAGGAGCTCTTTACTCACTTTTTCAGAGAGTAAAGAGGCATCAACAAGCGGGATGGCCATTCTAAATCCCGGTGTATCAAGGATGTTACTCTGAACATCGACAAAAAGTTGGTAATGACTGGTCCGCTTATATTCATAAACATCAAATTGCATGAGTTACCACTTCCTGTTCTCATCAGCGAACGAGCCAAACTTTTGGTTAAAAGCGGCAAGTTCTTCCATGCCCTCACGATTTTCTTCCTTCCAACGTTCCCCTTTAATGCGCTTAGCCTCTTTGGCGTAAGCCGCATCCGCTAATGCAGAAACGTTAACGCCGGAGTCAACCAAATATTTATAGTTGTCTTTCTCAACGGTGATACTGACTTTGCCTCTCATTTAGCCCCCTAAATCGATGTCGTTTAGAGGTATACTATATGGGTATACAATGAGGGTAAATAGTCACCATTGCCAAATCTGTGTCAGGGAAATCTGAATATTACAGATTTAAGGTATATGAGGGGGCCTGGATGACCTTAGAGATCATCTAAGTAGAACGTATGAGAGGCGGTTACTTAGTTCAGAAACAGTAAAGCCGCCCGAAGGCGGCCTTAACGCTGAAGCGGAAACTGAACTTATTTATACAGCTCTGCAGTCATGTGCACACGGTTGTTGGTGTTTGCTTCAGTGATTTTGTACTGTGCGCCCTGCTCTTGTGCCACTGCGGCAACTTTTGCTTCTGCACCGTCAAGAGTTGAGGACTCAACGGAGATGCTCTGTGCAAAGCTGGCAAATGAAGCCAGAGTAAGGGCTGAAACTGCAACGAAAGTTTTGATGGATTTCATGGTCATTTCCTCAAATTCATTTTCAGATTATGAGGCATTCCGCCTCGATGTGAAAAAGAATAGACCTGTATTGTGATGGTTGAAATCTAATCATTTTGCTTTTATCGTTCTAATTATTTGAATGAGAATTTTGGGGTGAGTATTTGCCTTACCGCATCAGAAATAACAAAGCCGCCCGAAGGCGACTTGAATTAAGGCCTTGCCGCAGAGCCATCCGGCAAGCGAGCATTAGTCCACTCGGGTAGATCACCTTTAACTGGATACTTAGCTGCACGGGCTTCATCAATATCTACACCTAAACCTGGGCGAACACTGAGGTATGCATAACCACGATCAATCTCCGGGCAGCCCGGGAAGACTTCCTGCAAAGCCTCATTGACCGGCGTATATTCCTGAATACCGAGGTTAGTAATGCTCATATCGATATGCAGATTTGCAGCGACACCAACGGGTGAAATATCACCTGGTCCATGCCAGGCGGTTCTTACGCCGTAGAGCTCAGCAAAAGTCGCCAGCTTTTTGGCAGGCGTAATACCGCCGATGGTACTGACATGGCAACGAATATAATCGATAAGCTGGTTTTGAATCAGAGGTTTCCATTCGTTAATCTGGGTAAATAACTCTCCCATCGCAATCGGTGTACTGCTCTGTGTCCGTAATGTTTTAAGCCAATCGATGTTCTCAGGGGCGACAGGATCTTCGAGGAAAAACAGCTGGAATTCTTCCAACGATTTCGCCATTTGGATTGAGGCTATGGGTGTGATGCGCTCGTGAACGTCATGGATAAACTCCACACCGAAACCAATTTTATTGCGCAGATGATCAAACAAACGGGGCACCGCACGCGCGTATGCTTCGGGATCGAAATAGACGCCCGGCGTCTGACTACGAGGTGACACCTTCGGCTGAATATTACGTGCCTTAGCCAACTTACCGGCGATCAGACGTAAATCATCGGTGCCGGCACCGCCGTACATGCCTACCTGGCAGCGTACATATTGATAACCCTCTTCCATGCGGGCCCGAATATTATCTTCAACTTCAATTTCATCTGCACCGTCACAGTGGCGATAAAGAGCAATTCCATCACGGCACTTCCCACCCAACAGTTCATACACTGGTAGCCCAGCCACTTTACCTTTTAAATCCCACAAGGCCATATCGACGCCAGAAAGTGCGTTGTTCATGACCGGACCATTTCGCCAGTAGCCACTCACCGCTGCCGATTGCCAAATATCCTCAATGCGCGCGGGATCCTTACCTATTAAGAACGGTTTCATATAGTTGTCGATAGCAGAGGCGACGGCATGAATACGTTGTGTAAACGTTGCACAGCCCAAACCGTATAACCCTGGTTCGCTGGTTTCAATTTTAACCACCACCAGGTCAATACCGCCCGGCGCGGTGAGAATGGTTTTTACGTTGGTAATCTTAAGTTGGCTCATGCTAATCCTCATTAATCTTGTATGATGTCCTACATGTTAGAGATATAAAAAAAGCCGCGATGGGCTTTTCCTATGTTCAGTTATGACGTACATCTTCAATGGCGTGCACGTTATGAGTCATCGCACTGTTCAGCGTCTCTGTTGCCATATCTGCATCACGATTTTTCAGCGCCATAAATACCTTAATGTGGGCTTCAACGCTCTCAAGCGTAATGCCCAGCACACGGTTTAACTCTTCGAGATAATGCACATAGATGCCTTTGAGTGACTCCATAACATGAATGAAAATTTTGTTATGCGAAGCTTTCACGATGGCCAGATGAAAGTCGTAGTCTGCCAGGGAGTACTTCTTGTAATCATCCCGATTGACCAGCATACGATTGAGCGCACTCTCCAACGCCTGAATATCTTCATCAGTTGCATTCTCTACAGCTAACTCCATGCAACGAAACTCAACGGTTTGGCGAAACACACGCATATCGTCAAACTCTTCCTGAGACAGATGCAAAATCGGCTGATTATCGCTGAATGCCCCATAGCGCGCGACATCCCGGGTAACATAAGTCCCCTTGCCCTGATGCGTGATGACGATACCTAAATCACGTAGCTTTTGCACAGCACTGCGCACGCTGACTCGGCTGACCTGGAAGGTGGCCGTGAGTTCTGCTTCAGAAGGCAACTTACAGCCTGGCTCCCAGATGCCATCTTGAATGTTCTGCTTCATCTGTTCGTAGATCACATCCACGATATTGTGTTTTTGAATACTCGCCAGCGCCACGTTGTTCACTCACTTGTCCTACATGTTGGCCTTTTTAACTTTTTCACTGTCCTGGCACAAGGCGTTTTTTCTTTTATCACGCTTAATCCCTTTGACTAACAGAATAAAAAGACATCAATTTCATGCAGTTGATGTTTCCTTTACTATTTCCAGCTCCTGCTACCTGATCCCATTTTTGTGAAACAGTCTGCAATTTATTGATCAGGTTATTGCTGCTACCTACAACCTCACGTACAACTCTCACATCAACTTGTTAGTCATGTTACATGAGGAGTTATTATGCCACCCCTTTTCGATTTAACGGGAAAAACGGCGTTAATTACCGGTTCAACGCGTGGACTCGGTTTTGCCTACGCCACAGGATTAGCGCAGGCTGGCGCTTCCGTCATTCTCAATGGCACCAGCGAGCAACATATGCATCACGCGTTGGCACAGTTAGAAGCTCAGGGGTTTAGTGCGCGGGGCTTTCTCTTTAACGTCGCAAACGAGGATGAGATAGAGCGCGTTTTCGCACAGCTTGATGAAGAAGATATCCACGTCGATATCGTCATCAATAATGCGGGCATTCAGTTCCGTAAACCTATGCTGGAGCTGGCGTTAAGTGACTGGCAGCGTGTAATAGATGTGAATCTCACCAGTGCCTTCCTGGTGGCTCGTGCCGCAGCGCGGCGTATGGTGGCGCGCAACAGCGGTGGCAAAATTATCAACATCGGCTCACTCACGAGTGAAGCCGCTCGCGCCACCGTTGCCCCTTATACCGCGGCAAAAGGCGGTATCAAATTACTGACGAAATCGATGGCAGCTGAATGGGCAGTCCATAACATCCAATCTAATGGCATCGGGCCGGGCTATATCCTCACCGACATGAACAGTGCGTTGGTAGAAAATCTGGAATTTAATCAATGGGTTTGCAATAGCACACCCTCAGGGCGCTGGGGTAAACCTGATGAGTTGATTGGCACAGCAGTGTACCTGGCCTCCTCTGCCTCTAACTACGTCAATGGACAAATGATTTATGTCGACGGCGGTTGGCTCGCCACGCTTTAAGCCGGTAATGCCAATCTCAAAACAAGACGAAGAGGCCAGAGAAATGTCTCAGATCGGCGCAGAAAATCACATTAAACAGATAACTACGCTACCTGGTATCACATTCACCGACAACATCAGCTTACTATCATAGGTTTAAAAATGAACATTAAACCCACCCGTACCCGATTCTCCGTGCTGGCGATGTTGTTTGTTGTGACGGCCATTAATTATATGGACCGTGCCAACCTTTCCGTTGCGGGTTCTCACATTCAGGGAGACCTGGCGCTCTCACCCACGCAGCTCGGATTGCTGTTCTCGATGTTTACCTGGTTCTACGCCATGAGCCAAATCCCGGTAGGATATCTGCTGGATCGCATCGGTTCCCGCTGGCTGTATGGCAGCGCAATTGTATTGTGGAGTGTGTTCACCCTGTTAATGGGGTTTGCTTCACACCATCTTTTCACCACCGCCACTGCTTCCTTTATGATGCTGCTGGCTTGCCGCGCTTTGGTGGGAATCGCTGAAGCACCCTCTTTTCCTTCGAACACCAAGATCATTGCGACATGGTTTCCCGATCATGAACGTGCCCGTGCAACAGCGACCTACTCCAGTGCGCAATACATTGGCCTCGCGCTACTCACCCCGCTGCTTTCCCTGATCGTGAGCAAGTGGGGCTGGGAGATGTCATTTTATATTTCTGGCGCAGTCGGCATCGTATTTGGCATTTACTGGCTGATTCGCTATCGCGATCCACAACACAGCACGCAGGTTAATCAAGGGGAACTGGAGATTATTCGCCAGGGTGGTGGCTACGGTTCTGAAGTCAAAGGGGCAAATACGCGGGTGAACTGGCCTGAAGTACGCTTCATTTTGCGTCAACGCACAACCTGGGGTCTTTTTATTGCCCAGTTTGCGGCTTCGTCCACCCTCTACTTTTTCCTGACCTGGTTCATTGTCTATCTGGAGAAAGGGTTGCACCTGTCGATCGACAAAGCAGGGATTGGCGCCATGTTCCCTTACCTCATGGCCATGGCTGGCGTGTTATGCGGTGGCACATTAAGTGATCTGCTACTGAAGCGCGGTCGCAGTCGTACCTTTGCGCGAAAACTTCCTGTGATGTCAGGCATGCTACTGACTTGCTCAATTGCGCTGGTGAATTTCTTCCAGGACCAACCTGTCATAGCGATTGGCATTCTCTCCATCGCCTTTTTCGCCAATGCTTTCTCCAATCTCGGTTGGGTGGTTTGCAGTGATGTCATTCCACGCCATCTCATTGGCACCATTGGCGGATTTCTCAATATTTTTGGCAACCTATCCGGCATCGCCAGCCCGATCATCATCGGCATCATTCTGCAACGTACGCAAAACTTCCAATATGCGATGTGGTACATCGCGGCTGTCGCACTGGCGGGTTTCCTCGCTTATCTGTTCCTGGTGGGGAAAATCGAAGTCATGGTTCCTCCAGATGAACAACCTACCCCGCGCGACGATGAAAAATATAAAACGCCTTCAAATGCTTAGGAGCAATCATGCAGCATAAAACGGTTAAAGCCGTCATGGTGGCAGGCGCCCATGATGTACGGTGTGAGAATCAAGATATTGCCTGGAACAGCGATCAAGTGCTGGTGAAAGTGGAACGCGGAGGGATCTGTGGTTCAGACATCCATTACTTCTTGCATGGCCGAGCCGGCATGTCGGTGTTGAAGTCTCCGATGGTATTAGGTCATGAGTTTGTTGGCATCGTTGAGCAAGCGCCTAAGGAAAGCAATTTGCGGGCTGGGCAACGCGTGGCGATCAATCCATCGCAACCCTGTCAGCATTGCGACATCTGCCGCTTAGGCAAACAAAATCTCTGCCGCTCGATGCGATTTATGGGAAGCGCGCAATTTTATCCCCATGTGAACGGTGGTTTCGCGCAGCATGTCGTCGTCGCTCCAGAACAGTGTATCCCTTACGCCGATAATGTTGAGGCTAAAGTGATCGCCTTTGCCGAGCCGCTGGCTGTTTGTATTCACGGCATCAAGCAGGCCGGAGATTTAACGGGCAAGCGAGTTTTGGTCACTGGCGCAGGACCGATTGGATGTCTGGTGATTGCTGCTGCGTTGGCCTCAGGCGCGACGGAAGTGGTAGCGACCGATCTCAGCGAACGCTGCCGTGCGCTGGCATTAAAAATGGGTGCAGCTTCGGTATGGGATCCACGCGATGAAGAGGTCGTTGCCGGTTGGCGTGAGCATGGAGGCAGCTTCGACGTCTGCTTTGAAGCCTCTGGTGCTGCCGCTGCCGTCGCCTCAGTCGTTGCCTATACCCGACCCGGCGGGATTATCGTACAGCTTGGTATGGGGCAGGCTGAGATCACCTATCCTATCGGCCCTCTTTTGGTTAAAGAGGTGCAATTACGCGGCTCGTTTAGATTTGTCGATGAATTTGCCACCGCTGTACGTTGGCTTGAGACGGGCAAAATTGATCCTCTGCCATTACTGTCGGCAGAACTGCCAATGGACCAGGCGGTTGGCGCACTCGAATTAGCTTCTGATAAGGAAAGGGCTGCAAAAGTGCAGTTAGTGTTCTAGGTCTCAGAAACAGCAAAGCCGCCCGGAGGCGGCCTTAACGCTGAAGCGGAAACTGAACTTATTTATACAGTTCTGCAGTCATGTGCACACGGTTGTTGGTGTTCGCTTCAGTGATTTTATACTGTGCGCCCTGCTGCTGTGCTACCGCGGCAACTTTCGCTTCGGCACCGTCAAGAGTTGATGACTCAACGGAGATGCTCTGGGCAAAGCTGGCAGCAGACATCAGTGAAAGAGCGGCAGCAGCGGCGATGGTCAGTGTTTTGATAGTTTTCATGGTCTTATTCCTTTGAGTTGTTTATGAAGGCTGTGTGCCTTCGATGGAAATAATAATAACCCAAGTTACCATTTCACCATTGACTATTAGTGCGATCACCATGATCACACTAATAGTACTCAAGGTCATGGATCAGATCGAACTCCGGATCTGCTGCGCAGGCAAGGAGCCTTCTGCTTCAGGCGTGACCTCAGCTACATGTTGCGCACCATACTTATTTTGTAACCACTGCTGCACCTGATCCAATAAATGCCCATCCAACGCGTAATAGCGCAGATAAACGCCCACGGTGATGGCGAAAAAGAGTAATGGCGCGCCTACCATAATCGCCTGCATACCTAAGAGGGTTGATGCACTTTGCTGCACATTTGGCACATAGCCAATCAGGCTAAGCACCATACCGATAAACAGCCCGGCAAAAGCAGCACCTGCTTTCACCACCATGGTTTGGACAGAATAGGCAATGCTCTCAATACGGACACCGAGCGCGTAGTCACCTTAGTCCACGGTGTCCGCCACCATAATCACCAGCATTACCCAGAAGAGTGCATTGCCAATATTCACCAATACACCAGACAGTGAGATAAGCACTGCCCCTTGCGGCGCCCAAACAGCAATCGCGAACAGCATAAAGCAGCTGAGCACCGGCAGCACCGACGCGCTGAGCCACAATACCCGACGGGAGAAAATGCGAACTAAGCGTGGGAACAATACAATGGTGATGAGATTAGCCACACCGGCAAACGCCATATACCACGGGAAAAGATCCTCGCGTCCAAATACATATTTAAAGTAATACACGGCGAATGCTGTAATGATGCTATAAGCCAGGTTCCACGCCAATGCCATGATTAACAATACAAATAATGGTCGGTTGCGGGTGATCATACTGAGCACGGTGCCGAGACTGTGTTGTTCGCTTTTTGCTGTTGTTTGCGATGAGGAGTACCTCTCATGCACATTCAGCAGCGTCACCAACGTAGAAAGGATGAAGAAAAACACGATGATGTAAGTGAAATAGAGAAAACCCTCACCTTGGTTGCCGCCACCTAGCCAGCGGATAGCGGGTAATCCAATCACCCCCGTGAGATAGCCTGCACAACTGGCAAAAAATCGCGGCCAGGGAATCAATGCTTCTCGCTCACGTTTATCCAGCGTAATGCAAGGTACCAGTGACCAAAATGGCACATCCATGATGGTGTAGGTAAATCCCCACAGCAGATAGGTTATCCAGATCCACACAATTTGCCCGGTACCCTGAAAATGATGAGCATGAAACACGGCAATCAACATCACTGAGTTCACTAACGTACCAAGCAAAATCCAGGGTTTAAATTTGCCCCAACGGGACCGGGTGCGTTCGACGATCCATCCCATAACAGGATCGGCTAACGCATCGAGAAATCGTGCCACCAGAAATAACGTGGCGACCATGCCCATCGAAATACCGGCCACATCGGTGTAGTAAAACATCAGATACATGTAGATGATGCCAATGGCGAAATCTTTGCCGAATGCACCCAGGCCATAGCTGATTTTGGTCTTTAGCGACACACTCATGATTGACTCTCCTCCTTGAACGGGTGGCAACCGACAGCCATGAAGCAGTTGCCTCCACGCACAGGTAATTTAGCAGAAATTCTCTGAATATCAGTGATATGAAGGCAACCAATCGCCATGTGCCGCAATCAGTTCGTCACACAGACGTATCGTATCGTCGATGGAAAGCTCCGCAGAGGTATGCGGATCGAGCAGAGCCGCATGATAAATGTGCTCTTTCTTACCGGTGACCGCCGCTTCAATGGTCAGGAGTTGCGTATTGATATTGGTGCGATTCAGCGCCGCGCACTGTGGCGGAAGATCACCGACGTAGCAGGGAGTAATGCCTTGAGCATCCACCAGACAAGGCACTTCTACACAGGCCTCGCGGGGTAAATTAGTGATTAAGCCGTTGTTAAGTACGTTACCGCCAATCTTATAGGGTTTATCAAGCATCATGCTTTCAATGATATAAGAGGCATATTCCAGGCTGCGGGTATGGGTGAGATTTTCATTGTGGGTTAATTGCTCACGTTGCATATGCCAGCGTTCAATCTGCTCAATGCAGCGACGCGGATACTCATCGAGCGGAATATTAAACTGCTCAATTAATTCCGGATAATTTCGCTTGATCCAGTAAGGCATGTATTCCGCATTGTGCTCGGAGGACTCAGTGACGTAATAGCCGAATTTATGCATGATCTCATGTCGCACCCTATCATCATGTTGCTCTGTCAACGCCAATGAACGACGCCGAATCTCAGGATAGAGGTCCTCACCATTGCGTCGAATATCTAATAACCATGCCATATGATTGATACCGGCAATATTGAACACCACATTGTCAGTTGGCATATCAACGCTCTTTAACAACGTTTCAGCGCAAACTTGTACGCTGTGGCATAAGCCCACCGTTTTGATGCTGGTATATCTGAGCATTGCGCCCGTCAATGATGCCATGGGATTGGTATAATTGAGCAGCCACGCATTTGGGCAAACCTCTTCCATGTCCCTCGCCAGATTAAACATCACGGGTAAGGTGCGTAGCGCGCGGAAAAGCCCCCCGACGCCCAAAGTATCCGCAATGGTCTGACGTAAACCGTATTTTTTAGGAATATCGAAATCAATCACGGTGCTGGGCTGATACCCACCCACCTGAATGGCATTGATAACGAAGTCTGCTTGCTTCAATGCCTCACGTCGTAATTCAACCCCCGCATATTGATGAATGCGTGCGCGGTTTTGGTTAATATTGGCATTAATGTTTGTCAGCATTTTGTAAGACTCATCGAGTCGCTGCGCATCAATATCATACAGCGCAATCTCAGCATCAGAGATATCAGCAGTAGCCAGCACATCACCGAGCACATTTTTGGCAAAAACAGTGCTCCCCGCTCCAATGAACGTTATTTTCATTTTTTCACCTTATATTCCAGCACGACTGTGTCGTTAAAACATAAACAACGGCCAGGCGAAGCGATATGTATAAATGTGACATCCTTATAGCAGAATGGTATTGCCGTTAAGGAAGTGTGATGAATATCTCACATTGCCTTTTATCAGGTAAATCGGCGTGCTAGCCGCTTAAAATGTGTGATAGAAAGTTCAAGCATCCCCTCCCGTTGATGATTACATATGGAAAAATATTTACTACCTGAACATATATTGCATTTTGGTTTGAATATTTATCAGTTTGGCCACGAGGCGTGTGTGCCCGCTCATACTTTCGGCCCCGCAGTACGCCAACACTATTTATTGCACTATGTTATGGCTGGCAGAGGGAGTTTACTTTCTGAAGAGGGACGTTGGGATATTTCAGCCGGGGAAGCTTTCTTAATCTTCCCGCATCAGATAACCACCTACTCTGCCGATAAGAAAATACCCTGGGAGTATATGTGGCTAGAGGTAGATGGATTGATAGCGCAGCGCACCTTTGAGCTTTGCGGGCTTAACCGAGAGACCCCCGTTTGGACGGCAGCATTACCGCGAGGTCATCAGGAACTGGAGGAGGTATGGAAATTATTGATTGCTGAAGATGCCGATCGTCCGATCAAACTGGCTGGATTAACCTGTTTATTATTCGATGCATTAATCAGTGGCGGGAAAAATAGTGCTGTCTCCACCAGCAATGATAACAAGCAGCTGGATCATGCCATTGCCTTTATCGAACGCAACTATCAGAACCCCATCGGGGTCAGTGATATTGCGAACCATTGCCGAATTGACCGCAGTTATTTGAGTCGAATGTTCCAAAAAGCGTTGGGTGTAGGACCTAAACAGTATTTATTACGTACGCGTATGAACATGGCGAAATCTTTACTGCAAGATGCATCATTACCCATCAAAGTGATTGCCTGTTCGGTGGGTTACAACGATCAACTCCATTTCTCTCGCGCTTTCAAACAATATTTTGATTTACCACCGACAGAATGGCGAAAACGTTATCCGCCAAACAGCGACTGTATTGAGCTTTAACATTACCGACGCCACAATCAGGATTTTGCCATCAGCGATTTAACCGTGGAGATAAAGTGCGGCCACTGATGGAATCGCATAATCGGTATATGAGCCTGGCGTTGCGCCCTTAATGCATCGACAAATGCGCTGGCTTGCTGATCAATATCTTGATGATTCTGTTTCATGGGGCTGCCCCTTTTGCGGAGAGTGTTAAGACGGAAAAAGCCGCCCCGTAAGGCGGCCTTTCCCGGCACTTCCCTGTGCAACCATCCGATACTTATTTGTACAATTCTGCGGTCATGTGCACGACATTGCCGTTGCTGGCTTCAATGATTTTGTATTGTTCATTCTGCTGATGAGCCTGAGCAGCAATTTTCGCTTCTGCTCCATCCAGAGTCAGAGAAGTTGCAGTCACTGTTTGTGCGAAGCTGGCAGCAGACATCAGAGAAAGAGCGGCAACAGCGGCGATTGACATAGCTTTGATAGTTTTCATGGTCATATTCCTTGGTTTGTTTGATGAGAAGGCTGTGTGCCTTCGATGGAAACAATAATAACCATGTAAACTATATCAATCTTAACTATTAGTGCGAAAACTATGATCGCACTAATAGTTAACTGAGCTAGGCCAACTCCAGCGATCTCATCACCTGGAGTACTTCCCGTTGATGCTCACTGGATAAAGCACGTAGCGGGCGCGGCAAGTTGTTTTCCTCCGCCAGCCCAAGCAGTGCCGCTGCGGCCGCTATCACGCGAATACTGCCGCCATGTTGACGGAACAGCGTCCAAAGCGGCTCCAGTCGCTGGGATTGCTCAACGACAGCAGCGAAATCGCCCGCCTGAGCGGCTCGTGTCAGCGCTAATGCTGTGTTGGGAAATAAGCCGCCAGATACGGAATACCAGACATCGCATCCCGCCATTAAACCGTTGCCGGCCGATGCATCACCACTGACACCAATGCTTATCTCTGCGGGGAGTTGCGCACGTAATGCGCTCACCCGCTGGGCTGCGGAATGCATGTCGGCAGGCACACCCGGTATTTTGATGGAAGCGATATTGGGAAGCGCGGCTATCCGTGCGTAAAGATCATTTGAGAACTCGGTGTGGGTCGTGCCGGGATTATCATAAACGCAGATGGGCAGCGAAACATTCCGCGCCACCTCGGCATAGAAGCCAAACACTTCTTCTTCAGTGAGCTTTTGGTAGGAAACAGCAGGTAATAATAAAGCGCTTACGCCTGCATGCTGCGCATCTTCCGCCAGTCGCAGCACCTCATCTGTGCTGGTTGCGCCAATGCTAACCATCACCGGAATGCCATCCGCATGCTGTACGGCCAGCGTCGCCACGCGCTTGCGCTGCTCGCGGGTGAAATAGGCGTAGCTACCGGTTGAACCCAGCACGCCCAGTGAATCGACTTTTGCCGTTGTTAGACGCGCGAGAAGCGAGAGAAAGGATTTTTCATCAATGCCTGTCGCATTGACCGGGGTCAGCGGAAAGGCACTAAGACCTGAAAACATAGCCAGCTCCTGTTAGATAACGTAAAAGCGCATCTTAACAACAGCTGACTATTTGTCATAGGACAAAGCCGTTAGCGTTTGTTCTTTCTTCTGAAACCTAACCAGAACAGCCCCAGCAACACGATGAACCCGGCAGCGGCCATGCCGATGCGCGACACCAGCATCAGCGGCGAAGCATCACCACCAGCACGCAGTGATTTCACTCGCTCCTCGCTGATCTGCACCTTGCTGTGCCCGATATCTTGCATCACATAGTTAGTCAGCGCAGCGATTTGGTGGTCGTTGAGTTGACCGGCAAAGCCAATCATCCCTTGCCCTTTTTCAGGCCAAACGCCTTGCAGTACTGCCATCGCCACATTGTCCGCATTGGGCTTATTCAACACCGGATGATTTTGTAATGCCGGCAGTCCATTCAGCCCCTCGCCTGTCAGGTTATGGCAGGATGCACAGTTATTGCGATAGATCTGTGCGCCTTCGCTTAATACCGCCTGCGGCGTATCGTCACCTCTTACCAGCGTCCAGCGATTGGCCTGCGCAGGTTCAGCAGTGGCGCTATCCTGTGGTAACAAATAAGTCGCAATAGCCTGGCGATCTTCTGCTGTCATACGCGAGAAGCTCTTATCGATCGCTTCCAGCATCGGACCGCCCGCCGTTGCGCCGTTGCTGGCGTGGCCAGTTGCAAGATACTGCGCCAACATTTCACGTGTCCAATGCGGTTTGCCCTGCAAGGCTGCCGCCGTGATATCAGGTGCAAACCAGGTACCGAGTGACGCACCCTGCAAGTTTTTGTCCTCCTGTTCCGCCATCAGGAAATTACGTGGTGTGTGGCACGTGCTGCAGTGGGTTAACCCCTGTACCAAATAGGCACCGCGATTCCATTCTTCTGACTGCTTCTCGTCCGGCTGGAAGGGCTTGCTGTCCATAAACAACAGATTCCAGGCTGCCATGCTGAAACGCAGATTGAAGGGGAACGGCAATGCCGTTTTCTCAGGCTGAATATCTACCGGCTGCACACCCTGCATAAAGTAGGCATACAATGCAGCGACATCCTCATCGGTGAGCTTCGCGTAAGCGGTATACGGCATCGCCGGATAAAGCTGACTGCCATCACCGCGAACCCCTTTACGCAACGCATCGGCAAACTGCTGCTCGCTGTATTGGCCGATCCCCGCCGTTTTAGAGGGGGTGATATTGGTACTGAAGATCGTGCCCAACGGGCTGGCAATCGCGTGGCCGCCACTGAAAGGGGCTTTACCCTCTTCGGTGTGACACGCGCCGCAGTCACCGGCAATCGCCAGATACTCCCCGCGCTTAATCAGTTGCTCATCCGCTGCATGCGATTGTGAAACAGCCAACGCCAACGTGCCTGCTGCAAGCAGGGCTTTCCAGTGCTTAGCCATGTTGCGTTTCCTGCAGGATTTTGTCGGCGGTACGAAGAGCCAACGCCATTGCCGTGAGCGTGACGTTACAGGTGCCCACCGTCGGCATCACACCCGTGCCAACCATAAACAGATTATGATGATCATGTGCACGCCCCCACGCATCGGTCACACTGGTCGCCGGGTCGAGGCCCATAGAGAGCGTGCCGGTGATGTGCTGACGATTAGAGAACTTGCCAGTTTTGCTGTGCTTAATGTTGGTTGCGCCGAGTTTGGCCGCAATCGCGTCATAGCATTCACGCGTTTTTTCGGTGCCTTTGATGACATAGTCGTTCACGTCCCAATACAGCGATGGCGTGGGTAAACCCAGCTCGTCCTTGTTGCTGCTCAAGGTCACGCGGTTGTTCGGATCGGGTAACTGCTCAAGCGCATTTTTGATGCTAAGGCGACGCGCGGCGCGGAAGCGAATCGCTTCCTGCAACTTCTTGCCAAACAGCCCTTCCGCCAGCGCTTCTTTAGTCACTGAGGCAACCTGTGAGGCGTTAGAGATATCGATACGGAACGGTGAATGTTCGCTGCGGAAATCGCCGTCACGGAACTGACCAATCGAACAAGGACTCACCGGGCCACGCCCTGGCCAAATCTCTTCATCGACGTCAAACGTCACGCCTATCGCCGGGTGATCGCACAGGTTGCGACCCACATTATCGTGCGCGTTGGCGATACCGTTCGGGAATTTATCGCTGACAGACATCAGCAGCAGTTTTGGGGTTTCAATCGCGTTGGCGGCCAGTACAAAGGTTTCAGCCGTGACACGATGGCTGACTTTGTTCCAGTCATAGTAATTGGCTGCCACGATATTGCCTTTGGCATCGTGCTCCAGCTGATACACCACCGCTTCGGTGATCACTTGCACGCCGCTGTTTTCAGCCTGCTGTGCGGCAATCCCGCCGTGATACTGGGCGTCGATTGGGCAAAGCGGCATGCAGTTGTTATTACCGCAGCAGGCTGGGCGACCATCATAACTGTGGCTATTTCGGCCTGTACTGTCATCCAGCACGGTGAAGTCAGGCGCAAGGCGAGCTGTCACACGCTGCTGAAGCCAGGAGGCGGGGACGCGTTCCATCGGGTAAGGCTTGCTGCGCGGCGAACCATTGTCCGGCGATCCGCCGACACCCGCGATCACTTCCGCCTGATAGTAGTACTCTTCCAGGTCGTCATAGCCAATTGGCCAATCTTTGCCGACGCCATACTGGCTGTGCTGACGGAAGTCGTTGGGAACAAAGCGCCACAACTGCGCCGCCCAGTGCCAGCTGGTGCCACCAAACATGCGAATGTACTGCGCAGCAAACGGATGCGGCCCGGCCTGATGCAGGTAATCATTCGGTTCCGGTGTATAGCGCGGATGCGGTGCCTTAGGTGAGAACGGATACGGCGACATAAAGTCAGATTTGAACGCCGACGCACGGAAACGCTCAACCAGTTGATCGCGTCCAACTTTCGGGCCGGACTCCAGTAACAGTACTGATTTACCTGCTTTTGCCAGACGGGTCGCCAGCAGCGAGCCGTTAACGCCCGCGCCGATAACAACCACATCGGCGGAATTATTGTTTTTCATAACGACATTACTCTTCTGAATCAGGGCTGTTGCGCCCAGCTACCACATTTGCCGTAGGAGAAACTCGGCGGCACTAATTTGTCATCCACCAGCAGATTGGCGAGCGTGTTCACGTAGGTGACATACAGCGCGTGATTGCCCTTGCCGACCACACCGTTGTACCAGCCGCCAAGTATCACTTTTGCCAGCTTTTCGCTGTCCGCATCCGAGGCAAACGCCAGGTGATCATGCTGCAGCAGTTCTGGCTGGTTTTGCAGTAACGCCTTCAACTGTGCGAGCGCAGGGAGAAGACCTTTCTGCGTCTGGCTCAGGGCCAAAAGCAGCGCACACCCAACGGTGGCATTCAGGGATTCTTGTTGCGTCAGCTGTTGTGAAACCTGCATAAAATCATCCAGCCCAGCCACGTTGGTCGGTGACTGGGCGGCGTTAAGGCGCGGCAACGGCAAAAGCTGGCCTGCGGCGCTGGCAATCGTCACCAGCCCGACCATCTTCAACACGCTGCGGCGTGAGTAGTGCTTCATAGTGTCTTCCAGTAAAAACGTCGCCTGCCATCACAGGCGACAGAATAAAATCGAATCTATTTTTTATGTCTGCGGCGCATCAGCCACCACATTAGCAGTGCAATTACCACCAACGCACCGACGCCTACCCCGACCTGCGCCAGCATCACCAGTGGTGATGACGGTCCACCACGACGGATTTCCGCCACCTGATCAGGTGAGACGGTTGCGTCAACATTGCCGTAGTGATGCAAGATCCAGTTCGACAGCGTGGCAACTTGCTGATCATCAAGCTGATTCAGTGCGTTCGGCTGCGAACCAAACGGCGGCATAAACACATCACCTTCGGCGGTATGACGCTGAACGCCGTAAAGAATGGTAGCAATCAGGTTCGACGGATTACGCTCTGCAGTAGCACTATTATGGAATAGGCTCGGATAAAACGCGTCTTTGGTTCCCTGGCCGCTGCTGCCGTGACAAGACGCGCAATTGCCGGAGAACAGGCGAGCACCTTCATCGCTGGTGGGCGCGTTAAATGCATCACCACGGAACGCCACCAGATTTTGAGCCGCTTTACCCTGTTCGAAGCGCGAAGCGCCGCTCGCAGGTGCATCTTTATCCGTCACGCTGCCCATGTATTCGGCAATCGCGGCCAAATCGGCATCCGATAAGTGCTGGAAGCTATGGGTAATCGCCTCCGCCATGCTACCAGCAGCCTGCGCTTTCCCCGCGAGACGACCGGTTTTCAGGTAAGTGATAAGATCCTGCTGTGACCACTGGCCAATCCCACTCACCGCATTGGCGGTGATATTCGGCGCGAACCACGGGCCGACCTGCGCACCAGTAAAGGCATCACCCTCTTTCTCCTGCATCAGAAAACCGCGTGGGGTGTGGCAAGTGCTACAGTGCGCTGCGCCATCCACCAGATAGCGTCCGCGATTCCAGCTGTCAGAGTGTGACGCATCCGCTGTGTAGCCCGGTGCTTTCAGGAACAGCGCGTTCCAGAACATCATCGAAAAACGCAGATTCAACGGGAACGGCAGATGGGTCTCTTCCGTCGTGTTATCCACCGGCTGCACGCCTGACATGAAGTAGGCGTACAGCGCATGCACATCTTCATCCGTTAAGGTGGCATACGCGGTGTAAGGCATCGCCGGATAAAGATTGGCGCCATCGGCACGCACACCTTTACGCAGCGCATCAGCAAATTGCTGCTCACTGTAGTTGCCAATCCCTGCGACCTTCGACGGCGTGATGTTGGTGGCGATGATTTCACCCACCGGTGATTCAATCGCTTTGCCACCGGCGAAGGGTTTACCGTGTTCAGCGGTATGACAGGCAGTACAATCTGAGGCTACCGCTAAATATTCGCCTTTTTTGACCAAGGCATCATCAGCGGCATGAGCGGCACCGCTCGCCAGTGCCAGAACCAGCGCGATCTGTTTTATTTTCAACATGATTACGCCTCCAGAGCCTGTTTAACGATGGCATCAGCGGCTTTAAAGGCGAGCGCCACCATCGTCAAGGTGCTGTTACCGCAGGCGGTACTTGCCATCGCCCCGCCGCCCGGCAGGAACAGATTGCGGTGATCGTGAGCGCGACACTCGTTGTCCACCACCGAATTAGCCGGGTCGTTACCCATGATGGTGCCACCCATGATGTGCTTGCTCTGGTTGAATTGTTTCGAGAACTTCTTATCGATCGCGCCCATCGCTTCGGCAATCTTGTCAGCGATCGGTTTGGAGTAGTTCTGGTACGAACGGCGAACATAGTCGCCCACATTGTAGTGAATGGCCGGTTTCGGCAGACCAAGCCAATCCTTTTTATCGCTCAGCGTCAGGCGGTTATTGGCATCAGGCAGGATTTCATGCGCCAGCACGATATCGGCGGTGCAGGCGGTCATGCGGCGGATCTCTTCATCCAGTGCTTTACCCACCAGCCCTTTCTCCAGTGCGCCAAAAGTGACGAAGCGGTTGCGCGCAAAGTTGTTGAAGCGGAAGTAAGCACCCGCATGCTCAGAACGGAAATCGCCTTGCGAGGTTTCCATAATGCCGCTATTCACCACCGGTCCTACGCCCGCCCAATAAGGTTCATCCAGCGTTAAGGTCATGGTGATTTGTGGATGGTCCATCATGTTGCGGCCGACTTGATCGGAGCTATTCGCAATGCCGTTCGGGTTGCGCGAATCAGCAGACATCAGCAGCAGTTTTGGTGTTTCCAGCCCGTTACACGCAATGATGAACAGCTTGCCGCTGACACGATGGGTTTGCTTGTGCTGATCGTAGTAGTGCACCGCTTCGATTTTGTTGCCGGCATTGGTTTCAATACGCCACACCACCGCGTTATCGAGGATGGTGGCGCCTTTGGCTTCAAGGCGGGAAAGTGCCGTCGCACCATCATACTTCGCGCCCACCGGACAAACCGGCACACAGTTGTTATTGGCGCAGCATGCCGGGCGATCGTCATAGGACATGCCGCTGTTACGGGCCTGCGCGGTAGGGATGTTATGCAACCCCAGCTTCTCGCGCACCACTTCGGTAAAGCGTGCTTCACCCGGTCCAAACGGCAGCGCGGGCATCGGATAAGGTTTCGAACGCAGTGGAGGCCATTGCAGTGCCGGATCGTCCGGTCCACAAATGCCGAGTTTATATTCAGCACGGGCGTAATAAGGTTCCAGCGTCTCATAATCAAACGCCCAGTCACGGCCCACGCCATAACGTGAATGCAGCTGCATATCCGCTGGGGTTAAGCGCCAGCAAGTACCGGCCCAGTGCCAGGTCGAACCACCGGCATAGCGCACGTAGCTTTGCGCATAAGAGTCTTCACCGCTTAATTGCAGATAGCCTTTTCCTGCGCCCGCCGGTTCCGGATGAGGCGCCCATTCGCGTGATGGGTAGCACTCAATCGGGTTGCCTTTGGCTGCCAGCGGCAGGTTACGATAATTTTCTACGATTTCGGCACGCGATACGCGCGGGCCGGCTTCCAGCATCAACACCGGAATACCGGCATCAAGCAGTTGCTCAGCGATCACCACACCGACCACGCCGGTGCCAACGATCACCACAGGTGACTGAGAAGGAGCTGCCATGTTTTGTCTTCTTTTAGTGGTCAGAATTGCGGTACGGGAAGAACCGGAGTGTTAGCACGCTGCCAGTTGTTAGGCCCACTGATGCCGTAAGACGGGATCGTGATGGTGTCTAACGTGGTCTGCCAGGTGAGCGCCTGCTCGTAAGCGAACGCTTTTGCCGAACGCTTGGGTTCGAGGCAGCCGGTGTACCAGCCAAAGATGATCTTGTGCGCCAACGCCTGCAATTCGCCTTGCGGAATTGCCGGGAAGAAATCTTCAACGATCTGCGCCTTGTTAGCTTTAGCAATCGCCAGCAAATGATTGAGATTTGCCATCAAATCGGGCTGTTCAAGTTCTAACAACGCCAGCATGCGCTGCCCCACCGCATCATCTAACTTATGGTTGACCAGAAGACGAGATATCTGCATGAAAGGAATGAAGTTTTTCGACGAGTCTGCAAACGCCAGGCGCGGAAGCGCCGAGGTGATCAGGCCGCCAGCCACGATCACGACGCCGGAAAGTAACACTCTCCGACGTGACAACTGGACCTCACCAAGTGGCAGGTCTTGCGAAGTACTCATGGTGTATCCCTGGTTAGTGACACGCTCAAAATCCCCCGCAAAACGGAGGAAAAAATATCTAATTGATTGATATAACGTAAAACACCCGCCGATTAACAATCACGCAACGCAACGTTAATCAGATACCTTAGAAACGCACGGGTTTTTAATATAATAAATAGATCCTAAACAAAATCCATACGTAATGATGTTTTCGAATCAAAAATGAGTGGGATTGGGCAGGAAAAATGGTGATGTAATCATTTTGAGTGATGTAAGTCGCAGTAAATCTTTAACAAAATGCGATTGAGACCGGATTGGAGTGTAAGAGCGAACTTAAAAAAACCGCCATCTCTATGAGACAGCGGCCTTAATTTAATACAAACCTACTGACTCAGCGTTGCGTTCAGCGCATCAATGGAAGTCTGCAGACCAGCCTCCACGCTCATGGTGAGATCTTCCATCTCCAGCGACACATCACCGTTGTAGCCCGTCATGCGCAGCACAGAAAAGAACTCTTTCCACCACTTCAGATCCTGACCGCAACCGACAGCAACGTAGTTCCAGGTCCGGGTTTTCGTGTTCGTCACCGGTTGATATTCCATCAAACCGTCAACATCGGCCAAACCACGCTCAATGCGCGCGTCCTTGCCGTGGACGTGGAAAACTGCCCCTTCCAGCCTACGTGCAGCAGCAATCGGGTCCGCACCCATCGCAATCAGGTGCGAAGGATCGAGGTTCATGCCGATCATGTCACCCACCTCGTGACGCAGGCGCAGCAATGTCGAGGGGTTGTACACCAATTGGCATGGGAACTCTTCAATCGCGATTTGTTCGACGCCATGCTGTTTAGCGTGCTGGACAAATTTCTTCCACCACGGAATGGCCACCTCATGCCACTGATAATCGATCACACCCGGCATATAATCTGGCCATGAGATGGTAGAGGTAATCCAGTTCGGCACGCGATCTTCTGGCCCCCCACCTGGCAGGCCACTCATCATCACGATCTTTTTCACGCCCAACTTGCCTGCCAACTCAACCGCGCGATAGCTACTTTTCGTGTGTGTCTCACCCAATTCACCCGGTGCTAACGGGTTCCCCGAGCAGTTGAGCGCCACGATGCGCATTTCACGTTCAGCCAGCTCTTGCTTGAACTTCTCCAGTTTTTCTGGCGAGGCCAGAAGTTCCTCTGTTTTCACGTGCGGGCAGGGTGACCATCCACCCGCCGTCATTTCTACGCCCTCAATACCGTAGCTTTTAACTTTATCCAGCATCGCCGCGAAAGGTAAATCCGCCAGAACGTCAGTACATAATGCAAGCTTCATTGTTTAATCCTTCATCTGGTGCGTAAATCACGCTTTCTCAAATTGTTCGATAAATTCTTGTTTGGTTTTTGCATTGGCTAATAACGTGGTTTTCACTTCATCGCCGAGCAAATTGGCAATATCAGCTAACAGTGGAATATGTTCATTTTCAGTTGCCGCAACAGCAACGACGACAAACACCACCTTTCCAGCGCCCCAACTCACACCATTTGGAAATTGAAAAACCTGATACCCGGTTTTAATCACCTGGTCGAGGTTCTCTTTCGCACAATGAGGGAAAGCAATACCCGCCGCAATATAGGTAGAAACGCTTTTTTCACGCGCTAACATGCCATTGATAAAGCCAGGTTTTACATAACCGGACTGCTCTAACGCCTTTGCCGCTATCTCAATGGCTTGGTTTTTATTCGCTGCCCGACATTGCAAATGCAGCGCATCTTCCGTCAGTTTCAACATCGTCATTCCTCACTTTTCGCGAGAAGTTAGGTTATTAGCGATAAAGCGCGGGCTGCTCTGGAATCACCACGTCATGTTTCTCGCCATCTTTCAGCGAGGCCAGACCGGCATCACAGACCAGCGCGACGACGTAGCCATCCCAGGAGGAAGGGCCGCTCATTTCGCGACCATCACGCACGCTGTCAACAAAATGCTGAACTTCGCGATCGTAAGCCGTTGCAAAACGTTCCATGCAAGATTGCGCAATGTGTTGTGCATTGCCGTTCAGTGAGCGGGTACTGATGAACTGTTGCTCCGTCAAGGCGGCAATGGCATTTTCACCAATCACTTCACAGCGGATGTCGTAGCCGTAGTGGCAGTTCACAAACAGTTCATCGTCAATACGAACACCGGATTCGGTTTCGAAGATCACAATCAGCGGATCCTGCAAGTGCGGCAATGCGCGGCGGGTTTTCTTACGCGGCTTGTCTACACGCACAGACGTGATGTTTTCGTTCAGCAAATAGCGAATGATGTCGATTTCGTGAGTGGCGGAGTCGTTAACCGCCATCTCGAGCGTGTAGCTCTCTGGTACTGACGGGTTGCGGTGAGCACAGTGAATCAACATGATGTCGCCCAACGCGCCCCCCTCGATCGACTGCTTCAGCGCCTGATAACCCGGGTCAAAACGACGCATAAAGCCCAATTGTAAAAGGCGCTTACCCGCTTTGACCTCTGCATCAATAATTTCTTTCGATTCATCAGCCGTTGGTGTCAGCGGTTTTTCGCAGAATACGGGCTTGCCCGCATTAAAGGCCGCCAAAATTTGCGCTTTGTGTACCGGACCAATAGAGCAGATAAAGACTGCATCGACCAATTCGGAATTGATCATCTCTTCTGCATCATAAAACGCGGTGGCACCAAATTCGTTCGCCACGGCATCGGCTGTTGTGTGGTTAATATCGCAAACAGCAGTGACTTGCGCGCCGGAAATAACATGGTGGAAACGTTTCAGATGGTCCAGGCCGATCATGCCCAGACCAATTAAGCCGATTTTGACTGTCATTTATTCATCCTCAGGTTAAAAACGAAATTTCTTTTCAATCTGTTCCAGAGTCAGGCCACGCGTTTCTGGTAAATATTTCACCAGCAGAATAAGCATGATGACGTTGGTCGCGCCGAAGAAACCGAAAGTCATGCCGCCACCGTAATGGCTAAGCAAATAAGGGAAGATGGATTGGATCATAAAGTCGAAGATCCACAGGCCAAATACCGCAAAGCCCATGCCGACACCACGCATTCTTAATGGATAGATTTCCGCTAACATCAGCCAGAATACCGGCGCAATCCAACCCTGCATAAACACCAGGAATACCAACATCAAGCCAAGAATGACATAAGGTGCGTTGGCGAAATTGGCATGCAGCGTATCCACTCCGTTGACGGTTTCAGTGTGGAAGAAGAATTTAAACGCCAGGCCAATCAACACCAGGCTAACGGTTACCCCAGCCTGACCGGTGAAAAACATTTTTCGGCGTGAATGCTTGCCAATCAACGCCATGCCCAGCAGCGTCGCCAATACGGAGATAATGCCGTTCGCCACCGCACCGGTAACCGCTGCCGCATCACCGAGCCCGGTTGCTTTCAGGACGATTGGCGCGTAGTACATGATGGTGTTGACTCCAGTCACTCGAGTGGCCAGCACAATCATTAAACCAATCAAAACCAGTTGAATCACCCAGCGATTTTTTAGCTCAGCGAACAGATTAAACTTCACCTGATCAGCCTTAACGATCTGCTGAATCTCTTTCACTTCGCGGTCTACTTCCTCCGGAAGACGCAATGTTTTCAGCACCTTCACGGCCTTATCCGTTTCGCCACGGCGAATAAAGAAGCGTGGTGATTCAGGCATCATTAACATCCCGAACCACAAAAGCGCACCCGGCAGTGCGGGAATCGCCAGCATAATGCGCCAGTTGTGCTGCATCTCTGGATACAGGTTTACAATCGCAGCGTTAACGGAATACGCCAGGAATTGCCCGGTCACGATCATTAATTCGTTGACCGTCACCAATCGTTCACGCTGATCTGCCCGCGCTAATTCGGAAATATAAATAGGTACTGTCACGGAGGCACAGCCCACCGCTAAGCCCAGAATAAAGCGGGCCACAATCATTGAGGGCACATCCCAGGCGAATGCAGTGCCTAAAGCGCCAAACATAAAGATAGCTGCAACCCATAGCAGGTTTTTACGCCTCCCCTGTTTATCCGATAAATATCCGCCAAATAATGATCCAAGTGCCGCACCGAATAACAGGAATGAGGTAATAAAACCTTCCTGCGCAGGTGTCAGATTCAGGTCATACTTCATGAATATCAGCGCACCGGAAATAACACCGGTATCGTAACCAAAGCATAAACCACCAATCGTTGAAACAATGGTGATTAACCGCATGCGCTGAGGATTTTGCAGGTTCGTTTTATTATACATAGCTGTTCCATCTGGTTGTAAGGTAAAACCGTTGCAAGCCGTATTTTTGGTCAGTCGTCGCTGAGGAATTTTACGCAGCCTGAATCAGAACATTTATTTAATGCACAACATCATTATTGTTATTTTCCTGGCAACGCTGAACACGCTGCCAGTCCCCTTCTCGTTACAACAACGTTATATCAAAGTGAATTCCAAACACCAGTTGCTCTCGCCCACACGATTTAACAGCGTGCGAAAGATCATATATTCCTCACAAAAAGCACGAAAACCAGTGATTAAAGTCACATTGCAAATATTGTGCGTTGACATAGCAAGAATGAAGACAGATTAAAAAAGCCATATTTTCACATTTTTGTTAAAATATTTCTTAGCGACTATGGCACGCATTTAATGGCGCTTATCGCCTGTGGTTTCGTCAATTTTGTATTTCTACCTGTTCGTATACAGCAATTTTGATGATATTTTCACTTTAGCCCTCAACTTATCCCTATTGATTGCAAGTTCATGCCGCTCAACACAACATCATGCTTTCCTGGTATTTAATGTGTGGGTATATTTTGATCAAAATAAAAGTGTGACGACGATCAAATTTATATTTTAGCCAATGTTTAAAAAACAAAAATCAACACCTGGCACTCTCCTAAAATCATCAACGCCTTACCTGTCAATGGATTAAATATCAGTAAAAAGCAAAAATGATGATTACGAGGCTGAAAACTAATGCAAGAATAGCGCTATACCAACAGGAGCTACCATGATTACCTTTTGCATAAATGAACATCCCTCCGCCCGTGGCTTCGACAACAGTTTGCGTCCGCGCCTGGCGTTTATGTGCAAAGCAGAAGGTAAAGAAGAGGCCATTCCTCGCGTCATGCACAAGCATGATGACCGCTTTGAAGTGATGTTCATACGCTCAGGCAGTGGCATCTACAACATCGATGGCCGAGGCTATAACGTCAAGCAAGGCGATATCATGTTGTTTAACGCGAATGTGCTTCATGACGAAAGCCCTGATGCGTCAGACGATTTATTGATCTTCAGTTGCGGCGTCGAACAACTTAAGGTTGATGGCTTGCCTCTCAATATTCTCACCACGCGCGCCCAACCTGCCGTGATGCCCAGCGGTGAGTTTTATGATGAAATTTGCCAGTTGTTTGATCAGATGTGGGCGCACGTTAACAGCAAACGGCTCTTTAGTGCCGAAATCGGCGATAACTTACTGAGCGTGCTGTTATTACTGTGCCGCAATATCTGGATTGAAAACAAACAAGAGCAGGAGAGCAATAACACCCTACTGGGACAACGCATCAAAGATTACATTGATAATCACTATAAAGATGATATCGCTCTGAGTTCGATCACCGCTGCATTGAATATGAATCAATTTTATCTGGCGCACGTATTTAAAGATTATTCAGGTTATTCACCCAAACAATATCAGACACGTCGCCGAATTGGCGAGGCGCAAAATTTGCTATTGAGCACCAATCTGGGTGTCACTGAGGTGGCTAACGCCGTGGGTTACGATAACGTCAATAACTTCCATCGCATCTTTCATAATCTTGTCGGCATTCCACCTGCACGCTATAAAAAATTCTGGCTGACCGGGCAACTCAATCGTTAATTTTTCGTTCTTCCAAAAGCAAAATGCCCTCTTTCGAGGGCATCTTTTCATAGCGCAATCTTATTTCAGTGTAATACGCGCAATACCATCGGTGCCTTTAGTTGAAGAGTCTTTATTGAACTCGGCCTTCAAGGTCACATACAGGGTATTGTTATCCGGTCCAATCAGCAGGCTGTTGGGATTCTGTTCGAATGACCAACTGTTCTTCACTGCGTAAGTGGTGGCATCCAACTGCAGTACTCTCTTCGATTCGCGCTGGCTGATGAAGATCTCATTGCGCTTCGCATCGAATTTAATACCCAGAGAATCACCCTCGATACGCTTGATCACTTTACCGGTGCGCTCGTCAAAGACCAATGTGGCTTTGCCTTTAGAATCGTCAGTCACAAACAGGCGGCCAGTGGATGGATCTTCTGCCATGTTCAGGAACAGATACTCTTTACCGTCACCGGCTGTCCAGCGCTTCTCGATTCTGTGGGTGCGCGGATTAATCACCAGGATCTCGCCAGAGCCGTTGGCCGCATAAATACGTTCAGTAACTGGAGAGTAAATAATGCCCGTTACCCATTTGCCCGCATTTTTAATCTCGGTTTTCAGTTTGAAGGTCTTAGTATCGACCACGGAGATATAACCTGGATCGGCCACTCGACCGACATACAACTCATTGCCATGCCACAGCACTTCACGCGCACCCGCTGGGTAGCCTTCTTTGCTGATTTTGCCCGGGAACACTAAACGCTGCAGCACTTTACCGCTTTGCGCGTCCACTTTGGAAATAGCGCCATCCAGTGAGTTGGTGGTGTAGAACACGCTGCCCTGCTCATCGATCGCCGTACCAAAGTTTTTCAGATCGGTGTGTGTCTCACCCTTGGTCTCAAGCGTCACAGGATCAAGACGATAGATCATACCGCCGTTAACATCTTTGAATGCCTGTGCGCTGGCGACAAACAGTGCTTTCGATGCTGGAGAGTAGGCCATTTCGTACAGGCCATCGCCCAGGTCGCGTTTCAACACTGCGGTATCAACCGGTTTTACAGTCTCAGCGGCTGGTGCCTCGGCTTTTTTGGCAGGTGCCTGGCAAGCCGTCAGGCTAAATGCTGCGGCGATCGCCATAGCAACAGTGGCTTTACGCGGGCTAAACAACGATTTCATGCTGAACTCCATCAATGGATGAACGGCTCCGACCACATTGTAGCGGGCGGAAAATATAAGAAGAATGAGAATCATACGCATTAACGTAAAGTAATCAAATATTCGCGTAGGTTTATGTGCTCATTCCATCGACTTAATGAAATGAGCGTTCAGCCAAATCGGGCGCTGTGTAGGGCTAAAACGAGTAAAATCTTGCCTGATAAATGTGAAAACGTCCGCAACTAGCGGGTTATAAATCCATCCAGTTAACTGAATTTCCTCGAATTTACATATTATTACACTTCAGATTGAATCCTTGCGAGATTCTATAAAGCAAATGATTATCATTGGCGTTCGTAATTAGATAGTGCATTCGTTTGTTCTGCCCTTTTGGGTAGCACGACGCAACCACCAGCATAACAACCGAAGCGTAATGGCTTCTTATAACCATCATTTACCACGGAAACGATTATGTCTTTGATCGGCAGGGAATCAGGTATCCGCAAAACGTTCAGCGTTTCATTGTTGGCTATGGCAGTACACGCCCTTCTCAACCCCACATTGGCGCAGGCTGCCGATACGACTCAGCAGGATCTGGTGGTCAATGCCACCACCAGTGACAGTAGTGATGACACTGACAAGCAGGACTATGCGGTGAAAACCACGCGAGCGGGCACCAAGCTGCTACTCACCCCGCGCGATGTGCCGCAATCAGTGAGCGTGGTGACGCAGCAGCGTATGCAGGATCAGCAGCTACAAACTGTCACCGACGTGTTGAATAACACCACTGGTATCACCAGCAATTTGGTGGATTCTGAACGTTCTGAATACTATTCCCGCGGCTTCAAAATCACTAACTTCACCTTTGATGGTATCCCCACTTCTACGGGTGATAACTGGAACTACGGTGACGCGGCATCTGATACCGCCATTTATGATCGTATTGAAGTGGTACGCGGCGCGACAGGCCTGATGACTGGGGCTGGCAGCCCCTCCGCTTCGGTCAATATGGTGCGTAAACACGCCGACAGTAAAGATTTTACTGGCTCGGTCAGCGCCAGCTATGGCAGTTGGAATAAACAACGCTATGTCGCTGATATCGCCGGGCCGTTGAACAGTGAAGGTTCGCTCCGCGGGCGCGTGGTAACGGGTTATCAGGATCAGGACAGTTGGCTCGATCGCTATCATAAAAATAAGAAGTTCCTTTATGGCGTGGTCGATGCGGATATCACCGCTAATACTACCCTTTCATTAGGTTATGACTACGAAAAGGCCGATACGCGCGATCCTACCTGGGGTGGCTTACCAGATTTCTATAGCAACGGTTCTCTTACGCACTACAACCGCAGCCTGAACTCCGCCGCCGATTGGACTTACTATCACACCGAAATACAGAAGGTTTACGCCGATCTGGTGCATAACTTCGATAACGGCTGGAGCTTCCATGTGAATGGTACCCATGCCAAAAATACCTTTAGCGATAAGTTGCTTAACCTGTATAGCGCATTCCCTGACGAGAGTACCGGCGAAGGCGTAACCGGCTACGGCAGCCTGGACCGTGGTAAACGTGAACTGACCTCCGTTGATGGTTACGCCAGCGGCCCGTTTGAGTTACTTGGCCGTCAGCACCAGTTGATGGCAGGCCTGAGTTACAGCCGCCAGCACAACCAGACTTACAGCCAGGATGGCGTCACTGACCTGGATGAATATGATATTACCGCCGCTGATATGGGGCCATTTAACAACAACTGGAACGGTAATCTTGCTGAGCCGCAGTGGCAAGGTTGGTATCTGAATGCCAATGATGTCATTCGCCAGAAGTCTGCTTATACCGCCGCGCGTATTTCATTGGCCGATCCACTATCACTGATTATTGGTGCTCGCTACACCGAATGGAGCACCAACGGCAGCAGCGGCGATATGACCCAGCACAACACCACGCCGTATGCCGGTCTGGTGTATGACATCAATGATACCTGGTCTGCGTACGCCAGCTACACGTCGATTTTCCAGCCTCAAACCTACCGCAATAGCTCAGGCCACTACCTTTCTCCGGTTACCGGAAAAAGCTACGAAACGGGGTTAAAATCGGCCTGGTATGACGGTCGTTTGACCGCAACCTTTGCGGTATTCCGCATTCAGCAAGAAAATGTCGGGACAGCAGAGGATGGCGTCTACGTTAATAACAGCAGCGAGCAGGCCTACACCGCCACTAAGGGCGCACGCAGCAAAGGCGCCGAGTTTGAACTGAACGGTGCGCTTACCGATAACCTGCAATTAACCTTCGGCGCAACGCGCTATGTAGCGCGTGATTCGGATGGTCGTTATAACCCTGATCAACCGCAAACCCAGTTTAAGCTGTTCACCCGTTATCAGGTTCCAATGCTGCCCGACCTGACTATCGGCGGGGGTATTAACTGGCAGAACCGCGTATTTGAAGATGTGAGCGCGCCAGATGGCAGCACCCAGCGCGTGTATCAGGGAAGCTATCCACTGGCAAACCTGTTTGCCCGTTATCAGGTCACCAAACAGGTTGCGGTGCAAGCTAACGTCGATAACTTATTCGACCGTGAGTACTACACCTATATGAACAACTATGTTTACGGTGAGCCGCGCAACTTCTCGGTTAGCGTGTCATATCAATTCTGATAAAAAAATCCCCGGCGCCAGGCCGGGGATACTTTCTGCATCACACTTTATTTTTATAATTAAAGCTGATCTGCGAATTCTGTTCACGTGGCAGACGCCGCGCCTCCAGATATACCGATTTCCAATACGGATTATTCAGTGAGGAGCGCATCACGCCCTGGCTAACCGAAGCGTGGAGGAATTGATGATCGGTGTCATAAAAGCCAACGTGTAACTCGTGTTTGATACGAAAGAACACTAAATCACCGGGTTGCAGGTGCGCCTTATCAACCGGCTGCCCCATGGCAATTAATTCGCGCGTTGTGACACGATCCATTGGAATATTGAAACGATCTTTTAAGGTTCGCCAGACAAAACCGGAGCAATCCACACCGTTTAATTGCGTGCCGCCCCACTGATATTTGGTGCCTTCCCATGAGTGCATCTGGTCGTGTAATGCCGCGATCACCGGAATCAAATCGGGTTGCTTACCACCATCGGTTGAAGCATCGACACTCTCTTCCGCAGGTGGATGAGAAGTTTTGGAAGAGCAACCTGCCAGGGTAATAACAAACAGACAGGCGATAAATTTTCTGGCCGCAGAGTTGATCATGGGATGACGTTTTCGCTGAGGGAGACAGTGGTTAGAGATTTATACCGCAAAAAAGTTGCAAAAATAAATAGCTCGCCGCTGAATTCTTTTAATCCTCTTCTTTTTTACTTAAGTTTACGCAAACGTAACATCATGTATTTGGGATAAAAATTATATATTCCTTCGCCAATTTTCGCTTTGGAGGTTATTAATTCGCCCAACTCTGCTGCTATTTCATCCCACCATCAGCATCTGGCTGCCGATGGTGGCAAGCCGGCATCATTTTATTGTTTGGATTGACTGCGTAACGGCGACTCCGGCAGGAACAACGACAGAATAAATGCCACTGCCATCACCACCGCTGCCATTTGAAAAGCCGCATGCACCGCTTCGCTAAATACCTGCAAATAAGCTTGCTGCACATCATAAGGCAAATGGTGCACGGCGTTAGGATCCAGCGTTGCGGGTAATTTATCGCCCTTTTCGACCAGCTCAGTCAAACCCGATTTCAAGACGTGGCTAAACATCGCACCAAACAACGCCACACCAATTGAACCGCCCACCGAACGGAACAACGTGACGGAGGATGTGGCGACGCCAATGCGGTCTGGCGTCACACTGTTCTGCACCGCCAGCACCAGCACCTGCATCACCATCCCCATGCCCATTCCGAGCACGCAGGCGTAGAGATAAATCTGCCACAGCGCAGATTGCAGGGTGAGCGTCGTCATAAGAGCCATCCCGACGGTTGCCAGCAGTGTTCCGCCAATCGGGAACAGACGATAGCGACCGGTACGACTGATAATGCGTCCGCTGATAATCGATGTCACCAGCAGTCCACCCATCAGCGGCAGCAACTGCAACCCAGCTTCGGTCGGGGTTGAGCCTTTCACCACCTGTAAATAGAGCGGCAGGAAAGTCACGCTGCCAAACAACGACATCCCGACAATAAAGGCCATCAAACTGGAGAGCGAAAAGCTGCGATTGCGGAACAAGCCCAGCGGAATAATCGGTTCCCACGCACGACGCTCTTCATAAATAAAGCCAATTACGCCCACCAAACCAAATGCCAAAATGCACCACAGCACGGGATCGCTCCACGCACGCAGCGTGCCACCTTCGCTGGTGAAAAGCGTAATCCCCACCAGCGCCAGACTGAGACATACGGCACCGGGATAATCGATCTCGTGCGGCTTACGTTTGTTATCCGCTTTAAATACTGCGTTGATAATCACTAGGGCGAAGAGGCCTAGCGGCAAGTTGATGTAGAAAATCCAGCGCCAGGAGGCGTGCTGCACGATAAAGCCACCGAGTAACGGGCCCACCACCGTCGCCAAACCAAATACCCCGCCAAACAACCCTTGGTATTTGCCGCGATCGGCAGGCGGGATGACATCCGCCACCGCTGCCATGCTAACCACCATTAGCCCACCGCCGCCCAGACCTTGCAGGGCACGAGTAAAGATCAGTTGCTCCATATTTTGTGCCAGTCCACACAAAGCTGAGCCAATCAGGAACAAGACAACGGAGATCTGCAGCACCGTTTTACGGCCAAACAGGTCACCAAATTTGCCATACAGCGGCACGACGATGGTGGACGCCAGCATATAGGCCGTCACGATCCATGACAGGCGATCCAGCCCGCCCAATTCACCCACAATAGTGGGCAACGCGGTTGAGACGATGGTCTGGTCGAGTGCAGAGAGCAGCATTACCAGCATCAGTGCGCCCATCAGCAAGCGGACGGAAGGTGGACTCTCTTCCCCGCTGCCCGATCGCGGCGCTAATGTTTCAGGTTTCATAACAGACACCAATTGAAATTAATTAAATACACAATTAATATTGATCGAAGTCTGACATGAAACAAGTGAGCGCGTAAAGATGACCGCACAAAAAGTCGCTGCTGATGATAAGGCAACCATTGCCAAACCTCGCCGTCCTGGGCGTCCGCGTGGCGGTGCCATCTCTGCACAACAGCGCGAGCATTTATTGGATATCACGCTGGCACTTTATGCCGAAAGCGGCATCGCTGAAACCTCGCTGAATGCAATCGCTCGTAAGGCTGGCGTGAGTCCGGCGATGCTCAACTATTACTTTCAGTCGCGCGAATCGTTGTTAGATGTGGTGGTTGAGGAGCGCTTTTTACCGTTACGCCAGCGGCTGGAAGCACATTTTGATGGGGAGATAAGTGACCCTGTCACCACATTCAGTGGATTCATCCGTGAAATCGCTGATATCGTTCTGAACAACGACTGGTTCGCCCCATTATGGATGCAAGAAGTCACCAGCGGTTCGCACGGCTTAGGTCAACACATCAAAGAACGTTATGGACATGCGGGACGCGACAAAGTCAGGGCGTTAATTGTGCGCTGGCAACAGCAGGGTTTATTGAATGCAGCGTTGAATCCCGATTTGCTGATGACCTCCATCCTGAGCATGATACTCGTGCCCTTCACACGCTTCGCCAATGAGCCGGAGTTTGATACGGAGCTGATTGTACAGCACACGCTTAGCTTGTTCTGTCAGGGGATCCGCCCAGTCAGCTAACCCGTTTTCTGCCTCGCAACTACACTTTTGAAATGACATTCTGCGAGCAGGAAAACATGATGATTTTAGATGCCGATACCGATTTACAGCTTGAGCGTTCCCTGCAAGTACCGGCCGATGTGATTTGGCGCTGCTGGACCACACCAGAACATCTCAAACACTTTTTTGTGCCTAAGCCTAATAAGTTAGTCAGTTGCGATATCGATCTGCATCCTGGTGGTCGGTTCAACACGGTTTTTGAGGTGGATGGGAATGAAATGCGCAACGAAGGGGTATTTCTGGAGCTGATACCTGGTCGGAAGCTGGTTTTTACCGATACCTATACTGAGGGATGGAAACCTGCTGAGCATCCTTTCATGACCGCAATATTGCTACTGGAACCGCTCAATCCTCATGCGACCCGCTATGTTGCCATTGCCAGGCATCGCAACGCTGAAGCGCGTGCCGAACATGAAAAAATGGGCTTTCATAGCGGCTGGGGCATGGTTGCCGATCAGCTTGAGGCCTATGCCAAGATGCTTTAATGGGCACCTGCGGTTTTCTTGATAATGAGCCTACTTAAAGGCTCATGGGCAATGAAGCTTTACTTAAATTCCTTGAGCCAGGATTAACCTACTACTTCAATAAAAACATGTAGACCTTTGTGGCCTACTAGATCAACCTGCTCGACGATAACAACAAACTCGGTCTGCCGAATGATGACCAGGTAGCATTGGGTCTGGTGTATCAGTTCTAATATATTGAAAGGCCAGCAATGCTGGCCTTTTTCGACTACTCGCAGTCAAGTTTGCAGCGCGTGAATTACTCGATCACCAACTGGACCTTTTTGCCCATCGCCGCAACCATACCCACTAACGAATCAATGGTAAATTTTTCTGTTTTTAGATTAACCACATCTGAAACTCGGGGTCTGGAAACGTGCAGGATCTTTGCCGCTTCAATCTGCTTATGGCCACTTGCCGTCATCCATTCAGAAATTTCAGTCATTAGCTGCTTCTTTAATTCGTCGGCTCGGTTAATTTCTTCACGAGATTGTGTCAGAAGGGAGTCCGCTTCAGCCGGTTCGAATCCGAGATCAGCAAAAATATTGCTGCCCGCTTTGGTGATATGCCGCGACTGGGTATCGATTTTATCGGTCATGTTAGTTTTCTCCGTTCTTCGATAACTGCTTTATAACGCTCGATAATTATATTCACATCTTTGGGGCTGGTTTGTTGTGTTTTCTTTTGGAAGGCATGTATGACATAAATGGCTTCAACAAATTTTGCCACATAAACGACGCGATATTCGCCATCATCGCCTTTTATTTTGATCTCAATAACACCTGCTCCCCAGCGATTTACAGCCTTGTAGTGAGTGGGATTATGTCCATTTTGAATTTTGTGAAGTTCAAATCCAACGTCCTTTTTCACCTCATTGGGGAACATTTTGATGTCCTCCAGAGTTGTACCACGCCAGTCTAAATCCTTTTCATCCTTTTCATCCATTTCCGTGCGCTTCACACCACTCCATTTGTGTATAAAATATTATACACACCTAAGTGTACGGAACAAACTTCAGGCAATAAAAAACCCCGCATTTGCGAGGCTTCTCTCAAACTAATGTGTTTACGGATACAACCCGCGATCCTTCCTTGCCAGCAGAATTCGCTCGCAGGCAACGGCGTAAGCTGCCGTACGCAGCGTCACGTTCAGCGCATCCGCTTTATGCCACACCGTTTCAATCGCGTGCTGCATAATGCTGTCCAGCCGTTGATTGATCTCCTCTTCGCTCCAGAAGAAGCTGGAGAAGTCCTGCACCCATTCAAAGTAACTCACCGTCACGCCGCCCGCATTCGCAATCACATCTGGCACCACAGCAATGCCGCGTTGCTGCAAGATATCATCGGCTTCCGGCAACGTCGGGCCGTTTGCGCCCTCAATAATCAGGCGACACTGAAGCAGGTTAGCGCGTTCAGCTGTGATCTGTCCCTCCAACGCTGCAGGCACCAGAATGTCGTAAGGCTGCGTCCAAAAATGTTCATCCGCTATGGTGTCAGCACCCGGGAAGCCCGCGATACTACCGTGAGCCTGCTGCCACGTCTGTAACGCCGGGATATCCACTCCGCTGGACAAATACAATGTGGCTTTGTGATCCTGCACCGCCACCACTTTTGCCCCAATCGCATGGAACAGTTCGGCGCTGACGCTGCCAACGTTACCAAAACCCTGCACCGCCACGCGGCTACCTGGCACACCAATGCCCAGCTTAGTCGCAGCGCTGCAACCGGTGACGAAAACCCCGCGCCCGGTGGCTTTGACGCGCCCCAGTGACCCGCCCAGATGCACCGGTTTGCCGGTCACTACGCCGGTGGTAGTGGCGCCAACGTTCATCGACCAGGTATCCATCATCCACGCCATTACCTGCGCGTTGGTTCCAACATCAGGGGCGGGAATATCCTGTTGCGGACCAATCATATTGCCGATCTCGCTGGTATAGCGCCGGGTTAAACGCTCCAGCTCTTTATGGGATAAGGTGGTGGGATCGACACGCACGCCGCCTTTTGCTCCGCCAAACGGCAAATTCAGTGCGGCGCACTTCACCGTCATCCATGCTGAGAGCGCCATCACTTCCTGCAACGTCACATCAGGATGAAAACGCACCCCACCCTTACCCGGCCCACGCGACAAATTGTGCTGCACGCGATAACCCTCAAAATGACGCACTGAGCCATCATCCATTTCCAGAGGGATATCAACAATTAATGCCCGCTTCGGATGCGTCAACGTATCGGCCCAACGGCTGAGATCGCCCAGCAGTGGCAACACGCGTTCAACCTGCGTCAAATACGTTGACCAGGCTGAGTGACAGTCGCCTGTCACATAGGAAAGTTCAGACAAACTGACCTCCAGATTTTACTGTCAGGATAGAAAATGCCGCCAACGGCAGAATGGCGGCGAGAGGATTGGTTTAGTCGTGCAGGCCGAGTTTTTTCTCCAGATAGTGGATGTTGGTGCCACCCTGCTGGAAATGTTCGTCGGACATGATTTTCATCTGCAGCTCGACGTTGGTCTTGATGCCGTCGATGATCAGTTCCGCCAGCGCATTTTTCATGCGCGCGACGGCCACTTCACGGGTGTCACCGTAGGTGATCAGCTTGCCGATCATGGAATCGTAGTACGGCGGCACGCTGTAGCCGGCATAGATGTGCGATTCCCAGCGCACGCCAAAACCGCCTGGCGCGTGGAAACGGGTGATCTTGCCCGGGCTCGGCAGGAAGGTGTTCGGATCTTCGGCGTTGATACGACATTCCACCGCATGACCGCGTACCACCACGTCTTCCTGTTTGATCGACAGCGGCTGACCGGCAGCAATACGCAGCTGCTCTTTGATCAGATCCACGCCGGTGATCATCTCGGTCACCGGATGCTCCACCTGAATACGGGTGTTCATCTCGATGAAGTAGAACTCACCGTTTTCGTACAGGAACTCAAAAGTACCCGCACCGCGGTAGCCGATATCGATACAGGCTTTCGCGCAGCGCTCGCCGATAAAGCGACGCAGTTCTGGCGTGATGCCCGGCGCTGGCGCTTCTTCAACCACTTTCTGGTGACGACGCTGCATTGAGCAGTCACGTTCCGCCAGATAGATGGCGTTGCCCTGACCGTCGGCCATCACCTGAATCTCGATGTGACGCGGGTTCTCGAGGAATTTCTCCATGTAGACCATGTCGTTGTTGAAAGCCGCTTTGGCTTCCGCTTTCGTCATGCCGATGGACTGCTCAAGATCCTTTTCACTGCGCACCACGCGCATACCGCGACCGCCGCCGCCGCCGGAGGCTTTGATGATCACCGGATAACCGATGCGCTTAGCGATGGCACGGTTTTTATCCATGTCTTCGGTCAGCGAGCCATCAGAACCTGGCACGGTCGGAACGCCGGTTTTCTTCATGGCGGTGATCGCAGACACTTTGTCGCCCATCAGGCGGATGGTGTCAGCTTTCGGGCCGATGAAGATAAAACCAGAGCGCTCAACCTGCTCGGCGAAATCGGCATTCTCAGAGAGGAAGCCGTAGCCCGGGTGGATCGCCACGGCGCCGGTGATTTCGGCGGCAGAGATCAGTGCAGGGATGTTCAGGTAACTTTTGACCGACTGTGCCGGGCCGATGCAGACGGTTTCGTCCGCCAGCAGCACGTGCTTCAGGTCGCGGTCAGCGGTTGAGTGAACCGCAACGGTCTTGATGCCTAATTCTTT